>NZ_JBHZBH010000001.1:0-576460 GCF_042754765.1 Nonomuraea sp. NPDC059194 | reverse complement strand
GCGTTGTATTCCTGGAAACCGGTCAGGACGATGTTCGCGCCAGCGTCGGTGAGCATGGCTTGGCGGCGGTCTTCGGGGTCGGCGGGGTCGAGGGGCAGGTAGGCGCAGCCTGCTGCGACGACGCCGAGCAGCACGACCGGGAGGTTCAGCTCGCGTTCCATGCGCACGCCGACCGGCTGGTCCGGCCGGGCCCCTGCCTTGAGCAGGTGGGCGGCCACTTCGCGGGCTCGTTCGGCGAGTTCGCGGTAGGTCAGCCGGTCGCCGTCGAACACCAGGGCGGTCGCGTCAGGGGTGCGGTCGGCCTGCTCGAAGACCAGGCCATGCAGCGTGCCGCCCGGATGCTCCCGCTCGGTGGCGTTCCATCGGGAGACCACCTGGGCCCGCTCCTCCGGCGCCAGGAACTCCAGCTCGCCCACCGGCACGTCGGGCCCTGCCACGATCGCCCGCAGCAGCGCCTCGAACCGCCGCGCCAGCCGTTCCACCGTCTCCGGCAGGAACAGCTCGCTGTTGTAGACGAACCGGCCCGCCAGCCCGTCGTCGGCCTCCGTGACATACAGCTCCAGGTCGAAGCGGGTGGTCGTGGTGTCCAGCGCGAACCCCTCACCGCCGGCCCGGTAGCTCTGCAACGCGAACAGCACCTGCAGCTGCGGCCTGCTCACGTCGCGCACCGGATCCAGCTCCGCCACCAGCTTCTCGAACGGCAACTCCTGGTGCCCGTAGACCTCCAAAGCCCCATCTCTGGTACGGCGGAGCAGCTCGGCGAACCCCGGATTGCCGCCCAGCCTGGCCCGCATCGGCAGCAGGTTGACGAACAGCCCCACCACCGACTCGAACTCCGCCCGGCCCCGCCCGGCCACCGGCGACCCGACCACGAAGTCGGCCGCCCCCGACCACCGCCCGAGCAGCACGTGGAAGGCGGCCAGCAGCGCCATGTAGAGGGTCGCGCCCTCCGCCTTGGCCAGCTCCTTCAGCCGTCCGGCCACCTCCGCGTCCACGGCGAGGTCGAGCCAGCCGCCCTTCATCCCCTGCACGGGCGGGCGCGGCAGGTCGAGCGGCAGGTCCAACGGCACGACCCCGGCCAGCTCCGCACGCCAGAACGCCAGATCGCGGTCGAGGACGTCGCCCTGCAGCCGCTCCCGCTGCCAGAGGGCGTAGTCGCCGTAGCCGATGCCCGGGGGCGGTCCGGGGTCGTTCAGCAGCTCGCGCAGGATCAGGTCGGCCGACCAGCCGTCGGTCACGATGTGGTGGGCGGCGACCAGGAGCGCGTGGTCGTCGGGGGCCAGCCGGACGAGGGTGGCACGCACCAGCGGCCCCGTGGCCAGGTCGAACGGTCGCGCCAGCTCGGCACTGAGCACCCGCCTGGCCGCCTCCTCGGGATCGCCGCCCGAGGTGGTGTCGACCACGCGCAGCGGCACCCGGGCCGACGCGGCGACGCGCACCTCGGGACGGCCGTCCGGGCCCGCAGGGAAGGTCATCCGCAGGCTCTCGTGCCGCGCCACCGTCGCGTCGAGCCGCCGCTGAAGCAGCGCGACATCGACGGGACCGCGCAGCCGGGCCGAGGCGGGCAGCACGTACGCGCCGGTGCCGGGGGCGAACTGCTCCATGAACCACAGCCGCTCCTGCGCGAACGACAGCGGCGGCGCCACTCCCTCGGGCCTGCGCGCGATCGGCCGCTCGGTGTCGAGCCCGGTCACGGCCCGGCGGAAGCGCGCCTCCAGCCGAGCCCTCCGCTCATCCACGGCTGGTCCCCTCCTCGACGCCGACCCCGTCGGCTCCGTCGAACTCGGCCTCGGCCAGGCGTTCCAGCGCGGCGGCCAGGTCGCGTGGGGTGGGGTGGGTGAAGGCGAGTTTCAGCGGCACGTCGAGGTCCGCGGCGGCCGCGATCCTGGCCGTGGTCCTGGTGGCCAGCAGCGAGTGGCCGCCGAGCTGGAAGAAGTCGTCCAGCGCGCCCACCCGGTCCAGTCCGAGCACCTCCGCCCAGACCATGCACACCAGCTCCTCGGCGGCCGTCGCGGGCGGCTCGTAACCGGCCGCGGCCCGTCGTTCGGGGGCCGGGAGCGCGTCCTGGTCGACCTTGCCGCTGGGCGTCAGCGGGATCCGCTCGACCACCACGACCGCGCCGGGCACCAGGTGCGGCGGCAACCGCGCGCCCAGGTACTCGCGCAGGACGGCCTCAAGCTCCGGACCGCCAACTGTGGCGGGTACGGCGTAGGCGATCAGGGTGTCGTCGCGGATCACCACCGTCGCCTGGGCGACCGCCGGGTGCGACAGCAGGCAGGACTCGATCTCGCCGGGCTCCACTCGGTAGCCGCGCACCTTCACCTGGCGATCGAGCCGACCGAGGATCTCCAGTCGGCCGTCCAGGCGGAAGCGGGCCCGGTCGCCCGTCCGGTAGCGGCGCGTGCCATCGGGACCTGGCAGGAAACGTTCGGCCGTGAGGGCGGGAGCGCCGCGATAGCCACGCGCCACGCCCACGCCGCCGATGTACAGCTCGCCCGCGACACCCGGCGGGACGGGGCCGCCGTCGGGGGCGAGCACCTCCAGCGTGGTGCCCGAGAGCGGGTGCCCCACGGTCGGCCGCCGCTCGGACTCCCCAGGGTCCAGTTCGGCGGCGGTCGCGATGATCGTCGTCTCCGTGGGCCCGTAGCTGTTGACCAGCCGTGCGTTCGGCGGCCCTGAGGCGTACCACGCGGCGAGGGCGGGCCCCGGCAGCGGGTCGGCGCCGAGGATGAGCAGCCGGAGCCCGGGCGGCCAGGCGGCGCCCGAAGCGAGCAGTTCCTGCCAGTAGGAGGTGGGCAGGTCGATGACGGTCAGCGCGGCGCCCGCCGGGGACTTCAGGAAGTCCGGCAGCGGCTCGTCGGGGCACAGCACCAGTTCCGCACCCGCCGCCAGCGCCGGGTAGACCTCCTCGGCGTGCGTGTCGAAGCTCGCCGACGCGAACTGCAGCACGCGGTCGCCCGGGCCGACGCCGTACTCGGAGCGCATCCAGTCCACGCGCGCGGCCAGCGCCTCGCGCGGCACCTCCACGCCCTTGGGCCGCCCGGTGGAGCCCGAGGTGTAGATCACGTACGCCAGGGCCCGGGGGTCCACGGCACGCCCCGCCGAGCCGACCCCGGGATCCCCAACGCCGGGATCCCCAACCCCGGAATCCACGAGACCGGGATCCGTGAGCGGAATCGTCGGCAGGTCGCAGTCCAGCAGGCCGTCCTGCGACAGCAGCATCTCGGCCCCGGAGTCCCGCAGCATCCACCGCAGCCGTTCGGCCGGGTAGGCGGGGTCCAGCGGCAGGTACGCGCCGCCCGCCTTGCCCACCGCGAGCATCCCGGCGATCAGCTCGACCGACCGGCGGGCGCACAGGCCCACCACCGTCTCCGTGGAAGCGCCCGCCGCCACGAGCCGTCCGGCCAGTCGGGAGGCGAGAGCGTCCAGTTCGGCGTACGTCACGCGGCGTTCGCCCTCGGAGACGGCGACGGCGGACGGCGACAGCCGTACCCGCTCCTCGAACAGCGCGATCACGTCGCGCGTCCCCGGGACGGCCGTCGAGCGATCGGGCAGCCGGTCCTCCGGCAGCTCCATGGCGGCGCGCAGCGCCGACAGCGGCGTGGCGGCCGAGGCCGCCACCGCTTCCAGCACCCGCTCCCACCTGCGCAGCAGCCGCGCCACGGTCTCCTCGTCGAACAGGTCGGCAGCGTAGGACAGCAGCGCGTACAGGGTGCCGTCGCGCGGGGTGACGTCCAGCATCAGGTCGAACTTGGCCTGCGCCGCCCCCGGGTCGAACACCTCCACCTCGATCCCGGGCAGCGGCAGCGCGGACGCGTCCTTGTCCTGGATCACGAACATGGCCTGGAACAGCGGCGTCGTGCTCAGGTCGCGTCGCACACCGAGGTCGTTGAGCAGGCGCTCGAAGGGGATGTCCTGGTGGGCGAAGGCGTCCAGGACGGTCGCCTTGGTGCGGGCGAGCAGGTCGCGGAAGCTCGGGTCGCCCGACAGGTCGCCGCGCAGCACCAGCGTCTCGGGGAAGAAGCCGACGACGTCCTGCAGCTCGGGCCGGTCCCGCCCGGCGATCACCGAGCCGACCGCGACGTCGTCCTGCCCCGAGTGCGCCCACAGCAGCGTCTGGTAGGCGGCCAGCAGCACCATGAACAGCGTGCACCGCTCGTCGCGGGCCAGCTGCTCCAGCCGCGCGGTCAGCTCGGCGCCGATCCTGCGCACCTTGTAGTCGCCGGAGGCGGTCCGTACGGCGGCGCGCGGCCGGTCCACGGGAAGCTCCAGCGGCTCCAGCCCGGCCAGTTGCGCGCGCCAGTAGTCGAGGTCGCGCTGCGAAGGCTCACGCGAGCGCTGCCAGGCCGCGAAGTCGCGGTAGTCGAGCGACGGCTCGGGCAGGTCGGCCCGGCCGCCGCGCACCGCCGCCGCGTAGCAGCCGACCAGCTCGCCGAGCAGCAGCTTCAACGACCAGCCGTCGGCCACGATGTGGTGCAGCACCAGGCAGAGCACATGGTCGGTGTCCGACAGCGCCAGCAGGTGCATCCGCACCAGCGGCCCCGCCGCCAGATCGAACGGGGTGTTGGTGAGCTCGGCGACCAGCGACGTGGCCCGCGCCTCCCGCTCGGCCGCGGGCACCTCGCCCAGGTCGACGACCACCGGCTCGACCTTCATGGACGGCTCGACCAGCTGCACCGGCCTGCCCTCCTCGGCGGGGAAGCGGGCCCGCAGCGTCGGATGCCGCGCCACCACCGTGTCCAGCGCATGTCCGAGCGCCTCGATCGAGAGCCGGCCGCGCAGCCGCTGGACCATGTACATGTTGTAGGAGGCGTCGGCCGGATCCAGCCGCTGCAGGAACCACAGCCGCTCCTGCCCGTAGGACAGCGGCGCGGGGCCGTCCGGGTCGGGGCGCGGCGGAATGCCCGCCGCGCGCACCGGTGTCTGGCGCCGGAGCCTGCGCTCCAGCGCCGCGCGCTGCTCCGGGCTCAGCCGCGCCAGCCGTCCCCGCATGTCGCTCATGCGCCCGCGTCCTCCACAGGGTGTTCAGTGTCCTCGGCCAGCAGGGCGTCCAGCTCGGCGTCGCCGAGCTGCAGTTCCAGTACGGCAAGCGCCTGCTCGGCCACCGTCGTGAGCTCGAAGCAGACCCGCAGGTCCATCTCGATCCCGTAGACCTCCCGGTACCGGGTGACCAGCAGCACCGCCAGCAGCGAATGCCCGCCCAGCTCGAAGAAGTCGTCGTCCACGCCCACCCGGTCGCGGCCCAGCAGCTCGCCCCAGAGCTCGCACAGCTCGGCCTCCAGCGGCGTGCCAGGCTCGACGTAGGCAGTGCCCAGGTCGGTACGGCCAGGCCCGGTGGGCGCCGGCAGCGCGGCCCGGTCGAGCTTGCCGCTCGGCCCCAGCGGGAACTCTGTCACCTGCACGAACGCCTGCGGCAGCAGCGGCGGCGGCAGCTTGCGGGCCAGCGTGGTGCGCATGGCGTGGGCCAGCTCGTGTGGCTCGCCCGACCAGTCCACGTACGCGACGAGCCCGCGCCCGCCTGGCGCGTCGTCGCGCAGTGAGACCACGGCCCGCCGTACACGCGGGTCCTCGGCCAGCGCCGCCTCCACTTCGCCGGGCTCGACCCGCCAGCCGTGCACCTTCACCTGGTCGTCGATCCGGCCGAGGAACTCCAGCTCGCCGTCGGGCCGCAGCCGGGCCAGGTCGCCGGTGGCGTACAGCCGGGAGCCGGGCGGGCCGTGCGGGTCGGGCACGAAGCGGTCGGCCGTCAGGCCAGGACGGCCCGCGTAGCCGCGGGCGACCTGGACGCCCCCGATGTGCAGGTGTCCAGGCACGCCGACGGGCATCGGCTCCAGCCGCTCGTCGAGCACGTGCAGGCGGCAGCCCGGCATGGGGCGGCCGATCGGCATCGTCTGGCGTCCCTCGACGTCCTCGCACTTCCAGGCGGTGACGTCGACGGCCGCCTCGGTCGGGCCGTACAGGTTGTGCAGCTCGACGCCCGGCAGCCGCTCGAAGAAGCGGGCCGCCATCCGCGGCGGCAGCTCCTCGCCGCTGCACACCACGCGCTTGAGCGACGTGCACGACTCGATGCCCGCCTCCTCAAGGAACAGCGCCAGCATCGAGGGCACGAAGTGCATCGTGGTGACGCCGTGCCGCTTGATCAGGTCGCGCTGGTGGTTGGGGTCGCGGTGGCCGCCGGGGCGGACCGGCACCAGGCTCGCGCCCTGGACCAGCGGCCAGAAGAACTCCCACACCGACACGTCGAAGCTGGTGGGCGTCTTCTGCATGACCACGTCGTCGGGGGTGAGCCCGAACCTGTCCTGCATCCAGGCCAGCCGGTTGACGATGCCGCGATGGGAGTTGACCACGGCCTTGGGCCGGCCGGTCGAGCCCGAGGTGTAGATCAGGTAGGCGGCGTCGTCGGGCCCGGTGACCGGGTCCAGGTCGTCGGACGGCTCGTCGACCTCGTCCTCCAGCAGCACCGGCTTGACCGAGCCGCCGGGCAGCGCGTCGCGCAGGTGCCGCTGGGTCAGCAGCACCCTGGCGCCGCTGTCGGCCAGCATGAACGCCAGCCGGTGCCGCGGGTACTCGGGGTCGAGCGGCACGTAGGCGCCGCCCGCCTTGAGCACCGCGAGCAGCGCCACGACCAGCTCCGGCGAGCGCTCGGCGCAGACCGCGACCGGGTGGCCGCGCCCGACCCTGATCCTGCGCAGCCAGCGGGCCAGCCGGTTGGCGCGGGCGTTCAGCTCGGCGTAGGTCAGCGTGACGTCGCCGAAGACGACGGCGGGCGCGTCGGGCGTGGCCGCCGCCTGCGCCTCGACCAGCGCCGACAGCGTGATCTCGGCCGGTGCGGAGTCAGGGCCCGTGCCGAGCGCGAGCACTTGCTCGCGCTCCTGCGAGGTGAGCAGCGGCAGCGAGCCCACCACCTGCTCGGGGTCGGCGGCCACGGCCTCGACCAGCGTGCGCAGCTGGGCGTCGAACCGCTCGATCGTCTCGGGGTCGAACAGGTCGGTAGCGTACTCCAGGCGGGTGTGCAGCCTGCCGTCCCGCATGTTCAGGTCGAGCTGGATGTCGACCTTCGCGGTGCCGTTGGCGATCTGCCCCTCGTTGGTGCCGCTGGCCAGGTTGAACATCACCTGGTAGATCGGCGGCACGCTCAGGTCCCTGGTCGGCTGCAGGTCCTCCACCAGCCGCTCGAACGGCAGCTCCTGGTGGTCCAGCGCCTCGGCCACCGTGGCGCGCACCCGCGCGGCCGCCTCGCGGAAGGTCGGCGCGCCCGACAGGTCCACGCGCAGCGGCACCGCGTTGACGAACATGCCGATGACCGGCTCGGTCTCCGGCAGCAGCCGCCCGGCGATCGGCGTGCCCACCACGACGTCGTCCACGCCGGACCATCGTGAAAGGACCGCCGCGTAGGCGGTGAGCATCACCGTGAACAGCGTCGTGTTGAGGTCCTTGGCCAGCCGTTCCAGCCGGGAGCTCAGCTCGGGGGAGTAGGCCCCGAGCCGCATCTCCCCCCGATAGGTACGGCGGGCGGGCCGCGGCCGGTCACCCGGCAGGCCCAGGTCGGCGGGGATGCCCGCCAGCCGCTCCCGCCAGTGCGCCAGCTCGGTCTCCAGGAACTCGCCGGTCAGCCGCCCGCGCTGCCACACCGCGAAGTCGGCGAACTGGATCGGCAGGTCGGGCAGCTTGGGCGCCCTGCCCTCACCGATCGCGTCGTAGCACTCCTCCAGCTCGTCGACGAAGATCATGCTGGAGACGCCGTCGAACACCGTGTGGTCGAAGACGATGACCAGCCGCAGGTCGTTGTCGGCCAGCCGGACCTGCCTGGCCCGCCACAGCGGCGCCTCCTCCAGCACGAACGGCGCCGCCGCGTCGGCCCTGGCCAGCCGCTTCAGCTCCGGCTCCCGCTCGGCCAACGGCAGATGGGTCAGGTCGGTCTCGGTGACCACGGCGGGCGGCGCGGAGCCGGTGACGATCTGCGTGACCTGGCCGTCCCTGAACTCGAACGTGGTCCGCAGCGCCTCGTGCCGCCGCACCACCAGGTCGATGGCCTGCTCCAGGCGGCGCGGATCCACCGGCTGCCTGGCGGTCATCGGCATCAGCATGCCGATGTTGTAGACGGCGAGGTCGGGCTCGAAGCGGGCCAGGAACCACATGCGCTCCTGACCCGACGAGGCCGGGAAAGCGTCGCTCACTGAACGCCCCCTCCGTCCATGGCCTCACGCAGGCTCTTCGGCCGCATGTCTGTCCAGACCTGCTCGATGTGGGCCAGGCACTCGTCCTTGGTGCCGGAGAAGCCCGCGTCATGCCAGCCCGCGGGATTCTGCCTGGCCGCCGGCCAGATCGAGTACTGCTCCTCGTCGTTGAGCACGACCTTGACGTCGCTCACTGCTCGCTCCTCGGAAGACGGGGGATGGTCGGACCGGCCGGTTCGGCGGCGGGGGCGCGCCTGGCCTCGTCGATGAGCGCCGCGACCCCCGCCACCGTCGGCTCCTCGAACAGGCTGCGCATCGGCAGCCGCACGCCCAGCTCCTTGCGGATGAGGGCGATGAGCTGGACCGCGATGAGGGAGTTGCCGCCCAGCTCGAAGAAGTCGTCGTCGATGCCGATGTGCTCGCCGCCGAGCACCTCGCCCCAGAGCCTGGCGATCGTGGTCTCCACTTCGCCGCGCGGCGCGACGTAGCCTTCGCCGGGGGATCTGGCCTGCCGGTCGGCGACGGCGGCCGGGTCGAGCTCCGACTCGACCGTCTCCTGTGTCAGCGACCCGACCCCGGCGATCAGCTCGGCGACCGAGGTGGCCGCCACGACGACCTGCGGGCCGAGCGGCGCGGCCAGCAGCCTGCGCAGCGCCTGCGCGCCCTCGGCGGGCCTGATGCCGACGGCGTCCTCGGGGGTGGCCACGGCCGTACCGGCTCGCTGGGAGTCGGCGTTGGCGACGACGCCCGCCACCACGGCGTCGGTGTCGATGCGGCGCAGCACGTAGTCGGAGATCTGCACCAGCACGGTGCCGTCGGGCGCGATGAGCGTCACGTCCACGGCCAGCACCTCGTCGGTGTCGGTGCTGGTGATGCGCAGGTGGCTCCAGAACGCCTCGGGCAGGCTGCCCCTGACGGTGATCCGGCCGTAGCCGAGCGGCAGGTAGTGACCCTCGACCTCCACCCAGCTGAAGGAGGTGGCGCTGTCCATCAGAGCCGGGTGCAGACCCCATCGGTCCAGGTCCTCCAGCACCACGTCGTCGGCCTCGAACAGGCCGAGCGCCTCGTGCTGGCCGACGTATGCGCTGCTCAGGTTCTTGCCCCAGTGACCGCCGAGCGTCAGCAGCCCCGACAGCGGCACCCCGCCCTGGCCCTCGGGCGAGAGCACACAGCGATCCATGATCGTCCGCAGTTCCACGCGGTCGACGGGGCCGGGGTTCACCTTGGCGGCCGTGCCGCGGGCGTGGGTGCGGTGGGAGTCGCCGACGATGCTCTGCACCTGGAACTCCGCGCCGTCGGACTCGGGCGCGAACAGCACCCGCACCTCGGCGGTCGCCCCGTCGGCCACCGACAGCGGCTCGACGAAGACCACGTCCCGCAGCTCGACCAGCCCGTCGCCGGGCAGCACCGCCTGGGCGGCGGTCCTGGCCATCTCGACGTGGCCGGTGCCGGGCAGCACCGGCACGTCGGAGATGCGGTGCTCGTCCAGCACCCAGTGGGTCTGCGGTGACATGGTGCCGCTGCACCAGTCGAGGCCCTCGCCCTCGTGCCTGGCGTTGATCACGGGGTGGTCGATGGCCTTGATCCGGTCGCCGCGCTGCAACGCGACGAACCCGGCTGGCGCCGCCGTCTCCGCCGCCATGCCGACTTCCAGCCACTTGCCCCAGTTCACGCTGACGACCTGGGCGGCGTTCCAGCCGTGGCCCGCGCGGGCGTGCGCGTCGAGGAAGTTGTTGGCCGCGCAGTAGTCGATCTGCCCGAACCCGCCGGCCACCGCGGTGATCGACGAGCAGAGCACCACCGCCTCGAGCTCCAGGTCGCCGAAGGCCGCCTGGAGGGCGAGCGTGCCGAGCACCTTGGGCCGCAGGACGGCCTCGGCCGCCTCGCGCTCCTTGATCTGGGCCATGCCGCCGCCGGGCAGCCCGGCCGCGTGCACGAGCACGTCCACCCTGCCGAACGCGGCCAGCGTCTCGTCCCTGACCCGCCGCATGTCGGCGGCGTCGGTGACGTCGGCGGCCAGGCACAGCACCTGCGCGCCCGCCTCCTCCATCCGGCGGATCGCCGCGGCGGCTCTGGCCTCGCGCGCCGAGCGCGGCGGCCCGTCCGGCATCCCGCCGCGCGACAGCAGCACCAGCCGCACCCGTGCCCGCGCCGCCAAATCCTCGGCCAGCGAGATGCCGATGCCGCCCAGGCCGCCGGTGATCACGTACACCTGGCCGTCGCGCGGCTCGCCCGGCTCCTCGGCCACCTCCAGCTGCTCGTAGCCGAGCAGCCAGCGCCGCCCGCCGCGCAGCCCGACCGGAGCCAGCAGCCCCGCCTCGCCGGGTTCGGCCTGCCTGCCCAGCTCGGCCGCCGCCGCCTTGACCCAGCCGGCCCCTGCGACGTCGATCTGCCGCACGCGCAACCACGGCGTCTCCAGCGGCACCACGCGAGCGAACGCGGCCAGCGTCGCGTGCTCGGGCCTGGTGAGGTCGTCGCCGACCACGTCCATGGTTCCCGAGGTGACCAGATCGAGCTGGACGCCGCCCGCGGGCTGCGCCGCCGACAGCGACTGCACCAGGGCCAGGACGCCGAAGAAACCGCGGTCCTGAGCTTCCCAGGTGTCGTCGGCAGGGCCGGTCGTCGCCCACGCGTGGACGATCCGCTCCGGCACCTCACCGACCGCCTCCAGCAGCGCGTCGTAGTCCTCCCGTACGGCAGGCCGTACCGTGAAGCTCGCGCCGTCGGCGGTGAAGCCGTCGCCCGGCCGTACCTCCAGCACCTCGGCCCCCGACGCGCGCAGCGCGGCGGTCAGCGCGGACGAGTCGTCGTCCACGAACGCCAGGCACCGCGTCACCGGCGCCGGACGGGCGGGGCCGGTCGGCGCCTGCCGCCAGACCGGCACGCCGTACCACCGCTCGGGCGGCAGATTGCCCTGCGGCTGCTGCTGCCTGGCGACGCCGCCGACCCACGCGCCCTGCGGGTCCGGGTCGATCCAGGCCCGCTGGCGCTCCCACGCGTAGCCCGGCAGCGACACTCGGTAGCCCGGCGCCCCGAAGTCGGACAGCTCGACGCCGTTCACCCACAGCGCGCCGACGGCCTGCGAGAACACGTGCACGTCCCCGGCCTTGTCCCGCGGTCCAGGCAGCGACGGCAGCGGGCCGACCGCGCCGGCCGGAAGCTGCGCCCTGACCAGCCCGGACAGCTGCCGCCCAGGACCGCACTCGATCATGATCCACTCGCCGTCGGCGACCAGGTTCGCGACGCAGTCGCCGAAGCGGACCGGTTCGCGCACGTGCCTGGCCCAGTACGACGGGTCAGTGGCCTCGGCCGCGGTGATCCACGTGCCGCTCACGTTCGACAGGAACGGCAGGCTCGGCGCGTTCATCTGAGTCTGCGCGACCAGCGCGCGGAACTCGCCGAGCATCGGCTCCATCATCGCCGAGTGGAAGGCGTGCGAGGTGCGCAGCATGGTGCAGCCGACGCCCTCCTCCTCCAGCATCTCGGCCAGCTCGCGCACCGACGCCGAGGGCCCGGCCACCACGCACGTGCCGGGACCGTTGACCGTCGCCACCGACACGTCGTCGGGCAGCAGCGGCGCGACCTCGTCCGGCATGAGCTGCACGGCCAGCATCGAGCCCGTCGGCATGCCCTGGATGAGCCGCCCGCGCGCCTCGACCAGCCGCAGCGCGTCCTGCGGCGTGAACACGCCCGCGACGGTCGCGGCCACGTACTCGCCGATGCTGTGCCCGATCATCGCGGCAGGCTCGACGCCGAGCGACAGCCACAGCCTGGCCAGCGCGTACTCGACGGTGAACAGCGCGGGCTGGGTGAGCGAGGTCTGCCGCAGCCGCTCGTCGGCCTCCTCGCCGGTGGCGAAGATCTCGTCCCTGAGGTCCAGGATCGCCGAGCACTCGTCGACGGCCTCGCGGAAGACCGGCTCGTTCTCGTACAGCTCGGCCGCCATGCCCGCGTACTGCGAGCCCTGGCCGGAGAACAGGAACGCCACCTGCGGCGCCCGCTTCGGCTTGCTGCCCGAGACGATCCGCTTGGGGTCCGACAGCGCGGCGACCGCGTCCTCGACCGAGGAGGCCACCACCACGGCCCTGCTCTTCAGCTCACGCCGCCCCACCCGCAGCGTGAACGCCACGTCGGCGAGCTCGGCGTCCGGGTGCTCGGTCAGGTGCGCGGCCAGCCGCTCGCGCGCCGCCGCCAGCGCCGCGTCGGTCCTGGCCGACAGCTTCAGCAGGTGCGCGGGCCGCTCGCGGGGCAGCGCCGGGCGCGGCGGCGCCTCCTCCAGTACGGCATGCGCGTTCGTCCCGCCGATGCCGAAGGAGCTGACGCCCGCGCGGCGGGGGACGCCGTCGCGCTCCCACTTGACCGGCGAGGAGACCACGTAGAACGGGCTCTTCGGGAAGTCGATCTTCGGGTTGGGGCTCCCGTAGTGCAGCGTCGGCGGGATCAGCCCGTTCTCCAGGGACAGCACCGCCTTGATCACGCTGGCCACGCCCGCCGACTGCCCGAGGTGACCGATGTTGCTCTTGACCGAGCCGATGCCGCACCACTGGGTGTCGTCGGTGTCCATCGAGAACACGCTGGACAGCGCCGCCACCTCGATCGGATCGCCGAGCGCGGTGCCGGTGCCGTGCGCCTCGACGTAGGTGACCGTACGCGGGTCGACGCCGCCCACGCCGAGCGCCTGCGCGATGACGGCCGCCTGGCCGTCCATGCTCGGCGCGGAGAAGCCCACCTTGCCCGCGCCGTCGTTGTTGATGGCGTTGCCGAGCACGACCGCGCGGATGTTGTCGCGGTCGGCGATCGCCTCCGACAGCCGCTTCAGCACGATCACGCCGCCGCCGCTGCCCCAGATCGTGCCGCCGGCGTTGGCGTCGAACGGGCGGCAGTGCCCGTCGGGGGAGACGATGCCGTCCTGGTCGTAGACGTAGCCCTGGCCCTGGGGCAGGTCGAGCATGGCAGCCCCGGCCAGCGCCATGTCGCACTCGCCGTTGCGCAGCGCCTCGCACGCGATGTGCAGCGCCACCAGCGCCGTCGAGCACGCGGTGTGCACGGTGTAACTGGGGCCGCGCAGGTCGAGCTTGTAGGAGGCGAGCGTGGCGCAGTAGTCGACGTGGTTGCCCACCATGACGGCCAGCCACCCCGCGTTGGCGTGCGCCTGGGCGTTGCTGCGGATGTTGATCCACTGGTAGAAGTCCGAGCCCGACCCGGCGTAGACGCCGATCTCGCCCGGGTAGCGGAACGGGTCGTAGCCCGCGTCCTCCAACGCCGTGTGCGACAGCTCAAGGAACAGCCGGTGCTGCGGGTCGCGCACCTCGGCCTCCCTGATCGACATGCCGAAGAACGCCGCGTCGAACCCCTGGTGGTCGTCCATCACCATCGCGGCGGGCACGAAGGCGGGGTCGGCCAGCGCGCTCTCCGACACCCCCAGCGCCCGCTGCTCGTCCATGGTGTAGGTGGTCAGCGACTCCACACCGTCGGCGAGGTTGCGCCAGAACTGCCGCGCGTCACCCGCTCCAGGGACCCGGCACGACAAGCCGATGATCGCGATCGGCTCGACCGTGGGCTCGTCATTCATAAGGTCTCCTCATGTTCGGTCAAGGGGTCGTCCTCTCATTGCGGTTCCTCAGCCGGTCCCGCCGCACGGCGAGACGGCGGGCCGCCCTGTCCAGGCCGGGGCTGCCGCCCCCGCCGTCGAGGTGGGCGGCGAGCGTGCGGATCGTGGGGTGGCGGAACAGCTCCACGATCGGGATGTCGCGGCCGGTGGCCGCCTTCAGCCGCGCCTGCACGGCGGCGATGGCGAGCGAGTGGCCGCCGATCTCGAAGAAGTTGTCGTCGGGCCCGAGCCTCGGCACGCCCAGGACGGCGTGCCACACCTGGGCGACCACCTTCTGGGTCGGCCCGTCCAACCGGCTACCGCCGTTGGCCGTCTCGGCGGCCCGTGCGGGCGGGCGGCGCAGCGCGGCCCGATCCACCTTGCCGTTGGGCGTCAGCGGCAGCGCGGGCAGCAGCACCACCTCGCCGGGTACGGCATGCTCGGGCAGGACGCTTCGCAGCCGTTCCAGCACCCGGTGCGCGGACAGCCCGGGCCGGGCGGGCACCACGTAGCCGGTCAGCGTGCCGCCCTCGGCCACGGCGACGGCGGCCCGCACGTCCTGGTCGGTGGCCAGCGCGGCCTCCACCTCGCCCAGCTCCACCCGGAAGCCACGCACCTTGACCTGGTCGTCGGCGCGGCCCGCAGGGGTCACGGTGCCGTCGGGGTTGAGCCTGCCGAGGTCGCCGGTGCGGAACCGGTCGCCGTCGAACCGCTCCTTCGTCAGCGCCTGGTCGAGGTAGCCGGTCGACAGATAGCGGCTGCGGACCACCACCTCGCCCAGCTCGCCCACCGCCGCCCGGCGGCCGTCGGCGGCCAGGACGAGGATTTCGCTGCCCTCGACCGGGCTGCCGATGGGCACCAGTTCCGTCGTGGGCCGTCCCAGCTCGTGCCAGGCGTGCGCCTGCGGCGTCTCGGTCGTGCCGTAGAAGGCGACCAGCCTGGCATGGGGCGCCAGCCGCCTGAGCCTGTCGGCCTCGGCCCAGGTGAAGCGGTCGCCGCCCACGCCGACCAGCCTGACGTCGGGAAGCGTCGCGCCGGTGCCCGCCAGCATGGCGGCCAGCTGCGGGGTCAGGTGCAGGACGGTGACCGCGTGCTCGGCCAGCCAGGCGGCCAGCCGTACCGGATCGCGGAGCAGGTCCTGCTCCGGGACGAACAGCCGCGCGCCCGCCCTGACCGGGACGAACATGTCGCGCAGCGCCGGATCGTGCGCGAGCCCCGACAGCAGGGCGAACCGGTCGTCCTGGTTGATCCCGAACGTCCTGACGTACCAGTCGACGAAGTGGGCCAGCGGGCGGTCCGTGGTGACGACCGGCTTGGGATCGCCGGTGGTGCCCGACGTCAGCGACAGGTAGCCGCGCTCGGGGTGGATCGTGTCGTCCTCCTCGTCGGTGAGGACGATCTCGGGCAGCCCGTCGAGGCCCGGCGCGCACCTGATCACCGCCCGCGCCCCCGCTGCGTGCTTCTCCTGTACGGCAGGCGGGTGCGCGGAGTCGACGACCAGCCACCGCGCCCCCGAGGCCAGCACGCCGAGCAGCAGCCCAGGCAGCTCGGGCACCCGGGAGGCCAGCACGGCGACCGTCTCGCCCGGCCGGACCCCCGCGCGCCTGATCGCGGCCACGGTCCTGCGCCGCAGGCTCCCGTAGGCATCGCCGTCGAGCAGCCCGGGCCCGTCCCGCTCAGGCAGCTCCGCCTCAGGCTCCTCCTCGGGACGCCGCCCGGTCAGAAGCTCGCCCAGCAGGTCCACGTAGCCGTCGAGCAGCGCGTCCATGCGCTCGGCCGTGTACAGGTCCGGGTTGTAGACCAGCTCGAGCGCGTAGCCGTCGGCCCGCTCGCTCACGTACATGGTCAGGTCGAACAGCGCGCCGGGCAGCCCGGGACGCAGCGGCTCGCTCGCGCAGCCCGGCAGGTCCAGCCGCGCCTGCGCGAAGTTGTACATGTTGAACAGCACCTGCGTGACCGGGTTGCGGCTCAGGTCACGCGGCAGCCGCAGCAGCTCCAGCAGCGGCGTCAGCGGCACGTCCCTGTGCCTGATCGCGGCGTTGAGCTCCCTGGCGCAGGCCGCCACCTGCTCGTCGAAGCCGTCCCTCGGCCGCAGCCGCAGCGGCAGGACCTGCACGCACATGCCGACCAGCCGGTCGAAGGCCACGTGCGGCCGGTCCGCGTACGCCGCGCCGACCACCAGGTCGTCGCGGCCCGACAGGCGGGCCAACTGCTGTCCGAAGGCGGCCAGCAGCACCGAGTACGGCGTCGCGCCCAACTTGGCGGCCAGCTCGCCGACCCGACCGGCCGTCGCCGCGTCCAGCTCCGCACGGCAGGCGGCGCCCCTGAACGTCTGCTCCGGCGGCCGGCCATGGTCCCTGGGCAGGTCGAGCACCAGCGGGGCGTCCTTCAGGTGGTCGCGCCACCAGGTGAGGGCCGTGGCGTCGCCCTGCTCGCGCAGCCAGCGCACGTAGTCGGCGAAGCCGTGGCCCGGCTCGTCCAGGGCCTGGCCTCGGTAGGCGGCGACCAGGTCGCGGTAAAGGACGTCCTGCGACCAGCCGTCGAAGACCAGATGATGAACGGTCAGACACAGGACGTGGTCGTCGGGCGCCAGGCGGATCAGCCGCGCCCTGAGGAGCGGCCCGGTGGCCAGGTCGAACCGCGCCTGCGCCTCCGCCTCCAGGAGCGCCGCCAGCTCCTCTGAGTTCTTGCCCGCGCCCTCGCCCGTGCCCGCGCTCCCGTGAGTGTCCGCGAGCTCGCCTGTCGCCGTGCCCTCGTCTGTGCCCGAGAGATCGTCCACCGGGAGCGCGACCTCGTACGGCGGCGCCACCGACACCTCGGGCGCTCCGTCACGCGCGGCGACCCGCCAGCGCAGCACCTCGTGCGCCGTCACGACCGCCGTCAGCGCCTTCCTCAACGCCACCGGGTCCAGCGGGCCGCGCACCCGCTCGGCCATCGCGATGTTGTGCGCCGCCGAGCCGGGAGCCAGTTGCTCCACGAACCACATCCGGCGCTGGGCGGGCGACAGCGCCGCGGGGCTACCGGTGGGCGGGGTCGCGCCGGTGTCTCGGGGCGCCCTCTCGACCACGGTGCTCAGCTCGCCGAAGGTGCGAGCCGCGTAGACGTCCTCGACCGCGACGGCCCGGCCGAGCTCGGCGCGGACCGCGGCCACCAGGCGCATCGCCCGCAGCGAATGGCCACCGTGCTCGAAGAAGTCGTCGCCGTCGGCGGGGGTGGGCGCCTCCAGCACGCGAGCCCAGATCCCGGCCAGCCCCTCGGCATCACCTGCGTCCTCGGCTCCGTCGCTCGCCTTGAGGGCGGGCAGGTCCACCTTGCCCGAGGCGTTCAGCGGCAGCATGGCCAGCCGTACCAGCCTGGTGGGCAGCATGTACCGCGGCAGCCGTACCGACAGGTCCTCGCGCAGGGCCGCCAGGTCGGGCGCGTCCTGCGGGGTCACGTAGGCCACCAACTCGCCCGCGAAGTCCACCACCGCCTGCAGCACGCCAGGGTGGGCGCGCAGCGCCGACTCTACCTCGCCGATCTCCACCCGCTGCCCCTGGACCTTCACCTGCCGGTCCAGGCGGCCCATGAACGAGATGCGGCCGTCGTCCTCCCACGCGACATGGTCGCCGGTCCGGTACAGCCGCGCGCCGGGCTCCGTCGAGAACGGGTCGGGCACGAAGCGCTCGGCCGTCAGCCCCGGTCTGCCCAGGTAGCCGCGGCTGACCTGCGGCCCGCCGATGAACAGCTCGCCCGGCACGCCCGGCGGGCACTCGTTCAGCTCCTCGTCCAGGATGTGCGCCGTGCAGCCGCGCAACGGACGTCCGATCGGAAGAGCCCGCTCCCACACGCCGTCGAACTCGCCGCCGACCACGCACACCGTCGACTCGGTCGGGCCGTACCAGTTGTGGAAGCGCGCGTGCGCCGACCACCGCGCCACCTGCTCGGGCCCCGGCGGCTCGCCCGCCGTCACGATGTCGCGCAGGTACGGCAGGCGGGCCGGATCGACGAGCGGCAGCAGCGCCGGAGGGATGAACCCCCAGGTGACCTCGTGCTCCTCGAGGAAGCGCTGCAGCCTGGCCGGGTCGACCCTGTCCTCGTCGGGCACCAGCTGCACGCATCCGCCCGTGGTGAGCGGGGCCAGCAGGTCCATCACCGAGACGTCGAACCCGAGCGCGGAGAAGGCGATCGACCGGCAGGAGCCGTCCAGGCCGAAGTGCGCGACGGTCGCGGTGGCGAAGGCGACGGCGCTGCGGTGGCCGACGACCACGCCCTTGGGCCGCCCGGTGGAGCCCGAGGTGTAGAGCACGTAGGCGGCGTTCCCCGCCACCGCCCGATTCGCCGAACGCCCCCCTCCGACGCCGTCGAGCGGGGCGCCGTCGAGCGGGGCGCCATCGAGCGGGGCGCCATCGAGCTGGGTGCCGTCGGCTCCCGCGGTCGGGGCCCCGGCCTTGGGGTCGTTCGCGTCCACCAGCGTGCGGCCGCAGCCGTCGAGCAGGTCCGCACCGGCCTCGTCCACGACGACCACCGCGATCCCGGCGTCGTCGAGCACCTCCTCCAGCCGCCCGCGCGGATGGCCTGGGTCCAGCGGCACGTACGCGCCCCCAGCCAGCAGCACGCCGAGCACCGCCACCGGCATCAGCGGCGTGCGCCGCGCGCACAGGCCCACCCGGGTCTCCGGCCCGACGCCGAGCTCGGCCAGCCTGGCCGCCAGGCTGCCCGCCCGCGCGACCAGTTCGGCGTAGGTCAGCGTGGTGCCCCACTGCCGGATCGCCGGCGCGTCGGGCGTCCGCGCGGCCTGCGCCAGGATCAGGTCGCAGAGCAACCCGTCCGGCGGCGTGTGCGCGGGCCCGTGCGTCCAGCTCGTGCCGAGCGAGGTCAGCGTCATCCTGCGGCCTCCACGCGATGCGGTTCCGTCTCGCCATGCCGTACCGACTCGAAGCGCAGGCGGAAGCCCGGCGAGCGGACGGCGATCGCGCCGATCGCCCGCCCCAGCGGCAGGTGCGTCACCCGCCACTGCGCCAGCCGCGCCACCTCGGGCGCCGCGTCGGGCACCCACGTCGCCCCCGGCTGCTGCCCCGCGAACCCGAACAGCGCCGGATCCACCCGCAGCCCGTCCCCGCTCGCCTTGAGGACCGCCTCCTTGGCCGTCCACGTGCGCAGCGCGCTCTGCAGCCGCAGCTCCTCGGGCAGCGCCGCGAACTCGGCCGCCTCCCGCTCGTCGAGCGCGCCTTCGCAGAACGCCTGCTCGTTGGCGAGGGGGCGGATCCGCTCGACGTCCGCGCCGACCTCGCGTCCCCAGGCCAGCGCCACCAGCACCAGTCCGCCCGACTGGCTCATGCTGAAGGTCAGGTCCGTGCCCGTGTACGGCTTGCCGCCCGGCCTGGTGCGTAATTCCTCGACGCCGGTCTCGACGCCGTAGCTGCGCAGCAGCCGCCTGAGCACCACCGAGCGGCCCACGTACCAGTCCTTGTGCTCCTGGCGCCGGAACCGGGCGGCCCGCGCCGCCTCCCTGGGGGACAGCTCGCCCGTCGCCCCGCACACCTCGGGCAGCCGCGCCAGGTCGGCCAGCCAGACGTGCACCTCGTCCTCGCCGGGCTGGTCAGGGGTGGTCGTGCCGTGGAAGTCCTCGGCGATCGCCCTGGCCACCTGCTCGCCGTGCGTGTTGAGGAAGAGGTGGCCCGCGTCGAGCGTGTGCAGCCGGAACCCGGACGAGGTGTGGCGGGCCCAGCCGAGCATCGTCGGATCGACCACCTCGCGATCGTGTGCCCCGGCGAAGGCGACGATCGGGTGCGCGAAGGGCGCCTGCCGGGTGTAGCGGTAGTCGCGCAGCCACGCCATGTCGGTGCGCAGGGCGGGCACGAGCAGCGCCTTGACCTCCGGCTGCGACCGCAGCGCGTCGGGCGCGCCGAGCCGGTGGATCACCTCGTCGAGGAGCTCCTCGTCGCCCAGGCTCGTCCAGCGGGCCAGGGTCTCCTGGCGCTCGGGCGGGTGCGCGGCGCCGACGTACATGCGCAGCGGCGGGTGCACGCCCAGCCGCCGCAGCTCGCGCACCACCTCGAAGGCGATGCGCGCGCCCATGCTGTGCCCATAGATCGCGTACGGCCGGCCGGCGTGCGGCGCGATGGCGCGGGCGATGGATTCCGGGGCCAGTGCCCCGGGCCTCGCGATCCGGCCGTCACGGCCGGGGAGCATCACCACCCGCACGTCGAAGGCGCCCTCGAAGGCCTGCCGCCACGCCCAGAAGGCGGAGACGTCCCCACCGGCGTAGGGGAGGCAGAACAGCAGCGGAGCGCCAGGCAGGTGTCGCGTCAGCGAGGCGAACGGCGGATCAGGTAACGCGTCAACCTGTCGCATTGCTACGCGAAGTCACCCCCCAGATGGATCCACCGGCCCGCGCGAGATCGTCGCGCGAACAGCGGAGTACGGGATCACTCGTGCAGGGTTTCGTCCTGCCGAGGACCGGCCAGCGCCAAGCCACGCCCTTCCTATTATTTCGTCCGAAACCCAGTCAAGGGGTGAAATTTCAAGCTATGTCGAAATCTTGATTTCGGGCATGGTGACGAAATGGACTTTCTCTAGTCTCGAATCGAACAAGATCGAGGTCATGGCGGGTTTCGGCTGTGATGGCAACACACCGCTGGGGCGGCACACTCCTGGTGCGACGCGGTATCGGACACGCACGGTCACAGTGGGTCGCCAAGAGGAGTGACCGAAACTGCCATTCCGGCCCTGTCGTCGGCGAGATGGACACCCGAATTGACGAAGTATGTCGAGTTTCGGTCAAATAACTGGTGATCCGAGGCAAAAGTCCTGGCCTTCGCGTTACTGGTGTGTTTACTGCGAAAAATGGCGCGTTCCAACCCGATCGAGCCGTGGCGCGCCCTGCGTCCAATGCTCGGAGAGGGCCGCCACGCAGCACTCCGAATCTGTCCTGATCTTCCTGGTTCGGGGCGATCTGACTATGGTGATCTAGCTGTGTTGGCGGGGGAGAGGTGAACGATGGCGACGGGCGGGTCAGAGGAGTCTCTGGGGAGCCGGTACGTGCTGCTGGACGAGATCGGCGCCGGTGGGATGGGCACCGTCTGGCGGGCGCGCAGCCGCGACACCTCGGAGACCGTGGCGGTGAAGCTGCTGCGCGACGGCCTCGCCGGTGACCAGGACCTGGTCCTGCGCTTCGTCCAGGAACGCAACGTGATGCGGTCGCTGCGCCACCCCAACATCGTCACCGTGCGCGACTTCGTTATCGAGGGGGAGCGGCTCGCCCTCGTGATGGACCTCGTCGAGGGCGGCGATCTCCGTACCCTGCTCCAGAGCCGCGGCACGCTGCCCCAGGCCGAGGCGGCGCAGCTCATGGCGCAGGTCGCCGACGCGCTGGCGGCCGCGCACGCCCTGGGCGTCGTGCACAGGGACATCAAGCCCGGCAACGTCCTGATCGACGCCGCCACCGGGCAGGTGCGGCTGACCGACTTCGGCGTGGCCCGCATCGTCCACGGTCCCGGGCTCACCCAGACCACCTCGATCATCGGCACGCCCACGTACCTGGCGCCCGAGGTGGCCGACGGCGGCGCCCCCACGCTCGCGGTGGACGTCTACGCCCTCGGCCTGATCCTCTACGAGCTGGTCGCCGGGCGTCCGCCGTTCGTCGGCGAGCATCCGATGGCCCTGCTCAGGCAGCACGTGGGCGCGGCGCCCCGGCGGCTGCCCGGCATGGCCGACGCGCTGTGGGCGGTGCTGTCGGCGTGCGTCGCGAAGAATCCTGCCGAGCGTCCCCACGCGGCGGAGGTGGCGACGGCGTTGCGTACGGCGGCGCCCGCGCTGGCGGGACTGTCCGCGTTACCTCCGGTCGCCAGGACGGACGCTCCTTCCGCCACCTCCGAGCCCCTCCCTCCCGCCCCCGCCCCTGCTCCCGGCCCCGGTCCCGGCCCCGCTCCTGGTCCCGCTCCCGTATCCGCTCCGCGAGGAGGAGCCGCTCCGCGAGGAGGGACCGCGCCGCAAGAAGTGGACGGCGTCCCCCTTCTCGGCGATGCGACCATCGCCTCGGCGGGCCGCCGGTCGTCCAGTCGCCGGTGGGTGGTCATCGCGACCGCCGCCGCGGCCCTGGTGGCCAGCGGGGCGGCGGTCGTCGTCGTGGCCCCGTGGCGGGCGCAGGACGCGGAGGTCGGAGTGCAGGCGGCGGACACACGGCAGGAGTCGGCCGCCAAACAGCAGGAGCCGGCCGCCCAGCCCGTGGACGGCGAGGCCGCCACTCCGCCGGTCCCGTCCGTCCCGCCGGTCTCGTCCGACTCCCCCACGGGTAAGGCGGGCAAGGACAAGAGCCGGCCCGTCGAGACCTCGAAGGGACAGCCCGCGCAGGGACCCCAGGAAGAGGCCGTCTCGCCGCAGCCGTCCACGGAGACGTCCAAGCAGCCGACTCCGGAGACGTCCAAGCGGCCGCCCAAGAAGACAGAACCGAAGCAGTCGACGCTCGTCGAGGGCGACCCGGTGGGCGAGGACGGGCCGTCCGACGCCCCGAGCAAGAACTCGACGCCCGACTGGCGGTGCCGCGACTGGATCGCCGCGGGCGCGGGCGTGGAGATGTCGCCGTGCATGGCTGTGGCGGGCGACACGATCTACATGAAGGGACGCATCAGAGGGTCGGTCACCTCGGACATCCACCTCCAGCTGTACAACACCGACACGGACACCAACGTCTCCCAGCCCTTCATCTGCTCGGGCGTCTCCCCCCTGGGCGGCATCGTGAAGTGCGGCCCGTTCACCACCTCGGCCGTGCGTACGGGAGCCAAGCTCGACGCCCGGCAGCGCTGGCGGCGCTCGGGCACGAGCGCGTTCGGCGGCGGCGCGGAGAGCCCGTGGTTCAGGTGGTAGCCACCCGCTCCACGACCACGAGCGGGATCTCGCGCTCGGCCTTGGCCTGGTACTTGTCGTAGAGGGGGAAGATCGAGGTCATCACCGTCCACAGCGCCGGCTTCTCCTGCGCGGTGGCGGTGCGCGCCCTGGCGGCGAACTTCTCCGGCCCCACCTGCACCATCACGTCGGGTTCCGCCATCACGTTGAGATACCAGGCGGGGTGCTGGGCCGCCCCGCCGTTCGAGGCGACCAGCAGGTAGCGGCCGGTGTCCTCGCCGTAGATCAGCGCGGTCCTGCGCAGCTTGCCCGACTTCCTGCCCCGCGTGGTGAGCAGGAGCGTCGGCCACCCCTGGTACATGTGGCCCTTCTCGCCGTCTGTCTCCAGGTAGGTGCGGATGTGCGCGGCGACCCAGCCGGTCGTGCTGTCGTAGATCTCTTCGTCCATGGGGACAGCCTTGAACATCAACAGGGGTTCACGTCAAGCCCGATACGGCTTGAACCGGCCGGTCAGAGGGGTAGGACCTGCACCTCGCCGGCTCCGGAGGAGACCAGGACCTTGCGCGACGCGCCCGCGTCGTCGGTCACCTTCACCTCGGCGCTGCCCACACCGGTGTCGGCGGTCACGTCGTACGGCCCCTGCGGAAGCCAGAGCCTGGTGTCGCCCGCGCCTGTCTCCACCTCGACGCTGTCCGGCGGGCTGGCGAACTTCACCTTCAGCTCGCCCGCGCCGGTCTCGGCGAACAGCCGCTTGCCGGTGAGCCCGTTGGCGTCGATGTCGCCCGCGCCCGTGCTCACCTCGACCTCGTCCGACAGCGAGCGCAGCGTGACGTCGCCGGCGCCGGTGTCGACCTTGACCTTCACACCCTTGGGCACGTCGATCGTGTAGTCGACCCAGCAGTGTTCGAAGCCCTTCTTGCAGTCGAAGGCCAGCTCGAGAACCTCGCCCCTCACCACGTGGGAAGCTTTCGGCTGGGTGTTGCGCCAGTTCATGCTCTCGGTGACCTTGATCCCGGCCCTGTCGCGCTCGTTGATCACGACAGCGCCGAACTCGCTCTTCACGCTCAGCCGGATGACCTTGTCGGTGACCTCGTAGGACTCGGTCTTCTTCTCCGTGGCCTTGCCGAACCCCATGAATCCGCAACCCGTCAACGCCGTCGCGGAGACCGCCAGCGCGGCAACGGCGATCATGTTCCTCGTCCTCATGCCCTCAATGCTCTCGCGGGCCGCCGGGCCGGGCATCGGGGATCACCCCGACTCGCCCCGGACGAACCCCGGGGCCCGGCCGGACTACCGGGACAAGGCGGCGGCATCGGGAGGAACCGATGCCGCCGCCGTACCCCGGATCAGGTGGTGGAAAGGGCCACGGTCGGGGACAGGCGGGCCGCGCGCATCGCGGGGTACAGCCCGGCGACGGTGCCGATGACGAGCGTGGCCGCGACCGCGCCGCCGATCGCCCACGGGGGCACGACGGGCGGCCAGTCGCGCGACATCGCGTACCCGATCGTGGCCAGCGCGCCCAGGATCGCGCCCGCGACCCCGCCGAGCGCCGACAGCAGCAGCGACTCCGACAGGAACTGGATGCGCACCTGCCCCCGTGTCGCCCCGAGCGAGCGGCGCAGGCCGATCTCGCGGCGGCGTTCGAGCACGGAGATGACCATGGTGTTCGCCACGCCGACGCCGCCGACCAGCAGCGCGACCGCGCCGAGGCCGAGCAGCAGGTTGGTGAAGGCCCCCGCGGCCGCCGCCTTGGCCGCCAGGGCGTCGGACGGGCGGCTGACGTCGACCTCGTTGGGGTTCTCCGGGTTGACCGTGCGCGGCAGCATGTCGCGCACCGCCTCGACGGCCTCCTCCGCCGACCGTTCGTAGATCGTCGTGGGGTGCCCGTCGAAGCCGAGCAGCTCCTCGGCGACGGGGAAGCCGACGAGCGCCGAGCGTTCGATCTCGGGGGCGAGCGGCGTCGGGCGCAGGATCCCGATCACCGTGAACCACCGCCCGCCCATCCACACCCGCACCCCGGTGCGGGTGATGCCGAGCCGTTCGGCGGCCTTGGCGCCGAGGACGACGGCGGGCTGGCGGGCGGTGGCGTCGTTCAGCCAGGCGCCCGTCGCCACGCCGCCCTCCAGCGTGGTCAGCAGCGAGGTGGTCGCGGCCTGCACGCTGATGCCGCCGGTCACCGCCTCGTCGATGTGGGAGGTACGCCGGACGGTCGCGGGCGCGGCCCCGGTGGCCGCGGCCGAGGAGACGGGCCCGATGCGCGTGACCATGTCGACCGCGGCGACGGGCAGCTTGGCGGGCTGGCCGAAGACGGTGTTGCCCGCCGAGACGGTCAGCAGGTTCGTGCCCAGCCGGTCGAGCTGGCGCAGCAGCTGCTCTCGCGACGACGACGAGATGCCGATGACCGCGATCATCGTGGCGATCCCGATGGCGATCCCGAGCGCCGACAGGATCACCCTGGTCGGACGGGCGCGCAGCCCCGACGCCCCGACCCTGAAGACGTCGGGAAGGCTCAGCCTGGCCGGTTTCATGGGAGCACCAGCCCGTCCCTGACGCGTACCTGCCGGGGGCACCATTCGGCGATCTCGGTGTCGTGGGTGATGATCGCGATGGTCGTCCCGGCCTCGCTGAGCTCCTTGATGATCTTCAGGACCTCGGCTCCCGCGGCCGAGTCGAGGTTGCCCGTCGGCTCGTCGGCCAGCAGCAGCGGAGGGTCTCCGACGACGGCCCTGGCCACCGCGACGCGCTGCTGCTCGCCGCCCGACATCTGGTTCGGCCTGTGGTGGAGCCGGTGGCCGAGCCCCACCCGGTCCAGCGCCGCCGCCGCCCGCTCGCGGCGCATCCGCAGCGGGGTGCCGGTGTAGAGAAGGCCGTCGGCGACGTTGTCCAGCGCGCTCACCCCCGGCGCGAGGTGGAACTGCTGGAAGACGAAGCCCAGGTGGCGGGCGCGCAGCGCGGACAGCCTGCGGTCGTTCAGGTCGAGGACGGAGTGCCCGGCGATCCGTACGGTCCCCGAGGTCGGCCGGTCGAGGGTGCCGATGATCTGCAGCATCGTGGACTTGCCCGACCCTGAGGGGCCGATGATCGCCAGGAGTTCCCCCGGGGAGACCGTCAGGTCCACCCCGCGCAGCGCGTGGACGGTGCCGTCGTAGGTCTTGGTGACGCCGCGCAGCTCGATGATGCTCATGCGGCGGGCACCCCCACCTTCATGCCCTCGGCCAGCCCGTCGCCGCTTATCTCGACCAGGCCGCTGCCGAACGCGCCGACCTTGACCGGCAGGAGCCTGGTGCGGGCGCCCTCGACGATCTCCACGCCGAACCCGCCCTCGCGCAGCGCGAGCAGCGCCTCCACCGGTACGGCGAGCACGTCCTCACGCCGCTCACTGACCAGCTCGACCTCGACGGGCGCCTGGTCCAGCTTGGTGCGCGGCTTCTTGTCCAGCGTGATGTCGACGTCGACGGTCGTGCTGTCCTTGGCCGTCCTGGCCACCGTGCCGACCGAGGTGATCTTCCCGGCCGCCTTCTCGCCGCCCGGCAGCTCGACGGTGACCTTGGCCCCCTTCTTGGCCAGCGTCTGGTCGTCGGTGTCGAGGTCGACGTGCACGACCCTGTCCAGGCCGCTGACGGTGAGCACCTGCTGTCCTGGAGCGGTCCTGGCGCCGAGCTCACCCCTGGCGTCGGTCACCCTGACCGCCGACGGCAGGAACACCACCTGCGCCGCGTCCACGCGTCCCGTCTCTGGCAGGCCGTTGTCCTCCTGCCACTCGACGACGGCCTCGTAGGTGGCGTAGGTGAACTCGTCGTCGACCGTGAAGCCGTCGTAGCCGAGCGCGGCCAGGTTGCGTTCGAGCTGCTCGACGTCGGGGCCGTCCTCGACGCCGAGCCGCAGGTCGCGGTAGAGGGGGAGCTTGCCGTACAGGAGGATCGTGGGTTTGCGGTCGGTCCTGAACAGGGCGCGGCCCCGCCTGACGGCCGCGCCCTCGGCCGCGACCCAGGTCAGGGTGCCCGCCGCGCCCGCGGTCACCTGGCGCTCGCCGGAGTAGGTGAGGGCGCCGCTGACCGTCTTGGTGTCGACGAGGTCCTGCCTGGTGATCGCCGCGGTGGCGGGCACTCCGACCTGGGTCGCGGCCGCCGGGGTCGCCGCGCCCGCGCCGCCATCAGTCAGTACGGCGACCGCCGCGCCCGCCACGGCGACCGCGAGGACGCACGCGCCGGCGAGGGCGACCTTCCTCACGAGCCGCCGCCCTTCATCATCCCGGGGGCGAACTCCTTGCAGGCTTCCTGGGCGGCCTTCATCGTCTGCTCGTCGCCCTGGTTCCCGAGCATCTTGATCATGCCGTCGGCGCCCGGGTCCTCCATCTGGACGCCGTGTTCGCGCATGCACTGCGCGAACTTCACCAGCTGGTCGCGCCGCTCCGGGTCCATGGCCTTGCGCTCGCCCGCCGCCTGGTCGAGGTACTGCTTGCAGGCCTTCATGGCGGCCTCGGTCTTGTCCTGCTCGCCCTTCTTGCCCTGGATGCGGATGCCGCCGTTGGCGTCGGGGTCGGGCATGTCGACGCCGTTCTCGCGCATGCACTGCGCGAACTTCAGCTGGGCCTCGTCACGGGACAGGGTGGCCGAGGCGCTCGGCTGGGCCGAGGCGGTGCCGCCCTCGCCCGCGCTGGCGACCTGCGCGGTGGAGGGGGCCGAGCCGCACGCGGCGGCCAGGAGCAGTGGCAGCGCGGCCACGAATAGTCGTGTTCTCATGCGGCACACTTCAGCCAACCGGGCGCTAAAGCCGGATAAGCGGCTTACTCCTCCCTAACAGCCGGTGCTGCACTCTCGTCGTCATGCGGGTGCTCATCGTGGAAGACGAGGAACAGCTGGCCGACGCCGTGGCCCGGGGGCTCAGGCTGCACGCCATGGCCGTCGATGTGGCCTACGACGGCCAGGAGGCGCTGGAGCGCGCCTCCTACACCGACTACGACGTCGTCGTCCTCGACAGGGACCTGCCGGAGGTGCACGGCGACGACGTCTGCGGCGAGCTGACGCGAAGGAGCAGGATCCTCATGCTCACGGCGGCCGGGCAGGTCCGCGACAGGGTCGAGGGGCTGTCCCTCGGCGCGGACGACTACCTGGTCAAGCCGTTCGCGTTCGCCGAGCTGGTCGCCAGGATCAGGACGCTGGCCCGCCGCACCTCGCCCAAGCCGCCGCCGGTGCTCGAACGGGCCGGGGTCAGGCTCGACCCCGCCCGCCGTACGGTCGCCAGGGACGGGCGGCCGGTGTCGCTGAGCCGCAAGGAGTTCGACCTGCTGCGGGAGCTGCTGCGCGCCGAAGGCGCGCTGGTGAGCTCGGCCGAGCTGCGCAGGAGCGTGTGGGACGAGTACGCGGACGGCGACACCAGCGTCCTGCGCGTCACCATGACCGCGCTGCGCAGGAAGCTCGGCGCGCCCGCGCTCGTCGAGAACGTGCCGGGCAAGGGCTACCGGCTGTGAGGCTCGGTCTGCGCGCGCGGCTCACGGTGCTGTACGGCGCGCTGTTCTTCGTGGCCGGTTCGGTGCTGCTCTGGTTCACCTACCTGCTGACCGCCAACGCGCTGGGCAAGCAGTTCGTGCTGGCGTTCGCCAAGATCGGCTCGAACGCCGAGATGCCGTCGAAGGAACAGCTGCAGGCGACGATGAAGAGCGAGGTGGGAGCGCGGGCGGCCGGGGTGCTGGAGGAGATGCTGCGCTACTCCCTCATGATCATGATCCTGATCGGGATCATCGCGGTGGTGCTCGGCTACCTGATCGCCGACCGCGCGCTGCGCCCGATCGACAGAGTGACCGAGACCGCGCAACGCCTGTCGGAGAGCACCCTGCACGAGCGGATCGGGCTGACCGGCCCCGACGACGAGGTCAAGCGCCTGGCCGACACCTTCGACGCGATGCTCGACCGGCTGCACAAGGTGTTCGACGCGCAGCGCAGGTTCATCGCCAACGCCTCGCACGAGTTGCGCACCCCGCTGGCGATCAACCGCACGGTCCTGGAGGTGTCGCTGGAGGAGCCCGAGGCCTCACCCGACCTGAAGGCGCTGGCCAGGGCGCTGCTGGGGACCAACGCGCGCTACGAGCGGCTGATCGAGGGCCTGCTGCTGCTGGCCCAGTCGGAGCAGGAGCTCACCGCGCGCCGTCCCGTCGAGCTGCGCCACATCGTGCGCACCGTGCTGGAGCAGGTGGACCTGCAGCCGCGCAAACGGCGCGTCACCATCCACCAGGACCTCTCCGACGCCCAGGTCGAAGGCGATCCGCTCTTCCTCGAACGGTGCGTCTTCAACCTGGTGGAGAACGCGATCAAGTACAACGTGCGCGACGGCCAGGTCTGGATCAGGGTGTCGGCCGACGGGCTCGTCACGGTGGAGAACACCGGTCCTGTGGTCCCGCCGTACGACGTGGACGACCTGTTCGAGCCGTTCAGGCGGCTGTCGGGCGAGCGGGTGCGCTCCGACAGAGGGTCGGGGCTCGGGCTGTCGATCGTGCGGGCCATCGTCGACGCGCACGGCGGCACCGTCACCGCGCTGGCCAGGCCGGACGGCGGCCTGGCCGTCACCGTGAGCCTGCCCGGACCGGCGGCGGCGAATGCCGCGGCCGGCCCGGGCAGGCCCGTGAGGGGGACCGGGGGTGTGCGGGAACTCAGCAGGTGAAGTGGACTCCGGAAAAGCCGCGCCGCCACTCGGTGACCTCGGGCGCGACCGTCGCCGGATCCACGGAGGGGTCGAGGCTGCGGGCGACGAACCCGGCAAGGACCGGCATGTCGTTCTCGGTCATGCCCAGGCGCGCCACCTCGGGCGTGCCCAGGCGCAGCCCGTTGACGTCGCCCTCCACCGGCGCCATCGGCAGCCCGATGCCGCAGGCCAGCAGGTTGGCCTGGCGCATCCTGCGGGCCGCGGCCTGGCCGCCGCCCCTGGCGACGAGCGCGAACTGGTGGGAGTTGGTGCCGCCGCCGAAGACGGGCAGGCCGAGCTCCTGCAGGCTGGCGGCCAGCTGGTGGGCGGTGCCCACCATCATCTCCGCGTACGCCTTGCCCGCCACCTTCCAGTCCAGCAGCGCCACCGCCAGCGCCGCCGTACGGCCGGCGTCGAAGTTGGCGGTGAGCCCCGGATAGGCGATCGCGTCGAGCCGTTCGGCCAGCGCGGCCGAGTCGGTGACAACCAGGCCGCCCGCCGGACCGCCCAGGCTCTTGTAGGTGCTCATGGTCATCAGGTGGGCGCCCTGGGACAGGGGGTTCGGCCAGACGCCGCCGGCGATCATCCCGCACACGTGGGCGGCGTCGAACAGCACCTGGGCGCCCACCTCGTCGGCGATCTCGCGGACGGCGGCCACCGGGTGGGGGAACGGGTTGAGGCTGCCGCCGACGGTGATCAGCCTGGGCCTGACCTGTACGGCCAGCTCCCGCAGCGCCGCCACGTCCACCGTGTAGCCGTCGGCCAGCACGGGGGCGTCGAGGGTGGTCAGGCCGTACAGGCCCGCGGCGCCCGCCGCGTGGTGGGTGACGTGCCCGCCGATGGAGGGCGGCGGGGCGATGATCGTGTCGCCCGGCTTGCAGGTGGCCATGAAGGCGTAGAGGTTGGCCAGCGCGCCGGAGCCGACGCGGACCTCGGCGTAGCGGGCGGAGAACACCTCGGCGGCCAGCTCGGCGGCGATGATCTCGATCTGTTCGATGGCCTCCAGGCCCATCTCGTACTTGTCGCCGGGGTAGCCGAGTGAGGGGCGCGAGCCGAGACCTGCCGACAGCAGGGCCTCGGCGCGCGGGTTCATGACGTTGGTCGCCGGGTTGAGGTTGACGCATTCCACGTCGTGGATCTCGTGGTTGCGCTCGGTGAGCCTGTCGATCGTGGCCAGGGTTTCGGAGGCCGGCTGGGAGGTGACGGCTGCGGCGCCGCGCTGCACGAGGTCATCGGAGGCGGCGGGCACCCAGGAACGAGGGGCGAGCATGAGGCCAGGGTAAGCAGGCGTCGGCCGCCGACGCATGAGGTGGATGCAGGGACCCGCTCCTACACTTGTAGGAATGCAGGCATGGCTCGACGCGCTGGCCGCGGCCATCGAGCGGAGCGTCTCCGTCGACGACCTCGATGGCCGGCTGATCGCCTACAGCTCGCGGCACGCCGACGCCGATCCCGTCAGGGTCGCGGCGATCCTGTCCAGGCAGGTCGCGCCCGAGATCAGGCGGTGGCAGGACCGGCACGGCATCGCCACCGCCGCCGGGCCGGTGCGCGTGCCCGCCAACGAGGCGCTGGGCATGGGCGCCAGGGTCTGCGTGCCGATCAGGGACTCCGGGCTCAGGGACGCTGGGCTCAGGGACGCTGGGCTCAGGGACTCTGGGCGCACGCTCGGCTACCTGTGGCTGCTCGACCCTGGCCAGACGCTCGACGACAGGGCGCTGGCGCTGGCCGAGGAGACCGCGCGCGAGATCGCGGCCGCCTGGCACGAGGACCCCGACGCGATGGTCCGCCGCCTGCTCACCACGGGGGAGGGCTGGAACAGGACGGCGCCCAGGCTCATCCAGGTGTGCGTCGTGCTGCCGGGCTCCGGCAGGCCCGAGCGGAACGCCATCGGCGGCTTCGTGACCGACTCACACGCCGCCTACCTGCTGCGCCAGCCCGCCGACGGTATGCCGGAGGAGGAGGGCGTCACCCGCGGCTACAGCGACACGATGGGGCCCGAGTCGGCTCCCGAGGCCTATCGCCAGGCGTTGACGGCCGCCTACCTGGCCGCCGCCGATCCGGCGCTGCCGCGCCACGTGTCGTGGGCGGGGCTGGGGCCGTATCGGATGCTGCTCGGGGTGGCCGACGACCCGCTGGCCGCGCTGGACGGCGAGCAGGCGCACACCCTGGAGACCTACCTCGACCTCGGTGGCAACGCGCAGCGCACCGCGAGCGCGCTCCACCTGCACAGGACGAGTCTCTACTACCGGCTCGGCCGCATCGCCGACGCGCTGGGCGCCGATCTCGACGACGGCATGACCAGGCTGCGCCTGCACATGGCGCTGAAGAAGAGGCGGCTCGACGCGGGTTTCCCCGAGTGAGCCCCCTGCTCCAGCTCCCCGGCCGGGGGCGGGGGAGCTGGAGCCCGTTCAGCTACCTGAACCGTTCCCAGGCCGACTGCCTGGTCATGTTCAGGGAGGCGCCGATGCGCTCCCAGCTCACGTCGCGGGTGCGGAGGTGGCGCACCCAGTCGTGAAGGTTGTCGTCGATCTGCACCTGAACCGCCGCGATCTTGGGGAGGTGGTCGAGGATCTGGTCCACCGACATCTCCTCCCACATCGGCAGGCGCGGCCCCGTCGGCTCGGCGAGCCGTTCGGACTCGAGGATGTCGTTGCACAGTGCGACGCACTGGTCGCAGATGTGCACACCAGGGCCCGCGATGAGCTTGCTGACGTCCGCGCTCTTCTTGTGGCAGAAGGAGCAGCGGAGCTTGTCCTTCCACGTGTCAGGCATGCCCTGACGCTAACTCCGTCAGGCCACGCCTGACAAGTCTTCGTGCACAGCTGCTCTGGTCTCCTTGACCTGCTCCATGATGATGGCGTTGCGCTCCTCGCCGATCTTGCGGCAGATGGTGGTGTAGGCCTGAAGGATTCTGCGGTAGGCCCCACGTGCCTCCTCGAGTTGGGCGCTGAGCGCGAGCACCCTGATGGGGTCGTCGTGTTGCTCGGCCTCGGCGAGCATGGCGCGCGCCTCGTTCACGATCTGCTCGGCTCGCTGGCGCGTACGGCGCAGCAGCGCCGAGCACTCGTAGAGCTCGGCGAGTCGTGCCGAGGAGACGATGCGTTCAGCAGATCGCACGGCTGGATCCTCGGTCGTCGGACGGCTGAGTTCCGTTCCCATTCCCGCCACCTCTCAGTCATGGTCGCCTGAGTGTAGACGCGCCATTCCCACCTCTGGATCACGCAGGTTGACGAGGGGTAGGGCACTGTTCCCTGGGGGGATGATTCTCTACGCCACAGGGGAATTCAGCGCCACCGCCGGGCGACTATTCCCCCAACTTAATCAGCAAATTTGCACCGTCGGGGGATATGTCGGTTGGCGCGAAAGCAAAGCCGTCGACATACCGGAACGGCCCCGCGAAACTTCGGGTCTGTCACATACTGAGACGAGGTGATGGCAGAACGTGACGGCTGAGGGGCGCGGCTGTGGCTGAACAACCAACGGGGTGCGACGAACAGGCTGTCGACGTCAGCGTCATCATCCCGGTCCGCGACTGCCGCGACTACCTCGACCGCAGCCTGACCTCCGCGCTGGTCCAACGGGTGAAGAAGGAGATCGTCGTCGTCGACGACGGCTCCACCGACGGCAGCGCCGAGCTGCTGGAGCTCTACTCCCACTACCACCGCGGCGTCGTCAGGGTCATCCGCAAGGAGCACGCGCTCGGCGCGGGCGGCCCGCGCAACACAGGCCTCGACCACGCCAGGGGCCGCTACGTCTTCTTCTGCGACGCCGACGACTACCTCGGTCCCGAGGCGCTCGAGCGCATGGTCGCCACGGCCGACAGGAACGGCTCCGACATCGTGCTCGGCAAGATCGTCGGGCATGGCCGCCGCGCGCCCGTCTCGATGTTCCAGCGCAGCGTCGAGCGGGCCGACCTGGGCGACAGCCCCGTCTACAACAGCCTGAGCTGCTTCAAGCTCTACCGCAGGGAGATGCTCGACCGCCACGGCGTCAGGTTCGCCGAGGGCCAGATGGTCGGCGAGGACATCGTCTTCAGCGTCCACGCCTACTGCCACGCCGAGGTCATCTCGGTCGTGGCCGACTACGACTGCTACCACCTGGTCGCCAGGCCCGACGGCAGCAGCATCATGCAGCAGCCCGCCAGCCGCGACCCGCTCGGCTGGCTCGCCATGATCGGCAGGCCGATCGAGCTGATGGCCGCCCACGTCGAGCCGGGCCCGCTGCGCGACCACCTGCTGCGCCGGCACTTCAGGCTCGACATCCTCGCCCAGCTCGGCGCCCCCTTCCTGGCGGCCGACGACATGCGGCGCAAGGAGATCGCCCACGAGGTGGCCGCACTGTGCGACCGGTGGCTGACGCCCGGCGTCGAGGCCACGCTCCCCACGACCGACCGGCATCGGCTGGCGGCGCTCGACGACCTCGACCGCCTCGTACGGCTGGCCGGCATCGAGGCCGCCACCGTGTGCAGGCGCCTGACCGCCCTCAGGTGGGAGGGCGACCGGCTGATCGTCGAGGGCGAGGCGGCGCTCGACGGCCCGCACCGGCAGGGCGGCCTGGCCCTCGTCCTGCGCTCCAGGCAGGAGGAGGGCGGCGAGCTGGTCATGCCCACCGATCCGGTGGGCGAAGTCGGCTTCACCGCGCAGGTCACCCCCGGGGAGCTGTCGTCCGGCGTCTGGGACTTCTACGTCGCCGTCGAGTGCGAGGGCGTCATCCGGCTGGGCAGGCTGGGCGCCGAGCGCGACGGCGGCATCACCAGGCCCGATCCGCGCCTGTTCGGCAGTGCGGTCACGCTGCCGTACTTCACCAGGACCAACGGCAACCTGAGCCTCGACATCGGTGGGCACGTGCTGACGGTGCCTGGCAGTGTGCGGCTCACCCGCACGCGGTGGTCGCTGGGGCACCGGCTGATCCTCGACGGCGAGATCACCGTGGGCATCGAGGGGGGCATCGCGGGGGTCCCCGAGGCGGGCGCCGTCCGGCGGCTGGTCTGGCGGGAGCGCCACACCGGCAGGGAGCGGTACGAGCGGGTGGTATCGATGCCCGGCGGGGTGTTCGCGGCCAGGCCCGCGATCGGCCGGTTCGCGTCCGGCACCTGGGACGCCTACCTGGAGCTGGAGCTGGGCGGCCCGCCCGCGCGCTTCAGGATCGAGGCCGACGAGAGCACCGTGGCCGAGCCGCGCAGTTGGTGGTGGGGGCCGGTGCGCAGGAGCGTCAGGCCGTACGCGACGGCGGGCAAGGGCAGGCTGAGCACAGTCGTCCACAGGCTCACCCCTCAGGCCATCCTGCGGCGCCTGATAGGCGGTTCCAGTTGCTAGTCATATGCAGGTGCAAGGCCATGTCTTAAAGTAAGGGGGTTTCATCCTTTTACAGGAGGCTTGGCCGTGCACGTACCCGATGGCTTCTTCAACGCCGCTACGTCCATCTCGGCAGGCGCCGTCGCGGCCGCGGGCGTGGCGGTCTGCCTGCGCGGCGCCCGGCGGGAGCTCGACGACCGCACCGCGCCCATGGCGGGGCTGGTCGCCGCCTTCATCTTCGCCGTCCAGATGCTCAACTTCCCCGTCGCCGCGGGCACCAGCGGCCACCTGCTGGGCGGCGCGCTCGCCGCGATACTCGTCGGCCCCTATACGGGTGTGCTCTGCATGACCGTGGTGCTGCTGGTCCAATGCGTCTTCTTCGCCGACGGCGGGCTGACCGCGCTCGGCATCAACATCGTGATCATGGGCATGGTCACCGTCCTGGTCGGATGGGGGCTGTTCCGCCTGATCACCAGGGTCGCCAGGAGCAGGGCCGCGATCAGCGCGGCGGCCTTCCTGGCCGCGCTGGTGTCGGTGCCCGTCTCCGCGCTGGCGTTCGCGCTGCTGTTCGCCGTCGGCGGCACCGCCCCGATCGACACCGCCGCCGTCGCCGCCGCGATGGGCGGCGTCCACGTGCTCATCGGCATCGGCGAGGCGCTGATCACCGCCGTGACCGTCAGCGCGGTGCTGGCCGTACGGCCCGACCTGGTGTACGGCGCGCGCGGCCTGACCACCCCGCTCGTCCTGAAGGGCGCCGACGGCACGACCTCCACCACCGGCACGGTCACCGCGGACCGGCCCGCCAACGGCCGCGTCAAGCCGTTCCTGCTCGGCGGCATCGGCGTGACGCTCGTGCTCGCGGGCGTGGTGTCCTTCTTCGCCTCCTCCAACCCCGACGGCCTGGAGGCGGTGGCCGAGAACAAGGGCTTCCTCGACCAGGCCACCGACCACCTGTTCGGCTCGTGGGCGCTGGCCGACTACGGCGACGTCGGCGGCATCCCCGTGGGCGTCGCGGGCGTCATCGGCGTGGGCATCACGCTGATCGTCGCAGGGGCCGTCGCCTTCGCCGCGCGCCGCCGTACGGCAGTCGGGGTCTAGCCATGGGTGCGGGGCACCACCACCGGCTCTACCGGCCGGGCGACTCGCCGATCCACCGGCTGCCGCCGCAGTGCAAGCTGGTGGCGGTGCTCGCGTTCGCGGGCGTGGTCGTGGCCACGCCGCGCGAGGCGTTCTGGGCGTTCGGCTGCTACGCGCTGCTGCTGGCGCTCGCGGCGGGCCTGGCCAGGGTGCCGCTGTCCCACGTGGCCAGGCGGATGGTGATCGAGATCCCGTTCGTGGTGTTCGCGCTGGCCATCCCGATCATCGGGATGGGGGAGCGGACCGAGGTCCTCGGCCTCTCGCTCAGCGTGCAGGGGCTGTGGGCGGCCTGGAACATCCTGGCCAAGGGCACGCTCGGCGTCGTCGCCTCCATCCTGCTGGCGGCCACCACCGAGCCGCGGCTCATCCTGCTCGGCGCGCAGCGGCTGCGGCTGCCTTCGATGCTGGTGCAGATCGCGATGTTCATGCTGCGTTACATGGACGTGATCGTGGACGAGATGCGGCGGATGCGGGTGGCCAGGGAGTCGAGGGGTTTCGAGGCGCGCAACGTCATGCAGATCCCGGTGATCGCCAGGTCGGCGGGCGCGCTGTTCATCCGCTCCTACGAGCGGGGCGAGCGGGTGCACCTGGCCATGCTCAGCAGGGGCTACAACGGCTCCCTGCCCGTCACCCAGGAGATCTCGGGATCGGGGCGGCAGTGGGGCGTCGCGCTGGCCCTGCCCGTCACGGCGTTGGCCGTTCTTGGAGTATCACTGTGGTGAAATCCCTTGAGGTGAGCGAGCTCGCCTACGCCTACCCCGACGGCACGCAGGCGCTGTTCGGGGTGAACCTGTCCATCGGCCGCGGCGAGCGCGTCGCGCTGCTAGGCCCGAACGGCGCGGGCAAGACCACGCTGGTCATGCACCTCAACGGCATCCTGACCGCCGGACACGGCAGGGTGAGCGTCGCGGGTACCCCGGTGCGCCCCGACACGCTCAAGGAGATCAGGCAGCGCGTGGGGCTGGTCTTCCAGGACCCCGACGACCAGCTGTTCATGCCGACCGTGCGGGACGACGTCGCCTTCGGCCCGGCGAACATGGGCGTGCGGGGCGAGGAGCTGGAGCGCAGGGTCAAGAACGCGCTCGACAGGGTGGGCATGGCCGACCACCTCGACCGGCCGCCGCACCACCTGTCCTTCGGCCAGCGCAGGCGGGTCGCCGTGGCCACCGTCCTGGTCATGGAGCCCGAGATCCTCGTGCTCGACGAGCCGTCGTCCAACCTCGACCCCGCCGCGCGCAGGGAACTGGCCGAGATCCTGCGCTCGCTCGACGTCACCGTGCTGATGGTCACCCACGACCTGCCGTACGCGCTGGAGCTGTGCGAGCGCTCGCTGATCCTGTCGGGCGGGGTGATCGCCGCCGACGGACCGACCCGCGCGCTGCTGTCCGACCCCTCGCTGCTGGCCGAGCACCGCCTGGAGCTGCCGTACGGCTTCGCTATTCCACAGGAACGTGTATGACCACCAGACGGTCGCCCTGCCTGACGGCGGCGGCCCTGGGGTCGGCGTAAGGCATGATCTCGCCGTCGCGGACCACCGCGATGACCATGCCCTCGCACTCGGCGGCCGTCCTGCCCACCTCGTGCGGCATGACGGGGCGCTCGGTCAGGTCGAGGCCCTTGCCGTAGACGAGGAAGTCCTCGATCAGGGCGCTGACCGCCGGGCTCTGCGTGGCCACGCCGAGCATCCTGCCCGCCGCCTCGGACGAGGTGATGACCACGTCGGCGCCGCTCTGCCGTACCAGGGGGTCGTTCTCGGCCTCGCGTACCGCCGCCACGATCACGGCCTTCGCGTTGGCCTGGCGGGCGGTCAGCGTGACCAGCGCGGTGGTGTCGTCGCGCTGGGTGGCGATGATGATCTCCCTGGCCAGGCCGACGCCTGCCCTGGCCAGGACCTCGCTGCGGGTGGCGTCGCCGATGACGCCCACGAAACCGTCGGCGTTGGCCTCCTCGATCGCGCCGGCACTCGTGTCGACGACGACGATGGACTCCTTCGTGCGCTCGTTCTCCAGCAGCGTGCGGATCGCGGCCCTGCCCTTGGTGCCGTACCCCACGATCACCGTGTGGTCGCGCAACTTGGTCCTCCAGCGTTGGATCAGGAAGTTGTCGCGGGTGCGCTGGGTCAGCACCTCCAGCGTCGTGCCCACGAGGATGACGAGGAAGATGATGCGCAGCGGCGTGACCGCGATGATGTTGATCGTCCTGGCGAGCGGCGACACGGGGGTGATGTCCCCGTACCCCGTCGTCGACACGGTCACGGTCGCGTAGTAGAGCGCGTCGAGCAAGGACATCCTGCCGTCGTAGGTGTCCCTGTATCCGTCGAGATCCACCGCGACCAGCACGAACACCGCCGCCAGCGCTCCGCCGGCGTACAGCACTCTGCGCAGCACCGCCCTGAACGGGCTGATCCTCAGGTTCGCCAGCCGGACCCCGGTCTCGGGAAGGTCGCCCCGCATGTTGATGATCGTAGTTTGTCCATGCCTCCGCTCTGGGGATGTCGAAGTACAGTGGCTCATCGAGGAGGGCCGAATGAAGCTACGGCTGGCGCGCCATGCCATGGGAGACGCCGTGGTGGTCGCTGTGGAGGGGGAGCTCGATCTGTTCACCGCTCCCTTCCTGCGCGACGAGGTCCGCGACGCGATCAAGCAGGACGGCGCGCGACTCGTGCTCGATCTGCAGGCGCTGTCGTTCATGGACTCCAGCGGGCTGTCGGTGCTGATCGAGGCCTGGCGCCTGGCGACCGGCGAGGGCGGGTGCGTCTCGCTGGCCGCGCCCCAGGCGCCGGTGGCCCGCATCCTGCACACCACAGGGCTCGACCGGCGCATCAAGGTCTACTCCGACGTCGACACCGCGGTAGGAGAGATTTGAGCCACTCGAAGTAGAACTTCGTTCGGTTCTCGCGTTAGGGTCCGTGGCATGGACGTCAACGGAGCAGTAGCAATCATCTCGGGCGGGGCCAGCGGCCTGGGCGAGGCCACGGCCCGCGAGCTCGCCCGCCAGGGCGCGACCGTGGTCATCGCCGACCTCAACGAGGAGCGCGGCAAGTCGATCGCCGACGAACTCGGCGGCGTCTTCGTCAGGACGGACGTGTCGGACGAGAGCGAGGTGCAGGCGGCCGTCGACGCGGCCGTGGCCACCGGCAAGCCGGTCCGCGTGATCGTCAACAGCGCGGGCATCGGCTGGGCCGAGCGCACCGTCAACCGCGAGGGCGCCCCGCACAGCCTGGCCAGCTACCGCAAGGTCATCGAGGTCAACCTGATCGGCACCTTCAATCTCATGCGCATCGGCGCGGCCGCCATCGCCAAGACCGAGCCGGTCTCCGACGACGGGCACAGGGGCGTGGTCATCAACACCGCCTCCGTCGCGGCGCTCGAAGGCCAGACCGGGCAGCTCGCCTACTCCGCGTCCAAGGGCGGCATCGTGGGCATGACCGTGCCCGCCGCCCGCGACCTGGCCGCCATCGGCGTGCGCGTCAACACCGTCTGCCCCGGCATCATCGACACGCCGATCTACGGCTTCTCCGGCAACGCCGAGGAGTTCAAGGCCAAGCTCGTCGCCCCCGTCGTCTTCCCCAAGCGCATGGGCCGCCCCGACGAGTTCGCCCATCTGGTGCGCTCGCTGATCGAGAACGACTACATGAACGCCGAGGTCATCAGGTTCGACGGCGGCATCCGTTTCCAGCCCAAGTGACGTGAGGTGCGCGTGTCCTCCGACGAAGTTCTGATCGAGGAGTCCGACGGCGTCGCGGTGATCACCATCAACCGCCCATCGGCTCGCAACGCCGTCAACGGAGCCGTCGCGCGTGGCCTCGCCGCCGCGCTCGACTCGCTCGACTCCCGTCCCGACATCTCCGCCTACGTCCTGACAGGTGCGGGAGGCACGTTCTGCGCGGGCATGGACCTCAAGGCCTTCCTCGCCGGTGACTTCCCCGTCATCGAGGGCAGGGGCTTCGGCGGCATCGCCGAGGCGCCGCCCAAGAAGCCGCTGATCGCCGCCGTCGAGGGGTACGCGCTCGCGGGCGGCTTCGAGCTCGCGCTGTCGTGCGACCTGATCGTGGCCTCGTCCGAATCGAAGTTCGGCCTGCCCGAGCCCAAACGCGGGCTGGTGGCGGGCGCGGGCGGCATCATGCGGCTGCCGCGCAGGATCCCCTACCACGTGGCCATGGAGATCGCCCTGACCGGCGACCACTACCCGGCTGCCCGGCTGTACGAGCTCGGGCTCGTCAACCGGATCACCGAGCCCGGCCAGGCGCTGACCGGGGCGCTGGAGCTGGCCAGGAAGATCGCGGCGAACGCGCCGCTGGCGCTGGCGGCGACCAAGAAGGTCGTCATCGAGTCGGCGGACTGGTCGCTGGAGGAGATGTTCACCAAGCAGGGCCCGATCATCAACCCGGTGTTCGGGTCGAAGGACGCGATGGAGGGCGCGGCGGCCTTCGCCGAGAAGCGCGCCCCCGAGTGGAAGGGCGAGTAATTCGCCTGGCTCCTCCCGTGGGCACGGGAGGAGCCGCTCCTCGCCCCGCTATCTCGGAAACGGGCGCCGCATGCAGGGGGCGTCCCGCATTACCGTGAAGGGGACAAGTCTCACCCCCTGGCGGCAGGAGAGCGCATGAGTTCCCCTTACGAGTCGGCCAAGCGTGGCGCGAGCGGCCTCCTGCAGGGCGCGCTCGGCGCCCTTCTGCTGGTCGGCGGCATGCTCGTCGCGATGTGGGCCGTCGAGATCTTCGACTACTTCATGGGCGGAGCCCTCGACTACGAGCTCGGCATCATCTCGTGGTCGCCCGACGGCCTCATCGGCATCCTGTTCGCGCCGTTCCTGCACGGGGACTTCGGGCACCTGATGGCCAACTCGCTGCCGCTGCTGGTCCTGGGCTTCCTGGCGGCCGTCCGCGGCATCGGGAAGTTCCTGTGGGCCACACTGATCATCATGGTGATCGGCGGCCTCGGCACCTGGGTCGCCACCGCTCCCGGAGTCGCCACTGTGGGCGCGAGCGGGCTCGTCTTCGGCTACTTCGGGCTCGTGGTCGCCCGCGGCCTGTTCGACCGGCGCCTGTTCGACATCGCGGTGGGCATCGGCGTGGCCGTGGCGTACTACTCGCTGGTCTGGGGCCTGCTGCCCAACCAGGACGGCATCTCGTGGCAGGGCCACCTGTTCGGCCTCGTGGGCGGTGTCGTGGCCGCCTGGGTCCTACGCCGCAAGGCGATCACCCCGGCGTCCCCGTCCTTCTGAGGGGCGGCCGTCCGAAGGCGCGTGAGAGGCTTCTGGGCGGCGCGCGGGGTCAGTGGGCGGCGGGGGCGTGGGTGCGTTCGGCAGGTGAGGAGGACAGCAGGCGGTCGATGTAGGCCAGGCCGATGGCCGAGGCCACGAACGCCAGGTGCATCAGCGTCTGCCACATCATGGTCTGCGGGGGCGTGTTCTTCGCCCTGATGAACGTCTGGAGCAGGTGCACCGACGAGATGCCGATGATCGCGGTGCCCAGTTTCACCTTGAGCACGTTGGCGTTGACGTGGGAGAGCCATTCGGGCTCGTCCGGGTGGTCCTTGAGGTCGATCCGCGACACGAACGTCTCGTAGCCGCCGACGATCACCATGATGAGCAGGTTCGAGATCATCACGACGTCGATGAGCCCGAGGATGGCCAGCATGACGATGACCTCGGGGCCGGGAAGGGACTCGGCACCGCCGTAGGCGTCGATCGTCGCCTTGCTCACGTGGCCGGTCACGATCGCGTCGCCGAGGTGCCACAGCTCGACCATGAACTGCCACACGTAGAGGCCCTGCGCGGCGATCAGGCCGAGGTAGAGCGGCGCCTGCAGCCACCGGCTCGCGAACATCACGTAGCCGAGACCACGCCGCCTCACGGCCGGTTCCCCCGAGGTGGACGTCACTCCTGGACACTCCCGTCGCAGTGGTGGGGCCGACAGCGCGCAGGCCATGAAGCGGCCCGCGCACGCGACGAGCACGCCTCCCGGTGGATGCCGGAGGGCGCGCTCGTGGAGGACGGCTAGAGGCGCTCGACCACGTAGCCGACGCAGGTGGTCAGGGCCTCGACGTCGGAGGGGTCGATCGCCGGGAACATGGCGATGCGCAGCTGGTTGCGGCCGAGCTTGCGGTACGGCTCGGTGTCGACGATGCCGTTGGCGCGCAGCACCTTGGCCACCGCGGCGGCGTCGACGGCATCGCTGAAGTCGATCGTGCCGACCACCTGCGAGCGGAACTCGGGGGCGGCGAACGGCGTGGCGTAGGACGACTTGTCGGCCCAGGTGTAGAGGCGCTGGGAGGAGTCGGCGGTGCGCGAGGTGGTCCAGGCCAGGCCGCCGTTGCCGTTCATCCAGTCGAGCTGGTCGGCCAGCAGGAACAGCGTGGCCACCGACGGCGTGTTGTAGGTCTGGTCCTTGCCCGAGTTGTCGATCGCGACGGGCAGGCTGAAGAACTCCGGCACGTAGCGGCCGCTGGCGGCGATCTCCTCGACGCGGGCCAGCGCGCGCGGCGACATGATCGCGATCCACAGGCCGCCGTCGGAGGCGAAGCTCTTCTGCGGGGCGAAGTAGTAGACGTCGGTCTCGGCGATGTCGACGGGCAGGCCGCCCGCGCCCGAGGTGGCGTCGACCAGGACGAGGGCGTCGTCGCCGCCGACCCGCTTGATCGGCATCGCGACGCCGGTGGAGGTCTCGTTGTGGGTGAGGGCGTAGACGTCGACGCCGTCCTCGGCCACGGCGGTGGGGTGGGTGCCGACCTCCGACTTGATGATGGTCGGCTCGCCCAGCCACGGCGCCTTGCTGACGACCGCGCCGAACTTGGAGGAGAACTCGCCGAAGGACAGGTGCTGCGACTTCTCGCGCACCAGCCCGAAGGCGGCGATGTCCCAGAACGCGGTGGTGCCGCCGTTGCCCAGCACGACCTGGTAACCCTCGGGCAGCGAGAACAGGTCGGCCAGCCCGGCGCGGACCCTGCCGACCAGGTTCTTGACCGGCTTCTGTCGATGGGAGGTGCCCATCACGCCCGCGCCGGAGGCGGCGAGCGCGGACAGCTGCTCGGGTCGGACCTTCGAGGGCCCGCAGCCGAAACGGCCGTCGGCGGGCTTGATGTCAGCGGGAATCACGATGTCAGCCACCTGCCCAAGCCTACTGAGCCATCTCGGATGGCTTGTCACGGGTCCGGGATGTGAGACTCGGGAGGAATGCCTGGTCATGGGGCCGATCACCGCTTCCGGGCGGCCCCTGCCCGCATGCCGTACGACGGGTGATCTCTATCACTGGGGGACGAGAACCCGGGGGAACGACAAACGGCCCGCTGGGGGATCAGCGGGCCGTTACCGAGGAAGAAGGTGTCAGATGGTGCCGACGACCTCGTCGGCGCCGGGAACGTCGCTCAGCGGACGCGTGGCGGGGCCGACGTAGTGGGCGCTGGGGCGGACGAGCCTGCCCGTGCGCTTCTGCTCCAGGATGTGCGCGGCCCAGCCAGCGGTGCGCGCGCAGGTGAACATCGAGGTGAACATGTGCGAGGGAACCTCGGCGAAGTCGAGGACCACGGCGGCCCAGTACTCCACGTTGGTGGCGAGCACCCGGTCGGGCTTGCGCGCGTGCAGCTCCTCAAGAGCCGCCGTCTCCAGGGCCGCGGCGACCTCGTAGCGAGGAGCGTCGAGCTCCTTCGCGGTACGGCGCAGCACACGGGCGCGCGGGTCCTCGGCGCGGTAGACGCGGTGACCGAAGCCCATCAGGCGGTTGCCCTTGTCCAGTTCGCTCTGGACGTACTTCTTGGCGTCGCCGAGCTGCTCGACACCCTCGATCATGTGCAGCACGCGGGCGGGGGCGCCACCGTGCAGCGGACCCGACATCGCGCCGACCGCACCGGAGAGCGCGGCGGCCACGTCGGCGCCGGTGGAGGCGATGACGCGGGCGGTGAACGTGGAGGCGTTCATGCCGTGCTCGGCGGCGGAGGTCCAGTAGGCGTCGATGGCCTTGACATGCTTGGGGTCGGGCTCGCCCCGCCAGCGGACCATGAACCTCTCGGTGATGGTCTTGGCCTCGTCGACCTTGCTCTGCGGCACCATCGGCAGGCCGAGGCCACGCGCCGACTGCGCCACGAAGGACAGGGCCATCACCGACGCGCGCGCGAGGTCGTCGCGGGCCTGCGCGTCGTCGATGTCGAGCAGCGGCTTGAAGCCGTACGCCGGGGCCAGCATGGCCAGCGCGCTCTGCACGTCGACGCGGATGTCACCCGAGTGGACGGGGATGGGGTACGGCTCCGCGGGCGGCAGGCCCGGCTGGAACTTGTTGTCGACGAGCAGACCCCAGACGTGCCCGAACGGGACACGGCCGACCAGATCTTCGATGTCGACGCCGCGATAGCGAAGGGCGCCCCCCTCTTTGTCCGGTTCCGCGATCTCGGTCTCGAAAGCTACGACGCCTTCAAGGCCGGGTTTGAAGTCGGACATGCTCGGCCGCCTCCCTTTCTTGCCGTGTGGGCAATCCTGTACTCATGGTCGCGGGCCGCCTCGGAGCGTGTTCGCATCCCCGGAGCTCGTCCGCTTCTGTTGATGTCGAGATACCGGCGGGTCAATTTAACCCCCTAACCGGAGGTGCTTCGTCTTCGGGCACGCCGAAACGCCCATAGGCGCTGGTAGGGGGTTGTGTGTGGGATCGCCACCAAGCGCGCAAGAATACCTTCTCGTGGATGCCACATCGCTGGCGGGGCTCCGCCGTACCTATGAGGGACTGCCCTTGCTCGAATCAGACGTCGCGGCCGATCCGATCGCGCAATTCACCCGATGGTTCGAGGAGGCGCTGGATGCCGGGCTGCCCGAGCCCAACGCGATGGTGGTCGCCACCGCCTCGGCGGGCGGCCGGCCGAGCGCGCGCACGGTGCTGCTGAAGGGCTTCGACGAGCACGGCTTCGTCTTCTTCACCAACTACGAGTCGCGCAAGGGCCGCGACCTGACCGAGAACCCGCGGGCCTCGCTGCTGTTCCCGTGGCATCCGATCCGCCGCCAGGTCCGCGTCGAGGGCAGCGTGGTCCGCCTGCCGCACGAGGACTCCGCCGCCTACTTCAACTCCAGGCCGTACGGCTCCCGCGTCGGCGCGTGGGCCTCGCGGCAGTCGGCCGTCGTACGCTCGCGCGAGGAGCTCGACGCGCGCTACGCCGAACTCGCCGCCCGCTGGCCGGACAACCCGCCCGTCCCCGACTTCTGGGGCGGCTACCGGGTCGTGCCGACGGAGGTGGAGTTCTGGCAGGGCCAGCTCGACCGGATGCACGACAGGTTGCGCTATCGGCGGGTTCACCCTGGTTGGGTGCTGGAGCGGCTTGCCCCCTAATGTGCCGTGAATGGCTTTCGGGGATTTCGTTGTCGACACACGTCCGCTGAGGGTCGCCGCCTACCGGCGGCTGTGGTGGGGGCAGGCCGTCTCGCACATCGGCGTCGCCGTCACCGTGGTCGCGGTCAGCCAGCAGGTGTGGGAGCTGACGGCCTCCTCCTTCTGGGTGGGCATGCTCGGCCTGGCCAACCTGATCCCCCTGGTGGTCTTCGGCCTGTGGGGCGGCGCGGTCGCCGATGCCATGGACCGGCGCAAGCTGCTGGTCGTCGGCTCCGTGGTCGCCTGGGCCAGCACGCTCCTGCTGCTCGCCCAGGCGCTGCTCGGGCTCGGCAACGTCTACGTCCTGCTCGTCGCCGTCGCGCTGGGCGCGGCGGGCTTCGCGATCAGCTCCTCGACCAGAGGCGCGGTCATCCCCAGGCTGCTCACCCCCGAGCTGGTGCCGGCGGCCAACGCGCTCAACTCGCTCGTCTTCAGCATCGGCGCGGTCTTCGGCCCCATGATCGGCGGTGTCGTGCTCGCCACGGGCGGGTTCGCCTCCGCCTACGCCATCGACGCGGTGCTGTTCGGCGCCAGCCTCTACGCGGCGCTGCGGCTGCCGACGCTCGAACCGCTCGGCGAGGTGGTCCGCCCGGGCGCCAAGGCGGTGTGGGAGGGGCTGCGCTTCATCATGGGCAGCCCCGTGCTGCTGATGTCGTTCGTCGTGGACATCATCGCCATGGTCTTCGCGCTGCCGAGGGCGCTGTTTCCCGAACTGGTCGCCGAGCGCTTCGGCGGCTCGATGATCGCCCTGGGCTGGCTGACCGCGGCCATGGCGATCGGCTCGGTGCTGGGCGCGGTGTTCTCCGGCTGGGTCGGCGCGATCAGGCGGCAGGGCGTGGCGCTGGTCGTCGTCATCGCGGTGTGGGGGCTGGCGGTGGCCGCGGCGGGGATGGCGCACGAGCTGTGGCTGGTCGTGACCTTCATGGCCGTCGGCGGCATGGCCGACGTGGTGTCCTCGGTGTGGCGGCAGTCGATTCTGCAACTGCACGCGCCCGACGAGATGCGCGGGCGGATGCAGGGCGTGTTCATGGTGGTCGTCGCGGGCGGGCCGCGCCTGGGCGATCTGCGAGCCGGAGCCACCGCCACGGCCTTCGGCATGACGGGCGCGTGGGTGGGCGGCGGGCTGGCGTGCGCGCTGGCCGTCCTCGCGGTGGGGCTGGCCGTACCGGCCTTCAGGAACTACAGGAGCGGCGGGCGAGGGTGAGGTCGGCCAGGAACCCCTGATAGGCCTCGTCCCGGTCGGGCGCGCGCAGCACGGCCGACGGGTGGATCGTCGCCACCGCCAGCGACTCGCCCAGCTCCAGCACCTCGCCGCGCCGCTGGGAGACCTTGAAGGAGGCGCCCAGCAGGGCGCGGGCGGCCGTCGCGCCGAGCACCACGATCATCTCCGGCTTCACCAGCGAGAGCTCGGCGGTCAGCCACGGCCGGCAGGCGTCGATCTCGGCGGCGGTCGGCTTCTGGTGGATCCGCCTCTTGCCCTTGAGCGTGAAGGAGAAGTGCTTCACGGCATTGGTCAGGTACGCCTTCTGCCTGCTGATGCCCGCCTCCTCCAGACCCCTGTCCAGGATGCGGCCCGCGGGGCCCACGAAGGGGGCGCCCCTGCGGTCCTCCTGGTCTCCCGGCTGCTCGCCCACGATCAAGAAGCGCGCGCTCACGGGACCCTCGCCGAACACCGTCTGGGTGGCGTTCCTGTGCAGGTCGCAGCCCTCGCAGTGAGCCGCCGCCTTCCGCAGCTCCGGCAGCGTGAGCCGGTCGGGAAGGAACAGGGCCGCTCCGGTGTTTCCGTCCTTTGCCATCGTCGGTCGTTCTCCCACTAGGGTTTCTGTGGCTTCTGTGCCCCATGACCGACGTAGCATTCAGGACGGGAGGAGCCTTGACCGCACACGGCTTGATCGATACGACGGAGATGTACCTCCGCACGATCTACGAACTTGAGGAAGAGGGGATCGTTCCCCTTCGTGCGCGCATCGCCGAGCGGCTCCAGCAGAGTGGTCCCACCGTGAGCCAGACCGTCGCCCGCATGGAGCGCGACGGGCTGGTCCGCGTCGAGGGCGACCGCCATCTGGCCATGACCGACCTCGGCCGCACCCTCGCCACCCGCGTCATGCGCAAACATCGCTTGGCCGAATGCCTGCTGACCCAGGTCATCGGGCTGCCGTGGGAGGAGGTGCACATCGAGGCGTGCCGGTGGGAGCACGTGATGTCCGAATCGGTGGAGGAACGGCTGGTCAAGCTGCTCGACAACCCCACCTTCGATCCCCATGGCAACCCGATCCCCGGCCTGGAGGAGCTCGGCGCGACCGGCCCTGAGGCCGAGGCGTGGTCGGCCTTCCCCAGCATGGCCGACGTGGCGGGCCCGAGCCCCCTACCCGTTGTCGTGCGTCGAATTAGCGAACAAGTGCAAAGCGATCCCGCTGTGATGCTTAAACTCAAGCAAGTTGGGATACAACCCGGACGCGAGGTCACGCTCGCGGCGAGCGACGACGGTGTGCGGGTGACAGGTGATAACGACGCGACGAACACTCCCGCGGAGCTTCCGCGTGAGGTCGCCGCGCACGTATTCGTCTCCAAGCACTGACGACGGCGCTGCTGCTTGGTTGAATCCCACACGGGAGTCCCTTCACTCCCCGGACACGACTGTTGCAGGAGCGCCCGTGGTTCGCTTTGCGCACATGCCTCCCCAAGGAGTGGTCGCCGGATGAAACGTTGGGGGGATTTGTCCCAGGAAGCGGCCGACTTCTTGTCGGCTTCGTCGGTCCTCGACCATGCCGAGATGGCAGTCGTGGTGACCGACCGCTTCAGCAACCTCCTCTACTGGAACCCGTTCGCGGAGAAGCTGTTCGGCCGCCAGGGCAAGGGTTCGGTGCGCGAGGGCTCGGTCCTCTCGCTCGGGATCATGGAGAAGGACCACCCGCTCGCCGTCGACCTCGCCAAGCATGTGCTCAAGGGCGGCGTGTGGGAGGGCACCTTCGACGTCAAGCGCGGCGACGGCACGATGATCTACGTGCGGGCCCAGGCCGTCCCCCTCAGGCACGACTCGGGCTCGGTGACGGGCATCGTCATCACCGCCCGTGAGGCCATGCGCAGCAACGAGCGGGAGAAGGACCGCTTCGGCCTGCTGGAGCGCATCGGCGAGCGGCTGGCCGGCTCCCTGTACGTCGAGGAGACGCTCAAGCGGGTCGCCGAGATGCTGGTGCCGCAGTTCGCCGACCACTGCTTCATCGAGCTGATGGAGGGCGAACGGCTGGTGCGCAGGGTCTCCCAGCACGTGCAGGGCTGGACCCCGCCGCCCGACACGTGGAAGCCGGTCGGCTCGGAGATCCGCTACCCGGCCGGCCACTACGCCGACACCGCGATGCGCCGCCAGGAGACGATCCTGGTCGAAGACTTCGCCTCCAGCAGCTTCCCCAGCCCCCACGAGGGCAGCGCGCGGCTGTGCGGCGAGATCGGGATGACCTCCGCCGTCGTCGCCCCGCTGTGCGTGCGCGGCGAGACACTCGGGCTGATGTACCTCGGCCTGTCCAACCTCACCGACCGGCGCAGCCCCCACTACGACGCCTTCGACCGTGACTTCGTCGGCGCGATCGCCACCCGCGTCGCCCTCGCCGTCGACAACGCGCTGCTGTTCGAGGAGGAGCGGCACACCGCCGAGTCCTTCCAGAAGCACCTGCTGCCCAGGGCCCTGCCCACCCTCGACGGCCTCGACATAGCCGTCCGCTACTACCCCGCGGCCCCCCTCGCCTCCCATGGCCAGGGCATCCAGACCCAGGTCGGCGGCGACTGGTACGACGTGATCCCGCTGTCGGCCGGCCGGGTCGGCATCGTGATCGGCGACGTCGAGGGGCGCGGCGCCAAGGCCGCGGCCATCATGGGCCAGCTGCGGGCCGCGCTGCGCGCCTTCGCCCAGGACGACAAGCCGCCCGCCGACATCCTGGCCAGGCTCGACGAGTGGACCCGCATCATCGCCACCCCTGAACAAGACGAGTCGGGCGCCGACATCAGCGTCCCGCCCATCGTCACCTGCCAGTACCTCGTCTACGACGCCTGGTCGCGGCAGCTGTCGTTCGCCAACGCGGGCCACGCGCCGCCGCTACTCCTGCATGACGGCCGGTGCCTGGAGATGGCCATCGAAGAGGTCGGCCAGCCGCTCGGCGTCCGCGCCAAGGGCATGCACGCCGACCTCGTCTACAAGGAGGAGACCCGCACGCTGCCCCCGGGCGCGGCCCTCGTCCTCTACACCGACGGCCTCGTCGACCGGCGGCCGGGGCGCGACTTCGGCGGGCGGATGCCCTCCGACGAGGAGACGCTTGGCATCCTGCAGGAGAAGCTGGCCGCCTGCACCAAGGACAACGTCGAGCGCATCGCCGACACCGCCACCCGCGCGGTGCCCGGCGAGATCGACGACGACATGGCCATCCTCGTCCTGCGCGCCAGCCAGGACGACCTCGACGTCGAGGAGCGCGAGTTCCCCGCCCAGCCGATCATGGTGAGCGAGGCCCGCAGGATGGCCGCCGAGGCCTTCACCGGCTGGAACGTCCCCGAGGAGCGCGCCGAGCTGGCCTGCCTGCTGGTCTCCGAGGTCGTCACCAACGTCGTCCTGCACGCCGCCACCGCCAGCATCCCGCGCAGGGAGCTCGCCGTGGACGGGCCGCCGCTGCCGTTCGAGGAGTCGTGGGACGTGCCAGGCTTCGAGGAGGAACTGGTCGGCGACAAGACCTTCACCCTCAGGCTGCGCAGGGGCGAGGAGTCGGTGTGGGTCGAGGTGTTCGACCAGGACCTGCGCCTGCCACGCATCCGCAGCGCCGGCGAGAACGACGAGGGCGGCCGCGGCCTCTACCTGGTCGACCAGCTCGCCAGGCGGTGGGGGTCGCGACCCACCAAGGAAGGCAAAGCCGTCTGGTTCGAGATTCCCACGCGCAGCAGGTGAGTGGTTCACTCGATGGCATGGAGCTGGCCTTCGAGCGGCGCGGCAGCGGCCCGCCGCTGATCCTCGTCCACGGCATCGGCCACCACTGGCAGGCGTGGTTGCCCGTCCTGGATCGGCTCGCCGCCTCCCGCGACGTGATCGCCGTCGACCTGCCGGGGTTCGGCGACTCGCCGCCGCTGCCGGCCGGCACGCCGTACACGGCCGAGGCGCTGGCCGACGCGGTCGAGTCGTTCTGCGCCCTGCTCGACGTGCGGGAGCCGCACGTGGCGGGCAACTCCCTCGGCGGCTACATCGCGTTGGAGCTGGCTTCCCGCGGAGTGGTCCGTACGGCCACGGCGATCTCTCCCGCCGGGTTCTGGTCGCGCGGCGAGCTGCTGTGGTGCCAGAGCGTGCTGCGCTCGATGCGTGCCTCGGCCGCCTCCGCCGCTCGCAGCGCGTTCGGCGCCCGCGTGCTGTCCTCCGAGGCCGCCGGGTTCGCCGGAGCCTCCCTCCTGGTCGCCCACCCGTCCAGGCTCGACCCCGTCGCCCTGGCCGCCGCCACCCAGGCGCTCGCCTCCGCCCCCGGGTTCTACCCGACGCTGGAGTCGTTCTCCTGCATGATGCCGCCAGGGCCGCCGAAGTCGCCGATCACGATCGCGTGGGGCGCGCACGACCGGCTGCTGCCGCGGCGGCAGGCCGTACGGGCGGCCAAGTGGTCAGGGCAACGGGTCAAGCTGCTGCACGGCTGCGGGCACGTGCCCATGAGCGACGACCCCGAACTCGTCGCCCGCGTCATCATCGAAGGCTCTGCCCCCAGATGGCCAGCATGACGATCACGAACACGACCACCACACCGACATAGCCGACCGGGCTCAGCCGCAGCGCCCGCCGTACCCGATTGAGGCCCCAGGCGAACAGCAACGCCAGGAAAACCAGGAGGATCAGGCCGCCGTCCATATCGACCAGTATGGTCTACAGACCGAACGAGCGCCCGATGATCTCCTTCATGATTTCGGTGGTGCCGCCGTAGATGGTCTGCACCCTGCTGTCCACCCACGCCTTCGCGACCGGGTACTCCATCATGTAGCCGTAGCCGCCGTGCAACTGCAGACAGCGGTCGATCACCTTGTTCTGCAGCTCCGTGGTCCACCACTTGGCCTTGGCCGCGTCGACCACCGACAACTGCTTGGCGTTCAGCGCCACGACGCACTTGTCGACGTAGTGACGGGCGATCTCGGTCTCGGTGGCCAGCTCGGCCAGCACGAACCGGGTGTTCTGGAAGCTGCCGATGTTCCTGCCGAAGGCCTGGCGGCTCCTGCAGTACTCGATCGTCTGCTCCAGCACCGCCTCCGCCGCCGCGACCGCCGCGACCGCGATCGACAGCCGCTCCTGGGGCAGGTTGTTCATGAGCTGGACGAAACCCTCGCCGTCGGCGGCGCCCAGCCGGTTGGCCACCGGAACCCGCACGTTCTCGAAGAACAGCTCGGCCGTGTCCTGAGCCTTCATGCCGATCTTGTCGAGGTTCCTGCCGCGCGTGAAGCCCTCCATGCCGCGCTCGACGACCAGCAGCGTCGTGCCCCTCGCGCCCTGCTCGGGATCGGTCTTGGCGACCACGACGACGAGATCGGCGTTGATGCCGTTGGTGATGAACGTCTTCTGCCCGTTGACGACGTAGTGGTCGCCCTCGCGGACCGCGGTCGTCCTGATGCCCTGCAGGTCGCTGCCCGCCCCGGGCTCGGTCATCGCGATCGCGGTGATCAGCTCGCCCGACACGAAACCAGGCAGCCAGCGCTGCTTCTGCTCGTCGTTGGTGAGATCGACCAGGTAGGGGGCCATCACGTCGTTGTGCAGCGAGAACCCGAGGCCTGAGGCGCCGGAGCGGATGATCTCCTCGACGATGACCGCGTTGTACCTGAAGTCGGTGACGCCCGCGCCGCCGTACTCCTCGGGGACGGAGAAGCCGAACATGCCGAGCTCGCCGGCCTTCTTCCACACCTCCCTCGGGACGATGCCATCCTTTTCCCATTGGGGGTGGTGGGGGAGGACCTCGCGGGCCATGAACTCGCGCACGGTCTCCCGGAAGAGCAGGTGCTCCTCGTCGAAGAGGTCTCGCTGCATGTGGTCGCCTCCATGGTGGGGTGTGGCAACCAGAATACGATTCTGTTCTTGGATGCGCTCCCCTATAAGCTCGGTCCCTCGTGGTGGCGCGCTTCGCGCGGATGGCTTCGGGGCTGGCCTTTCCAGGGGGCTCCCGCCCCCTTCGGCCCCCGTTGACCACGGTTGGCGGTGGGGTGTTGAGGGTGTGGCGGCGTCCCCGGGCGGTGATGGTGGGGCGGCGGCCTCCAGCATGTTCGTTAGCTTGATAGCTAACATGCTGATGAACATGTTGGGTTGGCATGGCGTGGGCCCTCGTGGTGGCGCGCTTTCGCTGGCTGCGTCGGGAAGGTCATGCGGGCTTGCGGGCTCTGATCGCGAGCATCACGGGAGCGGGGCCACCGCCTTCCGCGAAGCGGTCGAGCATCCACCGCTGCACCCCCGCCGTCGCCAACTGCGCCAGAGAGCTCCTCGGAGGCCTGTCGGCGCGACCCGACAGACACAGCACCGCGACCGCGATGACCGGCGATCGCCAACCTAACCCGTCACACGGAGCTACTTTGCCCGTGGTGACGCCGACCCGAGTTGGTGGGCCCGTCATTCACGGGTGCCACGGTCAGCGCGGTTGGCGTAGTCCTGCAACGAGGAGCTCGACCAGTTGGCGTGCGTCGTAGCGGGGGTCGCTGTCGGCGCCTATGCAGAGGTTTCCGACGCCGCGCATGAGTTGGTAGGCGTTGAGGTCGGGGCGGATCTCACCGGAGGCGGCGGCAGCGTCGAGGAGCTGGGTGCACACCGGCAGGAGGCGGTCTAGGAAGTAGGCGTGCAGCGTTTCGAAGCCGGCGTTGTCGGTCTGCAGTGCGGCCGCGAGGCCATGCTTGGTGACCAGGAAGTCGACGAAGAGGCCGACCCACCGTCCGAGGGCGACGTGAGGTGTCTGGCTGGTTGCCAGCAGGGTCGGGCCGGCCTCGGCGCAGGTGTCGACCTGGCGGCGGTAGACGGCGATGATGAGGTCCGCCCGAGTTGGGAAGTGGCGGTAGATCGTGGCCGTCCCGACGCCGGCCTTGGCCGCGATGTCGCGTACCGGCGCTTCCACGCCTGACGTGACGAAGATCGCGGCGGCCGCGTCGAGCAGAGTTTCCTCGTTACGCCGGGCGTCCGCTCGTTTGGGCCGGGCTGCCTGCCCTGTGCGCCGGTCGCTGTCGTTCACCGCATCCTTCCCTCCGTTGCCGAGTTTGCTAAACGGGACAACGTTCCATATCGTTAAGCGGGACATGGTTCCGTTTACTCATGATGCCATGAGCAGGGGCCGACAACCAAACCATGCGTTGCCACCACGCTTCATCCGCAACGGAGGAACACGGTCATGCAGTACCGCACCTTGGGCCGCACCGGCGTGCAGGTCAGCTCCCTCGCGCTCGGCGCGATGAACTTCGGCAAGATCGGGCGCACCACCCAGGACGAGGTCACCGCCATCGTCGATGCCGCTCTTGAGGGCGGGATCAACGTCATCGACACCGCCGACGCGTACAGCGGCGGCGAGTCGGAAGAGATGGTCGGCAAGGCCATCACCGGCCGACGCGAGGACATCGTGCTGGCCACGAAGGCGAGCCTGCCTATGGGTGACGGGCACAACCATCAGGGCAGTTCGCGCCGCTGGCTGGTCACCGAGCTGGACAACAGCCTGCGCCGCCTCGGTGTCGACCACGTTGATCTCTACCAGATCCACCGGTGGGACCCGAGCACCAGCGACGAGGAGACCCTGTCGGCGTTGACCGACCTGCAGCGCGCGGGAAAGATCCGTTACTTCGGCTCCTCGACGTTCCCCGCATACCGCATCGTGCAGGCCCAGTGGGCCGCTCGCGAGTATCACCTGAGCCGCTACGTCACCGAACAGCCCAGCTACTCGATCCTGCAGCGCGGGATCGAAACCCATGTGCTGCCAGTGACCGAGCAGTACGGGCTCGGTGTGCTGGTGTGGAGCCCGTTGGCTTCGGGCTGGCTGTCGGGCGCGATCCGCGAGGGCCGGGACATCACCACCAGCCGCTCCACGTTCATGCCGCAACGCTTCGACACTGCCGTCCCCTCCAACCGGGCCAAGCTCGATGCCGTCGAGCAGCTGGCCAAGGTCGCCGACGAGGCCGGCCTGACCATGATCCAGCTCGCGCTCGGATTCGTGACCGCGCACCCTGCCGTGACCAGCGCGCTCATCGGTCCCCGCACACTGGACCACCTGCACTCGCAACTCGCCGCCGCTGAAACCATGCTCTCCGCCGACGTGCTCGACGCGATCGACGCGATCGTCGCCCCGGGCACCGACCTGGCCGCGCACGAGAAGAACGACACTCCGCCCGCGCTGCTCGACCCGGCACTGCGGCGCCGCTGACCGCCGGGTCCACCGCGCCAACCAGGCAAAGAAGCTGAACGGAAGGACTTCCACGTCCGACTCGAACACCGCGAACGCGCAGAAGATCGCGGGTGCACCCGCCACGAGGAATCTCTTGAACCCGACGGAGTGATGCCGGCGACGGATGAAGCCGATGACCTAGCCGAAGGCGACGGCCAGAGCAGCGTACGGCTTGCGCCGGCCGCCCACCGGTCCACTCGAAGGTCAGACCGCCGGGCCGATGGAGAGGCGCGAGCCCCAGTCCAGTCGGAGTTCTCTGTAAGGGCGCATATGGGCGGTGAATTCCGGCGGGATCGATTCGTGTTGGCCGGAACCCACTGACATTTAGTCCGCGTCGACCACTGACACTTCGGATGTCAGTGGTTGCGCGGACTATATGTCAGCGTGCCTCTCGCCGTAGCGGGCTGCTCGGCAGTGAGATCGGCTGGGTGCGGGAGTGAGATATAAGAGTCTGGTGACCACCAATCCACGCCCGTTACGACCTTCCGACCCGGTGCAGATGGCGTCCTACCGGCTGACGGGCCTGCTGGGCGAGGGCGGCCAGGGCACGGTCTACCTGGGCGTGGCTCCCAGCGGCGAACAGGTCGCGGTCAAGGTCCTGCACGCGCGCCTGGTCCAGGACAACGACAGTCGCCGCCGCTTCATGCGGGAGGTGCGCGCGGCCCGCACCGTGGGATCTTTCGGTACGGCACGCATCCTGGACGTGGACATCGAAGGAGACCAGCCGTACATCGTCAGCGAGTACATCGCCGGAGACTCCCTGCAGGAGCTGATCACCCGGGAGGGCGCCCGCGACGTCGGCGGGATGAAACGACTGATGCTGGCCACGGCGGCCGCACTGCAGGCCATCCACCAGGCCGGCATCGTGCATCGCGACTTCAAGCCGAGCAACGTCCTGCTCGCCCTGGACGGGCCCAGGGTCGTCGATTTCGGCATCGCGCGGGCGCTGGAGGCCACGACCATGCTCTCCAGCGCGATCGTGGGCACCCCGCCGTACATGTCGCCCGAACAGCTCGGGGGCCGGGAAATCGGTCCGAAGTCGGACGTGTTCTCGTGGGCCGTCACGATGGTCTTCGCGGCCACCGGCAGGCCGGCGTTCGGGCAGGACAGCATCCCGGCCGTGTTCAACCGCATCCTCACCGTTCAGCCCGATCTCGACGGCGTCCCAGAGGAACTGCGGGGGCTGCTGGTGAGTTGCCTGGCCAAGGAGCCGGAGTCGCGCCCGTGCGTCGACCAGGTGCTGCAGCACCTCGTGGGCGGCCGGCCGGAACCGGCGCCTCCGCATCGGCCGCCAACCCCGCAGCCGCAGGTCCTTCAGGTTCCGCAGTCACGGGCCTCTGGGGGGCGGGTTCCGACGTCGCGAGGCGCTGGGGCGGAGGCTCCGCAGGGCCGCTCGATCGGTCTGGCCGTGGCGGCGCAGTTCGTCGTCATGCTGGCGACCGCTGTGACCGGGTTCGCGATCTATGACAACTCCTTCGCCCGTTCGGAGATCGCCGGGGAGGCGATCCCCTTCTGGTTGGGGATGGGTGTCTGGCCGGTCACGGGAATCTTTGTCGTGCTGGCGCTCCGGTCCGCGGCGAAACGAGGCTGACGAATGAGTGTGATGGTCATGCTCGTGGCCGTGCTCGTCCTGGCCGGACTCTCGGCTTGGGCCTGGCTCCTGGGGGCTAGATGCCGGCGGTTCTTCGGGGAGCACCGGGTCCTGACGGCGGTCACTATCCTGCCGCTGCAGCCGTTGTTGCTCATCGGGGTGGTAGCCCTGGCGATCTCGGCTTGGGAGCAACTCGAGCTCAGCGGGGTGGTGATCTGCCTGATCGCCTACGTCAACGGGCTCATCGCCTTCGCCGTGGTTGCCTTGGCCAAGGACCTGCGTGCCGTACGCCGACGCTGACACTTAGTCCGGACCCCGCCGCCCGGCCCGCGCAGATCGCGGAGCGTGCGATCGAGCCCCAGCGGATCGTTCTGCTGTCTGGTCCAGGAACTCCTCTTCGTACCAGTCGGCGATCTCGTCCTACGCTGCACTGGAGGCCATGGTCCGAGTTCGTTCTGGAGATCTGGGGGAGTCGAGACGGCTTCGTTCACCGCTGAATCTCGCGGTGGCCAGGGACTCATACGCGAGCGCCGACGGTGCTGGTTGCCTAGTTGGTGGTCTGCCTTTGTACGGATGACCGGAGTCGGCTGCACCTGGAGCGAGGTTTCCGGGGAGCGGGACGACCTGGATCGTCGAGGGCTGTATCACCAGGTGGGTCGCCTGATGGCCGCTACTCCGATCCGTTCCTGCCCGCCGGTCCGAACACAAGTTGGACGAGCGAGCGGGCAATCGCCTCCGGATCGCCATGGGCGCTTTCGGGAAGGGAGCCGCTGAGCCACAAGCCGGCGAAACCGTGGGCGAGCGACCATGCGGCGATTGTGGTCAGCCGGTCCTGCGCCGGGCTCGGCGATAGTCTGCCGGCGCTGGTGACGAGCACATGGGCGGCACGCTCACGTGCGGTTCGCATGCCCGGATCGTCCGCGCGATACAGCTCCGGACGGAACATCACCTCGAAGTAGGGCCGGTAGTCGATGGCGAAGCGCACGTACGCCACCCCTACCGCGAAGACGTCCTCGGCCGCGCGTTCCAGGCTGTCGGCGAACAGCTCGAACCCCTCGGCGGCCACGGCCGTCAACAGTCCCGCCTTGTCACCGAAGTGGTGGGCAGGCGCGGCATGCGAGACGCCCGCACGCCGGGCCAGCTCACGCAGGCTCCACCCGGCAGGGCCGGACTCGCCGATGGCCTGAAGGGCGGCGTCGAGGATGGCCCGTCGCAGGTTGCCGTGATGGTAGGCCGGCTGATTGATCTCCCTCACCTCCGCTCTTTGATGTTCGGGCCTCACCCTATCTTGGCATTGACAAGATGGCGAGCCTGCTCCAATCTTGCCGATGACAAGATTGGAGGATGGGATGGTCCCGTTCATCGCCCTGATCGGTGGCTTCGTCGCCCTGCGGCTGCTCGGCCTGGCCGGCGTGGACATGCTGGACGGCTGGCAGCCCGCGCTGCGTGGCGCTCTGGCCCTGATGTTCGTTGTCACCGGCGTGCCGCATTTCCTGCCCTCGTGGCGGCGCGACTTCGTCGCGATGATCCCTGCGGCGTTCCCCCGGCCGGCCCTGCTGGTCACCATCACCGGGGTACTGGAACTGGCCGGCGCGGCCGGGCTGCTGCTTCCGCCGCTCGCGCCGTACGCCGCGATCGGGCTTGCACTGCTCATGATCGCCATGTTTCCGGCCAACGTTTCGGCGGCGCGCCGCGGCCTCACTTTGGCGGGAAAGCCGGTGACTCCGCTGCCCGTCCGCACCGCCCTGCAGGTGCTGTTCGTCGCCGCTGCCATCGCCGCAGCCGCGTAGACCAGAGCCGATTACTCCTTGGCACACCGAACACGCACGTCATCGAGCCTCAAAGGATCACGAACCCTCCAGGCATGACCCCCGACATCGACGACCTCGATCACACCGTGCTCGTCACCACCGAGGGCTTTGGCGTAGGGGATCCCCGACGCGGGGGTTGGTCTGGAGCACGTCGACTCTGGCATGTCGTGCTGCTCGCTATGCGGAGTAGAGATCACGCAGGTCGAAGGTGCGGGCTCCGGTGATCCCCTGGTCGAAGCCCGCTCCGCCGTACAGGGACAAGACGGTGTCGCGCACGTCGTACTTCTCGGCCAGCAGGTCGCGGGCTCGCGCCAGCCGGTCGGCGTGGCCCTGGTTCATGCGAGTGCCCCACTTCACCTCGCCGAGGGAAAGGATTCTTCGCGGTTTTCCCGGCTCGGTCGCCGCGAAGACCACCACGTCGACCTCGATCTGGCTTCGTCGCGCCGTGTCGGCGACCACTCCCGCGGCGACCTCGCCCGGCAGTTCGCCGAAGAGTGACTCCGTCCTTGCGAATGCGCGGCACATGTCCTCGAAGTGAGGTCCCACGACCTGGCCTTTGAACCTCGTCCGCGCGTCCTGCCACACTGCGGCGGCCCTGCCACTCTCCAGCAGCGACCAGCGGGGGCGCATGACGACTTGGTAGAAGCTGATCAGCGGCTCACACACCCGATACACGGAACGGCCTGGGCGGAAGGCGTCGACCTCGCGGCGCAGGAGGCAGCTGTCTTCCAGAACGTTGAGGTGGTGGCCGATGTCGGCCGTCTTGCGGCCGATGTAGCTCGCGATGCCACCTCGGGTCGCGTTGCCGTTCGCCACGGCGGCGAGCACCGAGTGATAGAGAGCGGTGTCTGGTACGTCCGCCTCCTCCTCCATGAGGTACCGCGCCTCGCGGAACAAAGGGGTACCCGGGTCCAGTACGGTGCGCCGGACCCAGTCGTCGAAGTCGTCGAGGTCAGCGGGTGTCTCATCGTTCACAAAGCGGAGATAGGCAGGCGTGCCGCCGACCACCGCATGGACCAGCACTGCCAGGCGAGGGTCGGCGAGGCGCCAGTATTGCGCGGCGAGCGGGTAGTCGAAGGGGCGCACGACCAGTTCGAGGGATGCCCGGCCGCGGAGAGGGGCGCTTCCTGAGAGGAGTCCGCCCATGACGGACATCGCGGAACCGCACAGCAGGAGGGAGACGAGCGCCTCCTTGGGAACGGCCCTGTCGATCTCCCGCTGGATGATCGACGGGAGGGCGGGAGAGACCTTGCTCAGGTAGGGGAACTCGTCGATGATGATCAGTGCGCCTCTCTCGGCGCTGATGGCGAACAGGTGCCTGATGGCTTCGTCCCAGTTCGCGAACCGGACCGGAACGTCGACTCGCGTGTAGTCGGCCATTGCTTGGGAGAACAGGTGGAGCGACTCCGTCTCCGTCGCCTCTGTCGCCCCGAAGTACAGGCCGTCGACCTGCCGGGCCAGTGCTTCCAGGAGGAAGGTCTTTCCCTGACGTAGGCGTCCGCTGACGACACCAAGTTGAGGGCGAGTGCCCGCCCGCTCGGTGAAGGCCGACAGATGGCGCCACTCGAAGTCTCGGGCGAAGACGGGCCCGGGCTTGGGGATCATGGTTCCTCAAAGGTAGGAACGTACTTCGTCGAAGCGTACTTCGACCTTGTGTGGTGGACACGGGTTCATCACAAGTGTCGTTTGTCGCGTTTTTCGCCTGTGTCGCAACTGTTTGAAACCTTAAGATCTCCCCTTGGCGTTGAGTGAGATCGGAGTGTGCGGTGGCTCGTTGGCGGAGCGCATTAGCAGCCGGATCGGTAGGGCTGGTGGCGGGCGTGTGCGTGGTCCTGCCGTCCACTCCGGCGTCGGCCGCACCGGCTGACGTGGTCATCGACTACGAGTGCGAGGGTGCCAACGGCTACTCCATCGCCAAGTACAAGCCGATCAGATTGCGGACTCAGCTGACTTTCGCGACTGATCTGATCGTGGGCGGTGCGCTCGATCTGAAGTGGTCGCTGGCCTACAGGGACGGCTGGTTCTCGTCGCCTGGCTTCTACGCCGAGGGCGCGCAGATGAACGTCCTGGGCAACGTGCAGGTCACCGGTGCGTGGCAAGGCATCCTCCAGCCCACCGGCACCAATGTGATCAAGGACAAGCTGCGGGCGGACGACCAGCTGCCATTGCTTTCGGGAATTGCCGATCGGAACCTGATCGACCGGGCTGGTGTAATCAGGATCGAGCCCAAGGACATCGTGGTCGACTTCGCGCCTCCAAACGGGGAGGCGACCGTCAACAACGGCAACGACGAGGACAATCCGCGCGATCATGTGATCACCTACGTTGGCGGGTGGACCGAATTCAACGACCGGCTGTCCTCTGAGCACCATATCCACAACGACTTCCACGAGACCTCCTCGCAGGGTGACACGGCCGAGTTGAAGTTCACCGGAACCGGTGTGCAGTACATCGGTCCGCATGACCGCGAAGGTGGCCCTGTCAAGATCTACCTGGACGACGTGCTGAGGGCTGTGGAGGACCCTTCTCGGGACGCGAACGACGACCCGGTGAACGAGGTGCGCAACGGCGGATTCACGCTGTGGAAGTCGCCGCAGAACCTGCCATACGGCCAGCACACGATCAAGATCGAGAACGCCTCGGACAAGAAGGCATGGCTCGATGCTTTCCGCGTGACGACAAACACCGCCGCAGTGCCGACCGACTTCCATCGGGCTACTTGCAAGATCGTGAGCGCACCGGTGTCCATCGAGGTGACGGTTAAGGAGAAGCCGGGTTCGTCGCCGTCCAGCACGCCCAGCACCCCGAACCCGACGCCGACGACCCCCGCGCCGACCCCGACCAACAGCACCACCCAGCCGGGTCAGAACAACGACAACGGCAACCACAATCCCGGAACCAACAACGACCGGACCACGGCCGACCGGCTGGTGATCGTGAACGGCAATACGACCACCACCACGACCGCCACGCCGACGGCCAAGCCGTCGACCGGGCCGACGGCGACGAACTACGTCGCCGCGCAGGTGAAGAAGACGCCGTTCGGGGGCGTGCCGTCCGGTGAGGCGCCCGAGCCTTCGCGGCAGCCGTACGCGCTGATGGCCGGAGGCAGCGTGCTGCTGCTCGGCAGCGTCGCCGGCGGACTTGTGATGAGACGGCGGCGTGCCGCGCACGCCGGGAACCGGCGCTGAGGGAGGGCGGATCATGACCGAGCAGAAGTCGCTGCTGAACAAGGCCCTTCCCGGGCTCCTGATCGCTGGGTCGCTGGGCGGTGTGGCGGCCATCATGGCGGGGTTGCTGTCGTTCATCACGCCGGTCGACGACGGCTCCGGCGGCACCGCGCCTCTCGCGCAGTCGGGGCAGAGCGCTGAGACGGTCGGCCTGTACAACGTGGCGAACTCGTTCGTGCTCCCGTCGGTGGGGCCGGGCGGGCCGAACTCGCCGCTGGCTCCGGCCGTGCTGTCCGCGCCGCCGCCCCTGCCTGCCGGCGCGGTCGTGGCGCCCATCAAGCGGAACGGCAAGGCGAAGCCGTTGCGCATCAGGATCCCCAAGATCAAGGTCAACGCGCCCATCGGAAGCGTGACCGTCGACGCCAAGGCCGAACTGCAGGCGCCGCCCCTGTCCAAGCCGAACCTCACGGGGTGGTACCGCTTCAGCCCCGTCCCTGGCGAGAAGGGCCCGGCGATCATCAACGGGCACGCGACGACCAAGCGCGGTGCGGCGGTGTTCAGGCGGCTGAAGGAACTGGCCAAGGGTGACCAAATCTACGTGTACCGGACCGATGGGAAGGTCACTCGGTTCACGGTCAGCGGGATCGAGCAGGTGAAGAAGTCGGCGTTCCCGACGCAGCGGGTGTACGGGAACACGAACAACGCCCAGCTGCGGTTGATCACGTGCGGCGGGATGGTCGGCGCCAACGGTCACTACGAGGACAACGTCGTCGTGTACGCCACCCTGTCGAAGAAGAAGGGATGACGGCGGGGCAATTTGGGGCGATTTTTGGAGTTTCAAGACGATTCACAGGGACAGTTCGTAGGATCTCTACCGAACCGTGACCATGGACTGGAATCCTGTTACGCCAGTTGAAGTGGTCACCTGCTGTTGGAACGGAGAGAGACAGTGCTGAAGTCCGTGGCGCGGCGCCGCCTCGCCCTGAAGACCTCTGCCCTGGGGCTCGCGGGAACGCTGGCTCTCTTCGTCGGATCCATCGCCGGCCTGTCCGCACCAGCGGAGGCGTCGACAGCAGCGGCCGTGGACAAGCCGATGACCATCGCCTTCAACTGCACGGGCGGCCTCTTCGCGGGCACTGACACGGTTCAGGCCAAGATCACCATGCCTGACAACGTGGCGACCGGCGCCAACGTTTCCATCAAATGGGAGTTCGTCTCCATGAAGGCGAACCAGCTCATCAACGCTGGGTCGAAGATCGTGATCGAGGCGGATCTCGATGTCACTGGCGCGACCTCCGCAGAAGGCGCGGCCGGTACTGATCTGACATGGGATCAGGAGCTCAACCTCGGCGCTCAGGTGCCGAGTGGTTCTTCGCCGACGACCCAGCCGAAGACAGTAAATGCGAAGCCCGACGCGGGGGCGACGTCAGTGGCCGCCAAGCCAGTCCCGACCACGACGAGCCTTTGGCTGAGTGTGACGCCAAGTGGCCAGACCACGGAGACTGAGACCACCTGCATCGCGGGCACGCCAAACCCGGCGAGCCTGACGACCACGGTCGGCGGAACCGGTGGCGGCACCGGCACGCAGGACATCGTCACCTACAGGTGCACGGGACCGGGCACCACGGACACGCAGGATGTCCAGATCAAGGTCGAACTGACCATGCCGACCACCGCCAAGACGAACGAGCAGTTCTTCATCGGGTGGAAGGGCACCTACGTCACCGGCAAGGAGCTCAAGGCGCCGACCACCGGCACCCTGAGCCCGAAGATCTTCCCCTACGCCACGCTCACCGGTATCACCAACCTGACCTCGGCCACCGGCGAGGGTGCCACGGGGACCATCACGGCCGGCCAGATCGTTCCGCTGCCCGCCATCACCAGCGTCGTCAACATGAAGACCACGTCCGCGACGGCGGGCACGGCGACGGTGAAGCCCGGGACCGTCAACTTCGGATCCAACGCGGCCAGCGGAACCGACCCGGCGATCCGGTGCGAGGTTCAGAACGCGGCCAACCTCAAGACCTACACGCTCACCGTCAGCGCGGGGACGGGCACCACGCCCACCCCGACGCCCACTCCGACGCCGACGCCGACGGCCAAGCCGACTCGGACCGTCACCGCGACCGTCACCCAGACCCCCGTCGGCGCGGGCAACGGCAAGGTGACCAAGACGCCGAAGGGTGCTGCCGAGACCGGTGGCGGTGGCGATCTGGGCCCCGACGGGCGGATGTTCGTGGTCAGCGGTTCGCTGATCGTGCTGGCCGCCGCTGTGGGCGGGCTGGTGCTGCGTCGCCGTACCGCACCTCGGGGGTGACCCGGTGAGCGGACAGTATCCCGAGCCCTATGACGATCGCGGCAGCCAGATCCTGCGGTCCACGCTGATCTTCGCGGCGGTGGCGGGGGTGCTGACCGTGGTCGTCGGGTTGGTGTTCATGCTGATGAGCCCCGAGGAGTACGGCCTGGCGGACGGGCGGCAGTCGCTGTCGCTGTCGAGTCAGCCCGACGCGATCAAGTCGGGCGAGCCGCAGCAGGCGCTGTTCGAGGCGCCGCCGACGGTCCCGCCGCCGCTGCCGCAGGTGGTTCCGGCGCCGCCGATGCAGCCGTCGAACCCGATCAGAGTGATCATCAAGCGGCTCGGCGTCAACGCACCGGTCACGTCGGTGGGCGTGGACAGGAAGGGCGCGATCCAGACGCCGCCGATCGACAACCCGAACCTCGTCGGCTGGTACCGGCACGGGTCCACGGCAGGCGAGGCGGGTCCGGCGGTCATGCTGGGGCACAAGGACACGCGCACCAGGAGCGCGGTGTTCAGCAGGCTCGGCGAGATCCGCAACGGCGACGTCATCGAGGTGAAGCGGCGCGACGGCACGACGGCGGTGTTCACCGTGGGCGGGGTCGAGCAGGCGGGCAAGGCGACGTTCCCGACGCAGCGTGTGTACGGTGACCAGGCCAACGCCCAGCTGCACCTGATCACGTGCGGCGGGATCTACAACCGCAGCACGGGCCACTACACCGACAACATCATCGTCTACGCCACGATGACGAGCTCGCACCGATCCTGACCCGCCGCGCCGCGGCTCAGATCCTCTCTGTACGGCAAGCCCGCCCCAGCCCACCGCGGTCACCCCTGACCGCCCGTCCATCACGCCACCCCAGCAGGACTCCGGCCGGGCGCCGCAACGTCGCCCGTCTCAGGGTGCGACGTGACGGCGGGAACCGAAGTCGTGCTGGAGTACGCGTGATGGACGGGCGGTGACCGTCATCCCACGGTGGCCTCAACCCGGCGGAAGCCGTACCAGAAGGGGAGAGCCCCCGGAGAGAGGCGGCCGTCACAGGCACAGAGGAACATTCTGTTGTAACCTCTCACTGACCGAATGTTGCTCGGTTTTACCCCGGGAGGCACTGTGGCTGAGGCATACATCGTCGGGGCGGTTCGCACCCCCGTCGGTAAGAAGAAGGGCGGCCTTTCCACCGTCCACCCCACCGATCTGGCCGCGCTCACCCTGAAGGAGCTCATCACCAGGACCGGCGTGGACCCCGCGGCGGTCGAGGACGTCATCATGGGCTGCGTCATGCAGTTCGGCCCCCAGAGCATGGACATCGCCCGCAACGCGTGGCTGAGCGCCGGCCTGCCCGAGACGACCGCGGGCGTCACGATCGACCGTCAGTGCGGCTCTTCCCAGCAGTCCATCCACTTCGCCGCCCAGGGCGTGCTGTCCGGCACCCAGGACCTGGTCGTGGCCGCGGGCGTCGAGTCGATGAGCGTCGTCCCGATGGGCTCGTCGATCACGACCGCCCTGGAGAAGGGCATGCCGTTCCCGTTCGGCGAGATGTGGGTCGAGCGGTACGGCAAGCAGGAGATCTCCCAGTTCCGCGGCGCGGAGCTGATGTGCCAGAAGTGGGGTCTCACCCGCGAGGAGCTGGAGAAGTTCGCCTTCGAGTCGCACCAGAGGGCGGCCAAGGCGATCGCGAACGGCTACTTCAGGGACCAGATCGTCCCGGTCAACGGCGTCGAGGACGACGAGGGCCCGCGCCCCGACACGACCCTGGAGAAGATGGCGGGCCTCAAGACGCTGAAGGAAGGCGGCGTCATCACCGCGGCCACGTCGTCGCAGATCTCCGACGGTTCCGGCGCGCTGCTCATCGCCTCGGAGCAGGCGGTCCGCGACCACGGGCTCACGCCACGCGCCCGCATCCACCAGCTGGCCCTCACCGGCGACGACCCCGTCTACATGCTCACCGCGCCCATCCCGGCGACGCAGAAGGCGCTGAAGAAGGCGGGCATGTCGATCGACGACATCGACGTCACGGAGATCAACGAGGCGTTCGCGCCCGTGCCACTGGCGTGGATGCGCGAGCTCGGCGCCGACCCCGCCAAGGTCAACCCGAACGGCGGCGCGATCGCGCTCGGCCACCCGCTGGGCGGCACCGGCGCGATCCTGATGACCAAGCTGCTGCACGAGCTGGAGCGCACCGGCGGCCGCTACGGCCTGCAGACGATGTGCGAGGGCGGCGGCCAGGCCAACGTCACGATCATCGAGCGCCTCTGACGGGTCCACGCCATGGGCGCATCCCGAGGAGGATGCCGCAGCCTGTGAATGAAGCCGCTCCCCGCGAACTGTTCGCGGGGAGCGGCTCTTTCGTCACAGGGGAGGGGCAGCGGCGTCTGTGTCAGCGGCCCTTGGGTGGGATGCGGCGCGGCGGCGCGATGGGCCGCTGCGACATCTTGGGTATCTGGCGCGGAATCTGCGGCATCTCCCGGCCGGGGAGGTTGGTGCCGTGCTTCTTCGTGCCTGAACGAACTCGCATAAGAGTGCTCCTTTACGCAACTTGCGACGCGGCCGCATCGAAAGATGGCCGGTCGGGCAAGCTCAGCTGCCGCGTCTGGATGGACGGGGCTCAAGTGCTGAGTGGCGGTGGCTGATCCGGTCAGCCCCGCGCATCACAGGTAAAGGCGCATGGCTCAGACGTTAGGGCAGGAGCCGCACGGTGCGCAACGGATTAAATTCAGCCGCAGTAGGCGTTCCCGACGCCCTCCAGCGGGTTGCTGCCGATCTGCCCGTAGAACTCGATGCACTTGCCCTTGCCGTACACGCTGACGGGGCCCGCGTAGTACTTGTAGGTCTTGGCGTCCGTCTTCGACGCGCCGCCCTCGACGCCGAGGGTCACCCGGATGTACTGCGAGACGCCGGGCCTGTTGGTGTAGGTCATCGCGCAGTTGTAGCCGGTCGAGGAGTTGTAGTAGACGCTGATGTAGCCGCCCTTGATGGGCCAGTTGTCCAGGTGGCTGCCCGAGCAGGTGGCGGCCGAGGCGGGGCTTGCCGTACCGACCAGAACGCCGGCGCCCAGGATGGCGGCGGCGGCGATGGTGCGCAGCTTCAAGGAGTCCTCCGAGATCGTTGAGTGATCGCGGAGGACTTTACCAAGTTCGTCCCTATTTGATCGATCCGGCCGTCAGGCCGCCCACCACCTTGCGCTCGATCAGCGCGAACAGGATGATCACCGGGATGGTGGCGATCACCGAGCCGGCGAACAGGTTCTGCCAGTCCACCGAGTACTGCCCGATGAAGGAGTTGAGCGCCACCGTCAGCGGCTGGTTCTCCGGGCTGGTCGTCAGCGTCAGGGCGACCACGAACTCGTTCCACGCCGCGATGAACGTGAAGATCAACGCGGTGATCACACCGGGCATCGCCAACGGCAGGGTGATCCGGAACAGCGCGCCGAAGCGGCCGTTGCCGTCCATGAACGCCGCCTCCTCCAGCTCCCGCGGGATGGAGGCGAAGTACGCGTTGAGGATCCACACCGCGAACGCCAGGTTGAACCCGCCGTTGACCAGGATCAGCGACCACGTCGAGTCGACCAGGCCGAACTGGTAGAACTCCCGGTAGATGCCGACGAGCATCGCCGTCGGCTGGAACATCTGGGTGATCAGCACCAGGATCAGGAACGCCGTGCGCCCCCTGAAGTTGTGCCTGGCCGAGTAATACGCCGCGGGCAGCGCCACCACCAGCACCAGCAGGGTCGAGCCCGCCGCCACCTTCAGCGTCACGAACAGGTTGTCGGCCAGGCCGCCGGTCCAGAAGTTCAGCAGGTTCGACCAGTCGAACGACGCAGAGAAGTACGACGCCTCGCGCAGGCTGCTCTGCGGGCGCAGCGCGGTCAGCAGCATGACCAGATACGGGAACAGGAAGATGAACGCGATCACGTAGGCGGCGGCCGCGATGACCACCTTCTTGACCGACGGCATGGCGCCGCCCGTGACGGGACGGGAGTGGGCCATCACGCCACCTCCTGCTTCCACTTGGAGATCTTGAGGAAGATGGCGGTGAGGATGATCACCATGCCGAAGTTCACCACGGACATCGCCGCGGACTCGCCGATGTCCGAGCCCTTGAGGATGAACATGAAGATGGTCGAGGTCGCGGTGGAGTAGCCGGGCTGGCCGTGGGTCATCGACCAGATGATCGGGAAGCTGTTGAAGACGTTCATCACGTTGATGAGCGCGGCGACGGTCAGCGCGGGACGCAGCAGCGGCAGCGTGATCGACCAGTACGTCCTGAACTTGGAGGCGCCGTCCATCTTGGCGGCCTCGTAGACGTCCGAGGGGATCGTGGCCAGACCGGCCAGCAGCGCATACGTGGTGAACGGCACGGACACGAACACCGCCACAAAGATCAACCAGGGGAACGCGGTGGCGGCCTGGCCGAGCTGGTCGGCGTCGGCGCCGCCCATCGCAGGGATCAGCCCGAGATCACGCCTGATCAGGTTGATGATGCCGACCTCGGGGTCGAGCATCCACTTGAAGATGATCGAGGTCATGAGCACCGAGGCGGCCCACGGGGCGATGAGCGCCCACCGGGCGATCTTGCGTCCGGGGAAGCGCTGGTTGAACAGCTGGGCCAGCGCCAGCGAGATGAGCACCGTGAACCCGACGACCGCGACCACCCAGACGAGGCTGCGGAACATCACGGGCCAGAAATCGGTCTCGGCGAAGAGCTTGTCGTAGTTCTCGGTGCCGTTCCAGCCCCGGACGACGCCGAACCGGCTGACCTCCAGGAACGACGTCCGAACCATCTCGATCACCGGCCAGAGGACGACCAGGGCGATCAGCACCACCGCCGGTCCGATCCACGCCAGGGGCTCCAGGACGCGCAACCTTTTCATGAAGAACCTTCCATGTGAGTACGGCCGACGCGGGGGAGCGCCGGCCGTAACCCCAGAGGATCAGCTGCCCTCGGCGACCTTCTGGATGTCGCCGAGCACCTTCGCCGGGTCGTCCTTGACGGCCCCGCCGATCGTCTGCTTGATCGTCGTGTTCACCTCGGACCACTTGGGGTCCTTGAACGGGTAGAAGCTGGCGTTGGGCAGCGCGTCGAGGAAGGGCTTGAGCTTCTCGTCACCCGACAGCTTCTGGATGCCGCCGTTGGTGACGGGCAGCAGCTTGTAGTTGTCGACGATCTTCTGGGTGGCGTCGCCGGTGTAGAAGAAGTCGAAGAACTTCTTGATCTCGGCGGCGTGGCCATTCTTGTTGAACGCCATGATCCAGTCCATGACACCGAGGGTGGTGTTGAGCGGACCGGTCTTGCCGGCGATCGGGGCGACGGCGTACTTGCCGTTCACGGCGCCCTTGTCGAAGATCGGGATGGACATGGGGCCGCCGTTGACCATGCCGACCTTGCCCGCGGCGAAGTCCTCCCAGACCGTCTTGCGGTCCTTGGTGCCCGGGTTGGGGGTGGTGAGGCCCGCGTCGACCAGGCCCTTGACGTACTGGAACGCCTCGACGTTGGCCGGGGAGTTGACCGTCCACTTGCCGGAGGCGTCGGTGTAGCCGCCGCCGTTGCCCAGCATCCACAGGAAGGACTCGCCCTGCGCCTCCTCCTGGCCCAGCGGGAGACCGAACGGCTGGCTGACGCCCGCGGCCTTCAGCTTCTCCGCGGCGGCCTTGAGCTCGTCCCACGTCTTCGGCGGCTCGGCGATGCCGGCCTTCTCGAACAGCTCCTTGTTGTAGAAGAGCGCGCGAGCGGAGGACACGAACGGGATCCCGTACGCGGTGCCGTCGACCTTGCCGAAGTCGGCGAACTTGGTGAGCATGTCCTTCGACACCTCGGGCGACAGGACCTCGTCGGCCTTGTAGAGCAGGCCGTCCTTGACGAAGCCCGAGTAGTCGCCGGTCTGCAGGATGTCGGGCACCTGGCCGTTCTGGACCATGGTGGCGACCTGCTTGTCGATGTCGTTCCAGGAGATGACCTGGACGTCGACCTTGATGTTGGGGTTGGCCGCCTGGAACTGGTCCACGACGGACTTCCAGAACTTCGTGCCCGCGTTGTCCGCCGTCGGGTTGTCGCCGTAGTCGGCCGCCACCATCTTCAGCGTGACCTGGCCGCCTGCCTGTCCGGTGGAGTCGCCACCCGTCGCGGGCTGGGAGCCGCCGCCCCCGCACGCGGACAGGACCAGCATGGTGGCAAGGCCGAGAGCGGCGCCGCCCACAAGCTTGATGTTCACCGTAGATACCGCCTTCTCATCGGACGGGCGCGCTGGTCCGTACCAGCCACCTGACACCGCCCAGGGGATTCGGGTGTGCGGGAGCCACGTGCTCCACGCGTTTGCGTCAGAGTAAGCCGGTGTTAGCCAGCCGGTCTATACCGGATGGTATCGGTTTGGCAACGCCATCGCCGCGAAAAGGCCTCCACCGGTCTAGACCAGACCACAGCATTCTGCACGATTGTGCACGGAACAAGCGTCGTGGCGATACTCATCAAGCATCGAAATGGCGTCGCACGTCCTCGTCACCGGTCGGCGCCGCGATCCACGGCCCGTCGACGGACGGATCCAGCACGCCCTCCTCGAGGAAGGTGTATCTGCCGTCGAGGACATACCGCGCGAGCCTGGCGTCCTGGGCGTCGGTGTTCCGCCACAGCCGGTCGAACAGCGCGTCCACCCGGTCGCTCGCCTGGCGGCAGAACGCGTCGGCCAGCTCCACCGGACGGCGGCCCAGGTCCCGCGAATCCTCCTCCGCCCGCACGCAGGCCGCGGTCATCGCGAACAGCTCTGCGCCGATGTCGACGACCCTGCCGAGGAAGGCCTGCCGGTGCTCCAGACCACCCTGCCACCTGGACATCGCGTAGAAGGTGGACCTGGCCAGCTTCCGGCTGTCGCGTTCGACCCGCCGCAGATGGTGGGCCAGCGGGCCGAAGCGGCCGTAGGAGACGGGCAGCGTGCCGTGTCCGACCACCAGGCCGGGCAGCCACCTGGCGTAGAAGGCGCCGGCCCGCTTCAGCGCCCTCGTCCTGTCCTGCCGGGAGGCGCCGGGATCGATCAGCTCGCCCGCGACCGACAGATGCGCGTCCACGGCCTCCCGCGCGATCAGCAGCCGCATGATCTCCGACGAACCCTCGAAGATCCGGTTGATCCGCAGGTCCCGCAGGACCTGCTCGGCGGGCACACCCCGCTCGCCCCTCGCCGCCAGCGACTCGGCCGTCTCGTAGCCGCGCCCGCCCCTGATCTGGACCAGCTCGTCACCCACCCGCCACGCCATCTCCGAGGCGAACAGCTTGGCCAGCGCGGCCTCGATCCTGATGTCGGTCGACTCGTCGTCGGCCAGCCTGCTCGACACGTCCATGACCGCCTCCAGCGCGTAGGCGGTGGCGGCGATGAAGGCCAGCTTGGTCGCGACCGCCTCGTGCTCGCCGAGCCTGCGCCCCCACTGCACCCGCGCGGAACACCACCCGCGCGCGATCTTCGCCGCCCACTTGGCGCTGCCCGCGCAGATGGCGGGTAGCGACAGCCGTCCCGTGTTCAGCGTGGTGAGCGCGATCTTCAGCCCCTCGCCCTCGCGGCCGATCCTGTTGCGCGCGGGGACGCGGACACCCTCGAACCTCGTCACGCCGTTCTCGATGCCGCGCAGGCCCATGAACGCGTTGCGCCGCTGCACCGTGATGCCCGGCGAGTCCGCCTCGACCACGAACGCGCTGATCTTCCCGCGCGTCCTCGCCATCACGACCAGCAGGCCGGCCAGCACGCCGTTCGTCGTCCACAACTTGACGCCGTCGAGCACGTACTCGTCGCCGACCAGGGTCGCGATCGTCGACAGCCGCGCCGGATCGGAGCCGACGTCCGGCTCGGTCAGCAGGAACGCCGAGATCTCCCCACGCGCGCACCGCGGCAGGAACTCCCGCTTCTGCTCCTCGGTGCCGAACAGCCGCAACGGCTGCGGAACCCCGATCGACTGGTGCGCCGACAGCAGCGCCGCCAGCGCCGGACAGTAGGAGCCGACCAGCATGAGCGAACGGCTGTAGTAGAGATGGGACAGACCGAGACCGCCGTACTCCTCCTCGATCGTGATCCCGAACGCGCCGAGCTCCGCCAGCCCCTTGATCACCCGGTCGGGCACCACCGCGGTCCGCTCGATCTCCGCGGGATCCACATGCCGGTCGAGGAAGTGCCGCAGCGCCCTGACGAACTCCTCGCCCTTCTTGGTGGCGGCCTCGCCGAGCTCGGGGATCGGGTGCACCAGATCAAGCCTGAAGTCCCCGAGGAAGAGCTGCCTGCCGAAGCTCGGCCGCTCCCAAGCGGCCTGCCTGGCCTGCTCGGCCACCTCTCTCGCCTGCGCGTACTCGGTCATAACGGCCGCCTCCGTCTACCGCTTTCTTCGGATTCTCACCCCACTCCCTACCCCCGACCATCCCCGATCTCGTGGCGAATCCTCCCCGAGGTGCGGGGTGCGGCTTTTTCGGAGTCTGTACGGCAAGCCGGGTCAAGCCCACCCTCGGCGCGGGGTCGGCGTCCCTCCAGGGAGACGGCCGACGAGCGTGCGGGGCTGGGGCGGCAGACGACAGGGTCGTTGGCGTGGCGGCTTCGGCAAGCGGCGCGGCGGGCCGGGTTTACGGGCGACGTTGCGGCGAGCGGCCGGAGTCCTGCTGGAGTACGCGTGAAAGACGGACGGCCACCGAGTGACCCCGGTGGCCGTGGTGTGGCGTGCCGTACAGACGGAAGGAAGCAGAGAGCCGCGCGCCCAGGAGAAGCCGGAGTGGCTATGCGGGCACGCGGGCGACGCAGAAGACCGTCTGGCCGAAGGGGGGGCGGATGAAGCGTTCGATCAGGCGGGTCGCGGGCACCACGGTCCGGTCGTAGATCTTGACCAGGCGCGGGTCGGGGTAGCCGACGCCGCCGCGGCGCACGGCCGCCCACCAGGCGATGCCGCCCAGGAAGTTGATCGGCTTCAGCACGTCGATGTCGAGCCCCGCCTTCGCGACCGAGCTGCGCAGGGTCTTCGGCGTGTAGCGCTGGACGTGGCCGACCTTCTTGTCGAAGTCTCCGTAGAGCTGCATGTAGCCCGGCACCCAGATGATGATCCGGCCGCCAGGCTTGACGACGCGGGCCAGCGAGCGCAGCGCCTCGGCGTCCTCCTCGATGTGCTCGAGGACGTTCATCATCACGACGGTGTCGACCTTCTCCTCCATCGGAACGCGGTCCGGGAGGGCGAAGTGCAGCACGTCGATCTCGGAGCGGTCGGCGAAGCGCTTGCGCAGCTGCTCCACGCAGTAGGGGTCGAAGTCGCTCACCACGAGCCGGTCAAGGCGCGGCAGGAACTGCTCGGCGAAGTGGCCGAGCCCGGAGCCGATCTCGAGCATCGAGCGGCCGACGTGGGGGGCGACCATGTCGAACTCGTACTGCCGGTAGTTCTTCGCCTCATCGCCGCCGAGGTGGTTCTCCAGGGCCTCGTCGCCGGCGGCAGGTTGGACCACGCGGTCGTACCCAGATGACATATGTCCGTTCCTCCATGCAAAGCCGGTCCGCCCGAGTCTAGTGCCCGACCACCGCGGGGATTCACGTTATGGACGGAAGCCGTGTTCGTGCGATGGAATCTCCCCAGCCCATGGACGGCGACCTTTCCGCCTACGAGGCGCTGGTCGCTCACCGCGCCAGCAGCGGGCGCTGCGGATCGCCACCTCACTCCGGTGAGGCGAGCCAGTCGTCCACACCCTTCAGCAGCTCCTTTCGATGCGGCTCCGGCGCGCTCGACGACCTGATCGACTGCCTGGCCAGCTCGGCGAGCTCGGCGTCGGAGAACCCGTAGACGTCGCGGGCCAGCTCGTACTGCGCCAGCAGCCGCGAGCCGAACAGCAGCGGGTCGTCGGCGCCCAGCGCGATCGGCACGCCCGCGTCGAACAGCCGGCGCAGCGGCACCTCCGACGCGTCGGCGACCACCCCGAGCCCCACGTTCGACGTCGGGCACACCTCGCAGCAGATCTGCCTGTCGGCCAGCCGTTCCATCAGCCGCGGCGACTCGGCCGCCCGCACGCCGTGGCCCACCCGGTCGGCGCCGAGGTCGTAGACGCACTCCTCGACGCTTTCGGGGCCGAGCAGCTCGCCCCCGTGGGGCACGGCGATCAGCCCGGCGCGTTTGGCGATCCTGAACGCGTGGTCGAAGTCGCGGGCCCGTCCGCGCCGCTCGTCGTTGGACAGGCCGAAGCCGACCACGCCGCTGTCCCTGTATTGGGTGGCGAGCCTGGCCAGGGTCCTGGCGTCGAGCGGGTGCCTGGTCCTGTTGGCCGCCACGACCGTCGCGATGCCGATCTTCGCCTCCGTCGCGGCCTTGCCGACGGCGTCCAGCATCAGTTCGAGCGTGGCGGTCAGCCCGCCGAACCTGGAGGCGAACCCCGACGGGTCGACCTGGATCTCCAGCCAGCCCGAACCCTCCGCCGCCTCGTCCAGCGCCGCCTCGCGCACGAGGCGGTAGATGTCCTCCTCGCGGCGCAGCACCGACCTGGCGATGTCGTAGAGGCGCTGGAACCTGAACCAGCCCCGCTCGTCCGTCGCGTGGAGCTGGGGCGGCCAGTTCTCCTCCAGCGCGTCGGGCAGGTGCAGGCCCTGCTCCCTGGCCAGCTCGATCAGGGTCGAATGCCGCATCGACCCGGTGAAGTGCAGGTGCAGGTGGGCCTTGGGCAGCGAGGCGAGCGGACGTGGCATTTCCATATGGTGCCACTCAACCCGCCGTGGGGTTGACGCGTTGGGAGGGGCGAAAGGGGACCTCGCTGATGAAGGAAGAAGATGAGGCGGCTTTCGACGAGTTCCTGGCCGCCCGAAGCACGTCTCTGCTGCGTACCGCCATCCTGGTCTGCGGCGCGACGCAGCACGACGCGGAGGACCTCGTGCAGCACGCGCTCGAGAAGGTCTATCGGCACTGGTCGCGCATCAGGCACGACAATCCCGACGCCTACGCGCGCAGGACCGTGGTGAACGCGGCCATCTCCGCCGCCCGCCGCCGCAAGATCATTCAGGAGATCACGTTCTCCAGGCCGCCCGAGACCGAGGCCAGGACGCCCGATCTCGACCTGCGGGACGCGCTCATCGCCGAGCTGCGCAAGCTGCCCGTGCGGATGCGGGCCGTGCTGGTGCTGCGCTACTGGGAGGACATGAGCGAACACGCGACGGCCCAGCTGCTCGGCTGCTCGCTCGGCACGGTGAAGAGTCAGGCGGCGCGGGGGCTCGCCAGAATCCGCGAGAACATCAAGGAAGGAGTGCTCGTATGAAGGTGGAGGAGGCCCTCGCGGACGCCATGGCCGCGAGCGTGTCCGAGGTCAAGGCGCCGCCCACGATGGGCGCGGGCGTGCGCAGGAAGCACAGGGGACACGTCATCAGATTCCGTATGGCAGGCGCCGTGATGGCCACCGCCGTACTGGCCGCGGGAGCACCGGTCTACCAGGCGGTGACGGCGGGGCCCGAGCCGAGCGGCGTGGCCAACAGCACCGTGCGGGTGGTGACCCAGGTGACCGTGCCCGACGTGATGAACATGACGTTCGAGGAGGCGCAGGCGGCGCTGCGGGCGGCCGACCTCGTCGGTGAGAAGGTGTCGGGCACGGAGAAGGTGGGCTTGCAGAGTCCGAAGGCGGGCGCGGACGTCGCCCCCGGCTCGACGGTCCGGCTGTTTTTGCGCGTGACAGAGCGCAACGAGCTCGGCCTCCTGGGCGACGGCCGCACGTTCGGCGGCATCACGCTCGACTACCTGCCGGACGACCTGTCGTGGGGCAAGTCATCCAACAAGTGGGAGGGCCGGTCCGGAGGCACCACCTACACCACGACCTACGACCTGCCCGATGAGCCGAACGGCTACTACGGCATCCAGGTCTTCGTCCACGAGGGACGCACCGCCGAGCGCGTCGACGCCCTCCTCCAGCGCGACGCCGTCGAGCACGTCGACATCGGGGGGAAGAAGGGCTACCTCGCCGACGTCAAGGCGGACAGCGACTACGGCAGGCTCGGCGCACAGCCGCGCGAGGAGTCCTGCTGCACGCCCACCCTCGGCTTCAGGGTCACCGACAAGCTCGCCGTCGAGGTGGCGATGAACCCGTCCAGAGCCCGGAAGCTCAGCAACGAGGAGATCGCCGCCGAGTTGAAGAAGATCGCCGAAGGGGTGCGCTCCTCGAAGTGACCTTCGAGGAGAAGGTGGGCATTAAGGAGGTATGGCGCCTGACGAGTTAGTCGCCGACCAGGGCGGAGGACGGCGGGCCGCGCTCGCTCTCGCCGCCCTGGGGGTGTCCGTTCTAACGATCTACGCCATCTTCTCCTCCGGGTTCGGGCGCGTCGCGACGTCCGCTGTCGCCACCCCCGCCCCGCCGACCCCGATCCCGTCCCAGGCCCCGACCCCGACCGCTCCCGGCATCACGGTCGTCGCCGACAACTTCTGGCTCACCTACCTGCCGCCCGGGCTGACCCGCACGGGCGGCGGCGCCGTGGAACCCGAGCCGGGCGTCGAGGGCGGCTGGGCCCGCTACGCCGCGGGCTCCGCGTTCGTCGAGGTGCAGGTCGAGCACGGGACCGTCGCCGCCGACTGGGACACCTACCGGCAGCGGGCCACCGTCACCTCGCCCCGCGAGACGACCGTCCGCGGCAAGCCCGCCGTCGTCGGCAGGCACCCGAGCGGCGGCATGATGATCGTCTGGCTGGAACGCACAGGGACGGGTGCGTGGATCCGCGTCAGCGACACCCTCGCCGAATCGCTCACCCTGTTGGCGGCCTCCGTACGGTCGCCCGCGTAATCCCAGGCAACCCTTCCGCGGGCCCAGGCGTACAAGGGGTATGGAGACCACCGAGTGATCGCGTTCGCCGACTACGTGGCGGCGCGCGGCACCAGCCTCCTGCGCCTCGCGCACCTGGCCTGCGGGTCGCGCGAGGAGGCGGAGGACGTCCTGCAGACCGCGCTGGAGCGCGCCTACCGCAGCTGGCACCGCCTGCGCAAGGACGCCGACCCCGAGCCCTACGTCAGGCGCATCATCGTCAACACCGCGATCAGCCGCGCCCGCCGCCGCGCGATCGTGCGGATCATCTCGACGGGCGCGCTCCCCGAGGTGCCGGTCGCGGGCGTGGACTCGGGTGTCGAGCTGCGGCAGGTCCTCGCCGCCGGGCTGCGCCTGCTACCGCCCAGGCAGCGCGCGGTGGTGGTGCTGCGCTTCTGGGAGGACCTGACCGAGGCGCAGACCGCCGAGACCCTCGGGTGCTCGGTCGGCACCGTCAAGAGCCAGACCGCCAAGGCGCTGGCCAAACTGCGCGCGCTGATCGTCGTGGAGGAGGTGCCCAGCGATGTTTGAGATCGAGCTGAGGCAGGCGATGGCCGAGGACAGCGCCTACCTCTCCGCCGCACCCGACCTGGTGGAGCAGGTGGTACGGCTCTCGCGGCGGCGTCGCCGTACCAGGCGAAGGGTTGTGGCGGTGGTGGCCGCGCTGGCGCTGGCACTGGCCGGATGGGTGCTGGTGCCGCGGGACGAGCAGCGGGTGGCCACCACGCCGAGCACCACCGGCCGCCTCGACGACGTCAAGGTCCGCCACGTGCCCCCAGGGCTGGGCAAGCCGGTGCAGGGTTCGTCGGGCGCCGGCGAGCTGCTGGCCGGCACGCTCACCTGGAGCTCGGGCGACGACCTCGTTCGGGTGAGCAGGTACGGCAAGACCGGCGACCCCGACACGCGGGGGCTGATGGCCGGACAGACGTGGACGTCCATACGGGGCAGGAACGCCAGGACCTCCGACGACGGCAGTGACCTGCTCTGGGCCGAACGGCCGGGACTGCTGCTCAGGGTGACGGTCGGCGCCAACCACATCGCAGAGCTGCGCATGATCGCCGAGGAGCTCGCGCTGATCGACCCCACAGGGCCGGCGGGCGGCGTCGTAGAGGGCACGCGCGTCTCCTACCTCCCGCCCCGCGTCCACCTCCATGACATCGCCACGAGGAGCGACGGAGAGACGGCGAAGACGTGGACCGGCGCGGACGGAAGGCAGGTCACGCTGGTCGCCGTGAGGGGCAGACACGCGGCCTCGCTGGACCGACTCGCCGCGTGGAGTGCTGGAGACTGGCTGAACGGTTCCCGAACGACCGTCAACGGGAAACCGGGCTACCGCAACGGGCCCAGAAGCCGGCTGATCGGCCGGCTGTGGCTGCAGCAGCCGGGGCTCGGGTTCGCCCTGAGAGTGAGCGGCAACCTGGAGCCCGAGATCGACCGCATCCTCGCGGGCATCACCCCCGTTCCGGCCTCGCGGGGTCTTCCGGTGAGCTTCGAGGGAGTGACCGTCACCCACCTCCCGCCGGGGTTCACGGCGGGAGGAGACGGCGGTCTCGACGGTCGCGGCAGGTCGTGGAACCGGGCGGGCAGCGGGATCTCGATCGAGGTGGTCAGAGGCGAGCGGGCCCGCACCGTGCGGCGCCTGTCCCACGTGTCGTGGCCGACCGACGAGCGATTCCTTGACCTGGCCGACACCATGGTGGGCGGGCGCCGCGCGCTCACGGGCAGGGTCGTGGGCGCCGACGGCGACCCCAAGGGGCGGATGGTGCTGTGGACGGTCAGGCCGGGGTACGGCGTCCGCGTCTACCTGAGCGACGACCTGGCCAACGACCTCATGGACATCGCGCGGGGCGTCCGCGTCGCCCCTCGTGGAACGGCATGACGACGACCTGCGACGCGGATCGGTCGCCGGAAGGGCCGGGCCGGCCCTTCCGGCGGTTCAGCTCGCCTCGGAGAGCAGCTTCTGCAGGCGGCTGACGCCCTCGACCAGGTCGTCGTCGCCCAGCGCGTAGGACAGGCGGAAGTATCCGGGAGTGCCGAAGGCCTCACCGGGAACGACCGCGACCTCCGCCTCCTCCAGGATCAGCTCGGCCAGCTCGGCGGAGGTCTGCGGGCGCCTGCCCCTGATCTCCTTGCCGAGCAGCGCCTTGACCGACGGGTAGACGTAGAAGGCGCCGAGCGGCTCGGGGCACACCACGCCCGGGATGTCGTTGAGCATCCTGACCATGGTCTTGCGCCGCCGGTCGAACGCCTCGCGCATCTCCTCCACCGCCGACAGGTCGCCGGAGACGGCGGCCAGCGCGGCGATCTGGGAGACGTTGGCGACGTTGGAGGTGGCGTGGGACTGCAGGTTCGTCGCGGCCTTCACCACGTCGGCGGGGCCGATCAGCCAGCCGACCCGCCAGCCGGTCATCGCGTAGGTCTTCGCGACGCCGTTCAGGATGACGACCTTGTCGCCGAGCTCGGGGACGGCGGTGGCGATGCTGGTGAACTCGGCGCCGCCGTACACGAGGTGCTCGTAGATCTCGTCGGTGACGACCCACAGGCCGTGCTCGGCCGCCCACCTGCCGATCGCCTCGACCTGCTCGCGGGAGTAGACCGCCCCGGTCGGGTTGGACGGCGAGACGAACAGCAGCACCTTGGACCGCTCGGTGCGGGCCGCCTCCAGCTGCTCGACCGAGGCCAGGTAGCCGGTCGTCTCGTCGGTGACGACGTCGACCTGCACGCCGCCGGCCAGCTTGATCGCCTCCGGGTAGGTCGTCCAGTACGGCGCGACGACCAGGACCTCGTCGCCGGGGTCGAGGAGCGTGGCGAACGCCTGGTAGACGGCCTGCTTGCCGCCGTTGGTCACCAGGACCCTGGAGGCGTCGACCTCGTAGCCGGAGTCACGCAGGGTCTTGGCGGCGATCGCCTGCTTCAGCTCGGGCAGGCCCCCGGCGGGCGTGTACTTGTGGAAGCGCGGCTCGCGCGCCGCCTCGACGGCAGCATCGACGATGTAGCCGGGCGTCGGGAAGTCGGGCTCGCCCGCGCCGAAGCCGATGACCGGGCGGCCTGCCGCCTTCATCGCCTTCGCTTTGGCGTCGACGGCCAGCGTGGCGGACTCTGAGATCGCGGAGATGCGTGCGGAGATGCGGCTGGACATGACGACCATCGTAGTGCGGGCAAGCCGTCGCGACCTGGGCGATCGTGTTTTGGTTCGACGTAGCGGTCATTCCCCCGTACACTTTCGCATGGTCCTGCCGCCGCATGTCGATGTGGTGATCGGTCCGGGCAAGCGGTCAATCGATGTAGTGTGGTTGACGACATAGGGCAATGGCGCAATTGGTAGCGCTCCGGTCTCCAAAACCGGCGGTTGGGGGTTCGAGTCCCTCTTGCCCTGCTGAGTGCGGTCCGCGCAGCAAGGCGTGCAAGCGCGCCGCGCAACTGCGTTGGATACGACAGATCAGGTGAGGACTGTGGCGATCGACACGCACAGCGAGACCGCAGGCAAGCCGAGCGGCGAGAAGAAGCAGAAGCGCACTTCACCAGCCCTTTTCTATCGGCAGGTCGTCAACGAGCTGCGCAAGGTCATTTGGCCGACGCGTAAGGATCTCATCACCTACACCACGGTCGTTCTGGTATTCGTTCTGATCATGGTTGCGATCGTGTCGGGGCTTGACGCCCTGTTCACGGAGGGCGTCCTGCGGATCTTCGGCGGCAGCTGACCCGACGCCTGACAGGGCACCATTCGATTCGACGAAAGAGGAAAAGTCACCGTGTCCGAGACTTCAGACACCCCTCGCGAGGAGTGGGACGACGACGTCGCCGCTGAGGAGGCCATCGACGAGGTCGAGGAGACCGAGCTCGATGAGGCCGACGAGCCCGACGACGCCGAGGTCGAGGAGACCGAGGAGGCCGAGCAGGCTCCGGTGACCGTCGACGAGGCGGCCGAGGTCGAGGTCGAGGAGGACGTCGACCCCGTCGAGGAGTTCAAGCGTTCGCTGCGCGGCCAGCTCGGCGAGTGGTACGTCATCCACTCCTACGCCGGCTACGAGAACCGCGTGAAGTCCAACATCGAGAGCCGCAACGTGTCGCTCAACATGGAGGACTACATCTTCCAGGTCGAGGTGCCCACGCACACCGTCCAGGAGTTCAAGAGCGGCAAGAAGGTCCCGGTCAAGGAGCGCGTGCTGCCCGGCTACGTGCTCGTGCGCATGGACCTCACCGACGAGTCCTGGGCCGCCGTGCGCAACACGCCAGGTGTGACCGGCTTCGTCGGCCTTTCCAACAAGCCGAGCCCGCTCAGCCTCGACGAGGTCGCCAAGCTGCTGGCGCCCGAGCCGACGGAGGAGGCCAAGAAGGCCACCGCCAAGACCGCCACGGGCCCCACGGTCGAGTTCGAGATCGGCGAGTCGGTCACCGTCATGGACGGCCCGTTCGCCACGCTGCCCGCCTCGGTCAGCGAGATCAGCCCCGAGTCGCAGAAGCTCAAGGTGCTGGTGTCGATCTTCGGCCGCGAGACCCCGGTCGAGCTGTCGTTCAACCAGGTCTCGAAGATCTGACCGGCTCGCATACACTCGATGGGGAACGCGTGACCCCGGCAGTGCGCTAGCCGCCGAGGATCGCGTCACACGTTCTCGTCGACACGACGTTCGGCAGGCCGTCCCTCGCGAAGGGCGGCCTTCCGACATGTCCGCCCGCACCCGCGCGCGGACCGCATCACGATCAGGACCCGGAGAAGGACACATGCCTCCGAAGAAGAAGATCGCGGCACTGGTCAAGGTCCAGCTTCCCGCTGGCCAGGCCACGCCCGCCCCGCCGGTCGGTACCGCCCTCGGTCCGCACGGCGTCAACATCATGGACTTCGTGAAGCAGTACAACGCTGCCACCGAGGCCCAGCGGGGCAACATCATCCCCGTTGAGATCACCATTTTCGAGGACCGCAGCTTCACCTTCATCACGAAGACGCCCCCGGCGCCTGAGCTGATCAAGAAGGCGCTCGGCCTCGACAAGGGCTCTGCGGTTCCCCACAAGGACAAGGTCGGCAAGCTGAGCCGCGAGCAGCTGCGCAGCATCGCCGAGACCAAGATGCCCGACCTCAACGCCAACGACATCGAGGCCGCTGAGAAGATCATCGCCGGCACCGCCCGGTCGATGGGCATCACCGTCGCTGAGTAAGTCCATCCTGTTCCACCGTGGGAGGGCCACGCGCTGGCCCGCGACCACAGACTCCACCGAGGAGACCCGAAGTGAAGCGCAGCAAGGCGCACAAGAACGCGTCGGCCCAGGTCGACCGCGACAAGCTCTACACCCCTGCCCAGGCCGCGAAGCTGGCCAAGCAGACCACCACCACCAAGTTCGACGCCACCGTTGAGGTGGCGCTGCGGCTGGGTGTCGACCCTCGCAAGGCCGACCAGATCGTGCGCGGCACGGTCAACCTCCCGCACGGCACCGGTAAGACCGCCCGGGTCCTGGTCTTCGCGACCGGTGACCGTGCCGAGGCTGCCCGCGAGGCCGGCGCCGACATCGTCGGCGCCGACGAGCTGATCGACGACATCGCCAAGGGCAACCGCCTGAACGAGTTCGACGCCGTCGTCGCCACCCCCGACCTGATGGGCAAGGTCGGCCGCCTGGGCCGTGTCCTCGGCCCGCGCGGTCTCATGCCGAACCCCAAGACCGGCACCGTGACGCCGGACGTGGCCAAGGCCGTGACCGACATCAAGGGCGGAAAGATCGAGTTCCGCACCGACCGTCAGGCGAACCTCCACTTCATCATCGGCAAGACGTCGTTCGACGAGCGCCAGCTCATCGAGAACTACGCCGCCGCCCTTGACGAGGTGCTGCGTCTCAAGCCGTCCGCGGCCAAGGGGCGTTACCTGAAGAAGGTCACCTTCTCCACCACGATGGGCCCGGGCGTCCCGGTCGACCCCAACGTGACTCGCGCGCTGACCGCCGAGCTCGAGGGCTGATCTCCCTTCTCTCGCCGGAAGACCCCCGCAGGATGTCCTGCGGGGGTCTTCCGCTTTCTCGCCCTCTGCGGCCTTCTGCTGTTCCGGCGTGCTCGTGCGCGCGGACGACCGGCGTTCCTCGGTCTGTACGGCACAGCGGGGTCAGGCGCCTCCGTGGTCCTGTGGTGGCAGTCCGTCCAGGGGACGCTCCTCGGGAGCCGCCGCCTCCCGCCGCTACGGACGGCCGGCCACAGGCCGTCGCTTGCCCCTCGCGACGCCCGCCGGCAGCCCGCCGCCCCCGTCCGCCAAGGACTGCCTGCCACCGGCCGCCGCTTCCCGTCGCGTCGGACGCCGGCCACCGGCCTTCCGTTGGGGTGCCCGGCCACGTGCGCTCGGTGACGCGTATCCCTCGGCAGACGCCCGCCACGTGCCAAGGGTGGCGCGTGGTACGGCTTGCCGTACGGGATGGATATGGACCGGAACCACCATGAAACAGGAGGCTCAGGGATGACCCTGGAGTTTCCCTGAGTTGGTCGGGGGAAGCCGACATGCGTGAATCTGAGACGTAGTGTCGAAGGCATGCTGAAGCGCAGGATTACTCTCGCCGTCGCCGCGACGGGCGCCGCCGCTCTCGTCGCGGTCGCGGGTTGTGGATCGACCGGATCGGCCGCGTCAGGCGCGGTGCCCATTCAGGCCAAGCTGGCCGCCGCCGAGGTCCTGGAGCAGGCCGCGCAGAAGACCCAGGAAGTCACCAGCTACACCGTCGACGGCGTGGTCGAGGTGTCCCATCCGCAGGAGGGCACCGGCAAGGTCCAGGGGCGCATGGTCTACCAGAGCCAGCCGCAACTGGCCGCCGACCTGACGCTCGACACCGCTAACTTCGGCGGGCAGAGCCTGCCGGGCGGCGCGCGCGCCGTGCTGCAGGGCGACACCGTCTATGTGAAGGCGGAGACGCTGAACAAGGTGCTGGGCACCGCCAAGCCGTGGATCAAGGTCCCGCTGAGCGAGGGCGGCGCCGAGGCCAAGCAGTTCCTCGACCAGGTCCAGCGGTTCGACCTGGCGAACGTCACCAAGCTCGTCACCGCCTCGCAGAACGTCAAGCAGGTCGGCACCGAGACCGTGGGCGGCGTCGACACCACCCACTACAGCGGCACGTTCCCCGTCGACGCGGCCGTGTCGCAGCTGCCCGCCGACAAGCAGGAGCAGGCCAAGCAGCACATGGCCGAACTCCAGAACGTCACCTTCGACATCTGGGTCGGCTCGGACGGCCTGCCGCGCAAGCTGGCCATGGCCGGCGAGGAGAAGGGCGCGAAGTTCACCGCGAACCTGTTCTTCAAGGGCTTCAACGAGCCGGTCTCCATCGCCGCCCCGCCCGCCGACCAGGTGGGCGACCTTCCCAGGAACTGATCCCAGCGGGGCGATTTGGCATCTTGACGAGTCGCCCCTATTCTGGTGCTTGCCAAAGACCGCCGGTCGTCGCTGGGTGCCTCAAGGCCCGGTGACCGAAGGATCCACACAGCGTGGACGGCCCGCGTAGGTGAGATGCGAAGTTCTTCCGTGTGTGTTTTCACATGGGTGAGCCCCGTGCGCCTGCGCCGGGGCTTGTTTCATGTTCAGAGGCCTTCGCCGGTGGCACATCTGGAAGGAGGCCCATGGCGAGGGCGGATAAGGCGACAGCGGTTGCCGAGCTCAAGAGCGAGTTCGAGGGCAGCAGCGCCGCCGTTCTGACCGAGTACCGCGGTCTCACCGTCGCACAGCTCAAGCAGCTGCGTATTGCGCTCGGTGGGAACGCGAAGTTCGCCGTGGCGAAGAACACCCTGACCAAGATTGCAGCCAACGAGGCCGGCATGACGGGTCTCGACTCGCTGCTGGTCGGCCCGACGGCCGTCGCCTTTGTGACGGGCGACGTGGTCGAGGCCGCCAAGGGTCTGCGTGACTTCGCCAAGGCCAATCCCCTTCTGGTGATCAAGGGCGGCTTCATGGAGGGCAAGGCCCTCGATGCTGCCGAGATCACCAAGCTCGCTGACCTCGAGTCCCGCGAGGTTCTCCTCGCGAAGCTGGCCGGTGCGATGAAGGCGAAGCAGTCCGCTGCTGCCGCCGTGTTCGCCGCGCTGCCCACCAACATGGCTCAGCTGGCCGACGCCCTTCGCGCCAAGCGCGCGGAGGCGGGCGAGTAAGACCGGGGATTGCCGCAACTTCACCGCGGTCCCGTAACACCATTTAGCAAGATCCATACGGAGGAAACATCATGGCGAAGCTCAGCACCGACGAGCTGCTCGACGCGTTCAAGGAGATGACCCTCCTCGAGCTTTCCGAGTTCGTGAAGCTGTTCGAGGACACCTTCGACGTCAAGGCCGCCGCTCCGGTCGCCGTTGCCGCCGCTGCCGCCCCGGCCGCCGCCGCTGAGGAGGCCGCGGAGCAGGACGAGTTCGACGTCGTCCTCGAGGCCGCCGGCGACAAGAAGATCCAGGTCATCAAGGAGATCCGCGCGCTGACCTCCCTCGGCCTGAAGGAGGCCAAGGACCTGGTCGACGGCGCTCCGAAGCCGGTCTTCGACGGCAAGGTCAACAAGGAGCAGGCGGAGAAGGCCAAGGCTGCCCTCGAGGGCGCCGGCGCCACCGTCACCGTCAAGTAAGACGGCGCGTCTTTTCGGAAAGAGCGGAACACACCCTGGTGCCGGGTGGGTTCCGCTCTTTCTGTTTTCCGGGGTCGGTTCTCCGGTCGGCACGGAGCGACGACCATGGGGGCTCGGGAGCCTCAACGAGGGACCGCTCGGGGCAGGGGCCGGGTACAGGATCGACTAGGCGTGACGACCACAGGGCTCGGCGAGGTCCGAAGCGGCTCAGGGGCGCGTGAGTGCCTCCTCCAGTTCCTCGGCCGTTCCTCCGACCCGGCGGGCCGTACGGCCAGCGGACAAGCCACGATGGCGGTCGCGCTGCGGGCACTGACATAACCGCCGAGTAACAATCCCGTCGAGTTATTGGAATGGATTCCAATTCGCGGGAAGCTCCGTAACAGCGATCCTGCGGTAAGTCCGTTACCACCGGCGTTGGAAGGTGACCTGTGGGCGTCGAGGTCGTGGTCGATGGGTTGACCAAGTCGTTCGGTCGGCAGGTCATCTGGGAGGACGTCTCGCTGACCCTCCCCGCGGGCGAGATCTCCGTCCTGCTCGGACCCTCGGGCACCGGCAAGTCGGTCTTCCTCAAGACCCTCGTCGGCCTGCTGCGCCCCGAGCGCGGCCACATCTGGATCGACGGCTACGACCTGGCCAACTGCAGCGAGAACAAGCTCTACGAGCTGCGCCGCCTGTTCGGCGTCCTGTTCCAGGACGGCGCGCTGTTCGGCTCGCTCAGCCTCTACGACAACATCGCCTTCCCGCTGCGCGAGCACACCAAGAAGAACGAGTCGCAGGTTCGCCAGATCGTCATGGAGAAGATGGAACTGGTCGGACTCGTCGGCGCGGAGGGCAAGCTGCCGGGCGAGATCTCCGGCGGCATGCGCAAGCGCGCAGGGCTGGCCCGCGCCCTGGTGCTCGACCCCGAGATCATCCTGTTCGACGAGCCGGACTCGGGTCTCGACCCGGTCCGCACCGCCTACCTCAACCAGCTCATCGTCGACCTCAACGCCGAGATCGAGGCGACGTTTCTCATCGTCACCCACGACATCAACACCGCGCGCACGGTGCCCGACGACATCGGGCTGCTGTTCCGGCGCGAGCTGGTGATGTTCGGGCCGAGGGAGATGCTGCTGTCCAGCGACGAGCCGGTGGTCAGGCAGTTCCTCAACGCCCGCAGGCACGGCCCCATCGGCATGTCGGAGGAGAAGGACGTCTCCGAGCTGGAGGCCGAGGCGCAGATGGGCCACGACCCGGGAGCGCTGCCGCCGATCCCGCCGCAGCTGATGCCCAGCGGCAACGGCATCCGCCGTACGCAGAAGCCGCCGGGCTCGTGGCTGGCGGCCAACGGGGTGATCCCGCCGCAGGGCTCCTTCGTCGACGAGCGCGGCCGTAATTGGCTGGAGGAGTACCCGAGGCTCGTCAACGCCCATTTGAACGGCGTGCGCTGAGCCCCCACCCCTGCGACGCGCTGGGGGTCGGTTCGTTGAGCGCATGACGCCGTGTGCGCCTTCCGTCAGCCGTCAGGCGGGCGAAGGGCCGATGCCCCCAGGGGCGCCCGGTGGTGTGGTGTACGGCCACGCCGTGCCCGCCGAGAGGGCCGGAAGGCGAGGCAGACCGCTGTGCGCGGCGAGGGCCAGAAGACGAGGGAGAAACCGCGCACGGATGGCGGAGGCCGCGCCCTCTGCTCCGGCAGGGCAGGGTGCTGGGCACGCGGCAGGGCGTGCGAGTGGGTGGCGAGCGGAGGTCGGGGACCCGGAAGGCCCGGAAGGGAGCCGCAGGACGCGGGTGGCGGCGACCGCGGCCGAGGCGCCGAAGGCCTCCGGGATGCCGGGCGGGCGGCGGGGGAGCGGGAGTGGGTGGCGAGCGGAGGTCGGGGTCCTGGGAGCCTCGGGAGGGCTGCAGGACGCGGGGTGGCGGGCGACCGGCAGGGTGGGTCCGGCGCGGTGGGCGCCGCAAGCATCCCGCCTGAGACTCGACGAGCCCGGGCTCCGACAGGGCGTTCGGCCGGGGCAGGGGCCAAGGTGGTCATGGAGATTGCCGAGGTGGCTCCTGCCGTACAGGATCCGCCTCCGGAAGGTCCCGGAACCCCTGCCCGCCCCCAGCGTTCCGGGTCTGGAGGAATGGGGTGAGCGTTATGATCCCGCGATATGGCAGGCACTGCTGACTCCTCCCGGTCGGTGACCGTGGTGCGCACAGTGACCGTCGCGCTGGCGGCGGTTCTTGTGCTGGTGGCGGGGGTCGCCGTCTGGCTGAGCGCGCAGCTGCGCGACGAGGAGGTGGCGGCCGCCGACCGCCGGGCGGCGATCGAGGCCGCCGCCGCCCACGCGCTCAACCTGCTCTCGCTCAGCTACAAGAGCGCCGACGAAAGCATCGCCAAGATCCTCGCCACCTCCACTGGGGCCGCGTACGCCGAATATCACGCGGGCGCGCCCAAACTGAGGGAGACCACGATCGCCAACAAGGTGGTGCAGACGGGGGCGGTGCGCGCCTCGGGGTTGGTCTCGATGGCGGGCGACAGCGCGAAGGTGCTGGTCGTGGCCGACTCCACGATCAAGTGGGAGCACACGGGCACGCCGCCGCAGGACCGCTATTACCGGTGGTCGATGGACCTGTCCAAGGTCGGCGGCCGGTGGCTGGTCGCCAGAGCGGAGCAGGTGCTGTGAGGATCGCGATCGCGGCGGTGCTGGCCGTGGCCGTGGCCTTTGTCGGCTGGGTCTCGCTGCGGATGCACGGGGAGCTGGACGAGCTGCGGGGTGGGCGGGCGGCGGGGGAGCAGGCGATGGCCGCCGCCAGGACGCTGGCGCCTGACCTGCTGTCCTACAACTACCGGACGATCGACGACGACCTGGACAGGGCGCAGGCTCTGACCACGGGTGAGCTGACCCACCGTTTCACGGAGCTGCGCACGTCGCTGGTGCCCAGGGCCACCGAGCAGCGGACCGTGCAGGAGGTTACCGTCGCCGGTGCCGCCGTGCAGGACGCCACGCCGGACAGGGTGTCGGTCCTGCTGTTCGTGAACATGGGGACGACCAAGCAGGCGCACGGCGATGCCCAGCCGCGTCAGCAGGTGATCCAGAACCGCGTTAGATTCGTCATGGTGAAGGATGGGTCGCGCTGGCTCGTGGGCGACCTGTCCACCCTCGTGGGCAGCACCTGATGTCGGGCATGTCCCGACATTCAATTGTTATCAAATTCCAGGTTTAGCGAGCCTTTGAAGTTGGGTACGTCTGTCACGGTTCCACCGATCGTCAGCATGGTTTCGGGCCTCGGTGTGACAGAGCGTTAGCGGCCCCGGCTCACGGGTATCGTCTTGGGGCCTACAGCTAGCCATCTGTCGCCGGGGGACGAAATCCCAGCGTCCAGGCTTTGAGTTGGCCGAAAGTCCGGCTCGCGGGCTTGACGTTTCCGCTCGGACGGGCGATGCTGCGGACAACGTGGAGCATGCAGCGAGAGCGAAGTGGACAGGCGTGTGCCGTTCGGCTACACTGCCCCTTTGCGCTGCCCTTTGACGACCCGCTTCTCTTGCTCACGTTGCGAGGTTGTCTGGCGTGCGTGTAGTCAGTCCGCCGCGAGCCCTCGGAAGGACATCTGTTGGCAGCCTCGCGCAACGCCTCCGCCGTACCCGCCGGTCCCCGTCGCGTTTCGTTTTCGCGTATCCAGGAGCCCCTCGAAGTTCCTGACCTTCTCGCTCTGCAGACCGAGTCATTCGACTGGCTGCTCGGCAACGAGAAGTGGAAGGCCCGGGTCGAGGCGGCTCGCCAGGCCGGGCGCAAGGACGTCCCGATCCAGTCGGGCCTCGAGGAGATCTTTGAGGAGATCAGTCCCATCGAGGACTTCTCGGGGACCATGTCCTTGTCGTTCCGCGACCACCGGTTCGAGCCGCCCAAGTACTCAGTCGATGAGTGCAAAGACAAGGACATGACCTTCTCCGCCCCGATGTTCGTGACGGCGGAGTTCATCAATAACACCACTGGTGAGATCAAGAGCCAGACGGTGTTCATGGGCGATTTCCCGCTCATGACGCCGAAGGGCACCTTCATCATCAACGGCACCGAGCGTGTCGTGGTCTCGCAGCTCGTCAGGTCGCCGGGCGTCTACTTCGACCGTAGTGTCGACAAGACCTCCGACAAGGATCTGTACGGTTGCAGGGTCATCCCGTCTCGGGGTGCCTGGCTTGAGTTCGAGATCGACAAGCGCGACAGCGTCGGTGTGCGCATCGACCGCAAGCGCAAGCAGGCCGTCACCGTGCTTCTCAAGGCACTGGGATGGACCAACGAACAGATCCTCGAGCGGTTCGGCCAGTACGAGTCGATGCGGGCCACCCTGGAGAAGGACCACACCGCCGGCCAGGATGACGCCCTGCTCGACATCTACCGCAAGCTGCGGCCGGGTGAGCCGCCGACCAAGGAGTCGGCGCAGACCCTGCTGGAGAACCTCTACTTCAACCCCAAGCGGTACGACCTGGCCAAGGTCGGTCGTTACAAGATCAACAAGAAGCTCGGGGCCGACTCGGAGATCACCCAGGGCACGCTGACCGAAGAGGACATCGTCGCCACCATCGAGTACATCGTCAGGCTGCACGCCGGCGAGGAGTCGATGCCGGGTGCCGGGGACCGTGAGGTCATCGTCGAGACCGACGACATCGACCACTTCGGCAACCGCCGTCTGCGCAGCGTCGGCGAGCTCATCCAGAACCAGGTCCGCCTGGGCCTGGCCCGTATGGAGCGCGTCGTCCGCGAGCGGATGACCACGCAGGACGTCGAGGCCATCACGCCGCAGACCCTGATCAACATCCGCCCGGTGGTGGCGTCGATCAAGGAGTTCTTCGGCACCTCGCAGCTGTCGCAGTTCATGGACCAGACCAACCCGCTGGCCGGGCTGACGCACAAGCGGCGTCTGTCCGCGCTGGGCCCCGGTGGTCTGTCGCGTGAGCGGGCCGGCTTCGAGGTCCGTGACGTGCACCCGTCCCACTACGGCCGGATGTGCCCGATCGAGACCCCTGAAGGCCCGAACATCGGCCTGATCGGCTCGCTCGCCTCCTACGGCCGCATCAACGCCTTCGGCTTCGTCGAGACGCCCTACCGCAAGGTCGTCGACGGCAAGGTGACCGAGCAGATCGACTACCTCACGGCCGACGAGGAAGACCGTTACGTCAAGGCACAGGCCAACACCGTGCTGAACGCCGACGGTTCGTTCGCCGAGCCGCGCGTCCTGGTGCGTACCAAGGGCGGTGAGACCGAGCTCGCGCGTGCCGAGGAGGTCGACTACGTCGACGTCTCCGCGCGCCAGATGGTCTCCGTCGCGACCGCGATGATCCCCTTCCTGGAGCACGACGACGCCAACCGCGCGCTCATGGGCTCCAACATGCAGCGGCAGTCCGTGCCGCTGCTGAAGAGCGAGGCGCCGCTGGTCGGCACCGGCATGGAATACCGTGCCGCGACCGACGCCGGCGACGTCATCAGCGCCGAGAAGGCCGGTGTGGTCGAGGAGGTCTCCGCCGACTACGTCACCGTCATGAACGACGACGGCACGCGCACCACCTACCGTGTCGCCAAGTTCAAGCGGTCCAACCAGGGCACCTCCTTCAACCAGAAGCCCATCGTCGCCGAGGGCGACAGGGTCGAGGTCAACCAGGTCATCGCCGACGGCCCGTGCACCGACCAGGGCGAGATGGCCCTGGGCAAGAACCTTCTCGTGGCGTTCATGCCGTGGGAGGGCCACAACTACGAAGACGCGATCATCCTTTCCCAGCGTCTGGTGCAGGACGACGTCCTGTCCTCGATCCACATCGAGGAGCACGAGGTCGACGCCCGCGACACCAAGCTGGGCCCCGAGGAGATCACCAGGGACATCCCCAATGTCTCCGAGGAAGTCCTGGCCGACCTCGACGAGCGCGGCATCATCCGCATCGGCGCCGAGGTCGTTCCCGGTGACATCCTGGTCGGCAAGGTCACGCCCAAGGGTGAGACCGAGCTGACCCCGGAGGAGCGCCTGCTGCGCGCGATCTTCGGTGAGAAGGCGCGTGAGGTCCGCGACACCTCGCTGAAGGTGCCGCACGGTGAGTCCGGCAAGGTCATCGGCGTCCGCGTGTTCAGCCGCGAGGAGGGCGACGAGCTTCCCCCCGGTGTCAACGAGCTGGTCCGCGTCTACGTGGCCCAGAAGCGTAAGATCACCGACGGTGACAAGCTCGCCGGCCGTCACGGCAACAAGGGCGTCATCTCCAAGATCCTTCCCGTCGAGGACATGCCGTTCCTGGAGGACGGCACGCCCGTCGACATCATCCTCAACCCCCTCGGTGTGCCCGGTCGAATGAACGTCGGCCAGGTGCTGGAGACCCACCTCGGGTGGATCGCCGCCAGAGGCTGGGACATCTCGGGCATCGAGGAGGCGTGGGCCGAGCGGCTGCGCGACAAGGGCTTCGGCCACGTCGAGCCGCGCACCAACGTCGCCACCCCGGTGTTCGACGGCGCCCACGAGGAGGAGATCGTCGGCCTGCTCAGCAACACCATCGCCAACCGCGACGGTGACCGCATGGTGCAGGAGACCGGCAAGGCCAAGCTGTTCGACGGCCGCTCCGGCGAGCCGTTCCCGTACCCGATCTCGGTCGGCTACATCTACATCCTGAAGCTGCTGCACCTGGTCGACGACAAGATCCACGCCCGGTCGACCGGCCCGTACTCGATGATCACCCAGCAGCCGCTGGGCGGTAAGGCGCAGTTCGGTGGACAGCGCTTCGGCGAGATGGAGGTGTGGGCCCTCGAGGCCTACGGCGCCGCCTACGCCCTGCAGGAGCTGCTCACCATCAAGTCCGACGACGTCCTGGGCCGGGTCAAGGTCTACGAGGCGATCGTCAAGGGCGAGAACATTCCCGAGCCCGGCATTCCCGAGTCCTTCAAGGTCCTCATCAAGGAAATGCAGTCGCTGTGCCTGAACGTCGAGGTGCTCTCCAAGGACGGCATGTCCATCGAGATGCGCGACACCGACGAGGACGTCTTCAGGGCGGCCGAGGAGCTCGGTATCGATCTGTCGCGGCGCGAGCCGAGCAGCGTGGAAGAAGTCTGAGGGGGAGATAGCACATGCTGGACGTCAACTTCTTCGACGAGCTCCGGATCGGCCTTGCCACGGCCGACGACATCCGCCAGTGGTCCCACGGCGAGGTGAAGAAGCCCGAGACCATCAACTACCGGACTCTCAAGCCGGAAAAGGACGGACTCTTCTGCGAGAAGATCTTCGGCCCGACCCGCGACTGGGAGTGCTACTGCGGTAAGTACAAGCGCGTCCGCTTCAAGGGCATCATCTGCGAGCGCTGCGGCGTCGAGGTCACTCGCGCCAAGGTGCGTCGTGAGCGGATGGGCCACATCGAGCTGGCCGCTCCCGTCACCCACATCTGGTACTTCAAGGGCGTTCCCTCGCGCCTTGGCTACCTGCTCGACCTGGCCCCGAAGGACCTGGAGAAGGTCATCTACTTCGCGGCCTACATGATCACGCACGTCGAGACCGAGCTGCGTGACCGTGACCTGCCGTCGCTGGAGGCGAAGATCTCCGTCGAGCGGCAGCACATCGAGCAGCGCCGTGACGCCGACATCGAGGCCAGGCAGAAGAAGCTCGAGGGCGACCTGGCCGAGCTCGAGGCGGCCGGTGCCAAGGGTGACCAGCGCCGCAAGGTCCGTGAGGGCGCCGAGCGCGAGATGCGTCAGCTTCGCGACCGGGCCCAGCGTGAGCTGGACCGCCTCGACGAGGTGTGGAGCCGCTTCAAGAACCTCAAGGTCCAGGACCTCGAGGGCGACGAGATGCTCTACCGCGAGATGCGCGACCGCTTCGGCCGCTACTTCAGGGGCGGCATGGGCGCGCAGGCGATCCAGGAGCGCCTGATCAGCTTCGACCTCGACGCCGAGGCCGAGAACCTGCGCGAGACCATCCGCAGCGGCAAGGGCCAGAAGAAGGCCCGCGCCCTCAAGCGGCTCAAGGTCGTGTCGGCGTTCCTCAACACGACCAACTCGCCGCGCGGCATGGTCCTCGACTGCATCCCTGTCATCCCGCCGGACCTGCGCCCGATGGTGCAGCTCGACGGTGGCAGGTTCGCCACCTCCGACCTCAACGACCTCTACCGTCGTGTGATCAACCGGAACAACCGCCTCAAGCGACTTCTCGACCTCGGCGCGCCCGAGATCATCGTGAACAACGAGAAGCGGATGCTCCAGGAGGCCGTCGACGCGCTGTTCGACAACGGCCGTCGCGGTCGTCCGGTCACGGGTCCCGGTAACCGTCCGCTGAAGTCCCTCAGCGACATGCTGAAGGGCAAGCAGGGCCGCTTCCGCCAGAACCTGCTGGGCAAGCGAGTCGACTACTCCGGCCGTTCGGTCATCGTCGTCGGCCCGCAGCTCAAGCTGCACCAGTGCGGTCTGCCCAAGCAGATGGCGCTGGAGCTGTTCAAGCCGTTCGTCATGAAGCGGCTGGTCGACCTCAACCACGCCCAGAACATCAAGTCGGCCAAGCGCATGGTCGAGCGGGCTCGCCCCGTGGTGTGGGACGTGCTCGAAGAGGTCATCACCGAGCACCCGGTGCTGCTCAACCGCGCGCCCACGCTGCACCGTCTGGGCATCCAGGCGTTCGAACCGCAGTTGGTCGAGGGCAAGGCCATCCAGATCCACCCGCTCGTCTGCACCGCGTTCAACGCGGACTTCGACGGCGACCAGATGGCCGTGCACCTGCCGCTGTCGGCTGAGGCCCAGGCCGAGGCTCGCATCCTGATGCTCTCGACCAACAACATCCTCAAGCCGGCCGACGGCAAGCCCGTGACGATGCCCACCCAGGACATGGTCATCGGCCTCTACTGGCTGACCACGCAGAAGGAAGGCGCGCAGGGCGAGGGCAGGGTCTTCGGCTCGGTGGCCGAGGCGCAGATGGCCTTCGACCGCCGCGAGCTGGACATCCAGGCGAAGATCCAGATCCGGCTCGCCGGTGACGTCCAGCCGCCGCGTGGCTGGGCCGCTCCCGAGGGCTGGGAGCCGGGCGACACCATCCGCCTGGAGACGACCTTCGGCCGGTGCCTGTTCAACCAGACGCTCCCGGCGAACTACCCGTTCGTCAACTTCCAGGTCGGCAAGAAGCAGCTGTCCGCGATCGTCAACGAGCTGGCCGAGACCTACCCCAAGGTCGAAGTCGCCAACTCGCTCGACGCGCTCAAGGACGCGGGCTTCCGCTGGGCGACCCGCTCCGGCGTCACGATCTCCATCGACGACGTCGTCGCGCCGCCCAACAAGGCCGAGATCATGGAGAACTACGAGCGCAGGGCCGACAAGGTCCAGCGTGAGTACGAGCGCGGTCTGATCACCGACGAGGAGCGCCGTCAGGAGCTCATCGAGATCTGGACCCACGCCACGGCGGACGTCGAGACCGACATGGTCAACGCGTTCCCCGCGACGAACCCGGTCTGGATGATGGTCAACTCCGGCGCCCGCGGTAACAAGATGCAGGTGCGTCAGATCGCCGGTATCCGTGGTCTGGTGTCCAACACCAAGGGTGAGACGATCCCGCGGCCGATCAAGGCCTCCTTCCGTGAGGGCCTGTCGGTTCTGGAGTACTTCATCTCCACCCACGGTCAGCGGAAGGGTCTGGCCGACACCGCCCTGCGTACCGCCGACTCGGGTTACCTGACCCGTCGTCTGGTGGACGTCGCGCAGGACGTCATCGTGCGCGAGATCGACTGCGGCACCGACCGCGGGGTCCCGCTGCACGTCGGCGATCGCGACTCGGCCGGCAACCTGGTCAAGGCGGAGAACGCCGAGTCCAACGTGCACGGCCGCATCCTGGCCGAGGACGTCGAGGTCGACGGCAAGATCATCGCCTCGGTGGGTGTCGACATCAACGACAACCACGTCACGGCGCTGGTCGAGGCCGGCATCGAGACCGTCCGCACCCGCAGCGCGCTGGTGTGCGAGGCGAAGATCGGTGTCTGCGCGACCTGCTACGGCCGCTCGCTGGCCACCGGCAAGCTCGTGGACGTCGGCGAGGCGGTCGGCATCATCGCCGCCCAGTCGATCGGTGAGCCCGGCACGCAGCTGACGATGCGTACCTTCCACACCGGTGGTGTGGCGGGCGCCGACATCACCCACGGTCTGCCCCGTGTCCAGGAGCTGTTCGAGGCGCGCATCCCCAAGGGTGTCGCCCCGATCTCCGAGGCCGAGGGCCGGGCTCGCATCGACGAGACCGACAAGACCCGCAAGATCGTGGTCACCCCCGACGATGGTTCGGAGGAGATCGCCTACCCGGTCTCGATGCGCTCGCGCCTGCTCATCCAGGACGGCCAGCACGTGTCGGTGGGCACCCAGCTCATCGCCGGTGCGGTCAACCCGAACGAGGTGCTGCGCATCCTCGGCCCGCGCGCGGTGCAGCTGCACCTGGTGGCCGAGGTCCAGCAGGTCTACCGCTCGCAGGGTGTGTCGATCCACGACAAGCACATCGAGATCATCGTTCGGCAGATGCTCAAGCGCGTCAACGTGCTCGAGTCCGGTGAGACCGACCTGCTGCCCGGTGAGCTCGTCGAGCGTCCGCGCTTCGAGCAGATGAACCGCGAGACCGTCGCCGAGGGTGGCACCCCCGCCGCCGGCCGTCCGGTCCTCATGGGCATTACGAAGGCGTCGCTCGCCACCGAGTCGTGGCTGTCGGCGGCCTCCTTCCAGGAGACGACCAGGGTTCTGACGGACGCGGCGATCCACGCCAAGTCCGACTCGCTCCTGGGCCTGAAGGAGAACGTCATCATCGGTAAGCTCATCCCGGCCGGTACGGGCATGCCCCAGTACCGCAACATCAGGGTCGAGCCGACCGAGGAGGCCAAGGCCGCGATGTACACCGTCGGCGGGTACGACGGCTCGGCCGCGGACTACACCTTCGGCACCGGCAGCGGCGAGGCCGTGCCGCTGGAGGAGTACGACTTCGGTCAGTACAACCGCTAGGCGCCCCGGAACGCCCCGTGTCCTGTCTCACGACAGGATGCGGGGCGTTTCCGTCTTTTCAGCTTCCTGTACGGCAAGCCATTCCACGCGCCACCCTCGGCACGTGGTCGGGCTCTGTCCAGGGGCACGCTCACCGAGCGCACGTGGCGGGCCGCCGCTACGGAAGGCCACTGACGAAGGGTCGCTGACGGTGGGCCGCAATACGGAGGGCCGTGACCGTGGGCCGCCCATCGGGGTGCCGTTGCGGACGGCCGCCGATACCGGGGCTGCCGACACGCGGCCGCTGACGGGAAGTCGCCGATGCGGAGGGCTACAGGTGCGACGGTCGGGGGGCTTGCCGTACAGGAGGGGAAAACGTGTGGCGCAGAAGGGCCGGAGAACTCGGGTGATGCGGGTAAGCTAGACAAGGGTCTGATAGGACCACGGCACGAATGTACGGTCGCAGTAACGGCGACCGGGTCGCAGTCGTTTTGACGTGCTGCGCTGGGCTGGGTAGTCTTGCCCTTCGTGCCCGTAGGTTCGCGGGCCCTCATGCATGCGCTCCGACAGGCGGCGCGGCATGGACCCTCTCCGGCGTATGACAGCGCGGGGGCTCGTGGCTCGACAGAGCGCGACACGCCCGACCGCGTGGGTCGGCGGGAGGGGAAAACTAGCAGGTCATGACACCGGCAGTACCTGCGAAACGCTCAACCTGACGTATTACCGGCCAAGGCACGAACGGAGTGGCAGTGCCCACTATTCAGCAGTTGGTCCGCAAGGGCCGGCAGGACAAGGTCACCAAGACCAAGACTCCTGCCCTCAAGGGGAGCCCGCAGCGTCGCGGCACGTGCCAGCGCGTCTACACCACGACCCCCAAGAAGCCCAACTCGGCACTGCGCAAGGTGGCCCGTGTTCGGCTCACCAACGGCATCGAGGTCACGGCCTACATCCCCGGTGTGGGTCACAACCTGCAGGAGCACTCCATCGTGCTCGTGCGTGGCGGTCGTGTGAAGGACCTGCCGGGTGTTCGCTACAAGATCATCCGTGGTTCGCTCGACACCCAGGGCGTCCGTAACCGCAAGCAGGCCCGCAGCCGCTACGGCACGAAGAAGGAGAAGTAACCATGCCTCGCAAGGGTTCTCCTGGCCGTCGTCAGCTCATGTCTGACCCGGTTTACAGCTCGCCGCTGGTGACCGCGCTCATCAACAAGGTCCTTCTGGACGGCAAGCGCTCCATCGCGCAGTCGATCGTCTACGGGGCCCTCGAGGGCTGCAAGGACAAGACCGGCAACGACCCGGTCGTCACGCTGAAGCGCGCCCTCGACAACGTCAAGCCCACCCTCGAGGTCCGCAGCCGCCGTGTCGGTGGCGCGACCTACCAGGTGCCGGTCGAGGTGCGCGCCGCGCGCAGCACCACCCTGGCCCTGCGTTGGCTGGTGCAGTACTCCCGCGCCCGCCGCGAGAAGACCATGACCGAGCGCCTCATGAACGAGCTCCTCGACGCCAGCAACGGCCTCGGGGCGAGCGTGAAGAAGCGCGAGGACACCCACAAGATGGCCGAGTCCAACAAGGCCTTCGCCCACTACCGCTGGTAACAGCGGGTTCGACGAGACGACGAGGACGCGAGAGAAGTGGCCACCACGACCGCTCTTGACCTGGCCAAGATCCGCAACATCGGGATCATGGCCCACATCGACGCGGGCAAGACCACCACGACCGAGCGCATCCTGTTCTACACCGGCATCAACTACAAGATCGGTGAAGTCCACGAGGGCGCTGCCACGATGGACTGGATGGAGCAGGAGCAGGAGCGCGGCATCACGATCACGTCGGCCGCGACGACCTGTGAGTGGCTCGACCACACCATCAACATCATCGACACTCCTGGTCACGTCGACTTCACCATTGAGGTGGAGCGTTCGCTCCGCGTCCTCGACGGTGCCGTCGCCGTGTTCGACGGTGTCGCCGGTGTCGAGCCGCAGTCGGAGACGGTGTGGCGCCAGGCTGACCGCTATGGCGTGCCGCGCATCTGCTTCGTGAACAAGATGGACCGCGTCGGCGCGGAGTTCCACCGCTGCGTCGACATGATGATCAGCCGTCTGGGTGCGACCCCGGCTGTCATCCAGCTTCCCTGGGGCGTCGAGTCCGGTTTCAAGGGCGTCATCGACCTGGTGAAGATGAAGGGTCTGCTCTGGAGCGAAGAGGCTGCCAAGGGCGAGATGTACGACACCGTCGACATCCCCGCCGAGTACGCCGACGCTGCTCGTGAGTGGCGTGAGAAGCTGGTCGAGACCGTCGCCGAGAACGACGACGAGCTGATGGAGCTCTTCCTCGAGGGCAACGAGCCCACCGAGGAGCAGCTGGTGGCGGCCATCCGCCGCGCCACGCTTGCGAGCGCCATCAACCCGGTCCTGACCGGCACCGCGTTCAAGAACAAGGGCGTTCAGCCCCTGCTCGACGCGATCGTGGCCTACCTCCCCGCCCCGACCGACATCCCGGCCTTCAAGGGCCACGCGGTCAACAACGAGGACGAGGTCGTCGAGCGTCACGCGGACGTCACGGAGCCCTTCTCCGCGCTCGCCTTCAAGATCATGAGCGACCAGCACCTGGGTCGTCTGACCTACATCCGCATCTACTCGGGCACGCTCGAGACCGGCACCGGGGTCGTCAACTCGGTGAAGGGTAAGAAGGAGCGGATCGGCAAGATCTACCAGATGCACGCGAACAAGCGCGAGGAGCGCCCGTCCGCGCACGCTGGTCAGATCGTCGCCGTGATGGGTCTGAAGGACACCACCACGGGTGACACGCTGGCCGACCCGGCTCACCAGGTCGTCCTTGAGTCGATGACGTTCCCCGCGCCGGTCATCAGCGTGGCGATCGAACCCAAGACCAAGGGTGACCAGGAGAAGCTCGGCACCGCGATCCAGCGTCTGGCCGAGGAGGACCCGTCCTTCCAGGTCCGTCGCGACGACGAGACCGGTCAGACGGTCATCCACGGCATGGGCGAGCTTCACCTGGAGATCCTCGTCGACCGTATGCGTCGCGAGTTCAAGGTCGAGGCCAACGTCGGCCGCCCGCAGGTCGCCTACCGCGAGACCATCCGCCGCAAGGTGGAGAAGGTTGACTACACCCACAAGAAGCAGACCGGTGGTTCCGGTCAGTTCGCGCGGGTCATCATCAACCTGGAGCCGCTGGGCGACGGCAACGACGGCTACGAGTTCGAGAACAAGGTTTCGGGTGGTCGTGTCCCGAGGGAGTACATCCCCTCGGTTGACGCGGGCGCCCAGGAGGCGGCCGAGTTCGGCGTGCTCGCCGGTTACCCGATGGTCGGCGTGAAGGTGACGCTGACCGACGGTGCGGCGCACGACGTCGACTCCTCGGAAATGGCCTTCAAGATCGCCGGCTCGATGGCCTTCAAGGAGGCCGCTCGCAAGGCCGACGCAGTCATCCTCGAGCCGATGATGGCCGTTGAGGTCACCACGCCCGAGGACTACATGGGTGATGTCATCGGAGACCTCAACGGTCGCCGCGGGCAGATCCAGTCGATGGACGAGCGCGCAGGCGCCCGCGTCATCGCGGCTCTCGTACCCCTGTCGGAGATGTTCGGCTACGTGGGTGACCTGCGTAGCAAGACGCAGGGGCGCGCGAGCTACAGCATGCAGTTCGACTCCTACGCGGAAGTGCCTCCTGGCATCGCCAAGGAGATCGTCGCGAAGGCCCGGGGCGAATAGTTCCCGAGACCCGACGGCAGAGGGGCGCTGTCCTCTCTGCCCGAAGGCCGGGGCGTTGCGCCCGGAGACTCGCCCGCGGCCCAGCCGCTGGAGAAGAGGTCCGGGAGCACCCCGGAGTCCCTGGTGGGGTGGTCACATGCCGCCCCACCGCCCAGGGGCCGGGCTAAACTCCCGGGCCCGAGTGTGAAGTAAGTCAGTCAGATTCTCTAAGGAGAGAACCAGTGGCTAAGGCCAAGTTCGAGCGGACTAAGCCGCACGTGAACATCGGCACCATTGGGCACATCGACCACGGCAAGACCACTCTGACCGCGGCGATCACCAAGGTGCTCCACGAGCGTTTCCCTGAGCTTAACGAGGCGACCCCGTTCGACAAGATCGACAAGGCGCCCGAGGAGAAGGCTCGTGGCATCACGATCTCGATCGCGCACGTCGAGTACCAGACCGAGAAGCGCCACTACGCTCACGTGGACTGCCCCGGTCACGCCGACTACGTGAAGAACATGATCACCGGTGCCGCTCAGATGGACGGCGCGATCCTCGTGGTCGCCGCCACCGACGGCCCGATGCCGCAGACGAAGGAGCACGTCCTCCTGGCCCGCCAGGTCGGCGTCCCCTACATCGTCGTGGCCCTCAACAAGGCCGACATGGTCGACGACGAGGAGATCCTGGAGCTCGTCGAGCTCGAGGTTCGTGAGCTCCTGTCCGCTCAGGAGTTCCCCGGCGACGACCTGCCGGTCATTCGCGTCTCCGCTCTGAAGGCCCTCGAGGGCGACCAGAAGTGGGGCGACAGCATCATCGAGCTGATGACCGCTGTCGACGAGAGCGTCCCCGAGCCTGCTCGTGACACCGAGAAGCCGTTCCTGATGCCGATCGAGGACGTCTTCTCGATCACCGGTCGCGGCACCGTCGTCACCGGCCGCATCGAGCGCGGTATCGTCAAGGTCAACGAGACGGTCGACATCATCGGCATCCGTACGGAGAAGACCACCACCACGGTCACCGGCGTCGAGATGTTCCGCAAGCTGCTCGACGAGGGCCAGGCGGGTGACAACGTCGGTCTGCTCCTGCGCGGCATCAAGCGTGAGGACGTCGAGCGCGGCCAGTGCATCATCAAGCCGGGCACGACCACCCCGCACACCGAGTTCGATGCCCAGGTCTACATCCTGAGCAAGGACGAGGGCGGCCGCCACACGCCGTTCTTCAACAACTACCGCCCGCAGTTCTACTTCCGTACGACGGACGTGACCGGCGTGGTGAACCTCCCCGAGGGCACCGAGATGGTCATGCCGGGCGACAACACCGAGATGCGCGTTGAGCTGATCCAGCCCATCGCCATGGAGGACGGTCTGAAGTTCGCGATCCGTGAGGGCGGCCGTACGGTCGGCGCCGGTCGCGTCACGAAGATCCTCAAGTAGTACGACCGCTGGGGCGGCGGTCGGCCTCCGGAAGGGGCCGACCGCCGATCCGCGAACTGAGCACCACGGGCTCCACGCACACCGTGATCTCGCAGTGGCTTCGGCAACGTGACCGAAGTAACTGCCGGATCACGGAAGAAAGACGCAGATCGATTACGTCTGCTACGTGGGGTCAGCGGGCGGTCTCCGCCCGTACCAATCAGCGGCAACAGGCCGCACGATACTTTTTCAGACGACAGCGAAGGACACCGAGGCCATTATGGCGGGACAGAAGATCCGCATCCGGCTTAAGGCCTATGACCACGAGGTCATCGACAGCTCGGCCAAGAAGATCGTCGAGACGGTGACGCGGACTGGCGCGAAGGTCGCGGGCCCGGTGCCGCTGCCGACCGAGAAGAACGTGTACTGCGTCATCCGCTCGCCGCACAAGTACAAGGACAGCCGCGAGCACTTCGAGATGCGCACGCACAAGCGGCTGATTGACATCATCGACCCGACGCCGAAGACGGTCGACTCGCTCATGCGACTCGACCTCCCCGCCGGCGTCGACATTTCGATCAAGCTCTGAGGGAACGCACTGACATGGCTAAGACGATCAAGGGCGTCCTGGGCAAGAAGCTCGGCATGACCCAGGTCTTCGACGCGGACAACCGGATGGTTCCGGTGACCGTGGTCGAGGCCGGTCCGTGCGTGGTGACCAGGGTCCGCACCGCAGACAAGGACGGCTACACCGCCATCCAGCTCGGCTACGGACAGGTCGACCCCCGGAAGGTCAACAAGCCGCTCGGCGACTACCTGCGTAAGCACGAGATCACCCCGCGCCGTTACTTCGCGGAGATCCGCACCGACGACGCGAGCGACTACACCCTCGGCCAGGAGCTGCTGGCTGACACCTTCGAGGCCGGCCAGTACGTCGACGTCACTGGCAAGTCCAAGGGCAAGGGGTTCGCCGGTGTCATGAAGCGTCACGGCTTCAAGGGCCTGGGCGCGTCGCACGGTACGCAGCGCAAGCACCGCTCGCCGGGTTCCATCGGTGGCTGCGCCACCCCTGGCCGCGTATTCAAGGGTCTTCGCATGGCCGGTCGGATGGGTAACGTCCGCACCACCGTGCAGAGCCTCAAGGTTCACGCCGTGGACGCCGAGAACGGTCTCATCCTGATCAAGGGTGCGATCCCCGGCGCCAACGGCAGCCTGGTCCTCGTCCGCACCGCTGCAAAGAAGGGGGCTGCCAAGTGACCAGCATTGACGTCCTCGACGCCAGCGGCGCGAAGACCGGCTCCGTCGACCTGCCCGAAGACATCTTCGGCGCCAAGGTCAACATCCCGCTGATCCACCAGGTCGTCGTGGCCCAGCTCGCCGCTCGCCGGCAGGGCACGCACAAGGCCAAGACCCGTGGCGAGGTCAGGGGTGGCGGTAAGAAGCCTTACCGCCAGAAGGGCACCGGTCGCGCCCGTCAGGGTTCGACCCGCGCGCCGCAGTTCACCGGTGGTGGCACCGTCCACGGTCCGCTCCCGCGTGACTACTCCCAGAAGACGCCCAAGAAGATGAAGTCCGCCGCCCTGCGTGGCGCTCTCTCGGACAGGGCGAGCGGCGGTCGCGTGCACGTGGTCAGCGGCCTGGTCACCGGCGAGACGCCGAAGACCAAGGCGGCCATCGAGGCCCTGCGTAAGATCACCGAGGCCAAGACCGTCCTGGTCGTGGTCGACGAGACCGACGAGCTCACCTGGCTGAGCCTGCGCAACGCGCCGGAGGTCCACCTGCTGGACGCCGGTCAGCTGAACACCTACGACGTGCTCGTGCACGACGACGTGGTCTTCACGCAGGAGGCCTACGACCAGGTCGTGGCTCGGCTGCAGAAGAGCGGGAAGGAAGAGGCCTGATGCAGAAGATCGCCGACCCGCGCGACATCATCATCAAGCCGGTTGTCTCTGAGAAGAGCTACGGCCTGATCGATGAGAACAACAAGTACACGTTCCTGGTGAAGAAGACCGCGAACAAGACCCAGGTCAAGATCGCCGTCGAGCAGATCTTCGGGGTCAAGGTCACCAACGTGAACACCATCAACCGGCAGGGCAAGCGCAAGCGCACCCGCGCCGGTTTCGGCAAGCGTCCCGACACCAAGCGCGCGATCGTGAGCTTGGCCGAGGGCGACAGGATCGACATCTTCGGTCAGATCGGCTAGCCGACAACTAACAAGAAACGTGCTCGTCAGGCCGCCATAACTGGTCGGTGCTCGCACAGGCAGGTGATGGCGGCCCGCGTTGCACGTTTCTCATTAGTAAGTAAGCGCAGGCCGTACGGCCCGCGGGGATGAGACCGCCGTGCGAGAGCACGGCGGGCTCACCCATGTAACCGACGAAGGATGAACGAAAAAGATGGGCATCCGTAAGTACAAGCCGACGACCCCGGGTCGCCGCGGCTCGAGTGTCTCGGACTTCTCCGAGATCACCCGCAGCACGCCCGAGAAGTCGCTGCTTGCTCCCCTTCACAACAAGGGTGGCCGTAACGTCCACGGCCGGGTCACCGCTCGCCACCAGGGCGGTGGGCACAAGCGCGCCTACCGGATCATCGACTTCCGCAGGCATGACAAGGATGGCATTCCGGCGAAGGTCGCTCACATCGAGTACGACCCCAACCGCACCGCCAACATCGCGCTGCTGCACTACGCCGACGGCGAGAAGCGCTACATCATCGCGCCGACCGGCCTCAAGCAGGGCGACAGGATCGAGAACGGCCCCGCGGCCGACATCAAGCCGGGCAACTGCCTGCCGCTGCGCAACATCCCGACCGGTACCTTCATCCACGCGGTGGAGCTCCGTCCGGGCGGCGGCGCCAAGCTCGGCCGTTCCGCCGGTGCACAGATCCAGCTGCTCGCCAAGGAGGGCCAGTACGCCACGCTGCGTATGCCGTCCGGCGAAATGCGCATGGTCGACGTGCGCTGCCGCGCGGCGGTCGGCCAGGTCGGCAACGCCGAGCAGGCCAACATCAACTGGGGCAAGGCCGGCCGTATGCGGTGGAAGGGCAAGCGCCCGACCGTCCGTGGTGTGGCCATGAACCCCGTCGACCACCCGCACGGTGGTGGTGAGGGTAAGACCTCCGGTGGTCGCCACCCGGTCAACCCCAAGGGCAAGCCCGAGGGCCGTACCCGTCAGGCGAACAAGGCCAGCGACAGGCTGATCATCCGCCGTCGGTCCAAGAGGAAGAAGCGGTAGGAGCAGCCGAAATGCCACGTAGCCTTAAGAAGGGTCCCTTCGTGGACGACCACCTTCAGAAGAAGGTGGACGCCCAGAACGAGAAGGGCACCAAAACCGTCATCAAGACGTGGTCGCGGCGTTCCATGATCGTGCCCGACATGCTCGGTCACACGATCGCCGTTCACGACGGCCGCAAGCACGTCCCGGTGTTCGTCACCGAGTCGATGATCGGTCACAAGCTCGGTGAGTTCGCCCCCACGCGGACCTTCCGCAGCCACGTCAAGGAAGACCGCCGCAGCCGGCGGTAAGCGCCTTCAGAAGCATCAGAGGAGTAAGCGATGGAAGCCAGGGCTCAGGCGCGGTTCGTCCGTGTCACGCCCCAGAAGGCCCGCCGCGTGGTGGACCTTATTCGCGGGCTGCCCGCTTCGGAGGCGCAGGCCGTGCTGCAGTTCGCTGCCCAGGCAGCGAGCGAGCCGATTTACAAGGTGCTCTCGAGCGCGATGGCGAACGCTGAGCACAACTTCAAGCTCGACCCGCAGACGCTTGTCGTGAGCCGTGCGTGGGTCGACGAGGGCCCGACGCTGAAGCGGTTCCGTCCGCGTGCCCAGGGTCGCGCCTATCGGATCAACAAGCGGACGAGCCACATCACCGTGATCGTGGAGTCCCGCGAGCCGAAGGGAAGGACCCGATAGTGGGCCAGAAGGTTAACCCGCACGGGTTCCGCCTCGGCATCACGACCGACTTCAAGAGCCGGTGGTACGCCGACAAGCTGTACAAGTCGTACGTCGCCGAGGACGTGGCGATCCGTCGCATGCTGCAGAAGGGCATGGAGCGGGCCGGCATCTCCAAGGTCGAGATCGAGCGTACGACCGACCGCGTTCAGGTCGACATCCACACCGCGCGTCCCGGCATCGTCATCGGCCGCCGCGGCGCCGAGGCCGACCGCATCCGCGGTGACCTGGAGAAGCTGACCAAGAAGCAGGTCCAGCTCAACATTCTCGAGGTCAAGAACCCCGAGATCGACGCCCAGCTCGTCGCGCAGGGCGTGGCCGAGCAGCTCTCCAGCCGTGTCTCCTTCCGCCGTGCCATGCGCAAGGCGATGCAGTCGGCGATGAAGAGCGGCGCCAAGGGCATCAGGGTCGCCTGCTCCGGTCGTCTCGGCGGCGCCGAGATGTCGAGGTCGGAGTTCTACCGCGAAGGCCGGGTGCCGCTGCACACGCTGCGCGCGGACATCGACTACGGCTTCTACGAGGCCCGTACCACCTTCGGCCGCATCGGCGTGAAGGTGTGGATCTACAAGGGTGAGGCTCCGACGAGCCGCGCCGAGCGTGAGGCGGCTGCCGCCGGTGCTCGCGCCGGCCAGCGTCGTGACCGCGACGACCGTCGTGGTGGCGGCGAGCGTCCCCGTCGTGGTGGCGCCGGTGGCGCCCGCCGCGGTGGCGGCGGCCGTGGAGACCGTGCCCCCAGGACTGAGGCTGCCTCCCAGGCTGCCCCCGAGACCGGCCCGGCTGCGCAGCCGGGTGCTGAAGGGAGCTGACCATGCTGATCCCGCGCAGGGTCAAGCACCGCAAGCAGCACCGGCCCGACCGCAGCGGAGCCGCCAAGGGCGGCACCAGGGTTGTGTTCGGCGAGTTCGGCATTCAGGCGATTGAGCACTCCTACGTGACCAACCGCCAGATCGAGTCGGCTCGTATCGCCATGACCCGTCACATCCGCCGTGGCGGCAAGGTGTGGATCAACATCTACCCCGACCGTCCGCTCACCAAGAAGCCCGCCGAGACCCGCATGGGTTCCGGTAAGGGTTCGCCGGAGTGGTGGATCGCGAACGTCAAGCCTGGTCGCGTGATGTTCGAGCTGTCCGGCGTCGCCGAGCCCATCGCTCGTGAGGCGCTGACGCGTGCGATCCACAAGCTTCCGATGAAGTGCAAAATCGTTAAGCGTGAAGTGGGTGAGGCGTGATGGCTAAGGGCCTGACCGCCGGAGAGCTGCGGCTCGAGGACCAGGACACCCTGGTTCAGAAGCTGAAGGAGGCGAAGGAGGAGCTGTTCAACCTCCGCTTCCAGTCGGCGACCGGTCAGCTGGAGAGCCACGGGCGGCTGCGCGCCGTCCGCCGCGAGATCGCCCGTATCTACACCGTGATGCGCGAGCGCGAGCTCGGAATCGTCACGGTCGAGAAGGAGACGAGCGATGTCTGAGGCAACCGAGAAGAGCGCGCGGAACTACCGCAAGACCCGTGAGGGCCTGGTCGTCAGCGACAAGATGGACAAGACCGTCGTCGTCGCCGTCGAGGACCGCGTGAAGCACCCGCTGTACGGCAAGGTCATCCGCCGTACGACCAAGTACAAGGCGCACGACGAGGCCAACAGCTGCGGCGTCGGCGACCGCGTTCTCCTGATGGAGACCAGGCCGCTGTCCGCCACCAAGCGCTGGCGGGTCGTCGAGGTGCTTGAGAAGGCCAAGTAAGGTCTTCCGTATAGATGCGCGCCTCGTGGGGGGTGGAGACACCCCCCATGACGGTGTCCAAGGACACGGGGGCTCCTCGCGGTGACCGTGCCACCGAGCACGGCGCCCGGGACAAGCCCTCGCGTCGCCTGCGGTGCGGCCCCTTCGGGGCTGTAGCCGGAGGACCAAGACCACTCAGAGTTCCGCCAGGCTCAGCGATGAGAACCGGCGGAGACCAACAGGAGTTGACGTGATCCAGCAGGAGTCGCGACTCAAGGTCGCCGACAACACGGGTGCCAAGGAGATCCTTTGCATCCGCGTTCTCGGTGGCTCGGGTCGACGCTACGCGGGAATCGGCGACGTCATCGTCGCCACGGTGAAGGACGCACTTCCCGGCAGCACTGGTGTGAAGAAGGGCGACGTCGTCAAGGCGGTCATCGTCCGTACGGTGAAGGAGCGCCGCCGTCCTGACGGCTCCTACATCCGCTTCGACGAGAACGCCGCCGTCATCATCAAGGACAGCGGTGACCCTCGTGGCACCCGCATCTTCGGCCCGGTGGGCCGTGAGCTGCGTGACAAGAAGTTCATGCGCATCATCTCGCTCGCGCCGGAGGTGCTGTGATGACGAAGCTGCACGTGAAGAAGGGTGACCTGGTTCAGGTCATCGCCGGCAAGGACAAGGGTGCCAAGGGTCGTGTGATCTCGACGAACCCGCGCGAGGACCGCGTGGTCGTCGAGGGCGTCAACATGATCAAGAAGCACTCGAAGGAGAACCTCAACGGTCCTCGCGGCGCCAAGCAGGGCGGCGTCGAGACCATGGAGGCTCCCATCCACGTGAGCAACGTGAAGAAGCTCAAGGATGACGAGAAGCCTGCCAAGAAGGCCGACCAGGCCGACGAGTCGGGTGAGGACAACTGATGACTGCCACGACTACTGAGACCGAGCGTCCCACGCCGCGCCTCAAGACGAAGTACCGCGAGGAGATCATCGCGAAGCTTCGTGACGAGTTCGGCATCGAGAACATCATGCTGGTGCCCGGCCTGACCAAGATCAAGGTCAACATGGGCGTCGGCGAGGCGGCTCGCGACTCGAAGCTCATCGAGGGCGCTGTCCGTGACCTCACCACGATCACCGGCCAGAAGCCCGCGGTCGTCAGGGCCCGCAAGTCCATCGCGCAGTTCAAGCTGCGTGAGGGCATGCCGATCGGCGCGCACGTCACGCTGCGCGGCGACCGCATGTGGGAGTTCCTCGACCGTCTGCTCTCGCTGGCGCTGCCCCGCATCAGGGACTTCCGCGGCCTGTCGCCCAAGCAGTTCGACGGCAACGGCAACTACACCTTCGGTCTGACCGAGCAGGTCATGTTCCACGAGGTCGACCCGGACAAGGTCGACCGTCCGCGTGGCATGGACATCACGGTCGTGACCACGGCGAAGAACGACGATGAGGGCCGGGCGCTGCTGAAGCTTCTCGGTTTCCCGTTCAAGGAGGCCTGAGCATGGCTAAGACGTCTCTGAAGGTGAAGGCGGCGCGCAAGCCGAAGTTCGCGGTTCGCGCCTACACCCGCTGCTCGCGCTGCGGGCGTGCGCACGCCGTCTACAAGAAGTTCGGCCTGTGCCGCATCTGCTTCCGCGAGATGGCGCACCGGGGCGAGCTGCCGGGCATCACCAAGTCCAGCTGGTGACATCCTCCCGCGGGTGCTCCCTCTCATGGAGGGAGCACCTCGCGGGAGATGGCATCCTTCTGTAGGGCGTTTCGCGCGTCCTATCAGAGGCTTCGGGGTTCCGTCCCCGCCGAGCCGTACGAGAAATATCAACGGGGCGCCGTTCGAGGCGCCCATGACCGCGCCGAAGGTCCACCGGTAGAGCACGGCTTCACCGACTGGATACCGCGGCGAGGAAGGCCGTTGGCCATGACGATGACCGACCCGATCGCAGACATGCTCACGCGTCTGCGCAACGCGAATTCGGCATATCACGACTCCGTGACCATGCCGTATTCCAAGATCAAGGCGCACATCGCCGAGATCCTCCAGCAGGAGGGCTACATCCAGTCTTGGACCGTCGAGGACGCCAAGGTTGGCAAGAACCTCGTGGTGGAGCTCAAGTTCGGGCCGAGCCGTGAGCGTTCGCTCGCGGGGCTGCGCCGGGTTTCCAAGCCCGGGCTGCGTGTTTACGCGAAGAAGGACAACCTGCCTCGAGTCCTGGGCGGACTGGGCGTCGCGATCATCTCGACGTCCGGTGGCCTCATGACCGACAAGCAGGCCGGCAAGCGTGGTGTGGGCGGGGAAGTCCTCGCCTACGTTTGGTAACGAGGGGAGGACTACAGCATGTCGCGAATCGGACGGCTGCCCATCCCTGTACCGAGCGGCGTCGACATCACGATCGACGGCCAGGATGTCCAGGTCAAGGGCCCGAAGGGCACGCTTTCGCACACGGTCGTTGAGCCCATCACGGTGGCTCGCGACGACGACGGCACCATCGCCGTCTCCCGGCCCAACGACGAGAACAAGGTCCGCGCTCTGCACGGCCTTTCTCGGACGCTGATCGCCAACATGGTGGCCGGTGTCACCCAGGGCTACTCCAAGACCCTGGAGATCGTCGGTGTCGGTTACCGCGTCGCGGCCAAGGGCCCGACGCAGCTGGAGTTCGCTCTGGGCTTCAGCCACCCGGTGATCGTGGACGCCCCCGAGGGCATCACCTTCCGCGTCGAGAAGCCGACCCTGTTCCACGTGGACGGCATCGACAAGCAGAAGGTCGGCGAGGTCGCCGCCAACATCCGCAAGCTGCGCAAGCCCGACCCGTACAAGGGCAAGGGCGTGCGTTACCAGGGCGAAGTTATCCGCCGCAAGGTCGGAAAGGCTGGTAAGTAGGCATGGCTCCCAAGACTGCGTACAGCAAGCACACGGCTGCTCGCACCGTCTCGCGGGCCCGCCGTCACGGCCGCGTCCGCAAGAAGGTTGTCGGTACGGCCGCGCGTCCGCGCCTGGTCGTCAACCGCTCGACCCGTCACCTGTTCGTGCAGATCGTGGACGACTCCGTCGGCCACACGCTGGTCAGCGCCTCCACCATGGACGCCAGCCTGCGCACTGCCGAGGGCGACAAGACCGAGAAGGCCAAGAAGGTCGGCGAGCTCCTCGCTCAGCGGGCCAAGGAAGCCGGGATCACCGCCGTGGTCTTCGACCGTGGTGGCAACCGGTACGCCGGCCGTATCGCGGCTCTGGCGGACAGCGCCCGCGAAGGTGGGCTCGAATTCTGATGGCAACTGCTGAGAAGAGGAACCACTGATGGCTGCAGCTCCGCGTCGCGGTGGCGGCACCGGTGGCGAGCGGCGGGACCGTCGTGACGATCGCCGCGGCGGCGCCGCCGACAAGGGCGTCTCGTACATCGAGCGCGTAGTGAAGATCAACCGAGTGGCCAAGGTCGTGAAGGGTGGTCGTCGCTTCAGCTTCACCGCCCTGGTTATCGTCGGTGACGGCAACGGCCTGGTCGGCGTCGGTTACGGCAAGGCCAAGGAAGTTCCCGCGGCCATCGCCAAGGGTGTCGAGGAGGCGAAGAAGCACTTCTTCCGCGTTCCCCGCATCCAGGGCACCATCCCGCACACCGTGCAGGGTGAGGAGGCGGCCGGTGTCGTCTTCCTGCGTCCGGCTTCCGCCGGTACCGGTGTGATCGCCGGTGGCCCGGTGCGCGCCGTTCTGGAGTGCGCCGGCATCCACGACGTGCTGTCCAAGTCGCTCGGCTCGGACAACCCGATCAACATCGTGCACGCCACCGTGGCGGCGCTGAAGGGCCTGTCCACGCCGGAGGCGATCGCCGCCCGCCGTGGCCTGGCGATCGAGGACGTCGCTCCGAAGGCGATGCTCAAGGCTCGCGCCGAGGGCCTGGCCGAGGCCGCTGCCGCGGCTAAGGCGGTGAGCTAGTCATGGCACGCCTGAAGATCACTCAGGTTCGCTCGAAGATCGGTGGCAAGCAGAACCAGCGCGACTCGCTGCGTTCGCTTGGCCTGAAGCGAATCGGCGATGTCGTCGTCAAGGAGGACCGTCCCGAGATCCGTGGGATGGTCGCCGTGGTGACGCACCTCGTCGAGGTGGAAGAGGTCGACTAGTCATGACTGACAAGGCTCCGCTGAAGATCCACGACCTGCGTCCCGCCAAGGGCGCCAACAAGGCCAAGGTCCGCAAGGGCCGTGGCGAGGCGTCCAAGGGCAAGACCTCCGGTCGTGGCACCAAGGGCACGACGTCGCGCAACACCGTCCCTCTCGGTTTCGAGGGTGGCCAGGTGCCGCTGCAGCGTCGTCTGCCGAAGTACAAGGGCTTCTCCAACGCCCTGTTCAAGACGACCTACCAGGTCGTCAACCTGGACAAGATCGGTGAGCTGTTCCCCGAGGGTGGCGAGGTCACCGTCGAGACGCTGGTCGCCAGGGGCGCTGTCCGCAAGAACCAGCCGGTCAAGGTCCTCGGTACCGGCGAGATCTCCGTCGCGGTGAACGTGCAGGCTCACGCCTTCTCGGGTTCCGCCAAGGAGAAGATCGCCGCTGCCGGTGGGTCCGTTACCGAGCTGTAAGTGCCATTACTAGGCACGGGGGTCCTGACAATGGGCTCCCGTGCCTGTAGTGCGTTAGAGTTCGCGAGACGGCAGGGTTCTGTCCTGCTCGACGCCTGACCTTGAGACTCAGATGGCTGATCCCCGCACCATCGCAGACCCATACCGCCTTCACGGCGTGCTGGAGGGACCGTGCTGACCGCGTTTACCCGGGCGTTCCGGACGCCGGACCTGCGCAAGAAGTTGCTCTTCACTCTGGGCATCATCGCGCTGTTCCGCCTCGGCTCGGTTCTTCCGACTCCGGGTGTTCACACCGAGAACATTCGCGCCTGTCTCGCACAGGCCCAGGCCGGTGAGTCCGGCAACATCTACGGCATGGTGCAGCTGTTCAGCGGCGGCGCTCTGCTGAAGCTGTCGGTGTTCGCGCTGGGCATCATGCCGTACATCACCGCGAGCATCATTCTTCAGCTGCTGGTCGTGGTGATCCCGCGCCTGGAAGCCCTGAAGAAGGAGGGCCAGGCAGGGCAGACGAAGATCACGCAGTACACGCGTTATCTGACCATCGGCCTCGCCATCCTGCAGTCGACCGCGTTCATCGCGCTGGCGCGCACCGGGCAGCTGTTCCCGCAGTGCAACCAGCAGGTGCTGCTCGATCCCGACAACGTCTTCAGCATCGTGACGATGGTCATCATCATGACGGCGGGCACCTCGGTCATCATGTGGCTGGGCGAGCTCGTCACCGACCGCGGTGTCGGCAACGGCATGTCGATCCTCATCTTCACGCAGGTCGTCGCGGTCTTCCCGTCCGAGCTGATGAACATCTTCCGCGCCAACCCCTTCACCTTCGCCGTGGTATTGGTGGTCGGTATCTTCATGATCGCCGCGGTGGTCTTCGTCGAGCAGGCGCAGCGCCGGGTCCCCGTGCAGTACGCCAAGCGCATGGTCGGCCGCAGGATGTACGGCGGCACCTCGACCTACATCCCGCTGAAGGTCAACCAGGCGGGCATCATCCCGGTCATCTTCGCCTCGTCGCTGCTCTACCTGCCGCAGCTGCTGGTGTCACTGTTCGCGAACGCCACCGCGGAGGACGTCAACCCCGTGGTCGAGTGGGTCTCGCGGAACCTGGTCACGGGTGACACGCCGGTCTATATGATCACCTTCTTCGCGCTGATCGTGTTCTTCACCTACTTCTATGTGTCGATTACCTTCAACCCCGCCGAAGTCGCCGACAACATGAAGAAGTACGGTGGGTTCATCCCGGGCATCCGTCCGGGTCGGCCCACGGCCGAGTACCTGAACTTCGTTCTGACCCGCCTGACCGCGCCCGGTGCGCTCTACCTCGGTCTCATCTCGATGGTGCCGATCGTCGCACTGGCGGTCGCGGGGGCGAGCCAGAACTTCCCGTTCGGAGGGACGAGCATCCTGATCATGGTTGGTGTCGGCCTTGACACGGTGAAGCAGATCGAGAGCCAGCTGCAGCAGCGCAACTACGAAGGCTTCCTGCGGTAGTGCGTCTCGTTCTGGTCGGGCCCCCCGGAGCGGGTAAGGGGACACAAGCCCAGTTCATCGCATCGAACCTGTCCATCCCGAAGATCTCGACAGGTGACATCTTCCGTGCCAACGTCTCGGGCGGCACGGAGCTCGGCAAGCTCGCCAAGACCTTTATGGACCGTGGCGACCTCGTGCCCGACGAGGTCACCATCGCCATGGTCCGCGATCGGCTGTCCGAGGACGACGCGCAGGATGGTTTCCTGCTCGACGGCTTCCCTCGCAACGTCCCGCAGGCCGAGATCCTGCGCGACATGCTGAAGGACTGGGATCAGAAGCTCGACCTGGTCCTGGAGCTCGTGGTCGACGACGAGGAGGTCGTCCGCCGGCTGGCCGGACGGCGCACCTGCAGTCAGTGCGGTCGCATCTGGCACGTCGAGTTCGACAACAAGCGGGACGACATCTGCGACGCCTGCGGCGGCACGCTGTTCCAGCGTGACGACGACAAGGAGGAGACCGTCAGGCATCGCCTGGAGGTCTACCAGGAGCAGACCTCGCCGCTGATCCGCTTCTACGCCGACGAGGGCCTCCTGGTCGGGGTCGACGCGACCGGTCCCGTCGAGGAGATCACCCAGCGGGCGATGAAGGAGATCCGGCCCTACGCCGGGTAGCGAGAACCGAAGACGCCGGCCCTGTTGATCAGGGTCGGCGTTATTCATGCCCAATAACAGTGGTGGCGTGATTCATATGCGTATTGCGGGATCAAGCCCACTGTGGGGGAATTGGGCTCCAGTGTTTGCCCGTTGAACCACCCTGGGGGGTGTCGAACTTGTTCAAGAAGAACAGGCATGGAATCCAGATCAAGTCGCCGGAGCAGCTGGAGAAGATGCGCGCGGCCGGTCTGGTGGTCGGGCGGACGCTGGACCTGCTGAAGCGCTCGGTGGAGCCGGGCATGACGCCGCTCGACCTGGACGCCATCGCGGAGAAGGCGATCAGGGGCGAGGGCGCGATCCCGTCGTTCAAGGGCTACCAGGGTTTTCCCGCGACGATCTGCGCGTCGGTCAACCACGAGGTCGTGCACGGCATCCCGTCGAACGAGCGCAAGCTGCGCGAGGGCGACATCATCTCGATCGACTGCGGCGCCATCCTCGACGGGTGGCACGGCGACTCGGCGGTGACCGTACCGGTGGGGGAGGTCGCCCCCGCGCTGACGGAGCTGATGCGGGTGACGGAGGAGTCGATGTGGCGCGGCATCGCCGCGCTGTCGGTCGGCCGTCACCTGTCGGATGTCGGCTACGAGGTCGAGAAGTACGTCAAGTCGCAGGGGCGGTACGGCATCCCGCAGGAGTACGGCGGGCACGGCATCGGCACCGAGATGCACATGGACCCCTGGGTGGCCAACCACGGGCGTCCTGGTCGCGGCCCGGCCTTCGAGGTGGGGATGTGCCTGGCGATCGAGCCCATGGTGAACCTGGGTACGCCCCGCACCCGCGTGCTGGACGACGACTGGACCGTCGTGACGATCGACGGAAAGGCGTCCGCACACTTCGAGCACAGCGTCGCGGTGACACATAATGGACCTTGGGTGCTTACCGCCCTCGACGGGGGCAAGGAGCGCCTGTCGCAACTGCTGGACTGAGGCGGGAAGTGGTGGGGATGGCGCAGAGCCCCGAAATGCGTGCATCGGACGTCGACCGCGATCGGGTGGCAGCCATCCTCCGCGAACACACGGCGCAGGGCCGGATCACGGTCGAGGAGTTCAACGAGCGGCTGGAGCAGGTCTACCAGAGCAAGACCTACGGCGAGCTCGCCAGGGTGACCGCCGACCTTCCCGAGGTCGACCTGCGGGCCCAGGCCGCCAAGCTTCCCGCCACCACGTCCTCGCAGGCGGGGATGCACGCCGGGATGAAGGGCGCCTGGGCGGCGTGGGCGTCGGCCGTCGCGGTGACCTCGGTGATCTGGCTGCTGACCGACTTCGGCGGCTACTTCTGGCCGATGTGGGTGGCCGGTCCGTGGGGCGCTTTGCTCCTTGTTAGTACGATTTTCGGCACTAATCGGAAATAGCCCCATCTGTGCACTAATGCACTGTGTGGATTTGTGCGCGGAACGCGTGGCGGCGGCTTCCTAACGTGAGTGGCACATCACTCACAGGAGGAAGAAATGCGCAAGATTCTCGCAGCAGCAGCCATCGCGGGCTCGGCCATCACCACCCTGGCCATCGCCCCCGCCGTCCAGGCGGCCACCGCCGCCTCTCCGGCCGTCACGACCGCCTCCGCCGGGAGCTGGGGCAAGTACTTCTCCGGTGACGGCAAGGCCTACACCTTCGGCAAGACCTTCAGCTCTCACGGCAAGGTCTACACGAAGTGGTACGGCGTGGATAGATCCGGCGGCAAGCGCGGCTACGTGTGGTTCGAGTACTACAAGGGCGGCACGTGGCACAAGTTCGCCCAGGGCTGGGACGGCAAGCACTCCAGCGGCTGGAGCGGCCACGGCATCAAGAAGGTCTACACCTACACGTGCTACGGCGCCTCGAAGTTCGAGCACTGCGGTAGCAAGCACCGCATCTACTGAGATTCTCACCAGGAAGGCCCGCCGGTCACCCGGCGGGCCTTCGCCGTTGCCTGTCCCGGTACGGCGGGTAATAGATCCACTCTTTACCGCTGGTCGTAGTTGGCGGTGATCGTGCAGGGTAGATGATCTTTGACGATGGAACCATCGCAATGGGGGGACGATGGGCCTGAGGCGGTGTTCCGGGCTGTTGGCGAGGATCGCCATCATGGCGGTGGCGATCGGGTCACTGACGGCGGGAGCCGTACCGCAGGGTGGGCGGTATGTCTCCGTGGCGCCGAACCCCGCCAGGCCCGGTGCCCAGGTGACGGTCACGACCGACGCCTGCCTCGGGACCGCGGGGCTGAGGGCCGTGTCGCAGGCCTTCCCCGGCTTCGCGGTGAGCCTGTCGCCGACGAACGGCCGGATGCGCGGCACGACCACGCTGGGGCGGGACCTGAAACCGAACCGGTACCCGGTCACCGTGCGCTGCGCCGACGCGGACGCGACCGGCTACCTCACGGTGGCCGGGCAGCACCCGGTCAAGGGCCCGGACACCGGTGGAGGCGGTCTGACGATGGCGGCTCAGCCGTCCCGCGGGCCGTGGCTGGCCGGGGCGCTGGCCGTCCTTGTCGCGGTGGGCGGTGCCGCGACCTTCGTCACCAGGAGGAAGCGCCGTCCGCGACGCGACGGCGCACCGTGAGCACGTGCCCGCCCGGCCCGGCGAGTCGGCGGCCGCTGGGGCCGGGCGGGCACGTCGTCCTGGCGGCCGCGCTGGCGGCGTCGGGCGGATGCGCGCCCGCAGCGCCCTCCGTGCCCGCAGCGCCCGCAGCGCCCGCAGCGCCCGCAGCGCTCGACGAGCTCGGGTACGAGCGCGTCGCACCTGCCTTCGACGACCGGTGGCCCGCGCCGCTGCCGGGGGAACTGGGCAGGGCCGAGCCGACGCACGTCCTCGTCCCGCGACTGGGGATCGAGGCGCCGCTGGTGGTGCTCGGCGTGAGCGACGGCGGGGAGCTGGCCGTACCTCCGCTGGATCATGCCGAGGTCGCCGGCTGGTACGGCGGCGGCCCCACGCCGGGGGAGAGAGGGTCGGCGGTGATCGCCGGGCACCTGGACACCAGGACGGGGCCGGCGGTCTTCGCGCGCCTGGCGGAACTGCGCAAGGGTGACGTGGTCGGCGTGGTGCGCGGCGACGGTACGGTGGCGGTGTTCTCCGTCGAGCGGACGGAGCGCGCGCCCAAGACGAGCTTCCCCGCCGACGAGGTCTACGGGGCCACCGCCGAGCGTAGGCTCGTGCTGGTGACCTGTGGAGGGGCCTTCGACCGCCGGACGCGGTCCTATGCCGACAACCTCATCGTCCACGCGATGTTCAGGGCGGCCTATGCAGCCGGGGATCTGAGGTAACCTTGGCTGTGGTTGTGTCAGGACACCTGGCTTGTGCATTTCGCATTTTCCCGCCGGGTGTCGTACACTCCTTAGTCGGCTCACTATGGCCATCCTGTGTTGGCGGTCCTGCAGACCGCCGCTCTCATTCGATGCGGATGGCCGCGGCTGCTTAGTGATCCGAAACCTCAGACGACCGATCAGTGAAACGCGAGGGACATGGCCAAGAAAGACGGCGCCATCGAGATCGAGGGCACTGTGGTTGAGTCGCTCCCGAACGCGATGTTCAGGGTGCAACTCGACAACGGCCATAAGGTCCTGGCCCACATCAGCGGACGGATGCGGATGCACTACATCCGAATCCTGCCGGACGACCGGGTAGTCGTGGAACTGAGCCCTTACGACCTGAGTCGTGGGCGGATCGTCTACCGATACAAGTAAAACGTCTGAGGAATCACGAAGGACTATGAAGGTTAAGCCGAGCGTTAAGAAGATCTGCGACAAGTGCAAGGTGATCCGCCGGCACGGTCGCGTCATGGTGATCTGCGACAATCTGCGCCACAAGCAGCGTCAGGGCTAGTCGCGAAGGCTTTTCCGAGTCCGCCCCTCCAGGGGAGCGGGCTCGACGCATGACAAGCCTGAATCAGTAATCGCGCGTCACACCCACGAAAGTGGGCCACCCCCGGTCGGAGGCCGGGGCCCTCACCCCGGGCATGGGGAGGGGAGTGAGGCGCAAGACCTCCGCCACAGTGAAGGAGAATGCCCGACCATGGCTCGCCTGGTTGGCGTCGACCTCCCCCGCGAAAAGCGGCTGGAGATCGCTCTCACCTACATCTACGGAATCGGCCGCACCCGCGCCCTGGAGATCCTCCAGGCCACCGGCGTCAGCGGCGACCTCCGTGTGCACCAGCTCTCCGACGCGGAGCTCGTCCCGATGCGTGACTACATCGAGGCGAACTTCAAGATCGAGGGTGACCTGCGCCGTGAGGTCCAGGCCGACATCCGTCGCAAGATCGAAATCGGTTGCTACCAGGGCATCCGTCACCGCAAGGGTCTTCCCGTCCACGGCCAGCGCACGCAGACCAACGCGCGCACCCGTAAGGGCAAGAAGAAGACCGTCGCCGGTAAGAAGAAGCCCGGTAAGAAGTAGTCCTCGCAGCCGCGGGACCGAAGACCTCAGGAGTGAAGGCAAAGAATGCCTCCTAAGAGCCGCCAGGGTGCGCCCAAGAAGGTGCGCCGCAAGGAAAAGAAGAACGTCGCTCACGGGCACGCCCACATCAAGAGCACGTTCAACAACACGATCGTCTCGATCACCGACCCGAACGGGAATGTGATCTCCTGGGCCAGCGCCGGCCACGTGGGTTTCAAGGGCTCCCGTAAGTCCACCCCGTTCGCCGCTCAGATGGCCGCCGAGAACGCCGCCCGCCGCGCCATGGAGCACGGCATGCGCAAGGTCGACGTCTTCGTGAAGGGCCCCGGCTCCGGCCGTGAGACCGCGATCCGTTCGCTGCAGGCGACGGGCCTCGAGGTCGGCTCCATCCAGGACGTGACCCCGGTTCCGCACAACGGCTGCCGTCCGCCGAAGCGCCGCCGCGTCTGACACCCAGGAGATATTGAGAAATGGCTCGTTACACGGGTGCGGACTGCAAGCTCTGCCGTCGCGAGAAGACCAAGCTCTTCCTCAAGGGCAGCAAGTGTGAGTCCGCGAAGTGCCCCATCGAGATCCGTCCTTACCCGCCGGGTGAGCACGGCCGCGGCCGTCCGAAGGAGTCTGAGTACCAGCTCCAGCTTCGTGAGAAGCAGAAGACCCGCCGCATCTACGGCGTCCTCGAGAAGCAGTTCCGCAACTACTACGAGGAAGCCAACAAGAAGGGCGGCAAGACCGGCGAGAACCTCCTCCAGATTCTGGAGAGCCGTCTCGACAACGTGGTCTACCGCGCCGGTTTCGCCCAGTCGCGCGACGCCGCTCGCCAGCAGGTCCGTCACGGCCACATCCTGGTGAACGGCAAGAAGGTCGACATCCCGTCGTACCGCGTGCGTGAGCACGACATCGTCGAGGTCCGCGAGAAGGCCGTCAACATGCTGCCCTACGAGGTGGCCAAGGCGACCGCCGGCGACAAGACGATCCCGGCCTGGCTGGGCGTCGTGCCGGAGAAGCTCCGCGTCCTGGTTCACCAGCTGCCGGTTCGCCAGCAGATCGACACCCAGGTGCAGGAGCAGCTGATCGTCGAGCTCTACTCCAAGTAAGCCCTTTACTTGGACGAGACGGGGCGGCGTGCCTGTCGCAGGTTCGCCGCCGCCGCTCGCAGGCTTCCCCAAAGGTCTGGGTTTCCTGGCCGGCGGGGTCGGATGGGGTACGGCATGCCGTACCCCATTTAGGCTGTTTATCGGAGTGGTGTCATATAGCGGGCGCCACACGACAAGGGGAGATCCCGAAACATGCTGATCGCTCAGCGTCCGACTCTTCTCGAAGAGTCCATCGACGAGACCCGGTCCAAGTTCGTCATCGAGCCGCTGGAGCCGGGCTTCGGCTACACCATCGGCAACTCGCTGCGTCGCACGCTGCTGTCGTCCATCCCGGGCGCGGCGGTGACGAGCATCCGCATCGAGGGCGTGCTGCACGAGTTCTCGACCGTTCCCGGTGTGAAGGAAGACGTCACCGACATCATCCTGAACCTCAAGGAGCTGGTCGTCTCCTCCGAGCACGACGAGCCCGTCGTGATGTACCTGCGCAAGCAGGGCCCCGGCGAGGTCACCGCCGCCGACATCGCGCCTCCGGCCGGTGTCGAGGTGCACAACCCCGAGCTGCGCATCGCCACGCTGAACGGCAAGGCGAAGCTGGAGATGGAGCTGACCGTCGAGCGCGGTCGCGGCTACGTCTCCGCCGCGCAGAACAAGCAGCCGGGCCAGGAGATCGGTCGTATCCCGATCGACTCCATCTACTCCCCGGTGCTCAAGGTCACCTACAAGGTCGAGGCGACCCGTGTCGAGCAGCGCACCGACTTCGACAGGCTGATCCTCGACGTCGAGACCAAGGCCGCGATGAAGCCCCGCGACGCGGTGGCCTCCGCGGGCAAGACCCTGGTCGAGCTGTTCGGGCTGGCTCGGGAGCTCAACGTCGAGGCCGAGGGCATCGACATCGGTCCTTCGCCCACGGACGCGGCCCTCGCGGCCGACCTGGCGCTGCCGATCGAGGAGCTCAACCTCACGGTCCGTTCCTACAACTGCCTCAAGCGCGAGGGCATCCACACCGTGGGTGAGCTCGTGGCCCGCAGCGAGCAGGACCTGCTCGACATAAGGAATTTCGGCGCCAAGTCCATCGAAGAGGTCAAGCAGAAGCTGCACGAGATGTCGCTGGCGCTCAAGGACTCCCCGCCCGGGTTCGACCCGAGCGCGGTGGCCGGCGGCGGCTACGACGACGACGACAGCGCGTACGTCGAGACCGAGCAGTACTAGAAGACCAAGGGCGAGGGGCTTCGCGTCCCTCGCCCGAACCGCGCAGGATTCCTCCTGCGCGGTCCCGGATGACCCGGGTCCTGGGAAACCAGCTGGATATATCGCGGGCCGCCCACGTGGCGGCCTGGCGGCTCGACTCCGGTACCTGACACGGCCGGGGCGGGTTCACTCTCAAGGAGAACGCAATGCCCAAGCCCACCAAGGGTGCACGTCTTGGCGGCAGCCCGGCTCACGAGCGGCTGATCCTGGCGAACCTCGCCACGGACCTGTTCCGCCACGGTCGCATCACCACCACCGTGACCAAGGCCAAGCGCGTCCGCCCGCTGGCGGAGCGCCTGATCACCAAGGCCAAGAAGGGCGACATCCACAACCGTCGCCAGGTGCTGACCGTCGTCAAGGACAAGGGCGTCGTCCACCACCTCTTCACCGAGATCGCGACGACCTTCGCCGAGCGTCCCGGTGGCTACACCCGCATCACCAAGATCGGTAACCGTAAGGGCGACAACGCGCCCATGGCGGTCATCGAGCTGGTGACCGAGGCTCTGAACCAGGTCACCACCGGCCGTACGGCTCCCGCCGCCGCTGCCGCCCCGGCCGCCGCCGAGGCTGTGGAGGAGGTCGTCGAGGAGACGACCGAGGAGAGCGCCGAGGCTCAGGCCGAGGAGAGCGCCGAGACCGCGGAGGCCGCCGAGGCTCCCGCCGACGAGGCGAAGAAGGACGAGGCCTGATCTTTCAGGCCCATGGGCCCGGCACCCTTCTGGGTGCCGGGCCTTCCCCATTCTTCCTGGAGGGATGATCGTGGTACGGCTCCGCCTCGACCTCGGCTACGACGGCACCGACTTCTCCGGTTGGGCCCGGCAGCCGCAACGGCGCACCGTGCAGGGCGAGATCGAGGACGCGCTCGGCAAGATCCTCAGGCTGGACGAGGTCTCGCTCACCGTGGCGGGCAGGACCGACGCGGGCGTCCACGCGCGCGGCCAGGTCGCCCATGTCGACCTGCCGATGACCGCGCTCGGCGAGCTGGAGCGCAACCGCCGCAAGGGCGAGCCCGCCGTCGAGGAGAGCGTCGATGAGCGGCTCGCCACGCTGCTGAGGCGGCTGGCCGGGGTCCTGCCGCCGGATGTGCGGGTTCATCGCGTCAGCGTGGCTCCTGAGGGCTTCGACGCCCGCTTCTCCGCGCTCTCCAGGCGGTACGTCTACCGCGTCTATGACGCGCCCGGCGGTGTCGAGCCGCTGCGGCGCGCCGAGATCGTGTGGCACGCCCGCCCGCTCGACCTCGACGCGATGATCGCCGGAGCCGCCCATCTGCTCGGCGAGCACGACTTCGCCGCCTTCTGCAAGAAGCGGGAAGGCGCCACCACGATCAGGGAGCTGCAGCGGCTCGACTGGGTGCGTACCCCCAGCGGGGTGCTGGAGGCGACCGTCGTGGCCGACGCCTTCTGCCACTCCATGGTCAGAGCGCTCGTCGGGTGCCTGCTCGCCGTGGGAGACGGCAGGCGGCCCGTGGAGTGGCCCGCGCTGGTGCTGGCGGGAGTCGTACGGGATTCGGGGGTGCATGTCGCGCCCGCGCACGGCCTGTGCCTGGAGGAGGTCGGCTACCCGCGGGACGAGGAGCTGGCCGCCAGGGCGGCCGCGACCCGCAGGGTCCGCACGCTCACTCGGTGATTCTGCGCTCCAGCACCAGCGAGGTGTGGTCGCGGAAGGCGCCGCTGACGGCGCTCAGACTCTTCTCCTTGGCGGTCGGGGTGTGGCCGTCGGCGAACGTCGCGTAGCTGAAGACGATGTAGCGGCCCCACAGCAGGCCCGCCGCATAGCCGCCCGCGATGTGCACCCGGTGCGCGCCGCTGGAGGCCGAGCCGGGCAGCGGACGGAACCACAGGTTCTTGTCGAGGTCCTTCGCCTGGTCGGCGGCCGCGGCTGCCTCCTTGGTCGGCAGGACGGCGATGCCCGTGGTGACCGCGTGCTTCTTCTTCTCGTCGACGTACGTCGCCCGCAGGATCCGGCTGCACTTCTGGTCGCGCAGCGCTGTGGCGAACGGGCCCGTGGCCGCCTGCTCACAGTTGTCGGACATGTCGACCTTCACCCGCATATAGACGCGACCACCGAGATCGACCTTCTGCTCGGGGAACGCCTCGTTGATCGACATCTTCTCCGGGTCGGTGCCCTCGGAGTTGAGCAGCGAGTTGGCCAGCGGGTCGTCGGTGCCCGCGACGGACGGCACCGCGCTGGGCACCGCCGACGCGCCAGGGTCGGCGCTTTCCCCGGTGCTCATCGATCGGTAGGCGAAGAAGCCGCCGGTGGCGACCCCCGCCACGACGAGGACGCCGAGGGTGGCGATCAGCGCCTTCTTGCCCTTGCTCGGCTCCTTGACGGGGGGGGCGGGCGGGGGCGCGATGCCGCCCTGCGGCATCGGCGAGAACGGGTCGAAGGCCGCCGCCGGAGCGCCGTGCGGCGGCGTCGGCAGGTCGGCGGCAGGCACTCCACCTGGTACGGCGGGCGCCGCTCCGGTGCCGGTGTGCACGATGGGGACCACGCCACTGCCGGTCTGGACGGCAGGCGCCGTTCCGGAGCCGGTCGGTCCAGTCGGTACGGCGGGCGGCGCTTCGTCGCCGGGGCCGGTGCCGTTGCTGGGCGGGGCGGGATGCGCGGGGAGGCCGGATGGGGGCGGGATCGCGGGCAGCGGGGCTCCATCGGTCGGGAACGGGGGGTCGTCCAGTGCGTCGTTGGGCGACATGCCGTTGGGCGACGCGTTGGCTCCTGGGACGTCGGTCGCGGATGTGCCAGGGCCGGGCGGGCTCGCGGTGGGCGACCCTGCGCCGGATGCGTCCCCGCTCGTGCCAGCCGAGCCTGTGGTGGGTGACCCTGCGCCGGATGCGGCCCCGCCTGTGCCAGCCGAGCCCATGCCAGCCGAGCCCGTGTCGGCCGCGCCTGCGTCGGGTCTGCCGGGTCTGGATGCGCCCTCGTCGGCCGAGTCGGTGCCGGTCGAGCTCATGCCAGCCGAACCCGTGCCGGTCGAGCTCATGCTGGCCGAAACCGTGTCGGTCGAGCTCATGCCAGATGAGCTCGGGCCTGCCGGGTCCGTGCCCGTCGAGCTTGTGCCGGATCCGCCGAAGCTGGGTGCGTCCTCGCCGGCTGAGCCCGTACCGGTCAAGCCTGCGCCGGGTGCACCCGTACCGGGCGAGCTTGTGTTGGGTGCGCCTGCGCCGGGTGCGCCTGTGTCGGGCGGGCTCGCGTCGGGGGCGCCTGGGGTCGGTGAGCCGCCGAAGGCGGGGTCGGTCGGCCTCGGGGTGGTGGCGCGGTCGGTGGGGGCGTCGTCCAGGATGTCGGCGGGCGGTTCGTCGCCCTTGGTGCGTCCCCACGTGGCGCTGTCGAACGGGAGATCCGGGATGCGGTCGCCGGGCTGGTGGTCCTCGTTCGATGAGTGCGGGGGCCAGACGGGGACGTCGCCGGGTTCGGCGTGGGCGAACGCGACCGTCATGTTCGGGTCGAGGTTCTGGGGCTCCTGCGAACCGTCGTGGTCGTCGAGGGGCTCACCGGTGGCGGCCGGCCATGGGGGCATGGCCGGCGCGTCTGTGGTGGAGGACGGCCACACCTTCATGCCCGCGGCGGCCGCGGTGAAGGCCTGCGGGGGCTGCCAGGTGTCGGCCTGCTCGGGCTCGGTCTGCCACGCGGCGGGAGACGGCGTCCACGACCCTGACTGCTGGACCGGCGCGGCCTGAGCGGGTGCGGCCTGCGGGCCCGACGAAGGCTGCCCCTCCGCGTGGGACGCATCGGCCTGCGGGTGCTGCCAATCGGCGTGCGGGCCGGATGGTGGCTGCCATTCGGTCTGCGGGTGCTGGTCGGGGTGCGGCCCGGATGGCGGCTGCCATTCGGCCTGGGGCGGCTGGACGGCGTGTGACCCAGACTGTGGCTGCCATTCGGTCTGCGGGTGCTGGTCGGGGTGCGGCCCGGACGGTGGCTGCCACTCGGCGTGAGAGGGCTGATCGGCGTGTGAGGGCGCCCAAGGAGACTGTGCCTCTCCGGACGTCGGCGTCCAAGGCGCGGGAGGCTGGTCGGGGGCCCAGGGGGAGGGCGGCTCGGGCAGCGGTGGGTGCGGGGCGCCGAACGACGGGGGCGGAGTCGCGCCGTGCGTCGCAGGACCGGGCACCGGCGGCTGCGGGATGCCATGCATCGCAGTACCGGGCATGGGGGGCTGCGGGACGCCGTGCATCAGCGGGCCGGGCGCAGGGGGCTGGAGGGCGCCGGGCATGAGGGGTTGAGGGGCGCCGGGTGGCGGGGGGTAGGGCGCGCCGGGAGGCACGGGAGCACCGAGGGCAGGCGGCTGCGCGGCGCCGGGGGCTGCCCATGCGGCCTGCTGGAGCCCGGACGGCAACGCGGGCGAGCCAAGCTGCGCTGCGTGCGAGCCGGACGGCGCGGCGGGCGGGCCAGGCTGCGACGCGTGCGGGCCGGGCTGTGACGTGGGTGGGCCGGGCTGCGGTGAAGCCAACGGGGTCTCCGCTCCAGGCTCGGGGTCGGCGAACCAGTCGTAGGGCTGGCCGTCCTCGGTCTGCTCCCACGGTTGGGCCGCGGTCGACCACGTCTCGGCAGGCACCCCGGGGAACGTGGGCCGTGGGCTGCCGGGCCTGGGGCGCTCGATCGTCGCGTCCTCCACGGGCGAGGGCCGTCCCGCGTCGTCACCGACCCGCGGCTGCCCCGCGTCGGAGACAGCCTCGTGCGTCGACGGAGATCCAGGCGCGGTCTCGGGGGACCACGGGGATCCCGATGCGGTCTCGGGCGACCACGGGGACGCGGCCTCAGGCGTCGACGGAGATCCAGGCGCGCTCTCGGGCGACCACTGGGATCCCGATGCGGTCTCGGGCGACCAGGGGGCTCCAGGCCCGGATGTGGCATCGGGGGCCCACGGGCTGCCGGCGACGGGAGGGTGGCCCGCGTCAGGAGCCATGGCGGGCTCGGCGGCCGGTAGGTCCGGGGGCAGGCCCTGGTAGACGGGGATGGGCGGTCGGGCCGACGCCGTACCGGAGTCGATCACCTGACCGGCGGAGAGGTCGCCGAAAGGAGCCAGCGCGTCGCCGTGCGACGCGCTGTGGGCGCTCTCCTGGAAGGCTGATGGGGCCTGCACCGTCGGCCTGCCGAAACTCGGCGGTGGCGTCGCCGGTGCGGCTGAGCCGTCCGTTTCGCGCTCGTGCTCAGACCCAGATTCCTGGCCACGCATAGGGGGAGCCTAACCATAGTCACGAGATCGCCATGCCCGTATGGGTGTTCTCGGGCGGATCGGCCGGGTGGTTCGTCCCTTTCAAGCGCTAATTGGGTGGTTTCAGCCTGCCCGTCGGCCGCTGAGCGAGCGTGAGTCGAGTGCCGGGTACACCGTCGCCTTCGTCACGTCGGCACCCGCCTGGGAAAGCTGCTTGGCGCCCTTCTTGTCGGGCTCGTGGCCGTCCTTGAACTGGACATAGAGCATGACCGCGTAGTGCCCGTGGGTGGCCACGTGGACGCTGGCCTCGCCCGCGCCGATGAACTTGGTGATGTCGTCCTTGCCCGCCAGCGGCTTCACGAACAGCTTGCTCTCGCCCTTGGTGCGTACGGAGGCGGCGACCTTCGCCGACGCCTTGCCGTCGAGCAGGTTGGCGACGCCGACCGTACCGATGATCTTGCCGGACTTGTCCTTGAAGGTGGCCCGGATGAGCTGCGTGCACTTGCCTGACTTGAGCGCCTTGTCGAGCTTGTCGCCCTCGGCCGCGTCCCCACACTTCTTGTCGGTCTTGAGGATCGTCACCTCATATGAGCGGCCGTCGACCTTGAACTTCTTCTTGGGGAAGAGCTCCTTCTGCGTGAGCGTGTCGGGGTCGCTCTCGCGGGAGGCGGCGAAGCCGTACTTGTCGGACGGGGCGACCGGCTGGTCGACGGCGGGCGCGCTGGCGCGGCCCACGGGGTCGGCCGTCGGGTCGGGGCCGGCGCTGTTCCACATCACCACGATGCCCGCCACGAGCGCGCCGAGGACGGCCAGGCCGCCGAGGGCGAACCACAGCGGTGTACGCGAGCGCGGGCCCTCGTCATAGGGGCTCCACATCGCGCTGCGCTGTTGGGTGGGGGTTTCGTCGGTCTTCTTGGTGGAACCCATGCGCCGAGATTAGCCGGGGTTGACCGTCGGCGAGGTCACGAAAATCCGAAGTCCTGCGTCCACCACGGCCCGCCGGGCCCCGACACGACGCCGACGCCGACGGCGCGATAGCCGCAATGCAGGAGGTTACGGCGGTGCGCGGGGCTGTCCATCCAGCCGCGCACGGCCTCCTCCGCCGAGGAGTAGCCGCGGCCGATGTTCTCCGCCGCGCCGTCGCGGTAGCCGGCCCGTTCCATGCGCTTCCACGGCGAGGAGCCGTCGGGGGAGTCGTGGGCGAACAGGCCGGACTCGGCCATCTCCAGCGAGTGGGCGCGCGCCGAGGCGGTCAGCCGCCTGTCGACGCGCAGCGGGGCGCAGCCCTTGCGGGCGCGGGCGGCGTTGGTGAGCCTGACGGCCTGGGCGGCCAGGCCGGGGGAGATCTCCAGCAGCGGTGCGCCGAGCACGGTGGTGGGGTCGCCGGGCAGTTCGCCAGGCACCTCGGTCAGCTTCCTGCGCGCCTGCGCCGTGGGCTTGGGCGTCGGTGTGGTCTTGACCGTACGGCGGGGCCGGCTCTCCACCCGCGAACCCGGCTTCCTCGCCGACGGCGTGACCGACGGGGTCGGCGTGGCGGCCGGTGGCGCGGTGTTGTTGAGATAGACCTGGTCGGAGGCGTCGAGGCGGTCGACGGACAGCCTGCCGATGAGCACGCCGGCGAACAGGACCGCCAGCAGGCAGGCCAGCAGGCCCAGGAGGTTCCGGCGCCGTGGTCGGGGCTGGGGATGCCGGGTGTGAGGGGTCTGCCACATACCGCAGTCAACGATAGGGACGCGAGATATTGCCGGAGAAGGGGTTACAGCGAAACGAAACAGAACCGTGCCGCGGGTAGAGTGTGCGGCGGTGCTCTCCGCTCGTTTTGACCCAGGTCCGCGAGTGGCGGTAACCTAAGCGTTCGTTGTATGCGAGTCGGTCCGATCGTGACCGATGCGCGGCGCGTCCGGCGTCATCTCCCATCGGTTGGAGACGGAAGGTCCGGGCTGTCGTGCGCCCGCACCGACCGACCATAGAGCTGTCGCTTCCGACAGCGCCGAAGACGCGATTAAAGAAGGCTACGACCGTGCGCACGTACACACCGAAGCCCGCCGACGTCCAGCGTCAGTGGTACGTCATCGACGCTACTGACGTGGTGCTGGGCCGGCTGGCCAGCCACGTCGCGACTCTGCTCCGCGGTAAGCACAAGCCGATCTTCGCCAACCACGTCGACACCGGTGACTTCGTCATCGTCATCAACGCCGACAAGATTGCGCTGAGCGGCAACAAGCTCGAGCAGAAGAAGGCCTACCGCCACTCGGGCTACCCGGGCGGTCTGCGTTCCGTGACCTATGGCGAGCTGATGGAGAAGCGGCCCGACCGCGCCGTCGAGAAGGCCGTCAAGGGCATGCTCCCCAAGAACGCGCTCGGCCGGAAGATGGCCAAGAAGCTGAAGGTCTACGCCGGGTCTGAGCACCCGCACCAGGCCCAGAGCCCCGTGCCGTTCGAGATCACCCAGATCGCCCAGTAGTAGTTCGCGAAAGATTTAGAGGAGAACCGTGGCTGAGCCCACCGGTGTCGAGACGGCCGTGATCGAGGCCGAGCAGGAGGACTTCTCCACCGAGGAGTTCCCGTCCGAGTACACCACCGAGTCCGCTGCCAGCGCCGAAGCTCCCGTGCGCAAGCCCGTCACCACGGGCAACTCGTACGGCACCGGCCGCCGCAAGGAGGCGATCGCCCGCGTGCGCATCGTCCCCGGCACCGGCAAGTGGACGATCAACGGTCGTTCGCTTGAGACCTACTTCCCCAACAAGGTCCACCAGCAGATCGTCAACGAGCCCTTCGTGGTGCTCGGTGCCGAGGAGGCCTTCGACGTCATCGCCCGCATCGACGGCGGCGGCGTGACCGGCCAGGCCGGTGCCCTCCGCATGGGCCTGTCCCGCGCGCTGGCGATTCTCGACGTCGAGAACAACCGCCCGCCGCTGAAGAAGGCCGGCTTCCTCACCCGTGACGCCCGCGCCACGGAGCGGAAGAAGTACGGCCTCAAGAAGGCCCGCAAGGCTCCGCAGTACAGCAAGCGCTAAATTGGGGCGCCTTTTCGGCACCGACGGGGTACGTGGGGTCGCGGGTCGCGACCTCACGGCCGAGCTCGCCATGGACCTCTCGGTCGCGGCGGCTCACGTCCTCGGCGATGCAGGCGCTTTCGCCGCCACAGGCCACAAGAGGCCTGTGGCGGTCGTAGGCCGGGACCCCCGCGCTTCAGGTGAATTCCTGGAGGCCGCGGTGGTCGCCGGCCTTGCGTCGTCCGGGGTGGACGTGCTGCGTCTCGGCGTGCTGCCCACCCCCGCCGTCGCCCATCTGACGGCCGCGCTCGGCGCCGATCTCGGCGTCATGCTGTCGGCCTCCCACAATCCCGCGCCCGACAACGGCATCAAGTTCCTGGCCCGCGGCGGCTTCAAGCTGTCCGACACGGTCGAGGACGAGATCGAGCGCCGGCTCGGCGAGCGGTGGGAGCGCCCCGTCGGGGCGGGTGTCGGCCGCGTGCGCGAGGCGTACGGCGAGGCCGACCGCTACATCTCCCACCTGCTCGACACGCTCGACGGGCGGCTCGACGGGCTCCACATCGTCGTCGACTGCGCCAACGGCGCGGCCAGCGTGGTGGCGCCGGAGGCGCTGTTGCGCGCGGGCGCCCAGGTCGAGGCGATCGGCGCCAGGCCCGACGGGCTCAACATCAACGCGGGCTGCGGCTCCACTCATCTGGACAAGCTGCAGCAGGTCGTCATCTCGCGCGGCGCCGATCTCGGCATCGCCTACGACGGTGACGCCGACCGCTGCCTGGCGGTCGACCACACCGGCGCGGTGGTCGACGGCGACCAGATCATGGCGATCCTGGCGCTGGCCATGCACGCCGAGAAGCGGCTTGCCAAGAGCACCGTGGTCGCGACCGTGATGTCCAACCTCGGCTTCAGGCTGGCCATGCGTGAGGCGGGCATCGAGGTCGTCCAGACGGCGGTCGGCGACCGCTACGTGCTGGAGGCGATGAAGGCCGACGGCTTCACCCTCGGTGGCGAGCAGTCGGGTCACGTGATCCTGCTCGACCACGCCACGACGGGTGACGGGCTGCTGACCTCGCTGCACCTGCTGTCGGTGGTGGCCAGGTCGGGCAAGTCGCTGCGCGACCTCGCCGGGGTGATGACCGTGCTGCCGCAGATCCTCATCAACGTCAAGGACGTCGACAGGGGCAAGGCGGCCGCGCCGCAGCTGTCGGAGGCCGTCGCGGCGGCCGAGGCGGAGCTGGGCGAGACGGGGCGCGTCCTCATCAGGCCGAGCGGCACCGAGCCGATGATCAGGGTGATGGTCGAGGCGTCCTCGGAGGAGCAGGCCAGCAGGGTCGCGGGCCGCCTGGCCGACGTGGTCCGCACCGCCTGCGTCTGAGGTTTCCCACACAAGAGGGGTACGGCACGCTCGTGCCGTACCCCTCTTGTGTTCTACTCGTCGCCGGTCAGTGAGAAGGCGCGCAGCCGCCGGCCCGCCCACACCACCGCGCCGACCGTGACCACGATCAGCGCCGGGATCGCGAAGCTCAGCTTCACGTCCGTCGACAGGAACGGCGACGAGCTGATCTGGTCGGCGATCGACCTGGCCCACTGCTGGATCGAGAACTGCCTGACGCCCGACACCAGGTTGCCGATCAGCCCCTCCCACACCAGCGCGTAGATGATCCCGATGGTGACCGCGTGCTTGGTGACGACTCCCAGCAGCAGGAACACCGCCGCGTAGGCGATGCCGCCGCACAGCGCCCCCACCGTGAAGCCGCCGGCGATCCCCGACTCGCCGCCCACCAGCAGCCACGCCGACAGGAACGTCGGCACTCCCGCGAAGACGGCCAGCAGCGAGGCGGCCACGGCGAACTTGGTCTGGGCGATGACGGGGCGCGAGATCGGCTTGGACAGCAGGTGCAGCACGGTCCCGTCGTCGATCTCGGGGGCGATCACGCCGGTGCCGGCGATCAGGCCGAGCAGCGGCAGCATGGTCCCGATGGCGAAGCTCTGCATGAGCGTGACCGCCGACCGCTCGTCGGCGCTGCCGACCAGCCGCAGCAGCACCGCCATCGCCACCAGGGCGACAGGCAGCAGGATGAGCAGGAAGATGCGGCGGCGGCCGAGTACCGCGCGGTAGGTGATGCCCGCCACGACGCCGTTCATCAGGAGCTCCTTGTGATCAGGTAGGCGAAGACGCTCTCCAGGTCCTCGTCGGCGGGGGAGACCTGGAGCAGGTGGACGCCTTCGTGCCGGGCCACGCGCGGCAGCAGCCAGGTGAAGCGGCGGAACTCCGCCGCCTGGACCTCGAGGCCGTTGGGGGTGAGCGTCACGCCCGCCGCCGACCTGTCGACGATGAGCGCGGCGGCCAGCTTCCTGTCGTCGCTCGACCGGATCCTGAACAGGTGCGGCCGGTCGGTCATCAGGCGGCGGATCTCGCGGAAGTCGCCCGAGGCGGCGTGCCGTCCGGCGACGACGACCTCGATGTGCTGGGCGACGCGCTCGACCTCCTCCAGGATGTGCGAGCTGAACAGGATCGTCTTGCCCGCCGCGCCCATGGTGGTGATGAGGTCCATGAGCTGGAGCCGCTGGCGGGGGTCCATGCCGTTGAACGGCTCGTCGAGCAGCAGCACCTGCGGGTCGTGGACGAGGGCGGCGGCGACCTTGACGCGCTGCTTCATGCCTTTGGAGTACGTCTCGACGCGGCGGTCCTTGGCCGGCTCCATCTCGACCATGGCCAGGGCCTTGGTGGCGGCGTCCTCGGGCGCGGCCAGGCCGTGCAGCTTGGCCGCCGAGAGCACGAACTGCCACCCGGTGAGGAAGCCGTAGATGCCCTCACGCTCGGGGACCAGGCCGATGTGGCGGTAGATGTGGTGGTTCTTCCAGGTCCTGTCGCCGTCGAGGGTAACCGTGCCGCCCGAGGGGGCCAGGAACCCGGCCATCATGTGCAGCAGCGTCGACTTGCCCGCGCCGTTCGGGCCGAGCAGGCCGGTGACGCCGGGGCCGATGGTCATGGTGATGTCGTTGACGGCCACCACGTTGCCGTACCAACGCGAGGCCTGGGCGAGCTCGATCTTCACCGGGAGGCCGCCTTCCGGTAGCGGAGGATGAAGGCCGCCATGCTCAGCGCGATGAGCCCGACGACCGCAAGCGCGGCGACGGCGCCGGGTGGGTAGGCGGAACCGGCGGCGGGCGCGGTGCCGAACAGCCACGACTGCACCACGTCGACGAGGAAGAACGGGTTGATCAGCCACGCCCACTCGGCCAGGTCGCCGCGGCCGAGCGACTCGAAGGCGCTGAACAGCGCGCTCTGTACGGCCGCGGCGAGCAGGTAGACGGCGATGACGGAGGCGACGCCGAGGCCGCGGCGCGGCGTGAAGGAGGCCAGCGCGAGCCCGAACGTGGACAGCAGCAGCGCCAGCACCAGCGCCGTGACCACGGCCGCGACGTACTCCTTGGTCTGCGGGGGCCCCGGCGGGTCGACGAGCAGCTCGCCGGCGAACATCACCGTCAGCGGGATGGCGACCAGCGCGAACAGCGCGACGGTCATCGCCACCACCTTGGCCGCGACGTAGTCGAGGGAGGAGATGGGCCGCGACAGGTACAGCGGCAGCACCTTGAACCGCAGGTCGGGCGCGGTGATCGTGGGTGACTGCGAGGCCAGGAAGATGGCGATCACCGGTTGCATGAGGACGGCGAAGCCGGTGTAGCCGACGTCGCTGCGGCCCACCGTCGCCATCAGCGCGATCGAGACCACCGGCAGCAGGAACATGGACCCCGCCAGCAGGAACGGCATGAGCTTGCTGCGCGCCCTGCGGCCGAGGCCGAAGACGCTGCGCAGGTTCTGGACGATCAGCGCGCGTACGGCATGGGCCCTGCCGAGCCGTACCCCTTCGTAGTGGCGGTAGCCGATGTCGTAGATCTCAGACACGGAACACGTCCTCGATTCGCTGCCTGCCCTGTTCGAGCCGGATGAGGCACAGGTCGAGCTCGGACACCGCGTCGCGGATGGAGTCGTAGGTCTCCGGGCCGCTGACGTGGACCAGCAGGCCGCGACCGTGCGCGGTGACGGACTGCCCGAGCTCGGCGAGCCTGGCGGCCAGCGGCTCGGCGCCCTCCTCGACCTCGACGGTGAGGGTCTGGGTCGCCTGGGTGAACTCGGTGATGGCGCTGGAGCGCAGCAGCCGGCCGCCGTCGATGACGATGACGTGGTCGCAGACGCGTTCGAGCTCGCCGAGCAGGTGGGAGGTGACCAGGACGCTGATGCCGAACTCGGCGCCGATGCGCCTGATCAGGGTGAGCATCTCGTCGCGGCCCCGCGGGTCGAGCCCGTTGGTCGGCTCGTCGAGGAAGACCAGCTTGGGGTCGTGGACGAGCGCCTGGGCGAGCTTGACGCGCTGCTTCATGCCGGTGGAGTAGCCGCCGATGGCGCGGTAGCGCTCCTCGTACAGGCCAACGTGGCGCAGCACGTCGGCCGCGCGTTCGCGGGCGGCGGTGCGCGGCAGGCCGGAGATCTGCGCGAGGTGGACGACCAGCTCGGTGGCGGACACGTCGGGCGGCAGGCAGTCGTGTTCGGGCATGTAGCCGACGAGCGTGCGGATCTGCGGGCCCTGGGTGACCACGTCGAGCCCGAGGACCTGGGCGCTGCCCGCCGTGGGCGGCAGCAGGCCGAGCAGGATCTTGATCAGCGTCGACTTGCCCGCCCCGTTGGCACCTACCAGGCCCGTGACGCCGGGCTCGACCGTGATGGACAACTGGTCCAGCGCGGTCACCGTCGGGAAGCGTTCGGTCAGCCCCTCGGTCGCGAGGATGTGCATGATCCGGACACTACCCGCGCGAGGCCTGCGACAGCCTCGTTCGCGAGGACGAACCGGGGCTCATCCCCTGGGGCCAGATCAGCCGCTGGACGCACAGCACGGCCGTACCGGAGATGACCATGCCCGCGATGTTGACGGCCAGTTGCAGCGCCGATCCGCCGACCTCCGGCCAGTTGCCGAGGGCCAGGGCGACGGCCGCGTAGCCGGCCGCGGGGATCGTCGTGACGGAGATGAAGACGCCGACCAGCGCCGACGACTTGCCCGCGGTGACCGACAGCACGCCCGCCGCGCCCGCCAGCAGCGCGACGATGAAGGACCAGCGGTCGGGTTTGACGATGAACTGGACCTCCTCGTGGCCGACGCCGAGGGATTTCGCGTCGATCCAGCCGAGCCCCCTGGAGACGAGGGCGCAGGCGAAGGTGATGGCGATCGCGACGGCGAAGCCGATGGCGAGCGTGGAGACGGCCCTGCCGACCAGGTGCCATCGTCGGGTGAGCAGGCCGAAGCAGGCGGCGGCGATGGCGCCGAACTCGGGGCCGAGGACCATCGCGCCGACGATGAGCACGAGCGAGTTCGTCACGACGCCGATGCCGGCGAGCTGGGTGGCGATCGCGATGAAGACGAGGTAGGCCCAGGTGAGCCGCAGGTCGTCGTCGACGCGCTGGGCCAGCGCCGCCCACACCACGGCGTCGTCGCCCTCGCCCGGCGCCTCCGCCTCGGCCTGCTCGGCGGCCCGCGAGAGCGACAGGTCGATGTCCTCGACGGCGATCGAGCCCTCCTGCGCCAGCCAGCCGACACGGTCGATGACCTCGTTGGCGGCCTCGCGCGCCATGTCGCAGAGGATCAGGTCGCCTTCGGGCACGCGGGCCGCCCCGGCCAGGACGACGAGGTTGGTGACCCCCGTGCAGCCCTCCAGAACGTCGATCACCTCGTGGGTGCGGCCGGGAGGGCTGATGAGTCGCAGATGCAGCACGCGGCCCATTGTCGTCCATCGGATGTTGATAGGGCGTTGACCGTGCTCGGACAGGCTGCCGTCCATGATGATCAGCTGTCACGAGGAAGGCGAGCCGTGCTGGTTCGCCGACGTCGACGATCTGGGGTGTCAGGGGCGGTTCGCCGTCTACGTGATGGCGGAGGCCGGCGTCAGGTTCGGCGCAGCCGTACCCGCTTGATGGCGTGGTCGGGGCCCTTCCTGAGCACCAGGCCCGCCCGGCCGCGGGTGGGCAGGATGTTCTCGACGAGGTTGCGTTCGTTGATGTCGCGCCACACGTTCTTGGCGAACGCGGTGGCCTCCTCCTCCGAGAGCTCGGCGATGTACTTGAAGTAGGACTTCGGGTCCTCGAAGGCGGTACGGCGCAGCTGGTGGAAGCGCTGGACGTACCAGTTGCGGATGTCCTCGACCTTGGCGTCGACGTAGATGGAGAAGTCGAAGTAGTCGTTGACGGCGAGCGCGGCGGGTGGGGCGGGCTGCAGGACGTTGAGGCCCTCGATGATGAGGATGTCCGGCTTTTTCACGACCTGGGTGGCGCCGGGGACGATGTCGTACTCCAGGTGGGAGTACACGGGGGCGTGCGCCTCGGCCGCGCCCGCCTTGACCTCGGCGACGAACCGGACCAGGGCGCGGCGGTCGTAGCTCTCGGGGAAGCCCTTGCGCTGCATGATCCCCCTGGCCTCCAGCACCGCGTTGGGGTAGAGGAAGCTGTCGGTGGTGATCAGCGCGACCTGGGGATGTTCGGGCCAGCGCGCCAGGAGCGTCCTGAGCAGCCGCGCCGTGGTCGACTTGCCGACCGCGACGCTTCCCGCGATGCCCAGGATGTACGGCACGCGCTGCTCCTCGTTGCCGAGGAAGGCGCTCAGCACGCTGCTGCGCTGCTTGGACCCGGTGAAGTGGAGGTTCAGCAACCGGGTCAGGGGGAGGTAGATGTCGGTGACCTCGGCGAGATCGATCGGATCGTCGACGCCACGGAGGTCTTCCAGCTCGTCTGCGGTGAGAGTCAAGGGCGTGTTCTTGCGGAGCTCGCTCCACTGCTCCCTGCTCAGGTCCACGTAGCCGTTGTTCACCCTGAAAGCCTATTGACCGGCAAACCTTGGTTGGTTCGTGGGTGTAGTTGGCGACATCTGACATTGGGATCTTCCCCGCCCCCGGCTTACGGTGACGACACCATCGCCAAGGAGGACCGCATGGATCGTCGTCGTTTCCTCGCAGGAGCCGCGGGCGTCACGGCCGCAGGGGTCGCGGGGCCGTTCACGGGAGTCGCGGGCGCCGGTGTCAACGGCGCCCTGCGGCCGGGAGGCGGCTACGGGCCGCTCAGGCCGATCGAGGACGAGCGGGACGGACAGGTCAGGCTGCACCTGCCCGACGGCTTCAGGTACCGCTCGTTCAACGAGGCGGGCGAGCAGTTCACCGACGGCACGGTGACGCCGTCGCGCCACGACGGCATGGCCGCCTTCCGCGGCCGGGCGGGCACCACGATCCTGGTGCGCAACCACGAGGTCAACGGGCCCGTGGGCGCGTTCGGCGACGTGTCGAAGGCTTATGACCCCGCCGCCGGCGGCGGCACCGCGACGTTGCAGGTGACCAGGTACGGCGAGGTGTTACGGAGCGGCCCCTCGCTCACCGGCACCCAGATGAACTGCTCGGGCGGGCCGATGCCGTGGGGGTCGTGGGTGACCTGCGAGGAGACGGTCAACGGCCCCGACGTGGGCAACGACTTCACCGGCGCGGACAACACGCTGCTGAAGCAGAAGCACGGCTACATCTTCGAGGTGCCGATCCACGGTCAGGCCGAAGCCCGGCCGATCAGGTCGGCCGGCAGGTTCGCGCACGAGTCGGCGGCCTTCGACGCGCTGAGCGGCGCCGTCTACCTGACGGAGGACAACTTCGCGTTCGCGTCGGGCTTCTACCGGTACGTGCCGCCGAAGAACCCGCTCAGGGCGGGACGCATCCTCGACGGCGGGCGGCTGCAGATGCTGGCCGTCAAGGGCGAGCCGAACAAGGACCTGTCGCTCGGCCAGCCGCGAGGGGCGTCCTACGCGGTGACGTGGGTGGACATCGACGACCCCGACCCCACCTTCACCGGCCGTCCGGCCAACGACGTGGCGATCCAGGCCGTCGGAAAGCAGGGGCGGGCCAAGGGCGCGGCGATCTTCTCCCGCCTGGAAGGGGCGATCCACCATCACGGGGTGATCTACTTCGTCTCCACGCAGGGCGGCGCGACCGCCCAGGGCGACACGCCGCCGTCCGGGTTCGGCAAGGGACGGGGCCAGGTGTGGGCCTACGAGACGTGGAGCGAGCGGCTGCGCCTGGTCTACGAGTCGCCGGGCTCGATGGTGCTCGACCTGCCCGACAACATCACCACCAGCGCCAGGGGCACGCTCGTGCTGTGCGAGGACGGCGGCGCCGACAACTACCTGCGGGGGCTGACTCGGCGCGGCGAGATCTTCGACTTCGCGCGGCTCGCGCCCGTCCCAGGTGACGCGGGCGCCGAGTTCGCCGGATCCACCTTCGGCCCCGGACGGCGGACGCTGTACGTCAACGTGCAGTCGGTCAAGGGGCTGACGTTCGCCATCTGGGGTCCGTGGCACAAGGGAGGCTTCTGACCATCTACTAACAGGAAACCTGCTCGCCGGACTGCCACTCCACTGTCGTGCCTGGTTAGGGCCGTAGTGGCAGTCCACTTGGCACGTTTCCCATTAGTACGCTGGGTGAATGATTCTGGGCATCGGGGTGGACGTCGTCGACGTGGCCAGGTTCGAGGCGACCATGGCGCGCACGCCCGGGCTGCGCTCCCGGCTGTTCACCGAGACGGAGCGCACGCTCGGGCCGCAGTCGCTGGCGGCCAGGTTCGCGGCCAAGGAAGCCGTCGCCAAGGCGCTCGGCGCGCCGCCCGGCCTCAGCCACCTCGACGCCGAGATCCGCACCGGCGACCACGGCAAGCCCGAGCTGCACATCAGCGGCCAGGCCGCCGAGGTCGCCTACGGCCTCGGCGTCAAGCGATGGCACGTCTCGCTCACCCACGACGCGGGTATCGCCCTGGCCTACGTGATCGCCGAGGGTTAGGTTCTGACACGTGCGCACCGCCTACACCGCCGACCAGATCAGGGCAGCCGAGCTCGCGCTGATGGCCACGCTCCCCGAGGGCACGCTGATGCAGCGCGCGGCCAGCGGCCTGGCCGCCGTCTGCGCGACCCTGCTCGGCAGGGTGTACGGCTCGCGCGTGCTGCTGCTCGTCGGCAGCGGCGACAACGGCGGCGACGCCCTCTACGCGGGCGAACGGCTGGCCCGCCGCGGCGCCAGGGTCGAGGCGATCCTCGCCGGGTCGAAGACGCACGCCGAGGGCCTGGCCGCCTTCCTCGCGGCGGGCGGCAGGATCGCCGACGAGGTGGGGACGCCCGACCTCGTCGTCGACGGGCTTGTGGGCATCGGCGCGTCGGGGGCGCTGCGCGAGCCGTACGCGTCGCTGGTGGCCGAGGCCAACGCCGTTGACGCGCTCGTGGTCGCGGTCGACGTGCCCAGCGGCGTCGACTCCAGCACCGGCCGGGTCGCGGGCGTGGCCGTCGAGGCGCACATCACGGTGACGATGGGCGCCTGCAAGACCGGGCTGCTCGTCGACCCGGGCGCCTCCCGCGTCGGCGCGCTCGAAGTGATCGACATCGGTCTCGGCCCCTACCTGCCCGACCCCGACGTGGCCGCGCTGACCGCCGAGGACGTCGACAGCCTGCTGCCCAGGCCGGGCGCGGAATCCGACAAGTACCGCAGGGGCGTGGTCGGCATCGCCGCCGGCAGCGACCGCTACACCGGCGCGGCGGTGCTGTCCGTCGGCGGGGCGCTGCGGGCGGGCGCGGGCATGGTCCGCTACGTCGGTACGGCCCCGCCGGTCCAGCAGGTGCGCGCGCACTGGCCCGAGGCGATCATCACGGAGCTGGACCACCCGTCGATCGGCGACGTCGGACGGGTCCAGGCCTGGGTGGCAGGGCCTGGGCTCGGCACCGGCGAGTGGGCGCACGAACTACTCGCTGGCGTGCTGGCCACCGACGTGCCCGTGCTGCTCGACGCCGACGCGCTCACCATCGTGGCGCGGGATCGCGGGCTGCTGCGCCGTACCGCGCCGGTGCTGGTCACCCCGCACGCGGGCGAGCTGGGGCGGCTGCTCGGCGTGCCGAGCGACAGGGTGGAGGCGAGCAGGCTCGAACACGCGCGCAGAGCGGCGGCCGAGCTCGGGGTGACGGTGCTGCTCAAGGGGTCGACGACGGTGATCGCCGAGGAGGACAGGCCGGTCAGGGTCAACCAGACGGGAACGTCGTGGCTGGCCACGGGCGGCACCGGCGACGTGCTGTCAGGCATCGCGGGGGCGTTGCTGGCGGCCGGGCTCACGGCGTATGACGCGGGCGCGTGCGCGGCCTTCCTGCACGGGCTCGCGGGGCGGCTGGCCGCCGACGGCGCGCCGCTGACCGCGGCCGACGTGGCCGCGGCCGTGCCCGCGGCCATCCGATCTCTCAGCGGATCTCTCGGCGGCGATTCACGCTCGGCCGCTCGTCGGAGCTGACAAACTGGGGTCATGAGCTTCCGTGAGGCGACGCCCGCTCAGGCGCGGGTCGACCTGGCCGCCATCAGGCGAAACGTCGAGCTGCTCAAGGAGCGGGCGCCGAGCGCGGAGCTGATGGGCGCGGTCAAGGCCGACGGCTACGGCCACGGTCTGGTGCCGGTGTCGAAGGCCGTCGTCGAGGGCGGGGCGAGCAGGCTCGGCACCGCCTACGTCAGGGAGGCCCTCGCGCTGCGCGCGGCCGGGATCGACGTGCCGGTGCTGTCGTGGATCCTCACGCCAGGCGAGCCGCTCGACGAGGCGCTGCTGGCCGACGTCGAGCTGTCGGCCTCGGCCGAGGTCCGGCTGGCGGAGATCGCCGCGGCGGCCCGCCGTACGGGAAGGACCGCCAGGACCCATCTCGAGGCCGACACGGGCATGAGCAGGGGAGGGGCGCCCCTGGCCGCCTGGCCGGGGCTGCTGGCCGCGGCGGCCCGGCTGCAGGCGGAGGGCGCGATCGAGGTCGTCGGCGTGTGGTCCCACTTCGCCTGCTCGGACATCCCCGGGCACGGCTCCGTCGACCTGCAGATCGACGCCTACGAGAGCGCGCTGAAGCTCGCCGAGCAGGCGGGCGTCTGCGGCTCCCACGTGATCAGACACCTCGCCAACTCGGCGGCGATCGTGTCGCTGCCCCGCACCCACTACGACCTGGTCAGGGCGGGCATCGCGATGTACGGCCTGAGCCCCATCCCCGAGCAGGGCGACTTCGGCCTGCGGCAGGCGATGACGCTGGTGGCGCGGATCGCGCTGGCCAAGCGGGTGCCCGAGGGCGCAGGCGTCTCCTACGGCCACCTCTACACCACCTCGTGCGAGTCGACGCTCGGCCTGGTGCCGCTCGGCTACGCCGACGGTATCCTCAGGCACGCGACGGGCCGCGCCGAGGTCATGGCGGGCGGCCGACGCAGGCAGATCGTCGGCAGGGTGTGCATGGACCAGTTCATGATCGACGTGGGCGACGACCCACTGTCGGACGGCGACGAGGTGGTCCTGTTCGGCCCCGGCGACCAGGGCGAACCGACCTGTCAGGAATGGGCCGACAATCTCGGCACGATCACACATGAGATCGTGACCAGGCTGGGCGCCAGGGTGCCGAGGGTCTACGAGGGAGCGGGCAAATGACGACCACCACGCGCAGGAAGGTCGGCATCGCGGGTGCGATCGTCGGCGCGGCCTCCGCGGGCGTGGCCGCCGTGGCGCTGGCCAAGCGCTACGCGGTCGGCCGCATCAGGCTGCGCCCCGACCCTGAGGCCGACGAGCCGTTCGGCGAGCTGAAGGGCAGGGACCGCACGCTCACCACCTCCGACGGGGTGGCGCTCCACATCGAGATCGACGGCCCCGACGACGCGCCGGTGACGATCGTGTTCTGCCACGGCTACACCCACAACAACGACTCCTGGCACTACCAGCGCCGCGACCTGCGCGACACCTACCGGATCGTGCTGTGGGACCAGCGCTCCCACGGCCTGTCCCAGCGCACCGAAGACCAGGACGCCTCGATCGAACGGCTCGGCGAAGACCTGTACGAGGTGCTGGAGGCGTTCGTGCCAGGGCCGTGCGTCCTGGTCGGCCACTCGATGGGCGGCATGACGATCATGGCGCTCGCCGACAGCCACCCTGAGCTGTTCGGTGACAAGATCAAGGGTGTGGCGCTGATCTCCACCAGCGCCGGAAAGCTGGCCGAGATCACCCTCGGCCTGCCCGCCCTGCTGGCCAAGGGCCTGCACAAGGTGGCGCCCGCGACGGTCTCCATCCTGGGCATGGGCGGCTCGCTGGTCGACAGGACCCGCCACGCCGGCAACGACGTGGCCTTCCTGGTGCTGCGCCACTTCGGGTTCGGCGACTCCAAGAACGTCAGCCCCACCCTCGTCGACTTCGTCGAATCGATGATCCGCTCGACGCCGATCGAGGTGATCGCCGACTTCTACCCGGCGCTGATGAACCACGACAAACTGTCGGCGCTGCACGTCCTCGACGACGTGCCGACCGCGATCATGGTCGGCGAGAAAGACTGGCTGACGCCGCCCGAGCACAGCAGGGCGATCGCCGCGGCGCTGCCCAAGGCGCAGCTCACCGAGGTGCCGGAGACCTCCCACCTCGTCCAGCTGGAGCGCCCGAACGTGGTCAACGACGCCCTGCGCGACCTGGTGAAGAGGGTGGAACTGTGACTGTCGTCGCGACGGCCGAGGAGATGCGCGCACTCGGCGTACGGCTGGCCGCCGGGCTGCGGGGCGGTGACCTGATCATCCTGTCCGGGCCGCTCGGCGCCGGCAAGACCACGCTGGTGCAGGGCATCGCCGAAGGCCTCAAGGTGCGCGGCCCGATCACCTCGCCCACCTTCGTCATCGCCCGCGTCCACCCCTCCCTCGTCGACGGGCCGCCGCTCGTCCACGCCGACGCCTACCGCCTCGGCGGCGATCTCGAGGTCGACGACCTCGACCTCGACGCCTCGCTGGAGGAGTCGGTGACGATCGTGGAATGGGGCGAGGGGCTGGTCGAGGGGCTGTCCGAGGAGCGGCTCGAAGTCCATATCGACAGATCAGACGGTGACGACGCGCGCACCGTCACCGTGCGGGGAGTGGGCGCGCGCTGGGCCGACACGCCGTCTGATCCCGCCTAACAGACAAATCTTCGCCAACCTCCAGTCAAGCCTGAGATCATTTCCTTATGGGTTCCCCCAGATTTTCTGGGTATCAGGTGGGGGATGCTGGTGGAAACGGCGAAGTGGGGTGCGGCGGTGCTCACCATCAGGCGAGTCGCGTGCATGGGGGCCTTCCTCATGTTAGGCGTGGCGGGATGCTCGGCCTCGGCGCAGACGGCGACGCCGTCGGGCACCGCGACCACGACCGCCACCTCCACAGCCACCACCACCGCTCCCGCCACCGCGACGGCTCCCGCCACCAGGCAGAACATCGACGTACGGCTCAACCCTGACAAGGTGACCGCCGGCGACACCTCCACGGTGTGGATCCTGGCCAACTGCCCCGTGCCGACCGACGGCCCCGAGCACAGCGGCACCGCCACCTCCAAGGCGTTCCTGGCCGCGGTCCCGCTCGACCCCGTCCCGCCGCCCACGCCGACCGCCACGCCCGGCACCACCGCCACCCCCGCCCCCGTGCCGTGGGTGCGCGGCGACGCCCAGATCTCCGGCACCGTCAAGCGCGGCAGCTATCCCGTGAACGTCAAGTGCGACGGCACCAACGACACCGGCAAGGCCACGCTGCGCGTGGTCGCCGCGGGCCCCACCGACGAGCCGACCTCCACCGGGACCGCCGTGCCCACCAAGGCGCCCGGCGCGGGCGGCGGCGGCACGTTCGCCAAGGACGGGGCCGACGAGTCGGGCATCCCGCTCGGCCCGGCAGGGGTGCTGCTCGGCCTGGCTCTGGCCGCCGGTCTCGGCCTGGCGCTACGGCGCCGCCGCGGCTGACAGATGGCCCGGTTCTCACGGGTGATCCTCGCGGGGGCAGCCACCGGCCTCGTGCTGGTCGCCTTCGGCAAGACCCTGCAGGTACGGCAGGAGGAAGCGGCGCCCTCGTCCGTCGTGCCCGAGAGCATCGAGGTCCCGGCCATCGATCTCGACGCGCCGTTGATGAAGCTCGGGCTGACCAAGGGCGGCGAGGTGGAGCTTCCGCCGTACGAGAAGCCGAAGGTCGCGGGGTGGTTCAAGCACAGCGCGGTGCCCGGCGAGAAGGGCGCCTCGGTGATCATCGGGCACGTCGACACCAAGACGGCGCCCGCGGTGTTCTACAAGCTCAGGCAGCTGCGCAAAGGGCAGTTGGTCAAGGTGTCGCGCAGCGACGGGAAGGTCGCCGAGTACCGGGTCGAGTCGGTGGAGCAGGTCGACAAGGACCGCTTCCCCGCCCAGCGCGTCTACACCGAGGCGGGGCTGCGGCTCGTCACGTGCGGGGGGAACTTCGACTTCGCCAGGCACGAGTACGAGGACAACATCATCGTCTACGCCTCGCCGGTGAAGCTCGCCTGAGGAAAACCGCTTGCGGGCGTCGAGAGGATGAGGGGCATGAGCGACGAGCTGAACCCGCCCGCCTCGGGGGTGCGCCTTCCGTGGGAGCGGGTGCCTGCCGGGCTGCGGCGGCAGGTCGCCGACTTCCTCGGCGGGCGCGTGGTCGAGGCGGTCACCCAGACCGGCGGCTTCTCTCCCGCCGCGGCCGTACGGCTGAGGCTCGACGACGGCAGGCGCGCCTTCGTCAAGGCCTGCGGTGCCGTTCCCAACCCGCGCTCCATCGAGATCTACCGCGCGGAGGTGGAGATCGCGGGCGCGCTGCCCGAGCGGGTGCCCGCGCCCAAGCTGCTGGCCTCCTTCGACACGGGCGACTGGGTGGCGCTGGTCTTCGAGGACGTCGCGGGACGCCACCCGGCCATGCCGTGGCGCGACGACGAGCTGCGGCGGGTGCTGGACGCGGTGGACGAGCTGTCCACCGCGCTCACTCCCGCCCCGATCACCGCGCGGACCTTCGCCGACATGCACGAGGAAAGCTTCACCGGCTGGCGGAGGCTGCTGGACGAGGACACCACGGGCCTGGACCCGTGGGCGCTGCGCAACCTCGACGCACTGGCGGAGCTGGAGGAGGGCTGGGCGGCGGCGGCCGAGGGCGACTCGCTCGTCCACGCCGACCTCAGGGCCGACAACGTGCTGCTCACCGACGACAGGGTCTACGTCGTGGACTGGCCGTGGGCGTCCGTCGGCGCGCCGTGGATCGACCTGGTGTGCATGCTGCCGTCCGTGCGCATGCAGGGCGGGCCGCCGCCGCAGGAGCTGTTCGACGACAAGGATCCGGCCGTGACCGCGGTGCTCGCGGCGCTGACCGGCTACTTCGTCCGGCAGGGCCGCCAGCCCGACCCGCCGGGGTTGCCGACCGTCAGGGCCTTCCAGCGCGCGCAGGGCGTCGCGGCGCTCGACTGGCTGCGGTTCAGGACCGGCTGGAACTGAGCCCGGAGCACGCACGATGTCGGGCAGCACCGGCGCCGACGCACTAGGCTAAACATTCGTGCTGGTCCTGGCCTTTGATACCGCGACCCCCGCCGTCACAGCAGCGCTGCACGACGGCGCGAGGGTGCTCGCCGAATCCACCGTGGTCGACGCCCGCCGCCACGGTGAGCTGCTCGTTCCCACGATCGAGAAGGTGCTCGACGAGGCGGGCGCCTCGCTCCACGACGTCACCGCGATCGTCGCGGGCTCGGGCCCAGGCCCCTACACGGGGCTGAGAGTGGGCCTGATGACCGCGCAGGCGCTGTCCACCGCGATCGGCGCGCCCGCGTACGGCATCTGCAGCCTCGACGCCGTCGCCTACGGCAGCGGGCTCACGACCGAGTTCCTCGCCGCCACCGACGCGCGGCGCAAGGAGGTCTTCTGGGCTCGCTACTCCGACGCGCGCACCCGCCTGGAAGGGCCCTTCGTCGACCGGCCCGCCGACGTGCCGCGCACCGGCGGGCTTCCCGTCGTGGGAGCGGGCGCCGCCCTCTACCCCGACGTCCTCGGCGAGCCGGGCGCACCGCCGTACCCCTATGGCGGGTTCATGGCCGCGCTGGCCGCCGAGCGGCTGGCCGCCGGGCTCCCGATGGACCAGCCGCGGCCGATCTACCTGCGCCGGCCCGACGCGGTGATCCCCAAGCCGCCGAAGAAGGTGACGGCGTGAAGCTCAGGCGGATGACCGAGGCGGACCTGCCCGCGGTCATGTCCCTGGAGCGGGCCACCTTTCCCCTCGACGCGTGGAGCGAGGGCATGATGCGCGGCGAGCTGGCCGACCAGCCGCGCACCAGGCATTATGTGGTCGCCGTCGACGGCGATCTGATCATCGGCTACGCGGGGCTGGCCGTCGCCGCCGACCAGGCCGACGTGCAGACGATCGCGGTGCTGAGCGAACGGCAGGGCGAGGGCGTCGGCAGCGCCATGCTCACCGAGCTGCTCGACGAGGCGCGGCGGCGCGCGGCCCAGGAGATCTTCCTGGAGGTTCGCGCGGACAACCCGCGGGCCAGATCGGTCTACGAACGGTTCGGATTCGAGGAGATCGGGGTGCGCCGCCGCTACTACGACGACGGCACCGACGCGATCATGATGAAGAGGAAGCTGGATGGCTGACGAACCCCTGGTCCTTGGCATCGAGACCTCCTGCGACGAGACCGGCATCGGCATCGTCAGAGGCCACACGCTGCTGGCCAACACCATCGCCTCCAGCATGGAAGAGCACGCGCGCTTCGGCGGCGTGGTGCCGGAGGTCGCCTCCAGGGCGCATCTGGAGGCGATGACGCCGACGATCGAGTCGGCGCTGGCGACGGCGGGCGTGAAGCTCACCGACATCGACGCCATCGCCGTCACCGCGGGCCCGGGGCTGGCCGGAGCGCTGCTGGTCGGGGTCGCCGCGGCCAAGGCCTACTCGCTCGGCCTCGGCGTGCCCCTCTACGGCGTCAACCACCTGGCCGCCCATGTCGCCGTCGACCAGCTCGAACACGGCCCGCTGCCCAAGCCGTGCATCGCGCTGCTGGTCTCCGGCGGACACTCCTCGCTGCTGCTGGTGCCCGACGTGTCCGAGGACGTCATCTCGCTCGGCTCCACCGTCGACGACGCCGCCGGCGAGGCGTTCGACAAGGTGGCCCGCGTGCTCGGACTGCCGTTCCCCGGCGGCCCGCACATCGACAAGGCCGCCGTCGCGGGCTCCGGCACGGCGATCGCGTTCCCGCGCGGGAAGATCGACGACGGCACGTTCGACTTCTCCTTCTCGGGGCTGAAGACGGCGGTCGCGCGCTGGGTGGAGGCCCGCGAAACCGCCGGCCAGTCGATCCACGTGCCCGACGTGGCAGCCTCCTTCCAGGAGGCGGTCGTCGACGTGCTGACCCGCAAGGCGCTGCAGGCGTGCAAGAAGTACGGCGTGCACGACCTGCTCATCGGCGGCGGCGTCGCGGCCAACTCGCGGCTGCGAGCGCTGGCGCAGGAGCGCTGCGACAAGGCGGGGGTACGGCTTCGCGTACCGCGTCCTGGGCTGTGCACGGACAACGGGGCGATGGTGGCGACGCTGGGATCCGACCTGGTGGCGGCGGGCATCACGCCGTCGACCCTGGAGATCCCGGCCGACTCGTCGCTCCCGATCACGACGGTGCACGTGTAGAAAGCTCGGTCCCTCGCCTCCGGCTCGGGGCTGGTCTTTCCGTGGGGCTCCCGCCCCACTCCCGTCCCCGTTGACCACGCGTCTCGGGATCCCGGGCGGGGTGTAGCGCACTCGGTTGTGGATGAGCGGGGTGTTGGCGGTGTAGCGGTGAGCCGGTAGGTCATCGCGTGCGAGGAGTTCGGCGAAGACCAACCCGCGATGCTCTCCCTACGTTTCGGATGGGGAAGTGCCGCAATGGCGGTTGCCAGGTGGTGTGCGGTTGTGGTTTCCCCGTGTTTGCTCGTTCGCTTCGAGTGATTCGGGAGACCGGCGAGCCCAGGCCTTTTCGGCGAGATCGACCGCGAAAAAGGCGATGGGGAGCGGCCCTCGCGGGCGGCTCCCCTGCCTAAGCCTCACCTAGAGTAGCTCTCCTGATCGTCCGATCGCAGTCTTCTGTGACAACAGCGCGTCTCGAGTGCATCACTCGGTCGGAGGGAAAACGGCTTCCCCAGGTCGATCAGTCATCGACGCCTTGGGGTAGGCCGAGTCTGTGAACTGTTTCGCCCCTGGCTATGAGGGAGGCCATCGGGTGGGGACGCGTGTCTTCAGGCGACCTTCCAGGTGCGGTCGCCGAGGGTCGCCACCAGATCGACGGTGCCGCCGAGCGCGGTCACGTAGGCGGGGATGTCGTCGATGCCGGACACCTCTCCGCTTTCGATCCGGGAGATCCGGGCCTGGCTGACTCCGAGGGTCTCGGCGAGTTCGGCCTGGGTGACGCCCACGGCCTTGCGCATCTCACTGAGCTGGTAGCCGCGCTGATATGCCTCCAGCCGCGCCCGGGAGGCCGCCTGCGCCACCTCGCGTTCGGCATCGCTACGCGGGTCGAGCTCACGCGCCTTGGCCTTGACCTCGCTCCACTTGACGAACTCGGCGCTCATCACCCCTCCTGCTCCTTCGAGGCCATCAGATGATCGGTGAACCGCTCATCAGCCAGTGCGATCGCCTCGTCCTACCAGTCGTTACAGTCTCCGGCGACCAGGAAGATGCCGCCGCGAACGTCGTCTGTCCCCACGCAGAGGCAGGTAACAAGGGAGAGGGTGTGACGGCCAGCTTACGAAGTTGGCCAGAATTTCGGCGGAGCCGCGGCGGGGTCGATGACGTGCAATCGGCTTGACACCGTAGGATCAACGCTTCGCAGGGTGATCAGCCGTGGACCGTCGGCTTCCTCCAGCATCGCCAGCGCGCTGGGCAATCCCGCGGCGATCGTCGCGATCGCGATTCCTATCCCGACCAGGCCAGGATGCTTGTGCGGGTACTCGATCCGATGCAGCCCCGATGCGGCGATGGCGCCTACCTCGCGTGGGCGCTGCATCTGCCGACCGTCGTTGGTCAGCACGACGTTGAACCCTTCAACGGCAGCCTGCGGGTAGAGGGTCTCGTCCCGAGTTCCAGACCATCCGTCGAGATCCAGGAGATGGACGATCTCGTGGTTCACGATGAAGGTGGTCAGGACCTGGTGCAGGGGCTGGGGACGTTCTCATCCAGCAGCAGCCTCACGCTGCTCCCTGGGGGGTTCGTAACTGTCGACGTAGTCGGCGAAGTCGGCGGCGTCCAAGGCCGCCGAGGTTGACACGCTCGGGTAGTACTCCGCGACCCTGTCGGCCGGGACCCCGTCTCGTAGCAGGGCCGCGACCTCGTCGTATGGCACGCGTGTTCCTTTGATCACCGGCATGCCGCCGCGGATCGCCGGATCGACTGTGACGTGCTCACGGGGTCGCAGCAGATCCGGGATATGCCGCCCATCGCGGTAGAAGGGGCGCAGGACGTCAACCATCTCGTGGATGACGACGTTGGCCTTGCGGCGGACCAGGTCGGTCGCCTGGCCCGGCTCGATGAGGTAGATCGTCGACCCATCCGCCACGAGCTGGTAAGCCGACAGATGCTCACGCTCCTGCAGGTCATCGCGGAGCGTGTCCAACGCCCGGCGGATCTTCTGCAGCGAGGCGTCGTTCCGCAGCTTCACGCAGGTGCGCAGCGCCACCAGATCCCGGAACGAGTACAGCAGTGGCCGGACCGGGGAGACTTCAGGCACCAGCACCGCTCCGCGACGGGCGCTGGCCTTACGCCAATGCGCGAGTTGGCGAAGCGTGGCGCCGGACAACGCCGCCGCGAGCTTTGGGTTGTAGGACACGTGCTTCACCTCCCTGAACTGAGCCTGTCGCAGTCATCATCGCAAACATCCCCACGATCCATCAGCCACTACCGCATCTTGATCAGGGGTCTGGGGTGCCAATTGATCGGTCAGACCCAGATCGCGCAGGCGATGCCGTCGGTGAAGGTCTGGGGTGGGGACGGCATGGAGTGGGCGTGGCCGGTGGCGACGCGGTGTGCCGTCCAGGCGGCGACGGTCGCGTCGAGGACGTCGTCGACGCCCGCCATCGTGCCGGCCGTACCAAGGTCGTGGGGGAGGCGGAGGCCGGCGCCTTCGAGGAGGGTACGTCGGTGCTCCGCGCCGGCCCAGGTGGTCTTGCGGTTCGGGAGGGGAGCGCCTGCCAGGCGGGCGAAGCAGACCTCGGGGTGGACCTCGACGACACGCCGGCTCGTCTGGCCGACCCAGCGATCGACCTGGAGGAGTTTGCCCTTCAGCGCGAACGCCTGGCGAGAGATTCCTTCGCCGGCCAGCTCCTGGTTGATCGTGGCCGCCGTCAGGTAGTCGTCGGCCTCCAGCGCTGCTCGGGTCGGCGTCATGAACACCGATGGCCAGCGCGCGCCCACCGCTCGACGGGCCAGGACGTCGGCTTGTCGCCGTCCGCGGTCGGGCAGGCCGATCGGCATGTCGACGGCCACGACCTCGAGCTCACCGTCCATGGCGGCCAGGCGGACCAGCTCATCGATCTGGGTCGCGAAGTACGCGTGCGCGAACTGCCCGGCGGCGACGGCGATGCCGATCCAGCCCTGCTTGCAGCCGTCGACGCCGAGCACTCGCCTGTGGTCCATGACGCCATGGTCGCCGATGTGGGGCCGCTGAGGTGGGGGCCGGGGTGGGGACAGGTGATGTCGTCAGGCGATCCAGGTTGGGACGATCTTGCCGGGGCTGCCCGGCGTGCCGGCCGGGGCGTCGGCCGGTGCGGTGGCGGTGTAGCCGTCCGGGCCCGCGGTCACCCGGCGGAGCGGGCCGGCGGGCAGAATGACGTGCGCGTCTATCGCCACATCCCTGGATGTCAGACGAAGAAGCTGTCGTGGCGCAGGAAGAACTCCGCGCGTTCCTCGTCGCTGAGGCCGGCGAGCTCGGTGACGCCCTCGAAGTACTCCTCGCGGGGCGCGCCGGGTGCGAACAGCATCAGCATCGAGGCGGGTTCGCCGGACTCGTTGCGGAAGGCGTGCAGTCCTCCAACCGGGACGTAGAGGTAGTCGCCGGCGGTGGCGTCGATCCACCGCCTGCCGTCGAACAGCCGCATGGTGCCCGACAGGATGAAGAACGACTCCGACATGGACTTGTGGAAGTGCGTGCTCGGACCGCCGAACTGCGGGCCCATGTCCACGCGGTACAGGCCGTACTCCCCTCCGGTGGAGGCGGTGGTGGACAGGTAGTGGTAGGCGGTGCCCTGGGCCACGTTGGGTCCTGAGGTGGCGACGGGCTTGGAGACGAAGTCGGGTGCGGCGGTGGCGGGCCGGAAGGTCGCGTTGATCTCGCCGGTGTCGCCGAAGTAGCGGGGGTCGGGGTAGGACACGGGTGCTCCTCAGGGTTATGCGCGCGGGCCGGCGGCGCCGTCGATGAATTCGCGGGTCAGCTTGACCAGCCCGCTGGGGTCGGCGAACCAGTCCATGTGGCCCTCGCCCTCAACCTCCACCAGGCGGCTGCCGGGGATCGCGGCGCTCAGCTGGCGGGAGCCCTCGATGGGGATCATGTTGTCCTCGGCGAACCCGATCACCAGCGTAGGGGATGTGATCTTGGGGAGAAGGGCGCGGAGGTCCACTTTGGCGCCCAGTTCGATCTGACGCCCGATGCTGGGGGGTGGCCAGGCGTCGGCCAGGGAGTGGGCGAGTCCCTCGTGGCCGAAGCGGTCCAGGGCGGCGGCGCTGAAGCCGGTCAGGGCGGAGAAGCGCTTGAGCAGCTCACGGTCGGTCTCGAGGAGCTTGGCCCAGGTCTGGAAGTAGTACTGGTCGCGGGGGCCGGTGGAGTGGGCCCAGCCGCCCACCAGGATCAGGCTGCGCACCAGGTCCGGATGGGTCGCGGCGACCGCGGCTGCGGCGACGGCACCGAGGGAGAAGCCGAGCAGGTCCACCGGGCCGTCCACCGCGGCACGGGTGGCCGCGGTGACCTGGTCGGCGATCAGGTCGACACTCAGCTCGCCGCCGTCGTCGGCGGTCTGCCCGCTGCCGCTGAAGTTGGGTCGCACGACGGTCCTGATAGGCGTGAAGTGCTCCACGACGTTGCCGAAGACCTTCTCGGCGTCGCCGCCGGTGCCGTGGACCAGCACCAGGCCGGGTCCTTGTCCATCGACTTCGTAGTGGACGTCGGTGTTGCGGACTGAGGTGAAAGGCATGACAACCACCACTCATTGAGTCAGCTCGATAAGATGAGCGCTAAGATAATCAGCACTTGTGCGAGTGTCAACTTAATGAGCGCTCGCCTAAATGTGAGGAGGGTGGTCCATGGCCGACGCAGTGGCCTCGGTGCTGGAGCAGTGGCGGCGCGAGCGACCCGACATCGACTTCTGGCCGATCGGCGTCGTCGGCCGGATCATGCGGATCTCCCGCATGTGGGACAAGGAGATCAAAGACTTCCTGGCCGGGCACGGCCTGGAGCCCGGCGAGTTCGACGTGCTGTCCACGCTGCGGCGATCCGGCGCGCCCTACGAGCTGACAGCGGGCGCGTTCCTCAAGACTTCCTTGGTCACCACCGGGGCGATCACCTTGCGGGTGGACCGGATGCAGGACAAGGGCCTGGTCATCCGGGTCCGCGACGAGGTGGACCGCCGCTCGGTCAGGATCCGCCTCACCGATCACGGCCTGGAGGTCATCGACCGCGTCCTGCCGCTGCACATCGCCAACGAGGCCCGCCTGCTCCAAGCCCTGGGCCCCGAAGATCGCGAGCTGCTGGTCGCGGCGCTGTCTACCCTGCTGGAGTCCTACGGCGACATCCCAACCTCGGGGGGCTGAGGTAGACAGCGGCCCGTCCTCGAGGCACGTGCGAGCCGCGACGAAGGACGGGCCACCGTATGAGACACGTTGCCGGTGACCCGGCCGGGTTCCAGAGTCAGTCAGTCGTTGGGTCAGGCCCTGGCGGGAGGTGCTCCCCTACATCATCTCTGTCAGTCGTCGCTCGGGAGCCTGGCCTCGCCTGCCGGCAGGCGAACCGCGGTCTCGACGAGCTCACGGACCTGCGCTGCGGGAACGGCGATGCCGGGTGTCTGGAGAGTCCAGCGGAGGAATGCCGCAACGTTCATCTTGGGCACTTCACCAAGGTAGGGCTGGATGTACACCGGCGTGTTCGGTTCGCTGCGCCAGCTGTCGGCGAGCCTGCCGATGTCCACCACGTCATAACCGAGGACGTCCAACAGCCGAGTGGCCGCTGCCTTGGCCTCCGCGTCGTCGCCGGCGATGGGCAGGGCACTGCGGTCCGGCGCACCCGCGGGCCGGGCGAGGGAGAACAGCTGGTGCGGGGTGATGGTGTTGAACGCCTTGACCACCTGGGAGCCCGCGAGGTGGTGCTGCATCAGAGCGCTGGAAGTCAGCTCGCCCGCGTCCAGTTCGGCCAGGTGGCCGTCCCGCTCGGGGTAGTAGTTCGCCGTATCCAGCACCGTCTTGCCGGCCAGAGCGTCAGCGGGAAGCTGCTCGCAGGCCTTCAGCGGGATGGCCGCGACCACCAGGTCCCCGGCGCGTGCCGTTTCGGCCGGTGTGGTCGCTCGGGCACGCCCGCCCAGGTCAGCGACAAGATCAGTGAGCGTTTCAGGGCCTCGCGTATTGCTGAGGACAACCTCAAGGCCTGCCGCGACGGCCAGGCGGGCAACGGCAGAACCGATCATTCCGCTGCCGATGATTCCGAGCGTTAGGGGCACGGCTTGTCTCCGTTCGTTCGTGTGGATGCCGCGACAAGAGCGTTCGTGTGGATGCCGTGTGGATGCTGCGACAAGAGCCGGCGAGCGGCGCTCGCGCGTGGGTGGCTCTGACAGCGTGGAGCCGCCGCGGCCGCCCGACCAGGCCCGCATTCTGCGTACTCACGGCGTGATCACCCGCCGCGTGCCCGGGCGTAGGGTTGCCGCGTGGACGACCGGACCGAGCTGAGCGAGTTCCTCAAGTCACGCCGTGCCCGCCTGCGCCCAGAGGACGTCGGGCTGCGCGACTACGGAGGAGTGCGCCGGGTCGCAGGCTTGCGGCGTGAGGAGCTGGCCCGGCTGGCGGGCGTGAGCATCGCCCACTACACGCGTCTGGAACAGGGCAAGGCGGACAGCGTTTCGGACGAGGTCCTGACCGCCATCGGTACGGCGCTGCGGCTGGACACCGACGAATCGGCCTACCTGCACCGGATCGCGCGGCCTCCCCGGCCGTGTGCCGAGGCCGCGGCCCCGTCGCAGGTGCCTGCGGGGTTGCGCTACGTGCTGGAGTCGTTCGTGATGATGCCGGCGCTGCTGGTCGGCCGGCACACGCAGATCGTCGGCGGAACCAGCTCGCCGTGGCGGTGTTCGGCGACTTCCCCGCGCTGCCGGACAGCCGCCGCACGCTCTCGCACCTGCTGTTCACCGAGCCCTACCTGCGCGAGCTGCACCGCACGGGTTGGGCGCGGGCGGCACGCGAGCACGTGGCGCATCTACGCGTTCTGCTCGGGCGCTATCGCGGGGATTCCGGACTCGCGGCGCACATCGACCACATGCGGGAGCTGAGCGCGGACTTCGCGCGGATGTGGGCGGAGCACCCGGTCGCGCAGGTCAGGAACCGGACGTACGTGCTGCACCACCCGGTCGTGGGCGAACTGACTCTGCACGGTGAGCTCGTCGCGCTGCCGGACGAGCCGTCGTGCTGCGGGCTGGACCTGTTCGCCGCCGAGCCGGGCTCGGCATCCGAGCAGGCGCTGCGGCAACTCGGGAGCCGGTAGGCCGACACGCCGGTGCGCCCGGTCTCATGCCTCAGCCGAGTAGGCCGGAGGGCGGGACCTCCCGCCGAGGAGGCGGGCGGTGCGCAGCCGTTCCAGGGCGGGACCTCCCACCGAGGAGGCGGGCGCTGCGCAGCCGTTCGGCTCTCCTCGCGCGGGCCCTTCACCAGGCGGCGTTGGGGGGAAGGCCCTCGTCGGCCTCTATCGGCATCGACGTGGTCGAGCCGTTTTCGAGGTCCACCCGGTAGAGACGCCATCCGTGCGCGGTGAGCAGGTACCTGCCGGTGCCGTCAAGGCTGAACCTGATGGTCGCCGACGCGTCAGAGGGCAGCGTCAGCGTGGCCAGGACCTGCGGCGCCGTACCGCCAGGGAGCGGAATGCGTTCGATGGCGTGGCCCACCGAATAGATCAGGGCCGTGCCGTCGGGGGTGTAGGCCACCGCATGCGGTGACTGCAGGCCATGCCCGTGTTTGACCAGACGGGTGGCGGCGAGCAGGTCGGATCCGGGGTCGGCCGGATCGAGGACGCCCAGCCCCCAGCCGCCCGCCGCGAACGCGAGCCGCTCCCCGTCAGGTGCCCAGGCCAGCCCGGACACCATGGTGGACGCCCGCGTGTCCCAGTCGCGGCGGGTTCCGGTGGCGAGGTCGACCACCGACACCCTGGCGCCTCCACCCAAGAGGATGCCTGCGTAGGCGAGCTTGGTGGCGTCAGGGCTGAGAGCGAGAGCGCTGCCGGGGTTCTGGCCGTCACTGTCGAATCCGGGTACGAGTTCGGGCTCGCCGGGCCGTCCGTCCTCGGACAGTCGGACGCGGAAGAACCGGATGGGAGTGTCGGGGCCGGTCCAGCCGGACAGCAGGAAGGTGCGGTTGTCCGGCGCGGAGGCCACGAGCTGCCAGGAGCTGTCCACGCCTTGCGGCAGCCGGATGCCGGCGATGCGCTTTCCCGTCGTGGCGTCGTGTACGGCAGGCAGCACCGGGATGAAGGCGGCGGCCGTCTTGGACCTCCCGTGGAAGCGGGCGATCGGCACGCGCGCTGTCACGACGAAACGCGGCGGGCCGGTCGAGGGCAGGGAGGGGATCGCCGCCGGGGGTGACGGCGGCGGGACGTTCGTCAGGTGCGACGGCGGAACGGCCGTGGCGGGCGGGGAGGTGAAGGTGGTCGCGAGCCTGGACGGTGAGACGAGAGGCGACGCGCCCATGGATGGCGAGATCGCAGGCGAGAGTGTCGCGGGATCGGGTAAGTCGAGAGAGACGCGTTCGATGGCGGGCCGGTCGCCGCAGGCGCTGACGAGCGCGAGCGTGATCAGCCCGGCCGCAATGACGCTCGGGCGCGGGAACATATCGTTGATCATCAGGCGGTGGCGGCGCCGGGGTCAAGGACCGCTCGGGGTGGCCGCACCCGGCCTCCCCGAGCGTGGTGCGGCTCAGCTTCCCCAGGCCTCGAACTCGTAGATTCGGGCGGCCGGGTCGGAGTTCTGCGTGGGTTTGGTGATCGTCAGCCGGACGTACCGGCCGTTCACCGTGACCGGGTGCGTGGTGGTGGCCGCGGTGTTGCCGGTGACGGTCACGGCCGTGGTCCACGCGTCGGACGTCGTCGCACGCACCTGGATCGTGAAGTCGCGGGTGTTCCAGCTCGACGACTCCCCGCCGGCCTGGGCGTGCTTGACGACGAACCGGTTGAGCGACTTGGCCGCGCCGAGGTCGACCTCCAGCCACTTGGTGGCGGTCAGCGCGCACCACTTGTCGGTGTTGCCGCCGTTCACGGTGCCGTTGACGGCTTTGGCCGGGCCTTCGTTCGCATTGCACTGGCTGGAGGCGGTGGCCGGGCGGTTGAGCGCGTGGTTGGTGTCGGTCGGCGGGGTGCCGGACCAGGAGACGGTGGTCGTGGCGGCGGTCGAGCGGCCGTATTCGGCGCCGACGGCCTCCACCTCGATCGTCGTGGTGGTCTCGGTGCCGTTCCGGTCGAGCTGCGGTACGAAGTAGGCGTCGTTCGGCGTCGCCCCCAGGTAGGTGCGGGTGCTGTCGGGGTTGCGGCGGTAGACGTCGTAGTGGTGGGCCTGGGCCGTACCCGTCCAGGACAGGCGGAGCGACTTGCGGGTGGCGGACACGTCGGTGGCGCCGAGGACGTTCACCCCGGTCGGGGCGGCGACGGTGTCGACCGTGCCGTCGTAGACGGCGAGCTGGCCGACGCGGATGTCGTAGGAGTCGGCGCTGCCGGCGGCCTGGAGGCCGAGTTGCGCGATCGTCTTGCCCGCGTGGGCGGACAGGTTGAGGGTCTTGCGCTCCCAGCCGGTGCCGCTGGTGGAGCCGAGGTCGATCGTGGTGAAGGCGGTCGGCGCGTCGGTGAACGCGACGGCGGCCTTCAGGTTCGTGGCGCCCGCGGCCGGGGTCTTGACCACGACGGACAGCTTGGTGTCGGCGGCCACCGGCAGGCGGGTCTGGTAGAGGCGCACCGTGTTGGTCGCGTCGAGGCGGCCGGTGAGGCGCAGCGACGAACCGCCTTCGTAGGCGTCGCCGTAGTCGAGGGAGGGGGTCAGCTTGGTGCCGGTGGACGAGACGATCCACTGGTAGGTGGGCGGCACGTCCTGGAGCGACAGGTTGTTCCAGCCGCCGTCGCGCACGCGGACGCCGCCGACGTTGTAGAAGTCGCCGTGCCCGGTGTTGAAGCCGGTCACGAACGGCTTGGCGGTGACGGCGGTCGACTCGGCGATGTAGTGGGCCAGGCCCTTCCACGCCGACGACGTCGAGGTGTTGGACGGGTCGGCGTTGGCGCCCACCCAGAAGCGCGAGTCCTTGGTACGGAAGTCGGCGGGCCCCGTCGACGACTTCCACGTCCATTCGGGGCGGTAGATGCCGAGCGAGGTGACGTGCGGCTGCCCTGCGGGGAACACCGCGTCCCATGCCACGCCGGTGTTGTAGCCGTTGGCCTCGGTGTCGATGCCGGAGTACAGCTCGTGCTCGTCACGGCCGAGCGACCGGGCCAGGTCGCGGGAGGAGGTCAGGTCGCCCGCGCTCCAGCCGAAGTCGAGGAACATCGAGTCGGACACCCTGGCGGGGTCGGACAGGAAGGCGTCGTTGGCCGTGGTGAGCGCGTCCTGCCAGGAGATGGAGCCGCTCTCGGTCATCGCGTCGTACCACATGAACTCGACCGGGCCCTTGCCCCTGGCGTACTTCATCAGGGACCGCAGCTCGGTCGCCAGGGCGGCGTCGCCGCCGGCGGTCTCCTGGTTGATGAACCAGCCGTCGAAGCCGTAGTGCCGGGCGACCTGGACGAGCTTGTCGGCGACCGGGTAGGAGGAGCCCGACTTGGTGACGAAGTCGCGCACCCACTGGATCTGCCCGCCGTAGGCGGTGGGCGGGAAGAAGACGGTGCCGTAGACCTTGACGCCGTTGCGGTGGGCGGCGTCGATCACGGTGGCGTTGGGGGCGAGGATGAGGCCCTCGCTTGCCGAGCCGCCCCAGAACACCAGCGTGTCGACGTACTGCCAGTGGGTGAAGGCGTAGTAGTTGGGGTCGAGCGCGCCCTGGGAGGGGTTGCCCGAGGTGGGGCCGAACGACACCAGCGAGGCGACGCGGCCTTCGCCGGCGCGGGCGTTCGCGTTGGCCTTCAGCGCCGGGTCGGAGGCCCGGGGCCTGAGCGGCACCCGCGAGCGGTTGAAGCGGGCGTCGGGGTCGGTCGCGGGGTCCCAGCCGAGGATGGTGCTCGGGTGCCAGTAGGAGGCGTACGGCTGGTCGCCACCGCCGACGGCGGCCCGCCTGCTCACGGAGGAAGCGTCGGGTCCGGCCGACGTGGAGTCGGCGGAGGGGGAGGCGGCAGGGGTGGGGTCGGCCTGTGCGGGGGCCGCGACGACGAGGGCCGTCGCGGTGAGGGCCCCGCACAGCAGGGGTAATAACGTCCGTCGCATCTGATCTCCTTCTCTCAGGCCTGGGCCAGGACGGTGGTGATCCCCCGAGCGTTGAGATGAGCGGTGTCGGCGGCGCGGTCGGCGGTGACGATGGCCAGCGGTCCGGCCTGGCGCAGCCGTACCCACTCGGTGTGGAAGGCGCTGCCGGGGGCGACCTCGGCCCTGCGCTCGGGCGCGGAGCGCAGGTCGACGCCGCACACCAGCGCGGGCCTGTCCACGGCGGTACGGCGCTGCTCCTTGATGACGGCGGCCAGCTCCTCGGCGGCGGGCTTGGCCCGGTGGTCGACGGTGAACAGGCCGAGGTCGTACTCGCGCTCGGGGAAGTCGGCCAGAGCGCGGTCGAGGTCGTGGGAGCACCACCAGGTGACGCCCCACAGCGCCGGGTTCACGGTGACGGCGTCGAGCATGCCGCGCACGAACGCGGGAGCGTCGGCCTCGGGGATGTCGGGGCGGGGCGCGCCGACCTCCTGCAGCCAGACCGGGCGGGCCGGGTCGAGCGAGGTGGCGGCGGCGAGTTCGACCAGGTAGTCGGCGTGGGTGACGGTGGCGGGGCCGAGCGGGCCGTCGATGGCCGAGACGCCGTTGAACACCCACGAGTGGACCGTCGTCAGGTCGCCGAGGTCGACGTTGTCGGCGGGGTGGAACGGGTGGTCGGGCTCGTACCAGGTGGCGTCGTACAGCGAGTGCAGGGCCAGCAGGTGGGGCGCCGCCGACCGGACGACGTCGATCAGCTCGGCGGCCCATCGAGTCGACGCCTCCGGGGTGGTCGGGTTGGCCGGGTAGAGGTTGTTGACCTCGTTGCCGAGCGTCACGGCGAAGACGTTGTCGCGGCCTGCCACGGCGCGGGTGAGCCGGTCGGCGTAGGCGGCGATGCCGTCGCGGACGTCGGGGTCGGTGAAGAGGCTGCGCTCGTGCCAGGTCAGCACCCACGACGGCAGGAAGTCGAAGCTGGACAGGTGCCCCTGCAGCAGGTCGACGGCCACGGCCAGGTCGAACTCGGCGGCCAGGTCGATCAGCCGGAGCAGGTCGTCGATCCCGCGCTGCCTGATCAGCGTGCGGTTCGGCTGGATCCACGGCCAGATCGGGAACACGCGGACGTGGTCGAGCCCGATCCCGGCGAGGTCCTCGAAGTCGCGGCGGACGGCGTCAGGCGAGGGGTCGAGCTGACTGTGGAACCAGCCTGCGGAGGGCACGTAGTTGGCGCCGAAACGGATGGGGTGGGGCACGGGCACGCGTCCTCCGAGCGGTGAGTCGATCTGCCCGGACCCTAAACCGATTTAGTCACTCTTGCCAAGCCCCGGGAGCCGCCGTGCTCCGCCTGACGACCAGCCGAGGGGTGGCCGTCCTGAGGTCGCGCCGCGCCTGCGGGGCGGCGATCAGCGCCAGCATGGCCTCGGCCACCTGGCCGCCCAGCGCGAAGGTGTCGCGCGAGAGCGCGGTGATGGCCGGGTGCGCGATCCTGGTCAGCACCGAGTCGTCGAAGGCCACGATCGACAGCTCGTCCGGCACCCGTACCCCCATCTCGCCCGCCACGCCCAGCCCCGCCAGCGCCATCACGTCGCTGTCGTAGATGATCGCGGTGGGCCTGCGGGCGCGGGACAGCAGCGTCCTGGTCGCGGCGGCGCCCTCCGAGTCGCTGAAGTCGGTGGCCAGTGACACGGCCTCGGCCAGCTCAAGACGTCGCGCCGAGTCGCGCAGCGCGCGCATGCGGCGCTGGGTGTGCCGGAAGGCGGGCAGCCCGGCGACGTGGGCCAGGTGGCGGTGGCCGAGCGCGGCGAGGTACTCGACGACCGACAGCATCGCCTCCCTGTCGTCGGCCCACACGCTGGACAGCGAGCCGTGCCGGCCGGGGCCGCCCAGCACCACGGTGGGCACGCCGAGCTCCTCAAGCACCTCGATCCTGGGATCGCTGACCTTGAGGTCGACCACGATGAAGCCGTCGACCCGGTGGGCGGAGGCCCAGTCGCGGTAGATCTCCATCTCCGCCTCGACGTCCTCGACGATCAGCAGGTGCATCGCCACCGACTGCGCCGACAGCCCGGCCTGCAGGCCGGACAGGAGCTGGGCGAAGAACGGCTCGACGCCCAGCGTGCTGGCGGGCCTGGCGATCACCAGCCCGACCGCCTCGGCCCGCGCGCCGCCCAGTGCCCTGGCGGCGCTGTGCGGACGCCAGTTCATCTCCTTGGCCACCTGGAGGATGCGGGCCCGCGTCGCCTCGGCGACCCCGGGACGCCCGTTGAGCGCGAACGACACCGCCCCCTTGGACACCCCGACCCGCTCCGCGATGTCGGCGATCGTCGGTCGGCCCACGCATGACTCCTTCACGAGTTCATCTCATCTATTGACACGAAAGTCTACCCGGGGGGATAGTCCCGCAACTAGAGCGGTTTAGTGGCCGAAGGAGACGTCATGCGAAGGTACTGGGCAGGGTTGGCCGTGGTGGCCACGATGGTAGCCGGGGGTTGCGGGCTGGGCGAGCAGGAGCCGCAGGCGGCGGCGCCGAGCGCGAACGCCACGGGAGAGGTGAAGGGCAAGGTCAGCCTGCAGACGTGGGCGCTCAAGCCCAAGTTCACCACGTACGTGCAGGGCGTCATCGACGCCTTCGAGAAGAAGTACCCCGGCGTCCAGGTCGAATGGCTCGACCAGCCCGCCGACGCCTACTCCGAGAAGGTGCTGAGCCAGGCCGCCAGCGGCACCCTGCCCGACGTCACCAACCTCCCGCCGGACTTCGCGCTCCCGCTGGTCAAGCAGGGCATGCTGCTCGACGTCTCCCAGGCTGACAAGAAGCTGTCCGACGAGTACGTCGCCGGAGGCGTCGACGCCTACACCTTCCGCGGCTACCAGGGCGTCTTCGGCTACCCGTGGTACCTCAACACGGACGTCAACTACTGGAACTCCGAGCTGATGACCAAGTACGGCCTCGACCCGAAGAAGCCGCCGGCCACCTTCGACGAGCTCGTCGCCCAGGCCAGGACCGTCAAGGAGAAGTCCGGCGGCAAGGTCTACCTGATGAGCCGCAGGCCCGAGCTCGGCGACCTGGCCGACGCCGGGGTGAAGCTGATGGCCGACGACGGCAAGAGCTTCACCTTCAACACGCCGGAGGCCGCCGCGCTGCTCGACAAGTACCGCGACGCCTTCAAGGAGGGCCTGCTGCCGCGTGACGTGCTGACCGACTCGTACGCGGGCAACGCCAAGCTGTTCAACGAGGGCACGGTGGCCTGGACGACCGCCGGTGCCAATCACATCACCAGCCTGGCCGTCGACAACCCGACGCTCGCGCCCAAGGTGGTGCCCTCGACCGCGATGGGCGCGCCGCCGCTGTACGTGCAGGGCCTGTCGGTCTCCAAGCAGACCAAGAACGCGCCCGCGGCCATCGCCCTGGCCCGCTGGGTGACCAGCCCGGAGAACCAGGCGGCCTTCGCCCACCTGGTGAGCATCTTCCCGAGCACCAAGGCCTCGGCCAACGACCCGTTCTTCAGCAAGAGCGACGGCACCAACGCCGGTGACGCCAAGGTCATCGCGTTCGCCTCGCTCGCGCAGGCCAAGATCAAGCAGCCGGTCGAGGTCACCGACGCGATGAGCAAGTTCATCAGACAGCAGATCGCGCTCGCGATCAGCGGGGAGATCTCCTCCAAGGAGGCCCTCGACGCCGCCAAGGCCAAGTGCGACGAGCTCCTCAAGAACTGATGACCCATCGACGCTGGTTCACACCCTGGCTGCTGGTGGCGCCCGCCGCGCTCTGGTTGTTCGTGTTCAACGTCTGGCCGTCGATCAACACGGTGGTCCTGGCGTTCACCAACGCCAAACCGCTGGGCGGCGGGCGCTTCACCGGCCTGGCGAACTTCGAGCGGGTGCTGGACGACGACCAGCTCGCCGACGCGCTGCTCAACAGCATCGTGTTCATGCTGGTCTGCCTGCCGGTGCTGACGATGCTGCCGCTGCTGATCGCGATCCTGGTGGAGAAGAAGCTGCCCGGCATCATGTTCTTCCGCACGGCCTTCTACACCCCCGTGGTGGCCTCCGCCGTGGTGGTCGCGCTGATCTGGGGCTGGATGCTCAACGACCGCGGCCTGGTGAACGGCTTCGCGCAGTGGCTCGGCGTCATCGCGGCGCCAGTGCCGTTCCTGACCGATCGGTGGCTGCTGCTGTTCAGCGCGATCAGCCTGACCATCTGGAAGGGGCTCGGCTACTACATGATCATCTATCTGTCGGCTCTCGGGAACGTCAGGCGTGAGCTGCACGAGGCCGCCGCGGTCGACGGCGCGGGCCCGGTGCGCCGGTTCTGGAGCGTCACCGTGCCCGGCGTCCGCAACACGATGCTCCTGGTCTCGGTGCTGGTCTCGGTCTCCGCGCTCAGGGTCTTCTCCGAGCTCTACGTGCTCTCGAACGGCACCGGCGGCCCCGGAGGCCGTGACATGTCGGTCGTGATGCTCATCCAGATGTACAGCCGCGGCTTCAACGGCCATCTCGGCTACGCCTCGGCGCTCAGCATCGTCCTGCTGGTCATCACGATCGGCCCGATGCTCCTGCTCCTGCGGCTCAACAGGAAGGCGGCCTGAGGTGGCGACGCATGCCAGGCCGGCCCGGCGCGGCGGCTTCAACACGATCACCACCGGCGAGAAGGTCCTGCGTTACACGCTGCTGCTGTTCGTGCTGGTGCTGACGGTCGCCCCGTTCCTGTGGCAGCTGTCCACCTCGCTGAAGAGCGTGACCGAGGACATCTACACGCAGACGCCGAGCTTCCTGCCCCAGCAGCCGACGCTCGACAACTACGCCAAGGTGGCCGACACCATCCCCGTGTGGTCCTACGCCGTCAACTCGCTGATCGTGGCCGCCATCGTGATCACGGGGAACGCCGTCGGCGCCACCATCGCCGGATACGCCCTGGCCAAGCTCCGCTTCAGGGGCGCCAAGCTGCTGCTGGGCCTCTTTCTGGCGACGCTCGTGCTGCCCGGCGAGGTGACGATCATCTCCCAGTACGTCACCGTCCGCAGCCTCGGCCTGGCCGACACCCTCCTGGGCGTGGCCCTGCCGGGCGCCATCGGCATGCTCAACGTCCTGCTGATGCGGACCGCGTTCCAGGCGATCCCCCCGGAGATGGACGAGGCCGCCATCATCGACGGCGCGACGGCCTGGCAACGGCTGCGCCACATCGGCCTGCCGAACGTGCGCGGCATGCTCAGCGTCATCACCATCTTCGCCTTCATCGGCGCCTGGGATGATTTCCTCTGGCCCCTCATCGTCCTGACCAACCCCGAGAACTACACCCTCACCGTCGGCCTGCAGTACCTCAACGGCACGTTCACCTCCAACCCCCGGCTCATCGCGGCCGGCACGATGATCTCCTTCGTGCCGATCGTGATCGTGTTCGCGTCCCTCCAGCGATTCTTCTTCAGAGGCGTCGAAGAAGGCGCGATCAAGGGATGACGGTCCACCTCACCAGGGAGTACCCCCATGCATGACGACCGCGATCTGGTCGAAGCCCGCCTCAAGCGCGTCCTCGACGAGCGCATCCGCCCGGCCGTCTACCCCGCCTCGGTGCCGCTCGACGTGGCCGTCTGGCACGCGCCCGGCGAGCCCGTCCCGGTCGCCGAGGGGCTGTCGGCCGTACCCGAGTCCATCGCGGTCGGCGACCAGTGGGGCGCTCCCTGGGGCACCAGCTGGTTCACCGTCACCGGCACGGTGCCGGTGGAGTGGGCGGGCAGGAGCGTCGAGGCCATCCTCGACCTCGGGTTCGACGAGAACATGCCCGGCTTCCAGTGCGAGGGCCTCGTCTACCGTCCCGACGGCACGCCGGTGAAGGGGCTCAACCCGCGCAACCAGTGGATCCGCGTCGGCGCGCCCGTCGAGGGCGGCGAGGAGGTACGGCTGCACATCGAGGCGGCGTCCAATCCCGTCATCCTCGACTACCACCCCTTCCTGCCGACCACGCTCGGCGACAAGGAGACGGCGGGCAGCGCGCCGCAGTACCGGCTGGCCCGCATGGACCTGGCCGTCTTCGACGAGACCGTCTGGCAGCTGGTGATCGACCTGGAGGTGCTCGGCGAGCTGATGCGGGAGCTGCCGGTCGACGGCGCCCGCCGCTGGGAGATCCTGCGCGCCGTCGACAAGGCGCTCGACGCGGTCGACCTGCAGGACGTGAACGGCACCGCGGCCGCCGCCCGCGAACGGCTCGCCGGAGTCCTTTCCACGCCCGCGCAGCCGTCCGCGCACCGGATCAGCGCCGTCGGCCACGCCCACATCGACTCGGCCTGGCTCTGGCCGCTGCGCGAGACCGTCCGCAAGGTGGCCCGCACCACCTCCAACATGACCGCGCTGCTGGAGGACGAGCCCGACTTCGTCTTCGCCATGTCGCAGGCGCAGCAGTGGGCCTGGGTGAAGGAGCACCGGCCCGAGGTCTGGGCCAGGGTGACCAAGGCGGTGGCCGCCGGACGTTTCGTTCCCACCGGCGGCATGTGGGTGGAATCCGACACCAACATGCCGGGCTCCGAGGCGATGGCCCGCCAGTTCGTGCACGGCAAGCGGTTCTTCCTGGACGAGTTCGGCATCGAGAACGACGAGGTGTGGCTGCCCGACACGTTCGGCTTCGCGGCAGGCCTGCCCCAGATCATCAAGGCCGCGGGATCGAAGCGGCTGCTCACCCAGAAGATCTCGTGGAGCCAGACCAACAAGTTCCCGCACCACACCTTCCTGTGGGAGGGCATCGACGGCACCCGGATCTTCACCCACTTCCCGCCCGTCGACACCTACAACTGCTCGATGAAGGGCAGCGAGATCGCCCACGCGGCGCGCAACTTCAAGGACAAGGGCGTCGCCCGGCACTCCCTCGCCCCCACCGGCTGGGGCGACGGCGGCGGCGGCACCACCCGCGAGATGGTCGCCAAGGCGGCCAGGATGCGGGACCTGGAGGGCTCGGCCACCGTCACCTGGGAGACGCCCGCCGACTTCTTCGCCAAGGCCGAGGCCGAATACCCCAACCCGCCCGTCTGGGTCGGCGAGCTCTACCTCGAACTGCACCGCGCCACGCTCACCAGCCAGGCCAAGACCAAGCAGGGCAACCGGCGCAGCGAGTCGCTGCTGCGCGAGGCCGAGCTGTGGGCCGCGACCGCCGCCGTCAGGGCCGGGCACCCGTACCCGCACGAGCAGCTCGACCGCATCTGGAAGACGGTGCTGCTCCACCAGTTCCACGACATCCTGCCCGGCTCGTCCATCGCCTGGGTGCACCGCGAGGCCGAGAAGACGTACGCGGCCGTGGCGGAGGAACTGAACGGCATCATCGACGCGGCGCAGCGCGCCCTGGCCGGTGAGCCCGCGGCCGGAACGCGGCTCGTCTTCAACGCCGCCCCGCACACCCGCCGCGGCGTCAGCGCGGGCGGCGCCCGCGCCGTTCCCGCCGACGGCGGCACCGACCTCCGACCTCGGGACGGAGGCGGATACGTCCTCGACAACGGTCTGCTCCGCGTGGAGATCGACGGGGACGGCCTCGTCAGGTCGGTCCACGACCTGACCGCCGACCGCGAGACCGTCGCCCCCGGCCAGGCGGCGAACCTGCTGCAGATCCACCCCGACTTCCCGAACATGTGGGACGCCTGGGACGTCGACGAGTTCTACCGCAACACCGTCACCGACCTGGTGGCCGCCGACGAGGTGACACCAGGCGCGACGCCCGGCTCGGTGCGCGTGACGCGCTCGTTCGGCCACTCGAAGGTGACCCAGGAGCTCAGCCTGCCGCCCGGAGCCAAGCGGCTCGACATCACGACCGAGGTCGACTGGCACGAGACCGAGAAGTTCCTCAAACTGGCCTTCCCGCTGGACGTGCACGCCGAGCGGTACGCCGCCGAGAGCCAGTACGGCCACGCCCACCGGGCCACCCACACGAACACGAGCTGGGAGGCGGCCAAGTTCGAGGCGTGCAACCACCGCTTCGTGCACCTGGAGGAGCCCGGCTGGGGCGTCGCCCTGGTCACCGACTCCACCTACGGCCACGACGTGACCCGCACGGTCCGCGCCACCGACTCGGGGACGACCACCACGCTGCGGGCCTCGCTGCTACGCGCCCCCCGCTTCCCCGACCCCGAGACCGACCAGGGCGTGCACCGGTTCCGGCACGCGCTCGTGCCGGGCGCGACGATCGGCGACGCGGTCCGCGAGGGATACTTCATCAACCTGCCCGAGCGGACGCTGCCCGGTGCCGCCGAGGTCGCCCCGCTGGTCACGATCGACAACGAGGCGGTGGTGGTGACCGCGGTCAAGCTGGCCGACGACGGGAGCGGCGATGTGATCGTACGGTTCCACGAGGCGCACGGCGGCAGGGCACGGGCGACGCTGACGGCAGGCTTCCCGATCACCGGCGTCACGGCGACGGACCTGCTGGAGCGGCCGATCGCCGAGCGGCGGCACGAGGGGGACACGGTGTCCCTGCGGCTGCGGCCGTTCGAGCTGGTCACCCTGCGCCTGACCCGCTAACCGCGAGCCCCTCGGGCTCGGGATACCTCGGCCCTTCGGAGACGCCAGGTTGCTGAGACGCGGAGGCCCCCGGACACCGACAACCGGTGTGCGGGGGCCTGTGCGTCTCTCGCCAGCTAGTCCTTCGGGTTGCGGCTCGGCCGCAGGAGGGCCTCGGCCAGGGCGAGCATCGTCTCCTCCAGTGCGCCGAGCCGCTTGGTCAGGTCGGTCGTGGCCGGCTCGACGATGCCCGTGACGCTCTCGGCCAGTTCCACCCGGTCGGGGCGGGCGGCGACGGCGTCGGCAAGGGTGGCGGCAGCGGCGGTCAGCCGCTCGTCGATGGCGTCGAGGCGCTTGACGTGCGCGATCGTCTGGGTGTCGAGCAGCTCGCCGACCCGCTCGCTGATGCCGAGCGTGACGGGCAGCTGACCCACCCGCTGGTTGACGGCCTCCACGCGGTCGTCGATGGCCTCCAGGTGCTCGCCCGCCTTGTCGGCGGTGGTGGACAGGCCGGTGAGCGTGGCGTCGACGCCGTCGAACCTGGTGACGACCCGCTCCTCGACCTCGGCCAGCCGCTCGTCGAGTGTGTCGAGGTGGGTGTCGAGGTCGTTGAAGCGCCCCTCGGTGCGGGTGGCGGTCTCGGCGAGCTGACCGGCCGCGCCCGCCATGCGTTCGTCGAGCGCGGTGAACCGGCCGTCGACGCGCCCGTCGAGCCCGTCGAAGCGGTCGTCGTGGCGGCCCAGGTGGCCGTCGAGGGTGCCGAGCCGCTGGTCGACGCCGACGAGACGGGAGTCGAGCCCGCCGAGGCGGCCGTCGATGCCGTCGAGCCGGGTGTCGATGTCGGCCAGGCACTCGTCGGCGGTCTCGATGCGGCCGTCGACGCTGGTCAGCCGGTTGTCGACGGCGATGAGCCGGCCGTCGACGCGGTCGACCCTGCTGTCGACGCCGTCGAGGCGGCCCGTGAGGTGGGTCTCGGCGGTGTCGACCTTGGCGGCGACCTCCTCGATCGCTGCCGACAGCAGCTCGGTCGAGGCGGCCAGCGACCCGTCGACCGCCTTGAGCTTCGCCTCGAACATCTCCGGCATGCCCTTGACGCCGCTCTCGATGCGGTCGGTGCGGGAGGTGAGCTCGGCCATGGACTTGTCGAGCCTGGTGAAGCGGTTGGCCGCGGCCTCCATGCTGGCGTTGAGCTGGCCGAGCTTGCTGGTGAAGTCGCCGAGGCGCTTGGCGATGCCGTCGGTGCTCGTGATGACCGACTCGATCCGCCTGAGCGCCTCGTCGAGGCTCTCGCTCACGGTGCCGACATCGGCCCGGAGGCTGGGCAGCTCGGACACCGGCTTGACCCGCTCGCCGACCGACTCGACGCGGGCGTCGACGGTGCCGACCTGCTCGCCGACGGCGTCGACGTGGTCGCGCACCGCCTCCACGTGCTGGGCCAGCCCCTCCGCCCACGACGGCGGCCTGGTGGTGATCTCGTCGAGGCGGCCGCTCACCGTCTCGAGCGTGCCGGTGAGGCCGCCGAGCTCGCGCTCCCTGACCTCGCGCAGCAGCCACTCCATGCCCTCAAGCCGCTGGCGGATCTCGTCGAGCACCGCGCCCTGGGTTCGCTGCTCGTAGACGTGGTCCTGGGCGGCCCGCGCGAGCAGCTCGCGCATCCTGTCGGAGATGGCGGTCTGGCTGCCTGCCTGGAGAAGGGTGGTGTGGTTGGAGTGATCCACCGATAGCTCCTTCACTCGCCGACGGCCTGCCGCACAGCGGTGGGTATTCAGAATCGTTAGGGGAAACTCCCGTCCGGCCACCTTAGTAGCTCGATCAAGATCTTTCGGCGCCGACTTTAAAAGATCGTAATTATCAATGGAACGCCCCGATTTGTCATTTGCCCAGTTCGAGCGGGGTGCAGATAAGCATGGAAGGGTGGTCCGCGATTCGGGTCAGAATGACTACCGCGGATTTGTCGCCGGACAGTCGCAAATTGCGCCGCAAGCGTTCGATGTCGACCGCCGAGGCGCGTTTCTTGATAGTCACGTTTCCGACCTGGCGGGCACGGAGTGCGGCTCTCAGTTTTTTGACGGAGAACGGCATGACTTCGTCCACCTCGTACCCGGACGCCCATGCGGTGTCGACGGCATCGTCGCCGGTGATGTAGGCGATCATCGGGTCGGCCAGCCGTCCGTTGACCATCGCGGCCACCTCGGCGACCAGATGCGCCCGGATCGCCGCCCCGTCGGGCTCGTAGACGTAGCGCCCCATCGGGCCGACGGGGGCCTGCGCGCCAGTGGCGGTGAGCGTGCTCCCGCCGGGCAGCAGCGTCGCCCTCCTGCTGAACCCTCCGCTGTCGGTAAGGCCCGCAGCGGTACGGCCTGCGTCGCCGTCGGCACGGCCCGCGTCGGTACGGCCCGCGTCGGTACGGTCTGCGGTGGCCGGGCTCGCGGGACCGGCCTGCCGTACCGACGGCTGCTCGACGCCCGCCAGCGCGCCCGTCCACAGCGCGACCTCCTTGACCTCCCCCTTGAAGGAGACCCACTCGGCCTCGGCGCCCTCGGGCACGAACTCGTAGGGGATCCCCGGCGCGACCTTCAGGCACGCGGCGGGCGCTCGGTCGAGCAGGTCGAGGACGACGGGCCAGGCGGGGGAGTAGGCGTTCGGGTCGAAGGTCCTGCCTTTGGCGGTACGGCGGGCCGGATCGGCGAACAGGACGTCGTAGTCCTCGGGGATGACCGTGGCGGCGTCGGCCGTACGAACTGTGACCCTGTCGGACAGCCCCAGCGCGTCGGCGTTGGCCAGCGCGACCGCGACGGTCAGCGGGTCGGTGTCGACCGCGTCCACGAGGCAGCCCGCGCGAGCCAGCGCGATGAGATCGCCGCCGATGCCGCAGCACACGTCGACCACCCGCAGCCCCGCACACCCGGGCGCACCCGCCCACCCGCCCGCGACTCCGCCCGGCGAAGGGGCCTCATCGGGTGGGGGTCGAAGACCGAGGGGCTCTCCGGGGGTCTCTTGGGGCGAGGCCTGAAGAGCGAGGGTTTCGTCGGACGAGGAGGAAGGGCGGCCGATGAGGTGGGCGAGCCTGCGGGCGCGATGGTCGGCGACCTCCCGCCGGGTCGCCTGCTCGACGCCGTGGGGCGTGAAGTACATCAGCGCCGCGTCGCCACCGAACTTCGCCCTGCCCCGCTCCCTCAGCCTGGCCTGCGTGAGGGCGGCGGAGGTGAGGGCGGCGTCGTAGGTCTTGCGCAACCTGGTCGCGGCCACGACCGGATCGGCCTTCGCCAGCTCGACCGCCTCGGCGAGGGCCTTCTGCCCGCGCGGTGTCAGGAGTTCGAGGAAGGCGTCGTGGTCCACGCCATACGACGTTAGTGCAGGGCGTTGAGCATCGGTCAGCCGGCGAGCAGGTCATCCCTTGCCGTGCAGGGTTCCGTGTCGTCGAGGGAGAGGAGGAGTTTGCCGAGGAGGTCGCGGAGGGCGGACTGTTCGTCGGGCGAGAGCCCCGACAGCAGCGCGCGCTCGGTGGTGTCGCGGCCGTCGAACAGGCCGGTGACCAGGTGGCGTCCCGTCTCGGTCAGTGTGACGATGATCATGCGACGGTTGCCGGGGGCGGGATCGCGGGTGACCAGGCCCTTGGCGACGAGCCGGTCGATGCGGTTGGTTCCGGCGCCGGGGCTGAGCAGGAGCGCGCTGGACAGGTCCTTCATGCAGGAGTTGCCGCCGGCCCTGTGCAGCGTGGCCAGCACGTCGAACTCCCATGATTCCAGCCCGTGCGCGCTGAAGTGCTCCTTGAGGCCCCGTTCGAGCAGCCGGGAGGCACGGACCAGGCGGGCGACGACGTCGGTGGGCTGGTCTGATTCCATGACGGGAATGATATCAAACACTTCGATATTGAAGTCTTCAGTGGCGCGTGTTAGTGTCCACGCAAGATTTTGATATCGAAACTTTTGAGGTGGTAACGATGAAGGTTCTGGTGCTGGGCGCGACGGGGTACATCGGCGGCGCGGTCGTGGAGCGGCTGGTCGAGCGCGGCCACGAGGTGGCGGCCCTCGTACGGCAGCAGCGCGAGATCGAGGGCGTCAAGGACGTCCGCACGGGCGACCTGGCCGACCTCGGCTCGCTGAAGGCCGCCGTCACCGACGACATCGACGCGATCGTCCACGCGGCGGTCCTCACCGGTGACAAGGCGCATGACCTGGCGTCCGTCGAGGCGCTGGGCAAGCCGATCGTCTACGTCAGCGGCGTGTGGGTGCTCGGCCCGACGCGGGACGGCCAGGAGGACAGCCCCGTGAACCCGGTAGCGATCGTCGGCGACCGGCCGGAGGTCGAGCAGGCCGTGCTCGGCAGGGGCGGGATCGTGGTCAGGCCCGGCGTGGTCCACGGGCGGGGCGCGGGCATCGTCTCGCTCCTGGTCGGGCAGGCGGCCGAGCGCGGGGTCGGCGCCTACGTGGTGGGCGAGGACAAGACTCCGACGTGGACGTTCGTGCACGTGGACGACCTGGCCGACCTCATCGTGACCGCAGTCGAGAAGGGGCGGCCGGGGGCGGTCTACCACGGGGTCGCCGAGGAGGCCGTGTCCGTGGCCGAGATCGCGAGGGCCGCGTCGAAGGTGGCGGGCGTGCGGGAGGGCGCCGAGCCGTGGCCGGTCGAGGAGGCGGCCCAGGTGTTCGGCGGGCCGTTCGCCGAGGCTCTCGCGCTCAGCCAGCGCGCGGGCGCCCGCCGTACCAAGGAAGAACTGGGGTGGGAGCCGGGCAGGCCCGGCGCGCTGGCGGACCTCGCCGAGGGCTCCTACGTATCCGCTCTGAGCTGAGCAGCGCGGTTCGTGTTGACGGGCAAGGCCTGCTTGCATACTGTTTCGTTTTGGCACTCTCACCTTGAGAGTGCCAACGTGCGACGAGGTTGGTCTGACACCCGCGACGGCAGGCCCAGCTGGTCGCCTCTTCTAGATCATTCAAATCTGAAGGGGAGGTCCGATCGTGACGACCGCCACTAAGGTTCCCGTTAAGCCGCTCGGCGACCGCATCGTGGTCCAGCCGCTTGAGGCCGAGCAGACCACCGCTTCCGGCCTGGTCATCCCGGACACCGCCAAGGAGAAGCCGCAGGAGGGCAAGGTCCTCGCGGTGGGCCCCGGCAACTGGGACGAGGACGGCGACAAGCGGATTCCGCTCGACGTCAGCGAGGGCGACATCGTCCTCTACAGCAAGTACGGCGGCACCGAGGTCAAGTACGGCGGCGAGGAGTACCTCGTGCTCTCCGCCCGTGACGTTCTCGCCATCATCGAGAAGTAAGCCGTGAGAAAGCCCCGGGCCCGCAAGTGCCCGGGGCTTTCTACGCTGAGAGGACTTTTCCCATGCCGAAGATCCTGGAGTTCGAAGAGGACGCGCGGCGCGCGCTCGAGCGCGGCGTCAACGCCCTCGCGGACGCAGTGAAGGTGACCCTCGGCCCGCGCGGCCGCAACGTGGTCATCGACAAGAAGTTCGGTGCGCCGACGATCACCAACGACGGTGTCACCATCGCCCGCGAGGTCGAGCTCGAGGCGCCGTACGAGAACCTCGGCGCCCAGCTCGCCAAGGAAGTGGCGACCAAGACCAACGACGTCGCGGGTGACGGCACCACCACCGCGACCGTCCTGGCCCAGGCGATGGTCCGCGAGGGCCTGCGCAACGTGGCGGCGGGCGCTTCCCCGCTGTCGCTCAAGCGCGGCATCGACCTGGCCGCCAAGGCCGTCAGCGACAAGCTGCTGGCCGTCGCGCGCCCCGTCGAGGACAAGAAGGAGATCGCCAATGTCGCGACGATCTCCGCACAGGACGCCAAGATCGGCGAGCTGATCGCCGAGGCGTTCGACAAGGTGGGCAAGGACGGTGTCATCACCGTCGAAGAGTCCAACGCCATGGGCATGGAGCTCGAGTTCACCGAGGGCATGCAGTTCGACAAGGGCTACCTGTCGGCCTACATGGTCACCGACCCCGAGCGCATGGAGTCGGTCCTCGAGGACCCGTACATCCTGATCCACCAGGGCAAGATCGCCTCCATCGCCGACTTCCTGCCGCTGCTGGAGAAGATCGCCCAGACCAAGCGGCAGCTGCTGGTCATCGCCGAGGACGTCGAGGGCGAGGCCCTGGCCGTCCTGGTGACCAACAAGATCCGCGGCACCTTCACCTCGGTGGCCGTCAAGGCCCCCGGCTTCGGTGACCGCCGCAAGGCCATGCTGCAGGACATCGCGATCCTGACCAACGGCCAGGTCGTCAGCGAGGAGATCGGCCTCAAGCTCGACCAGGTCGGCCTCGAGGTGCTCGGCACCGCCCGCCGCGTCGTCGTCACCAAGGACGCCACCACGATCGTGGACGGCGCCGGCGACGCGCAGGCGATCGAGGACCGCGTCAAGGAGATCAAGCTCGCCATCGAGCAGTCCGACTCCGACTGGGACCGCGAGAAGCTCCAGGAGCGCCTCGCCAAGCTGTCGGGCGGCGTCTGCGTGCTGCGCGTCGGCGCGGCCACCGAGGTGGAGCTCAAGGAGAAGAAGCACCGCCTCGAGGACGCGATCTCCGCCACCCGCGCCGCGATCGAGGAGGGCATCGTCTCCGGCGGTGGCTCCGCGCTGATCCATGTCTCCAAGGACCTGGACGACCTCGGTCTGTCCGGCGACGAGGCGACCGGTGTGGGCGTCGTCCGCCGCGCGCTGGTCGAGCCGGCCCGCTGGATCGCCGAGAACGCCGGTCTCGAGGGCTACGTCGTCACCCACAAGGTCTCCGAGCTGCCCGCCGGCCACGGCCTCAACGCCGCGACCGGCGAGTACGTGGACCTGGTGGCCGATGGCGTCATCGACCCCGTCAAGGTGACCCGCTCGGCCGTGCAGAACGCCGCGTCCATCGCCGGCATGCTGCTCACGACCGAGGCCCTCGTGGTGGACAAGCCCGAGGAGGAGGCCCCGGCCGCCGGTGGTCACGGCCACGGTCACGGCCACGGCCACTGACCTGGGTTGACCCGAAAAGGTCCGCGCTCCCATCCCGGGGGCGCGGACCTTTCGCGTTCTCGTCTGTACGGCAAGCACCCGATAGCCCACCGCGGGCACGTGGCCGGGGCCTGTCCTACCACGCCACCCCAGCGGGACGGGGCGGGCCGCCGTCACGTCGCCCCCTGAACTGCAGGGGCGGGTGGTCAGGCGTTCGCGTAGCGGGTGGCCAGGGAGTGCAGGAGGTCGCGCAGTTCCGGCGGGTCCAGGACGGTGAACGGCACGTTGAGAGTGCCGAGGAAGGCGGCCAGGTTGTGCAGCGACTCACCGCCCGTCTCCAGCACGCCGTCGTCGTGCAGCAGACCGACGGTGGGCGGCAGGAGGTCGGAAAGCTGAGCCAACGGGGCGTGCAGGCGGACGCGTGCCGGGTATCGCCAGGCCGTCGAACCGACGCCGCGGACGACCTGGGTGGCGGCATCGCTCGGCGGCCGGCGGGGAGTGAAGCGGGGGCCGTTCGGCGTACGGGGACGGATGCGGTCGGCGCGGAAGGTGCGCCAGTCGGCACGGGCGGTGTCCCAGGCCAGCAGGTACCAGCGGCGGCCGGTGTAGACGAGGCGGTGGGGTTCGGCCGCGCGTGTGCTTGTCGTGCCGTCGTGGCCTTGGTAGTCGAAGCGCAGCTGCTCGTGGTCGCGGATGGCGGCGGCGATGAGGGTCAGCGTCTCGGCGTCGACCGTGGGGCCGCGGCCGGCGACCGACACGGTGGCCGCCCCGAGGGCGTCGATGCGGCGCCGTAGCCGCGCGGGCAGCATCTGCTGGAGCTTGGTGAGGGCGCGCACCGAGGTTTCCTCGATGCCGGTCACCGTACCGCTGGCCGCCGCGTGCAGGCTGACGGCGACGGCCACGGCCTCCTCGTCGTCCAGGATCAGCGGGGGTAGGGCGTTGCCCGCGCCGAGCCGGTAGCCGCCGGCCGTGCCGGTGGTGGAGCCGATCGTGTAGCCGAGGATGCGCAGCCGTTCGATGTCGTTGCGGACGGTCCTGGTGGTCACGTCGAGCCGTTCGGCCAGCTCACGGCCTGGCCATTCGGGACGTGACTGCAGCAGGGACAGCAGGCGCAGGAGTCGGACCGAGGTTTCCAACATTTCCTCAGTGTGTCAGGCATTGAGGAAACGGAGGTTCCTCAACGGCTCATACTGTTTGTCCTGAGGAAAGGAGCAACACATGTTGCGAGGACTGGCTACCGTCAACATCTGGGCCGACGACGTGGAGGCCGCGAAGAAGTGGTACGCCGAGCTGCTGGGTGTCGAGCCGTACTTCGAGCGCCCCGGCAACGGGCAGCCTGCCGCGTACTACGAGTTCCGGATCGGCGACTACCAGGCCGAACTCGGCATCATCGACCGGCGTTTCGCCCCGCCCGCCGCCGCGGGCTCGCCCGGGGGCGCGATCATCCACTGGCACGTCGACGACGTGCAGGGTGTCCTTGACAAGCTGCTGGCGATGGGGGCCACGCCGTACCTGCCGCTCACCGAGCACGGCCCCGGGTTCGTCACCGCCTCGGTCGTGGACCCGTTCGGCAACGTGCTGGGCGTCATGTACAACCAGCACTACCTGGAGATGCTGGGGCGATGAGGCACTTCGCGGACGCCGCCGAGTGGGAGTCGTGGCTGGCCGAGCACCACGAGGAGGAGGGCGGCGCCTGGCTCAAGATCGCCAAGAAGGGGTCGTCCTTCTCCTCGGTCACGATCAGGCAGGCGCTGGAGGTCGCGCTGTGCTACGGCTGGATCGACAGCCAGCGCAAGTCCTTCGACGAGGACTTCTACCTGCAACGCTACTCGCGCCGCCGCAAGGGCAGCCCGTGGTCGCGGGTGAACGTGGAGTTGGTGGAGGCGCTGACCGCCGCCGGGCGCATGCGGCCGCCCGGCCTGGCGGAGGTCGCCGCCGCGCAGGCGGACGGCCGGTGGGAGGCGGCCTACGTCGGCCAGCGCGACGCCACCGTACCGCCTGACCTGGCCGAGGCGCTGGCGGCCCACCCGGAGGCCGCCGTTCGGTTCGAGGCGCTCGACAAGACCGGCCGTTACCTGATGATCCTGCCGCTGCTGAAGGCCAGGACCCCGGCCGGGCGGGCGGCCCGGCTGCAGAAGACGATCTCCGGCCTGCTGGGCGGGTGAAGACGTGCCGGATCTGTCATTCCTGCATCCTGAAGTCGTAACGGTCGGGGAGGGGGTTCTCCCGCCTGGCGCGTTCCGCGATCTCCTGGGTGACCGGCCCGGTTCCCGCCAGGCGGCGCGCGTGGTAGGCGAACCAGACGGCGTCCAGGGAGATCTCGCCTTCGCGAAGATTGTCCACCTCGATGTCCGCGGCGAGGACCGCGCCGGCTCTGCCGAGGTCGCCCGCCGCCAGCGCGGCCTGGGCTTCCGTGAGGCGGATGCGGCCGATGGCGCGCTGGTCATCGGGGAGGGCGTCGATGATCGTGAGGGCTTCGGCGGGGCGGTCCTCGGCGAGCAGGGCGCGCAGGCTCTCCACGGTGAGTTCCAGGACGGCCGGGGCGAGCGTGTGCGCCTCCACCAGCAGGTCGGCCTGGGGGCCCGTCTCGGCCAGGCGGGCGCTCTCCGCCAGACAGCGGAGGGTCCAGGGGGTGCGCTGGAGATCCAGGGACTCGTGCCAGGCCGCGCGGGCGCCTTCCAGGTCGCCGTCGGCGTAGCGGACCAGGCCCAGGTGGTAGCGGGCGTGCCAGTCGGCTGGGTGGGCCTCCAGCAGCGCCCGCCACCTCGGGCCGGTGACGGGTGCGGCAGGAGGGTCGGAGATCGGCAGGCGTCCGGACCCCACCAGTTCCGCCCACGGGCGCTGTTCCTCGCCCACGTCGCCGAAGGGCAGGCCGGGCAGCTCGGGGAGCCCGCCGGCCGCGACCTCCAGAGCCGCCCAGCCCGACCCGTGGGCCAGCGTGATCGGCGTGCCCGCTGACCCGGCGCGGGCGAGTTCCGACTCGAGGCTCTCGCGGGTGACGAGCCGGTCGAGCGCCTCACCCGCCGCCGAGCGGGCCTCGGACCAGGAGGCATGGACCCGGTCGGGGTCGGCCTCCAGCAGGCCGTACGCCTCGACCCAGGTCCACGTCGTCTCGCCGGGCATGGGCAGATGCTCCAGCTGGGTGCGGGCCAGGCCCGCCTGGATCTCCAGGTAGCGGGAGCCGAGGCCGCTCAGCCACTCCTGCCAGCGGCGTCCGCCCCGTCCCGTGCCCCAATGGAAGAGCTTGCGGCCGCGCAGCCGGTCGGTGGAGGTCTGCACGAGGCCGCGGCCCTCGGCGTCGAGGGCCGCGATCCAGCGGCGCTCCCCGGCAGGGATCTCGAAGAAGTAGTCGGCCGCGCGCGGCACCTCGTCGGTGTAGCTGCGGTCGAGCCCGTCGAGCAAGGGAAAGTCGACGACGCGCAGCTCGGCGGCGTAGTCGAAATGGTGCGCCCGCGCGGCAGGCGCCACCACGCGCACCCCGGGCGCCTCGGGCACGGCGATGTTGGACCACCAGTAGACCGGGGTCATCACCGGCGCCGGGTTGTGGATCGAGACACGCACGAACAGCACGGGCGAGTCCTCCGGCAGCCACGCGTCGAGCTGCAGGACCAGCCGCCGCATGCGCTCGAACTCGTACATCCGCAGCATCGGCGTCACGCCGTCCGGCCCGACCAGGCGCACCGCGTGCAGTGGCTCGCAGGTCAGCGGCCAGTGGCCGGTGGCGCCGAGGTTCCACTCGACGCCGCCGGCCAGCCACGCGTCGCGCAGCGCGAGGTTCGCCGGCTGCAGGATCGGGTTGCGATGCAGCAGCTCGCGGCCGGACGGCCGGTGCACCAGCGACCACAGCCGCCCGCCGTACGCGGGCAGGAAGGCGGCGGTCAGCAGGGAGTTCTCGAGGACCACCACCGGCAGCTCACGCTCGCGGCGGGCGCGGGTGTAGCCGTCCTGCATGGTGTACGGCAGCAGCGAGCGCGGCTGGCCGTACCCGATCTGGGCGGTCATCTCCGCGTCCGCGCCGACGATGCCGGAACGAACCCGCGTGCCGTGCAGGATGGGCAGCGGGCTGGCCCGAGGCGGCTCGGCGGCGGGCAGGCGGAGCGTGTCGCACCGCAGGATGCTGGTCATGGTGGTGGTCCCCCGATGGGAAATCGTCAGGCGCAGGGCGACAGCTGGTGCATGCCGATGTCGGGCGTGCAGGTCACCGGGTTGCCGAAGTAGTCGCGGCCGCCGTTGGCGTCGATCGGCTTGCCGGCCTTGAGCGCGGGCGAGCCGGGCTGGAGCTGGTACTCGGCGGTCAGCAGCGGGTCGCCGGTGACGGTGCCGGTCGCGCCCTCCGGTACGGCCACGCCGTACAGGAGGTTGTTCTCCAGCTTGTAGCCGCCGGAGCGGAGGTTGAACGTGGCCTTGCCGGTGCCCTTGACGAGCACGATGTTGTTGGCGAAGGAGACGTTGCGCCGGTTGGCGTTGTTCTCGTTGATGACCGTCTGGGTGACGCCGTCGCCGATGACGAAGGTGTTGTTGTAGACGGCCGCGCTCTCGACGCCTCCGCTGCAGTTCTCGATGCCGCGGAAGTGGTCGTTCACGCTCAGGTTGTAGCGGATCACCGCGTCCTTGATCTTGCCTGCCGCGTTGCACAGCAGCAGGAAGCCGCCCGCGTTGTCGTGGCTGTGGTTGTACTGGAAGACGGTGCCGAAGCCGTTCTCGTCGACGTCGAAGCTCATGCCGTCGCGCGTGGTCTCGCCGCCGGACACCTCGTTGAACTGGATGACCACGTTGTCGGAGTTGTGGGTCCAGAGGCCGGCGCTGTAACCCTTGGATCGGCGCTGGAAGCCGTGCACCCTGTTGTGCTCGGCGACCGCGCCGGTGACGCTGCCGAGCACGATGCCGTCGCCGCCGACGTCGGTCACGGTGTTGCCGTCGACCTTCACGCCGGTCCACGGCAGGTGCCGGTTGGCAGGCTCCTTGCCCCAGCCGGAGTTGTTCCAGGTGGAGAAGAGGAAGATACCGGAGCGGTCGACGTGCGCCACGGTGTTGCCGGTGATCCGCACGTCGTCGAAGATCGTGGGCGTGGTGTTGCCCTCGACCCACATGGTGATGCCGGCCGAGCCGTACTCGTCCTTGGTGTCGTCGCCGTTGACGTCGTGCACGTCGAGCCCTTCGAGCACGATGTGCTTCAGGGTGCCGGCATCGCGGGCGCTGACCCGCACGCCGCGGCGCTTGCCCGGCGTGGCGCCGGTGTTGGCGATGTCGAGGTTGCGGATCTCCCACTGCTGCTGATTGTGCAGCTTGACCGCGTCGTCGGCGCCGCCGCCCTGGATCTTCGGCTTGGCGCCGCGGCCGTAGGCGTCGATCACGATGGGGGCGCCCTCGGCGCCCGAGCCCTGCGGGGCGAGCGTGCCGGTGCAGGTGGTGCCGCGCTTGAACAGCACCCGGTCGCCGGGCTGGAGGTCGATCGCGTTCGCCTGGTCGAGCGAGGTGAAAGGGTGGCCGACCGTGCCCTTGGGCGCCTTTTTCGAGCCGCAGTCGACATGGTAGGCCCCACCATGAGCAGGGCCATGCCCCGGCTGGGCAAGGGCGGGCGTCGCGGTCAAACCAGCCAGCATTATCCCAACAAACAGCGTTTTCAAGGGAAATTTCTCCTTATTTGCCGATTCCGACGGTCATTCCCTGGATGATGCGGGTGCCGAGCCACGAGAAGAGGGCGACCATGGGCGCGAGGATGATGCAGATGCCGGCGAACATGGTTCCCCAGTCGCGCCCGGCGTACTGCTGCAGGCCGACGAAGTTGACCAGCGCGACCGGCAGGGTGATCTTCTCGTCGCTGGTCATCAGCGCGATGGCGAAGAGGGTCTCGTTCCATGCGCCGATGAACTGCAGCAGGAACGCGGTGATCAGCCCGCCGCGCGCGACGGGCAGCACCACCTTGACGAACGACCGCAGCCCGCCGGCCCCGTCGATGGCGGCCGCCTCTTCGAGCACCACGGGGATGCCGGCGAAGAAGCCGGTCAGCAGGTAGACGGTGAACGGCATGGCCAGGCCGATGTAGACGATGGTCAGGCCGGTGAAGCTGTCGGTCAGCTCCACGGCCGCGAGGCCGACGAACAGCGGGACCAGCAGCACCTGGCCTGGCACGCCGAGGCCGAGCGCGAAGGTCATGGTCAGCGCGTTGGAGGTGCGGGTACGGCGGCGCGCGAGCGCGTAGGCGGCGGGCGCGGCGAGCGCCACCGCGATCAGCGACGACACCGCGGCGACGCCGACGCTGTTGATGGCGGCGCTGCTGAAGCCGCCCTCGGCCCAGGCCTTGGCCCAGTTGCCGCCCTGCGGCGGCACCGGCAGCCCGAACGGCTCGGTGAAGATCGACTGGGTGTCGCGCAGCGAGGTGATGAAGATCCAGGCCAGCAGGGCGAGGTCGGCGGCGACGAGGACCCAGACGATGGCATGCCCGACGCGTCTCACAGCGCCACCCGCTCGCGGCGCATGAGGCGGCGCAGGATCAGCACGAGCAGGCCGACCATGACGAGGCTGACGACGGCGGCCGCGGCGGCAAGTCCCAGCTTGGGCACCGAGCTTGACGGGAAGGCGGAGTAGTAGACGTACATGGCGGTCGTCCAGGTCTGGATGGGGGCGCTGCTGACGGTGGCGCCGCCGCCGAACAGCAGGACGATCTCGAAGACCTTCACCGAACTGACCGTCCAGAGCACCGCGCAGACGCTGACGACCTCCCACGACAGCGGCAGCGTGATGTGCCGGAACCGCTGCCAGGCGTTGGCGCCTTCCAGCTCGGCCGCTTCGTAGAGATAGGTGGGGATCTGGTCGACGGCCGCCATGATGATCGTCGTGTAGTAGCCGGTGGCCGTCCACACGATGGTCGCGATGATCATCGCGGGCAGGTTGTCGATGGACAGCCACTTGGGCGCCGCGTCCACGCCGAGCAGGTTCAGCGCCTTGTTGACCGGGCCGTTCGGACCGAACAGGAAGCCGGCCGCGATGCCGAACACCAGGGCGTTGACCAGGCACGGGAAGAACAGCACCGAGCGGGCGAACATCCTGCCTGCCATCTCGCGCAGCGCCAGCGTGAGCAGGAAGCTGATCGTGAAGGTCGCCACGCCGCCCACCACGAGGATCTTCAGCGTGTTGAGCACCGCGTAGTGGAAGGCCGGGTCGTCCAGCAGCGTCTGGTAGTTGCCGAGCCCGCGCCACCTCATGGCGCCCATGCCGTCCCACCTGTAGAGGCTCGTGTAGGCGGCGTAGGCGATGGGCGCCAGGAACAGCAGCGCGTAGAACGCCAGGGCGGGCCCGACGAACGGCCAGAACAGCCGGCTGGCCTGCCGCTCCAGCGGGCCCCCGCGGGCGGCGCGGGCCCGCGCGGGCGCGGCGAGCGTCGTGACCGCCACTAGCCGTTGGCCTTCCAGTAGGCGAGGTGGCCCTCCTTGGCCTTGGCGATGAACTGCTCGGCCGTCGCCTTGCCCAGCCACAGCTCGCTGAAGGCGGGGAAGATCGCCTTGTCGAGGTAGTCACCGGAGACGCCGTCGATGGGCAGGCGGCTCGGGCTGTCGTTCAGCAGCTTCTGGGCGTCCAGCAGTTCCTCCGGCGCGGGAACGTCCGCGCGCGGGGTGATGTTCTTCGCCTCCGTCGAGATGCCGGAGATGTTGTCCTTCTTCAGGAAGTAGGCGATGAACTTCTGCGCCGGGCCGGGGTTCTTGGCCTTCTTCGGGATGGCGAAGCCGAGCGGGATGATGTCGATCTCGGTGTTGCCGCCCTTGGTGGCGGGGACGGCGAACTGGCCCACCTTGAAACCGCCGGCCAGGTTCTTCTGCGCCTCGCTCGGCACCCAGGTGCCGTCCAGGTGGAAGGCGGCCTTGCCGGTGGCCCAGTTGGTCTGCTGCGCGGGGTACTTGCTGGCGTCGTAGCCCTGGAGGATGTATCCGGCCTTGACGAACTGCTCGACGCGCTTGGCCGACTCCAGCACGCCCGGCTGGTCCCACGCGGCGCCGGACTTGTCGTTGAAGATCTTGCCCATGGTGCCGGCGCCGTTGTCGCGGACGAGCAGGTAGTCGAGCAGCAGGAAGTTGGTCCAGGTGTTGTCGCCGTCGGAGGCCACACACGCCTTGTCCTCGGCCTTGAGCGTGTCGCAGAGCTTGACGAACTCGTCCCAGGTGGCCGGGGTGGTGGCTAGGTCGGCGTCGGCCTTGTTGTAGTGGTACGTCGCCGAGTTGAGCACGTAGGGGACGATCCAGCGGGTGACACCCTCGGGGTCCTTCGGCATCGCGTCGACGTACTTGGCGGGGATGACCTCGGAGACCTTCTTGCCCTCGCCAGGCACCTCGCTGTCGTAGACCGGGGTGAGGTCGGCGGCCTGGCCGGTCGAGACGAGCAGCGAGCTGATCACGTCGAAGCCGTTCTCCACCAGGTCGGGCGCCTTGTTGGCGGCGATCGCCGGGCCGATCTTGGTGCGGATGTCGCGGCCCTGCCACTCCACCGTGACCTTGGTGCCGGTCTCCGCCTGGAACTTGTCGATCGCGGCCTTGATGACCTTGGCCTGCGGCTCGTTCTCCTTCCACATCGACCAGTAGGTGAACTGGCCGCCCTTCTCCTCCGCTGAGCCCTGGTCGCCGCTGCCGCCGCAGGCGGTCAGGGCGAGGGTGGCCACGACAGCGGCCGCCAGGAAGCGAGCGGTCCCTTGGGGTGCGCGCATTTCGGTTCACCTTTCACAGATGACATCTGGCGGCACCCTAGATCCGCCTCAAAGGGGCGAACAAGGCAGTCCATGCATCGCTTTGATTACATGATGCACAAAGTGACGATTTTTGCGCACAAAAATGCACACTCCTGCAAGGAGTGCGGGGAATGATGCACTAGTACTGCTTGACGCTGTAGTCGTACCGGCAGGGGAGCCGGTGTTCGGCACGCGCCCTGGGCTCCCCGTGGAAGTCCCACCACAGCGCGTCGAGGGAGTCCTCGCCCTCGCGCAGGTCGTCGACGACGAGCCCGGTGTCGAGGATCCGCCTGGCCCTGGCCAGGTCGCCGCCGTCGAGCGCCGCCCGGCACTCCAGCATCCTGATCCGCCCGTGCCAGCGGTCCGCCGGCCCGAGCCTGTCGATCAGCGCGATCGCCTGCCCGGGACGTCCGGCCGCGAGCAGCGCCGAGAGTGTCTCGATCGTGAGCGGCCGCAACCGCGGCGACAGTGCGTGCGCGCTGACGTAGAGCTCGGCCGCCGCGCCGGGGTCGGCTTCGAGCACGGCCAGGTTGCGCAGCGCCCAGGCGTTCTCCGCGCATTCCAGGGAGCGTTCCCACGCCTTGCGCGCGCCCTCGTGGTCGCCGTCGTGGTACAGGTTGACGCCCAGGTGGAACTGGGTGAACCAGGTCGGCTCCGTGGTCTCGAGCAGCGCGCGCCACTCGGGCCCGACCGTGTAGGACGAGGGCGGCAGCGAGGGCGCCGGCGTCGGGATCGTGCCCTTGCGCACCAGCGACAGCCACGACTGCTGGTCGCGGCCGATGGTGGAGTCGGCGAACGGGGTCGCGGGCAGGTTCAGCGCCCTGCTGCGCCGCCTGGCGAGCGCCTTGCGCTCCAGCGCGCCCCAGCCGCTGCCGACGTGCAGGCTCTCCTCGGGTACGGCCTGCGCCAGCCGTACGGCCTGGTCGTGCTCGAAGGCCAGCCGGTCGCGCGGGATCAGCCGCTCCACCGCCTCGGCCCCGCGGGCGATCGCGTCCGTCCAGTCGCCGTGCGCGCCGTCCACCTCGGCCAGGCCGTACGCCTCCGTCCACGAGAAGGACGAGCGCGGCCCGAGCAGGACATGTTCGAGCTGGGTGCGGGCAAGGCCCGCCTGGATCTCCAGGTACGGCCGGCCGGGCCCGGACAGCCAGTCCTGCCAGTTGCGGCCGGCGTCGCTGACTCCCCAGCGGAAGTGCTTGCGGCCGCGCAGCAGATCGGTGGAGACCTGGGCCAGTCCGGCGCCCGACTCGTCGACGGCGGCGGCCCAGCGGCGCTCGCCGTCGGGGATCTCGTAGAAGAAGTCGGCGGCGTGCTCGTTGCGTCCCGGGTAGGACTGGTCGGAGTCCTGCCAGCGCGGCACCGGCACCCGGCGCAGCCGGCCGTCATAGGAGAAGTGGTAGGCCTGGCGGGCCGGTGCGAGCACCCGGCTGCCCGGAGTCTGCGGGACCGCGGCGTTCGACCACCAGTAGACCGGCGCGTCCGCGGTGAACGGGTTTGCCACCTTCACGTGCACCAGCAGCACCGGCGAGCCCGGCGGCAGGCAGGCGTCGATCTGGTAGACCAGCCGCCGCATCCGCTCCCACTCCCACATCCGCAGCACCGGCACCCCGTCGGGCCGGGTGATCCTGGCCGCGTGCAGGGGCGCGCAGGCCAGCGCGGTGTGGCCGACGGTGCCGAGGTTCCACTCGACCCCGCCGGCGAACCACGCGTTGCGCAGGCCCAGGTTGGCCAGCTGCAGGTGGGGCGGTCTGTGCAGCAGCTCCCTGCCGCTGGGCCGGTGGATCAGCGAGCGCAGCCGCCCGCCGTACTCCAGGAGGAACTCCGCGCGCAGCACGCCGTTGTCCAGCACCGCCGTCTTCAGCTCGCGCTCGGCGCGCTCGCGGCCGTAGCCGTCCTGGAAGGTGTACGGCAGCAGCGACTCGGCATGGCCGTAGGCCAGCTGGGCGGCCATCTCGGCGTCGGCCGCGGTCGCCTCCAGGCCGCCGCGCGGGTCGGGCAGCGTGTGCAGCGGCGGCAGCGGGTTCTCAGGGCCGAGCGGCGAGACTGGGAGCCTGATCGAGGAGATACTCAGCATTTCGCGCACATCTTTGCACATATCGCGCAATAGCTGCATGATTGGCGGGGTGAACCGGTACGAACGCTGGAACGTGCTGCTCGAAATGGTCGCCGAGGCCGGGCAGCTGGACGTCGTCGAGACGGCCGAGAAGCTGAACGTGTCCACCGCGACGATCAGGCGCGACTTCGACGAGCTGGCCGCCCAGCAGCTGCTGACCAGGACCAGGGGCGGCGCGATCGCGCACAGCGTCTCCTACGACCTGCCGCTGCGCTACAAGGTGGCTCAACATGCCCCCGAGAAGCAGCGCATCGGGGCCGCCGCCGCCGCGCTGGTGCCTGAGGGCTCGACGGTCGGACTCAACGGCGGCACCACGACCACCGAGGTCGCGCGCGCCCTGGCCACCCGCGACCTGGGTAGAGACCAGCGCGGCCCGGCGCTGACCGTGGTCACCAACGCGCTCAACATCGCGCACGAGCTGGTCGTCCGCCCGCACCTGCACGTGGTCACGACCGGCGGCTCGGCGCGCGCCCAGTCCTACGAGCTGGTCGGCCCCGTCGCCACCGGCATGCTGGAGCGCATCGCCCTGGACGTGGCGGTGCTCGGCGTGGACGCCCTCGACGTCGACCACGGGGCGAGCGCGCACAACGAGGGCGAGGCCGCGATCAACCAGCTCATGGCGGCCAAGGCGCGCCAGGTGATCATCGTGGCCGACGGCTCCAAGCTCGGCAGGCGCGCCTTCGCCCGTATCTGCCCGCTGTCCCAGATCGACATCCTGGTCACCGACTCCACCGCCCCTGCCGAGCTGCTGGCCAGGCTCACCGAATCGGGGGTGCGGATAGTCCAGGTATGAGCTGGGGCCGCGCGCCTCAAAGTAGAAGAAAGGGGTGGGTCGCGAGAGGAAGGTGTCCGGAAATGGGCTATTTCCCGGTAAACCGAACACGCTCGTAAAGCGTCCACGCGTCTGCCGCGTTTCGTGCATTTCTGCAAATGGCTTGAAATATCAGGGTAGCTCGAAAGCCCTAGTGTGGTCGCTCGATTACTCCCCGTTATCGTCGCTTCAATGTGACCAATCCGTAGCCGTTCGCTATGACGACAGGCAGGATCAGTGCGGGCATCATGCCTAACGTGAGCGAGGGAAGCGTCGCCGACGCCAAAATTGGGGTAAGGCTAGCGTCGAGACTTCCGGCAAGATCGGATGAGTCCGACCTTCGGGAACTGACGAGCCTCGCCGTCCAGGGGGATCGCAGCGCGATCGAATCTCTGCTCGGGGCGCTCCGCCCGATGGTGGTGCGCTATTGCCGTGCGCGTCTGGGAAGGGTTTCAGGGCAATATCACATTGCCGATGACGTGGCGCAGGAAGTGTGCATCGCCGTCCTGTCCGCGCTGCCCCGCTATCGCGACATGGGGCGGCCGTTCGCCTCGTTCGTGTTCGGGATCGCCTCGCACAAGGTGGCCGACGCGCTGCGCAGTTCGGTGCGCTCCGCCGTACCGACGCAGGATCTTCCCGACGGCCCCGACGAGGGGCCGGGGCCGGAGGAGACGGTCGTCCGCTACATCGAGGTGGAGCAGGCCCGCAGGCTGCTGTCGCGACTGCCGGACAACCAGCGCGAGCTGCTGCTGTTGCGGGTGGTTTCGGGGCTGTCGGCCGAGGAGACGGGTAATGTACTCGGCATGACACCGGGTGCCGTGCGGGTCGCCCAGCATCGGGCGCTGGCCAGGCTGCGGCAGATGGCCCAGCTGGAGTCGATCGCTTGACCGAAGACGAGAGCGACGCGCTCCTCGACGCGTTGTCGCGGGGTGCGGCGCCGCCCGCGTGGGATCCGGCCGCCAGGCTGCTCGCGGCGCTGGTCGAAGACGTCGGTCAGTGCCGCTCTTCGGTGTCGATGACGCCGTCGACGTAGCCTCTGGCGTACTCCCAGCTCACGTAGTCGGACGGGTCGGGGTGGAAGGCGGGCTCGTGCACCTGCGGCTGGCCGTTCTCGATCATCTGGCGCAGGTTGCCGCGCAGCAGCTCCCAGTCGAAGAAGTGCTGTTCTGAGCATTCGGGACAGTCGAGGACCAGCCCGAGCACGCCCTGCGGCTCCAGCAGTGAGCGGAAGACCTCGACGTCGGCCAGGTCGGTGATGGCCTCGTCGCGTTCGGCAGCCGTCAGCGGCTCGGCGTCGTCGAGATCACCCAGCGCCGAGCTGGGATCGTTCGGGTCGTCCGCGAACGGGTCCTGTGGCACGTCTTCCAGCACCTTCCCACCATAAGACCGACGGGGCGCCTCAGGTGAGCCATCCCCTCCGAGCGGCCTCCACGCCGGCGTGGAAGCGTGACTGCGCGCCCAGTTCGGCGATGGCGTCGGCGAACCTGGCACGGACCGTGCGGACCGACACGCCGAGATGGCGCGCGATGGAGTCGTCGCACATGCCCTGCGCGGCCAGCCGCAGCACCTGCACCATGCCGTCGCTCTTGCGCCCCCATGGCAGGGGTACGGCACGCGCCCACAGCTCCTCGAACAGCGAGCGCAGCACCCCTACCACGATCGGCGCCCTGACGACGTAGAAGTTGTAGGCGTGGTCGGGCAGGTTGCCGCCCCACGCGGCGGGCAGCCCCGCCACGCCGGGCCCCGCGGCCATGAACCAGCTCGGCACCTTGTCGAGCGTGCGCACCTGCCCGCCGCTGGCCAGTAAACGACTTAGGTGGTCGCGCACCCCTGGCAGCGGCAGCGTCGAGACCGGGATGATCGCGCGCAGCGACAGCAGGTCGCGCTGCTGCGCGTCGACCCACGGGTCGGCGAACTTCCTGGCGAAGTCGAGCATGGTGCGCTCGTCGGGGATCGCGGTGATCAGATCCATCGGCGGCGCCTGTACGGCGATGCCGACCACGCTCTCGTACAGGATGTCGGCGCCGCTGACCAGCTCGACGGGGAAGGGGCCGCTCTGGTAGTCGCGGCCTGCGTCGTAGTCGCGGATCAGGGGGCGGATGGAGCTGAGCGCGGAGTCGATGCGGCGGCTCTCCTCGGCCAGCAGGTCGAGGCGCTGGGCGATGAGCCTGCCGAGGGCGGCGGCGGGGTGGCGGGCGAGGTAGTGGCCTGACTGCTCGTCGACGACGCCGAGCCGTACGAGGTCGTCGAGCTGCCTGCCGACGGCGTCGGCGGGGCCGTCCATGGCCGCGGCCAGCTCGGCCAGCGTGGCCCTGTGCAGCCTCAGCACCGCCGTGTAGAGCGCGACCTGACCAGGATCGAGGCCAAGGGCCTCGAGCGGGTCGGACGTGGTGCTGGAGATGTTGCGCATGTGCGGTGCTCCGTAGAGGGGACACGGGCGTGCCGCGAGGATAACCCGGTCGCCCCGCCCTGTCCTGTCCTTGCGCCGACTCCTCCGCCCCGCGTGCAACTTCGTGCAATTGCACGTTTTCACATTGCGGTGTGCCACCGCGTAACGCAGCATTAACCCAGCGTCGGCACCCGGAAGGTGAGCAGCGCCGCCACTTGGACGCGGAGGGGGGTTCGGTGGCATTCGCGCCTCACCTGAGGTTGCCGGTGGCCGGAGAACCGGGGCGGATCACCGACCGCCCCGGTTCTCCGGCACTTCACGATGCGTGGACCACGATGCGTGGAGGACGACGGACCGTGGGGGTCATCGTCCTCCATCCTCGCACTCATCCCCGCGCTGATCGTTTTGGCCGCACCCACTAAACTTGCTGCCACAAGCATGAAGAATGGCGGCTGGAGGGGTCACGGCATGTCCAAGTTCACCGAAACGGGGCTCACGTTTGACGACGTGTTGCTCGTACCCGCCTATTCGGACATGCAGCCGGGTGATGCCAGCACCGCCACCCGGCTCTCGCGCGGCATCACGCTGTCGATCCCGCTGGTGTCGGCGGCGATGGACACCGTGACCGAGGCGCGCATGGCCGTCGCGATGGCCCGCCAGGGCGGCATCGGCATCCTCCACCGCAACCTGTCGATCGAGGAGCAGGCCCAGCAGGCCGACCTGGTCAAGCGCTCCGAGGCCGGCATGGTCACCAATCCGGTGACGTGCTCGCCCGACGACACCCTCGCCGACGTCGAGCGGCTGTGCGCCAACTACCGCATCTCCGGCGCCCCGGTCACCGATGCCGACGGCGTGCTCGTCGGCATCGTCACCAACCGCGACATGCGCTACGAGAGCGACCAGAGCCGGACCGTGCGCGACGTCATGACCCCGATGCCGCTGGTCACCGCGCCGGTCGGGGTGTCGCGCGACGAGGCGTTCGCGCTGCTCAAGGCCAACAAGATCGAGAAGCTGCCGCTGGTCGACGCCCAGGGCAGGCTGCGCGGCCTCATCACCATCAAGGACTTCACCAAGAGCGAGCAGTACCCGCTCTCCACCAAGGACGCCGACGGCCGCCTGGTCGTCGGCGCGGCCGTCGGCGTGGGCGCCGACGGGGAGAAGCGCGCGCAGGCCCTCATCGACGCGGGCGTCGACGTCATCATCGTCGACGTCGCCCACGGCGACTCCAAGGGCATCGGCGACATGATCGCCAAGCTCAAGGCCAACAGCCGCATCGACGTGATCGGCGGCAATGTCGCCACGCGCGCCGGTGCGCAGCTGCTCGTCGACGCGGGCGCCGACGCGGTCAAGGTCGGCGTGGGCCCCGGCTCCATCTGCACCACCCGCGTGGTCGCCGGTGTGGGCGCGCCGCAGATCACCGCCATCCACCAGGCCTCGCTGGCCTGCGGTCCCGCCGGCGTCCCGTTGATCGGCGACGGCGGCCTGCAGTACTCAGGAGACATCGTCAAGGCCATCGCGGCCGGCGCCGACACCGTCATGCTCGGCTCCCTGCTCGCGGGCTGCGAGGAGTCGCCCGGCGACCTGATCTTCATCAACGGCAAGCAGTTCAAGTCCTACCGGGGCATGGGCTCGCTCGGCGCGGTCCGCAACCGCGAGCGCGGCGGCACCTCCTTCAGCAAGGACCGCTACGGCCAGGACACCGTCAGCTCCGAGGACAAGTACATCCCCGAGGGCATCGAGGGCCAGGTCCCCTATCGCGGCCCGGTCTCGGCGGTCACCTACCAGCTCGTCGGCGGCCTGCACCAGGGCATGTGGTACGCCGGATGCCGCACGATCGACGAGATGCACGAGCGCAGCCAGCTCATGCCGATCACGTCGGCGGGGCTCAAGGAGAGCCACCCGCACGACATCCAGATGACGGTCGAAGCCCCGAACTATCACAGAAGGTAAACAAGTTTGATGACTCAGGTGGAGATCGGGCGCGGCAAGACCGGCCGCCGTGCCTACGCGCTCGACGAGATCGGCCTGGTGCCCTCGCGGCGCACGCGTGACCCGGAGGAGGTCTCGATCGCCTGGCAGATCGACGCCTACCGGTTCGAGCTGCCCGTCGTGGTCGCGCCCATGGACAGCGTCGTCTCGCCCGCCACGGCGATCGCGATCGGCAAGCTCGGCGGTCTGGCACCGCTCGATCTTGAGGGCCTGTGGACCCGCTACGAGGACCCGCTGCCGCTGTTGCAGGAGTGCGCCGCCCTCGACACCGAGGCGGCCACACGCAGGCTCCAGGAGATCTACACGGCGCCGATCAAGGAGGAGCTGATCGGGCGCAGGATCCAGGAGATCCGCGACGCGGGCGTAACCACCGCGGTCCGGCTGTCGCCGCAGCGCACGGTGCAGTTCCACAAGGCGGTCATCGACGCGGGCGTCGACATCTTCGTCATCCGCGGCACGACGGTCTCGGCCGAGCACGTGTCGAGCAAGGCCGAGCCGCTGAACCTCAAGCAGTTCATCTACGAGCTTGACGTGCCGGTGATCGTCGGAGGGTGCGCCACCTACACCGCGGCCCTGCACCTGATGCGTACGGGCGCGGCCGGCGTGCTGGTCGGCTTCGGCGGCGGCGCCTCCCACACCACGCGCAACGTGCTCGGCGTCGCCGTACCGATGGCCACGGCGATCTCCGACGTGGCGGCGGCGCGGCGCGACTACCTCGACGAGTCCGGTGGCCGCTACGTCCACGTGATCGCCGACGGTGGCATGGGCACCTCGGGTGACATCGCCAAGGCGATCGCCTGCGGGGCCGACGCGGTGATGGTCGGCTCGCCGCTGGCGCGGGCGACCGAGGCTCCCGGGCACGGGTTCCACTGGGGTTCCGAGGCGCACCACCCCGACCTGCCGCGCGGGCGCAGGGTGCAGTTCGGCACCGTGGGCACGCTGGAGCAGATCCTGCACGGGCCGTCCAGCGTGGCCGACGGTTCGATGAACCTGATGGGCGCGCTGAAGCGGACGATGGCCTCGACGGGCTACTCCGACATCAAGGAGTTCCAGCGCGTCGAGGTGGTCGTGGCGCCGGTCCAGCGCTGACTTCGACGAACGAGAAGACCCGCACCGCCGTACAGGGGGTGCGGGTCTTTTGTTGGTCAGTTCGCTCTGGCGTACCAGGTGACCGTGGCTCCGTTGCTGAACGTCCTGCTCTGCCGCGGGGTGAACTGCGTGGGCCGGAACTCGCCGGAGAAGGCGGGGATGCCGGTGCCCGCGACCACCGGGTAGTGCTTGATGATCAGTTCGTCGATCTCGGGCAGGACGGCCGCCGCGAGCTTGCCGCCGCCGCACAGGTAGATGTCCATGCCGTCCTCCTTCTTCAGCCGCCGCACCAGCTCCAGCGGCTCCCCCCTGACGATCTCGACCTCGGGGTCGGTGCTGTCGGGCAGGGTGGCGGAGACCACGTACTGCCGCAGCGGGCTGTACGGGCTGGCCACACCGGCGTCGAGACCGGGGACGTAGGTGCCGCGGCCCATCAGCACCGTGTCGAAGCGGCGCGCGGGAGCGTCGAGGCCGATCGCCGCGCGGATGTGCGCGGGCACCGTCTCGGGCTGCTCGGTGTTCATCCACGCCATCATGTCGTCGGCCAGCGGGTAGAACTCCCACTCGCCACCGGGACCCGCGATGTAGCCGTCGATCGAGACGCCCACGTAGTACACGAGCTTTCGCATGAGAAGCAACTCCGTATGTAGTACTCTGTTTGAAGTGGTTTCACCGTAGTACTACATCTGGAGTGGGTCAAGTGCGGAAGAATCCCGAACGGCGGGCGGCGCTCATCGACGCGGCCATCGAGGTGCTGGCCCGTGACGGCGCGAGGGGCCTGACCTTCAGGGCGGTCGACGCGCAGGCGGCGGTGCCGACCGGCACGGCCTCCAACTACTTCGCCAACCGCGACGACCTGCTCACCCAGGCGGGCGGGCGCATCTACGAGCGGCTCCAGCCCGACGAGGCCACCATGGCGCTCAGCCTGGAGGGTCCGCGCGACAAGGACAGGACCGTCGCGTTGCTCAAGGAGCTGGTGGCGCGGATCACCGCCTACTCGACCGGCTACCTCGCGCTGCTGGAGCTGCGGTTGGAGGCGACGCGGCGGCCGGAGCTGCGGGCCGTACTGACCGAGCGGATCCGCGCCGACGTGGACGCGAACGTGCGCTACCACCTGGAGTCGGGACTGCCCGGCGACGCGACCGCGGTGAAGCTGCTCTACCTGGCGCTGAACTGGCTGATCGTGGAACGGCTGACGCTGCCGGAGGTGTTCTCGGCAGAGGAGGCGGAGGAACTGGTCGCACGTGCGGTCGAACGACTGGTGTCCGGCTGAGATCTCCCGCCGGGGACGTTCGGGCGGCAGGTCGAGCGGGTCCTGCGAGCGCTGGACGGCTGAGGCGCCCTCAGCGCCGTCTGAGCAGCCCGGCGAGCCCTGCCGCCAGCGCCGCCGCCGCGACGGCGCCGCCCGCGATCGGCCCCCAGGGCAGGCCGCCGAGGGAGGAGTCGTTTGCATCCTCCGGCGACACGGGCGTCGTGGTCGGAGCTGCGGTGGGGCGGGTCGGGGCGCCGAGGGCGGCGAGCAGCTCCTTGGAGACCGGCGAGCCGACCTCGTCACCCCGCCGCAACGGCCCGCTGCTGCCCGGCTTGAGCTCCACGTTGCCCGAGCACAGCGACGAGTACAGCGCCGTGCCCGGATCGGTCGCGAACAGGCCACTATCCCGCGCCCCCGACGCCGCGAACACCAGGTAGCGCGCCCCCGCCGTGAAGTCGTACCCGCACGAGGCCGAGTCGGCGTTGGTCGCCAGCTCGACCGTCGCCACACGGTCGCCCTTGTAGACCTGGTCGACCGCGAAAGTGACCACGTAGGGCGGCCGGGGGCCGAGAGGTGATCCGGGCAGCCGGCGGACGGCCTTCACCGTTCCGATGAACACCGCGGCCGCCCCCTTCACGGCCTCCTTGGGCTTCAGGGTCGCGCAGGAGCAGGCGCATGCCGTACCGGCGGGGGCCAGGACAAGGGCGGCGAGCAGGGCCAAAGCCGCGAGAAGGCGCATGCCCACTCACACGTGCCCGGCGCGCCTCCGGTTCACGACAGGACGCCGAGCAGGTGGGTGACCTCGCGGGCCACCGCCTCGCGGCCCGCCTTGAGGTACTTGCGGGAGTCGACGACCTTGGGGTCGTCGGCCAGGTACTCGCGGACGGCCCCGGTGAAGGCCTTGTTGAGGTGCGTGGCGATGTTGATCTTCTTCATGCCGTGCCGTACGGCATCGCGCAGGTTGTCGTCGGACACCCCGGACGAGCCGTGCAGGACCAGCGGCACCGGCACCGCGGCGTGCAGTTCGGCGATCAGCGCCAGGTCCAGCACCGCGTCCTTGGTCGTCATCGCGTGGGAGGTGCCGACGGCGACGGCCAGCGCGTCGACGCCGGTGCGGGCGACGTAGTCGACGGCCTCGTGCGGCTTGGTACGGGCGCCGGGGGCGTGGACGCCGTCCTTGCCGCCGACCTCGCCGAGCTCGGCCTCCACCCAGACGCCGTGCGCGTGGCAGTGGGCGACGACCTCGGCGGTGGCGGCGACGTTCTCCTCGTCGGGCAGCGCGGAGGCGTCGAACATGACCGAGCCGAGGCCCAGCGCGACGGCCTCCTCGACCAGCGCCCGGTCGGTGGCATGGTCGAGATGGACGGCGACGGGCACGGCCGCGCGTCTGGCGACGGCGAGCGTGGCCAGGGCGATGGGCTCCAGCGCGCCGTGGTAGCGGACGGCGTTCTCGCTGATCTGCAGCACCACGGGCGCGCCCGCGGCCTGCGCGCCCGCGACGATCGCGGTCGCGTGCTCCAGCTGGATCACGTTGAACGCGCCGACGCCCGCCTTCGCGCTGTTGACGATCTCTGCGATGCCGACGAGAGGCATGAGGCTCCTTATCGATTTCTAGCCGATGACGATCTCGGGGTGGATGGCGTCGTACACGCCGCGGTCGAAGTCGCCCGCGACGGGCGCGGCGACGGCCGCCGCTCCCAGCGCGGCCGCCCTGCGCAGCAGGTCGGGCCACGGCAGCTGCTCCACCAGCCCCAGGGCGAGCCCCGCCACCAGCGCGTCGCCCGCTCCCGTCGGATTGCCCTCCACGCGGTACGGCATGCGCGCGCGGAACGTTCCCGCGGGCGTGATGGCGTGCAGCCCCTCCTCGCCCATGGACACGACGACCGCCCCCGCCCCCTCCGCCAGGACGGCCTCGGCGCCGCCGTCGGGGAAGGCGCGGGCCAGCTCGTCCTTGTTCGGCTTGACGATCGAGGGCCGCCCCCTGGGCGCGTGGCGCAGCGGCTCGCCGTCGGCGTCGACGATCGTCGGCACGCCGGTCATGGCGGCGAGCGTGGCGTAGAGATCGGCGGGGGCGCCCCTGGGCAGGCTGCCGGAGATCACGACGGCTTCGGCGTCCTTGGCCAGGCGCTCGAAGTCGGCGAGGAAGCGGTCGAGCTCGTCGGGGGTGACGAGCGGGCCGGGCTCGTTGAACAGCGCCGTGGTGTCCGAGTGGATCACCAGTGTGGTGCGGGAGTCGCCCGAGATCGGGGTGAGCGCGCCGGGCAGGCCCGCGGCGTCGAGGTCGGCGCGGATGGCCTCGCCCGTCGGCCCGCCCGCGAGGCCCGCCACCACGACCTCGCGGCCGAGCGCGGCGAGCACCCGTGCGACGTTGACGCCCTTGCCACCGGCACGCCTGTGCACCGAGGAGACCCGGTTCACTCCGTCCCAGTCGGCGTCGGGCACCTGGTAGGTGACGTCGAGGGCGGCGTTGGCGGTGACGGTGAGGATCATCAGGGCTCCGTGATCCAGCCGCCGCGCTTCATGACGCCGGCGACCTCGAAGGAATCGTTGAGAACGACCAGGTCGGCGACCTTGCCCGCGGCGATGGACCCCACCTCGTCGGCCAGGCCGAGCACGCGGGCGGGGGTCAGCGAGGAGATCTCGACGGCCTCGGTGATGGACAGCCCGACCTGCTGGACGGCCCGGCGGAAGGCGACGTCCATGGTGAGGGTGCTGCCCGCGATGGAGCCGCCCTCGACCAGGCGCGCGACGCCGTTGCTGACGTCGACCTGCATGGAGCCGAGCACGTAGGTGCCGTCGCCCATGCCGGTCGCGGCCATCGCGTCGGTGATCAGCGCGGTGCGCTCGGGGCCTGCGGCGGTGTAGGCGAGGCGGAGCATGGCGGGGTGGACGTGGACGCCGTCGTTGATCAGCTCGACGGTGACCCGCTCGTCCTCCAGCAGGGCCGCGATGGGGCCGGGCGTGCGGTGACCGAGAGGGGGAAGCGCGTTGTAGAGGTGGGTGGCGACGCTCGCGCCCGCGTCGATGCCCGCGATCGTCTGGTCGTAGGTGGCGTCGCTGTGGCCGAGGGCGGCGATGACGCCTTCGGCGACCGCCGTACGGATGGTGTCGAGTGCCCCCGGCAGCTCGGCGGCGATGGTGAGCATGCGGACATGGCCGCGCCCCGCCTTGGCCAGCTGGGCGAACTCCTTCGGGTCGGGCTCGCGCAGCAGCCTGGGGTTGTGCGCGCCGCATCGTGCCTTCGAGATGTAGGGGCCCTCGAAGTGGATGCCCGCGATGATCCCGTCCTCGCACAGGTCAGCCAGCGACGAGGTGGCGGCGGCGATGTCGTCGATCGCCCCCGTCACCAGGCTCGCGACCATCGTGGTGGTGCCGTGACTCTCGTGGAGCGCGACGGCGTCGCGCGCCTTGTCCTGCTGACCTGTCGGGAAGGACCCGCCCGCGCCGCCATGGTTGTGAATGTCGACGAAGCCGGGCACGACCAGCCGCCCGGACAGGCTGTGGCCCGCTCGGGGGGCGGGTCCGTGACCGACATGCGTGATGCGGCCGTCTTCGATGGTCAGCCACCCGTCGTGAACTCCGTCGGGAGTCGCGATCCGGGCGTCGGCGAGAGTAAGGCTCATGAAGAAAGAATCACAGATCGCGTGAGGTGCATCGGCTCGTCGGGGTTCAGCCCGCGGGCGAAGGCGCGCGCTACCGCGACCCGCTGGGCGCGGATCAGCTCGGCCATCGGGTCGAGGGAGGTCTCGAAGAACGTGCCGCCGGTGACTTCGACCTGCTCGCGCAGGCCCTCGGGGGCGGCGCCGAGCATCCAGGTGACGCGGCCGGGCCCGGCGATGCTGATCGGGCCGTGGCGGTACTCCATCGCCGGGTAGGCCTCGGTCCACGACCTGGAGGCCTCGCGCATCTTCAGCGCCGCCTCCTGCGCCAGGCCGACCGACCAGCCGGAGCCGAGGAAGCTGAACTGCTCGGCCTCGACCAGCTCGGCGGGCAGCGGGGCGGCGACGGCCTCGCTCGCGTCGGCGATGGCCTGGGTGAGGTCCTCGCCGAGGCTGCCGCGCAGCAGCGCGAGCTGGGTGGTGGCGAAGCGGGTCTGCACGACCGACTTCTCGTCGGCGTAGTCGAGGACGACGACCTGGTCGGCCAGCGTCATGACGGGGGTGTCGGGGTCGGCGGTGATGGCCGTGGTCCTGGTGGAGACCTTGCCGAGCAGCTCGAGGACCTCGGTGGTGGTGCCCGAGCGGGTCAGCGCCAGCACCCTGTCATAGGTACGGCCGAGCGGCGCCTCCGACGCGGCGAAGGCGTCGGTCTCGCCCAGGCCCGCCTGCTCGCGCAGCGTGGCGTAGGCCATCGCGATGAACCAGGAGGTGCCGCAGCCGACCACGGCGACCCGCTCGCCCGGCTGGGGCAGGGCGTCGGCCGGGATGCTCTCGACGGCACGACGCCAGCAGTCGGGCTGAGACGCGATCTCGGCCTCGGTGTGGGTGGTCACGGCTTCCTCCCAGAGATGTTTGTTTCTGCTCTTTTTATATCAGAAAAGAGCATAACTGGGCAGTGCTGGTAGGTGGGTCAACGGATGTGCCACGCTTGCCCCCATGAGCCGTTATGACCGCTGGAACTCGATTCTCGAGCTGCTCGCCGAGGAGGGACGGCTCTCGGTCGAGGAGGCCGCCGAGGCGCTCGACGTCTCCACCGCGACCATCCGCCGCGACTTCGACCAACTCGCTCAGCAGCAGATGCTCATGCGCACCCGCGGCGGCGCCGTCGCGCAGAGCGTCAGCTACGACCTGCCCCTGCGCTACAAGACCGCGCGGCACGCCGACGAGAAGCACCGCATCGCCGCCGCGGCCGCCGAACTGGTCTCCCCCGGGGCCGTGGTCGGGATGAACGGCGGCACCACCACCTCGGAGCTGGCCCGCACGCTGGCCACCCGCTCGACCCTCGAAGCCGGTTTCACGATCGTCACCAACGCGCTCAACATCGCCTCCGAGCTCACCGTCCGCCAGCACGTGAAGATCGTGGTCACGGGCGGGGTGGCGCGGCAGCAGTCCTACGAGCTCATCGGACCACTGGCAAGCGGCGTGCTCGAACAGGTGACGCTGGACGTGGCCTTCCTCGGCGTCGACGCGCTCGACGTCGAGCTCGGCGCCTCCGCCCACCACGAGGGCGAGGCGGCGGTCAACAGCCTGCTCATCGGCAGGGCCGCCCAGGTGGTGGTCATCGCCGACTCCTCCAAGCTGGGCAAGCGGGCCTTCGCCAGGATCTGCCCCGTCAGCCAGATCGACACGCTGGTGACCGACGAGCAGCTGTCCGACGAGCTGGCGAGCGGGTTCGCCGACGCGGGTGTCAAGGTCATCCGCGCATGAAGTCCGTCAACGCTCGACCCAGACGAAAGCGGGTACGTTTCGAGTCATGACGGCGAACATCGGAGCCTCCAGGCTCGGCCCCGCCGAGAGAACGGCCGCGCTGACCGCGCTGGCGGAACGAGAGCTTGACGTGGTCGTCGTGGGTGGCGGCGTCGTGGGCGCGGGCGTGGCGCTCGACGCCGCCACCCGTGGCCTTTCCGTCGGGCTCGTCGAGGCGCGCGACTTCGCCTCAGGCACCTCCTCCCGATCGTCCAAGCTGATCCATGGCGGCCTGCGCTACCTGGAGCAGCTCAACTTCGACCTGGTCAGGGAGGCGCTGCAGGAGCGGGCGCTGCTGCTGCAGCGCATCGCCCCCCATCTGGTACGGCCGGTGCCGTTCCTGTTCCCGATGACCCACTTCGGATGGGAACGCCCCTACGTCGGGGCGGGCGTGGCCCTCTACGACGCGCTCGGCTTCGCCTCCGGCCTCACCCGTGGCGTACCGGGGCATCGGCACCTGTCCAGGAGCAGGGCGCTGCGGCTGGCGCCCGCGCTGAAACGCACCTCCTTCACCGGCGCCGTGCAGTACTGGGACGCCCAGGTCGACGACGCCCGCTACGTGATGACCATGCTCCGCACCGCGGCCGCCTACGGCGCGCACGTGGCGCAGCGGGCGCAGGTGGTCGGCTTCCTGCGCGAAGGGGAGCGGGTGACCGGGGTCAGGGTGCGCGACCTGGAGAGCTCCGCCGAGGTCGAGATCAGAGCGCGGCAGGTCGTCAACGCGACAGGCGTGTGGACCGACGACATCCAGGAACTGGTCGGCGGCAGGGGCCAGATCCACGTACGCGCCTCCAAGGGCATCCACCTGGTGGTCCCGCGCGACCGCATCCACTCCATGACCGGCATCATCCTGCGCACCGAGAAATCCGTGCTCTTCGTGATCCCGTGGGGCCGGCACTGGATCATCGGCACCACCGACACCGAGTGGACGCTCGACCGGGCGCACCCCGCCGCCTCGCGGGTCGACATCGACTACCTGCTCGACCACGTCAACGCGGTGCTCTCGGTGCCGCTGACCAGGGACGACGTCGAGGGCGTCTACGCCGGGTTGCGCCCGCTGCTGTCGGGGGAGTCGGAGGAGACCTCCAAGCTGTCCAGGGAGCACGTCGTCGCGCACCCGGTGCCGGGCCTGGTGATGATCGCTGGCGGCAAGTACACCACCTACCGGGTGATGGCCAAGGACGCGGTCGACGCCGTCGCGCACGGTCTCGACCAGCGCGTGCCCGTCTCGTGCACCGACCGCATCCCGCTGGTCGGCGGCGAGGGCTACCAGGCGCTGTGGAACTCCCGCCACCGGCTCGCCCGTGCCTCTGGCCTGCACGTGGCCCGCATCGAACACCTGCTCCAGCGGTACGGCTCGCTCATCGACGAGGTGCTGGAGCTGATCGAGCAGGACCGCTCGCTGGCCAGGCCGCTCAACGGGGCCGACGACTACCTGCGCGCCGAGATCGTCTACGCGGCGACCCACGAGGGGGCCAGGCACCTCAACGACGTGCTGACCCGGCGCACCCACATCTCCATCGAGACCTTCCACCGGGGGCTCGCGGTGGCCCAGGAGGCGGCCGAGCTGATGGCCGGGCCGCTGGAGTGGGACGACGACCACGTGAAGCGGGAGGTCGAGTACTACTCCAAGCGGGTGGAGGCCGAGCGCCTCTCCCAGGAGCAGGACACCGACCAGGAGGCCGACGCCATCCGCCTGGGCGCCCCCGAGATCGTCCCCGTCGCCCTTCCCACCCACCCCTGAAGAAGCTCGGGATGCATGATGCCGATCCAGAAGCGGCTGAGATCATCGGTGAAGGAATCCACCTGGCCGCCGACGAACCTTTTGATTGGCCTGTCTTCGAGGGAAGCGGGGAGGTGGCGGACAGCGCTCAGGTGAGCGGGATCCAGGCCTGCTCGTCAAGGGTGTTCAGGTCGTTGACCTTGATGCCAGAAGGTGACACCGTCCACAGCGAGTCGCCGATCACCACGGAGCGCTGGATGTTCGGCTCGTAGGTGTAGTCGCGCTCCTTCACCCGCGGGTGCTTGATCGTGCCCGCCTCGCTCACCCCGCTGTCGGTGATCTTCAGCACCATCGCCCCCGACTCCGACTCCCCGTTCTTGTAGCTGGACACGGGGATGACGGCCGTCCCCGTCTTGGGCCAGTACAGGAAGGCGTGCGGGTCCCACTCGGCCTCGGACCCCGTGTCCTTCTGGAACAGCTGCGACAGCCGCCGCGGGTTGGCCGGGTCGCTGACGTCGAACAGGGAGACCTGGGTGCCGAGCGTCCTGCCCTTCTCGCTGGCCTCCTGGCCGAGCCCGATGAGCCGCCCCTCGCCCGCGGGGTGCAGGTACGCCGAGTATCCGGTGATCTTGAGCTCGCCCGTCACCTTGGGCGCCGCCGGGTCGCGAAGGTCGAGCGTGTAGAGCGGGTCGACCTGCCGGAAGGTCACCACGTACCCGACGGGGCCGATGAAGCGGACCGAGTAGATGCGCTCGTCCTTGCCCAGGCCGCCGACCTCGCCGATCTTGGCCAGGGTGTCGGCGCGCAGCACGTAGACGCTGCTTGAGCTGGTCTTCTGGTCGGCCGTGGTGGTGGCGACGCGCAGGTTGCCCTGGTACTCCGACATCGCGTACTGGTTCAGCAGCCGTCCGGGGATCTTGCCGGACGCGAGGTACTTGGGGGCGCCCGCCTGGCTGATGTCGAACCGGTGGACCTCGGTCTCCTCAGGCGGTACGGCGTTGCCGCCGGCGGGCGTCCCAGGCGGGGCCGTGTTGACGTCAAGGGGACGCGGGTCGATCGGGACGGGGAACCACCAGCGCGGATTGCTGGTGACGTACAGGCTGGTGCCCGTCCCGTAAACGGTGTCGCCGTCGGCCGCCACCGCGATCGGGTTGGCCGCCGCGGCCGCCAGGTCCTGCGTCAGGTCGATGGTGTGCACGGTCAGCAGCGACGTGCCCGTGTACTCGTCGGGGTGGCTGACCTGCTCGCACTTCACCGACTCCGCTCGCGCGTTCCCCGCCGCGTCGGTGATCGTGAACTTCGGCAGCCACGCCGAGATCGGCGCCTGCCGTACCACGGCCTGGTTGACCTTGATGCGCTCGGCCTCGGACACGTCCTCGCGCGCCTGAGGGAAGGTGATGTCGGGCTGGCTGCGCACGACCAGCCGTACCGTGGAGCCCACGAGCCTGGCGTCCACGTGCATGCCGCCCGGCTCGACGGTGCCGAGCAGCCTGGGCTCGCCGGACAGGTCCACCAGCGCGTACTGGGGGCCGCCGGTCGGCGCGAAGGCGCGCTTGGCGACGGCGCCGAACGGGATGCCGCCGCCGTTGAACAGCACCAGCGCCCGGTCGCCCGACACGAGCAGGTCGCCCGCGACCCAGTTCTCCTTGGCCAGTTCGAGCGTGCCGGTGATCTTCCTGGTCGCGGCGTCGATGACGCGGAGCTTGCCGTTGCTGACGGTGATGACCCGCCTGCCGTCGGTCTTGACCAGGTCGGGCTCGTCGACGCCCTGCTCGTGCACGTTCGTGGTGGAGTGGTCGGCGGCCTTGCCCTCGTTCGCCGACTGGGGTACGGCCTTGCCCGCGACGTCCGAGCGCTCCATGTACATGATGGGCGGCCCGCCGAGGCCCCAGGACGAGACGTTCTTGGCGGTGTTCTCGCGCAGCCCGGACAGCATGTCGTCGCAGCTGTCGTAGGAGACCAGCTTCACGTCGCTCAGGTCGAGCGGCGCCGAGACGGGCTTGGTGGCGGGAGCGGAGCAGGCGGCGACCGCCGTCGCGAGGGCGGCGGCGGACAGTGCCGTCCGGATGAACGTCTTCATGTCCACCTACACGGGCGGCCGCACGGAACGGTTCATGAGGTTCTGGTGAATGTCGGGCTGTAACCGACGCCGTCGGAGATGTCGAGCAGCGTGCGGACCTCCTTGCCGGAGAAGTCGACGACCTGGACGCGGTCCTTGGGGGCGTTGTCGAGCTCCCAGCAGTAGAGGTGGGTCTCGTCGTACCAGCCGAGGAGTTTGTCGCAGGGGGTGGTGACCGTGCGCAGCCTGTCTCCCGAGGCGCTGTCCCAGACGCACAGCTCGCCCGCGTCGCCGTCGGGGCAGCGGCTGGCGAAAGCGTCGCCCGAGGGGGAGAAGATGTCCAGGGTGCCCGCGGGCAGCTCGCCGATGTTGGCGGCGTCGCGCACCTTGTTGCCAGAGGCGTCGAAGAAGCGCAGGCCGGAGCCGACGACGTTGACCACGCCCTCGGTCTGGCCGTCCCAGCCGAAGGAGCCCTTGCCCGTGACCTTGACCACCTCGGCCTTGCGCGTGGCCACGTCGACGATGACGAAGCCCAGGTAGAGCCAATCGTCGCCCTTGGACCGCTCGACATTGAGCAGGATCTTCGAGCCGTCGCCCGACCAGGCGCGGATGCTGCTGATCAGCGGCTCCTTGACGGTCTTGACGGAGGTCTTCTCGCCGGTCCTGGTGTCGGTGATCTCGACGGAGTCGTAGCGGTCGGAGGTGTAGTTCTTGCTGCGTCCGGCGAGATGGCGGCCGTCGGGGGACAGCAGGGTCTCCCAGTTGCCGCCGTAGCGGTTGAACGACCCCGTCAGCGCCTTCCTGGCGTAGTTGACCCACTCCTTGGAGGTCTTGTTGTAGACCTCGTAGGAGGTGAGCCTGATCGGGTCGTCCGGGTGCTCGTAGGCGATGGCCCGCGTGCCGAGCAGCCGCTGCTGGGCCAGCCCCCGCGTGGGTACGGCCGTGCGGGACGGCGAGACAGAGGGGGCCGCGCTGGTGGCGCTCGGCTGCCGCCCGGTGGGCGACGGCGAGGGAGCGGCGCGCTCGGACAGCCTTCCCCACGGCACCGCGACGACCGCGACCACGACGAGCAGCGCGACGGCGCCCGCCACGAGCCCGGCGACCAGCCCGGCCCTGCTCTTCTTCGGCGGCGGGTAGCCGCCCTGCGGGTACGTCGGAGGGGCCGTCCACTGCTGGGGAGGAGGGGGCGGTGGGTAACCCGGATGCGAGACCTGGGGATTCGGAACCACGGCGGCCGCCGCCGCGGCCTCCCGCAGCATGCCGCCAGGCGTCACCGGGTGCTGCAGCAGCCGCATGATGACCTGTTCGGCGGTGGGCCGCTGTAAGGGGTCCTTGGACAGGCACGCGTGCACCACCCCGCGCAGCGGCTCGTCGAGGCCCGACACCTCGGGCGGTGCGTTCAGCACCCTGTTGATGACGGCCGGCATCGTGTCGCTGCCGAACGGTGCCCTGCCCGAGGCGGCGTAGGCGATCGTGGCGGCCCAGGTGAACAGGTCGGCGGCGGGCCCCACCTGGTGGCCGAGCAGCTGCTCGGGCGCCATGTACGACGGCGTGCCCACGGGGGAGGAGGTGATCGTCGAGGTGGCGTCGAGCGCCCTGGCGATGCCGAAGTCGATCACGCGCGGCCCGTCGGGGGCGATGATGACGTTGGCGGGCTTGAAGTCGCGGTGCACGATGCCCGCCTGGTGGATCGCGGCCAGCGCGGTGGCGGTGCCGATCGCCAGGCGGTGCAGGGCGGGACCGGTGCGCGGCCCCTGCTCCTGGACGACTCGATGGAGCGAGGGCCCCTCGATGTACTCGCTGACGATGTACGGCCGGCCGTCCTCGGCGCCGGTGGCCAGGACCTGCGCCGTGCAGAAGGGGGCGACCTGCTGGGCGACCCGCACCTCCCGCAGGAACCGCTCGGCGCTGACCGGGTCGCCGGGACGCAGCCACTTGATCGCGACCCGCGCCCCTGTGCGGTCGGTGGCGAGGTAGACGACGCCCTGGCCGCCCTCGCCGAGCCTGCCGAGGAGCGTGTGGTCGCCGAGTCTGGCTGGGTCTCCAGATCTGAGCTGATCGTAGGGCGGCATAGCCGGAATTCTGGCGTGTCGCCATAACGGTTGCGCCACCGGATCTTCCGCACGGTTCATTGCATGGTGGTGAATGTCGGGCTGAAGTTGACCGCGTTCGGGGTGTCGAGCAGCGTGCGGACCTCCGTGCCGGTGAAGTCGACGACCACGACCCGGGCCTTGGTGTCGTTGTCGCTCTCCCAGCAGTACAGGTGGCCCTCGTCGTACCAGCCGAGGTACATGTCGCAGGCGGTGGCGACCTTGTGCAGGCTCTTTCCCGACTCGGTGTCCCACAGGCAGAACTCGCCGTCGTCGCCGTCGGCGCACTTCGTGGCGAACGATCTGCCCGAGGGGGAGAAGATGTCCTGCGTGCCGACGGGGAGTTCGCCGACGTTGACGGCGTCGCGCAGCCGTTTGCCCGAGGAGTCGAAGAAGCGCAGGTCGGAGCCGTAGAGGTTGACCACGCCCCTGGTCTGGCCGTCCCATCCGAACCCGGGAACGTCTTTGCTGTCGCCCGGCACCTTGACCGGGGTCGCCTTCCTCGCCGCCACGTCCACGATGACGAAGCCCGGGTTGCGCCAGGACTCGTCCTGCCCCTCCTCGATGTTGAGCAGGATCTTCGAGCCGTCCTTCGACCAGCCCTGGATGGCGCTGATCTGCGGACTCTGGACGGTCTTGATGGTGGCCCGCTTCTCGCGGGTACTCGTGTCGATGATCTCGATGGTGTCGTAGGCGCCGGAGGAGTAGAAGTTGGGGCGGGTCGCCACCAGGCGGCCGTCGGGGGAGAGCCTGGTCTCGGCCTTGCCCGCGTAGCGGCGGAACGGGCCGGTCAGCGAGTCTCTGGCGTAGTTCACCCACTCCTTGGTCTTGCTGTCGTAGAGGTCGTAGCCGGTGAGCCTGATCGCATCGTCGGCACGCTCGTAGAGCGTGGCCTCCGTGTTCAGCGGTCGCAGGCGGGTCACCCCCTGCGTGGGCCCGGCCGGGTGGGACGGCGGGACTGAGGCGGCAGACGGAGTCGAGGGCGCGGCCCGGTCGAAGACTCGCCCCCACGGCACGAGGACGGCCGCCCCGACGAGGAGCAGCGCGGTGAACGCCGCCGCCAACGCGGCGACCAGCCCTTTCCTGCTCTTCCTCGGCGGCGGCTGGTCAGGGGCGAACGGCACCCAGCCCCGCCCGGCTCCGGGCGGCGGTTCGGTGGGACCTCGCGGTGGAGCGCGGCCCGCCACCGGGCTCTGGGGAGGCGGGACGCTGTGGCGGGGAAAGGCGAGGGTGGAGTCGACCATGGACGCGGCGGCGGCCTCCCGCAGCATGCCGCCGGGGGTCACCGGGTGCTGCAGCAGCCGTACGATGACCTGCTCGGCGGTGGGCCGCTGCGAGGGGTCCTTGGACAGGCAGGCGTGCACCACTCCGACCAGCGGCTCGTCGAGGCCCGAGACGTCGGGTCGCGCGTTCAGCACCCTGTTGATGACGGCGGGCATCGTGTCGCTGCCGAACGGCGCCCGGCCTGAGGCGGCGTAGACGATCGTGCAGGCCCAGGCGAACAGGTCCGCGGCCGGGCCGACCTGGTGGCCGAGGAGTTGTTCTGGAGCCATGAACGACGGTGTCCCGACCGGTGAGGAGCTGATCGTGGAGGTGGCGTTCAGCGCCCTGGCGATGCCGAAGTCGATCACTCTGGGCCCGTCGGCGGCGATGATGACGTTGGCCGGTTTGAGGTCGCGGTGCACGATGCCCGCCTGGTGGATCGCCGCCAGCGCGGTGGCGATGCCGATCGCCAGCCGGTGCAGGGCGGCCCCGGTGCGCGGGCCCTGCTCCTCGACGACGCGCTGCAGGGTGGGGCCCTCTACGTACTCGCTGACGATGTACGGCCGGTCCTGCGCGGCCCCCGTGGCCAGGACGGGCGCGGTGCAGAAGGGCGCGACCTGCTGGACGACCTTGACCTCGCGCAGGAACCTCTCGGTGCTGACGGCATCGGCGAACCGCAGCCACTTGATCGCGACACGCGCGCCCGTGCGGTCGGTGGCGAGGTAGACGACGCCCTGGCTGCCGTCACCGAGCCTGCCGACGATCGCGTAGTCACCGAGACTGGCCGGGTCCCCTGACCTGGGCGGATCGTAGGACGGCATATCTCTGATTGTCGCGCGCCGCCATAACGGTTGCGCTACCGAATATTCTTCCAGGTATGCCGCAAAGCCTCCGCCACGTGGTCTCCAGCGGAAAGACGCAGGAGATCAACACCCCGTTCACCGGCGAACCACTGGCCACGATGCCGATCTCCACCCCCGACGACGTCCGCACGGCCTACGAGCGGGCGCGCGCCGCCCAGGAGGCGTGGGCCGCGCTGCCCCCCGCCGAACGCGCCAAGCCGTTCCTGCGCCTGCACGACGCGATCCTCGACCGGCGCGCCGAGATCCTCGACGTCATCCAGCAGGAGACGGGCAAGGCCCGCAGGCACGCCTTCGAGGAGGTGCTCGACGTCGCCGGCTGCGCGCTCTACTACGCCCGCCGAGCCGCCGGGCTGCTGGCGCCGAAGGCCCGCAAGGGGATCTTCCCCGTGGCCACGCGCGTGGTCGAGCTGCGCCACCCCAAGGGCGTGGTCGCGCTGATCTCGCCGTGGAACTACCCGCTCTCGCTCGGCGTCGGCGACGTGATGCCCGCGCTGCTGGCGGGCAACGCGGTCGTGCACAAGCCCGACACGCAGACCTCGCGCTCGACGCTGTGGACCATCGATCTGCTGGCCGAGCTGGGCATGCCGCGCGAGATCTGGCAGGTCGTGCTGGGCGAGCCCGCCGACATCGGCGACGCGCTCATGGACGGCGCCGACTACGTCGCCTTCACCGGCTCCACGCGCGGCGGCCGCAAGATCGCCGAGGAGGCGGCCAAGCGGCTCATCGGCTGCTCGCTCGAACTCGGCGGCAAGAACCCGATGATCGTGCTGGACGATGCCGACCTCGACGTCGCCGCCCAGGGCGCGATCCGCGCCTGCTTCACCAACGCCGGTCAGCTGTGCATCTCCATCGAGCGCCTCTACGTGCACGAGTCGATCTTCGACGCGTTCGCCGACCGCCTGGTGCGCCAGGTCGAGGCCATGAAGCTCGGCGCGGGCCACGACTGGTCGATCCAGATGGGGTCGCTGACCTCGCAGCGCCAGCTCGACGGCGTGATCGCACACGTCACCGACGCGGTCGACAAGGGCGCCAAGGTGCTGACCGGCGGCAGGGCCCGCCCCGACCTCGGCCCGCTGTTCTACGAGCCGACCGTGCTGACCGGCGTCACCGAGGACATGGCGCTCTGCCGCGACGAGACGTTCGGTCCCGTCGTCAGCCTGTACCCCTACTCCACGGAGGAGGAGGTCCTGGCGCTGGCCAACGACACCATCTACGGGCTCAACGCCTCCATCTGGACCGGCGACCGCGCGCGCGGGCGGGCCCTGGCCGCGCGGGTCAAGGCGGGCACCGTCAACATCAACGAGGGGTACGGCTCGGCCTACGCCTCCTACGACGCGCCGATGGGCGGCATGAAGGCCTCGGGCCTGGGCCGCAGGCACGGCGTCGAAGGGCTGCTGAAGTTCACCGAGGTGCAGAACGTCGCCAGCCAGGCGTCGTGGCTGGGCTTCGACCCGCCCATGGGCATGCCGTACGACAAGTACGCCGACCTGCTGTCGGGCCTGCTCAAGACGATGAAGAAGCTGCGGCTGAAGTGAGCTTCGACGTCCTGGTCATCGGATCGGGCTTCGGCGGCAGCGTGTCCGCCCTGCGCCTGACCGAGAAGGGGTACAAGGTCGGCGTCCTGGAGGCGGGCCGCAGGTTCGACGAGTCGAGGCTGCCGAAGACCTCGTGGAGGCTGCGCGACTTCCTGTGGGCGCCCTGGCTCGGGTGCAAGGGCATCCAGCGCATCCACGTGCTCGGCGGCGCGAAGGGCACCCGCGTCATGGTGCTGGCGGGCGCGGGGGTCGGCGGCGGCTCCCTCGTCTACGCCAACACCCTCTACGAGCCGCTCGACCCGTTCTTCGCCGACCCGCAGTGGGCGTCGATCACCGACTGGAAGGCGGAGCTCGCCCCCTACTACGACCAGGCCAAACGCATGCTCGGCGTGGTCGTCAACCCGACGCTCACCCGCGCCGACGAGGTGATGAAGAAGGTCGCGGCCAGGATGGGCGTCGAGGAGACCTTCCGCCTGGCCCCGGTCGGCGTGTACTTCGGCCCCTCGGGCCAGGACCCGTACTTCGGCGGCGCGGGCCCGGTCCGCCGGGGCTGCGTCGAGTGCGGCGAGTGCATGACGGGCTGCCGCCACGGCGCCAAGAACATGCTGACCAAGAACTACCTCTACCTGGCCGAGCGGGCGGGCGCGAAGGTCTATCCGGAGTGCACGGCGGTCTCGGTCCGGCCCGACGGCGACGGCTACCTGGTCACCGCGCACCGCACGGGCGCGCCGTGGCAGCGCCGTACCTTCCGGGCCAGGCAGGTGGTCTTCGCGGCGGGCGCGTACGGCACGCAGCGCCTCCTGCACCGGCTCAGGGCCACCACGCTGCCGGGGCTCTCGCCCAGGCTCGGCGCGCTGACCCGCACCAACTCGGAGGCGCTGCTCGGCTTCGAGCGGCTGTCCACCGGTGGCGACAAGCTCAACCACGGCGTCGCGATCACCTCCTCGATCCACCCCGACGCCGAGACCCACATCGAGCCGGTCCGCTACGGCGACGGCTCCAACGCCATGGGCCTGCTGCGCACCCTGCTCGTCGACGGCGACCGCTCCCGATGGCGCGCCTTCCTGCGCCAGGCCGCCGCGGACCCGCTGACCGCGCTGCGCCTGCTCGACCTGCGCCGCTGGTCGGAGCGCACGATCATCGCGCTGGTCATGCAGGCCAACCACAACGCCATCACCACCCGCAGGTCGCTGTTCGGCCTGCGCAGCGAGGGCGGCAGGAACCCGACCTGGATCCCCGCGGGCCACGAGGCGGTACGGCACGCGGCCGAGGAGATCGGCGGCATCCCCGGCGGGTCGTGGCTCGACCTGTTCGACACCCCGGCGACCGCGCACTTCCTCGGCGGCTGCGTGATCGGCGACTCCCGCGACAGCGGCGTCATCGACCCGTACCACCGGGTCCACGGCTACGAGGGCCTGCACGTCGTGGACGGCTCGGCGATCTCGGCCAACCCCGGCGTCAACCCCTCGCTCACCATCACCGCGCAGGCTGAGCGCGCGATGGCGTTCTGGCCGAACGCGGGCCAGGCCGATCCGCGGCCCGCTGTAGGGTCGGCCTACATGAAGATCACACCGATCGCGCCCGCGCGGCCCGCCGTACCCGAGGCGGCTCCGGGGGCGCTGCGGCTGCGGATCGTGTCATGAGCTGGCAGGAGTGGGCGCTCGCCCTGCTGGACGAGTCCCGCGAGCCGACGCCGCTCATCGAGTTCCCGACCGGCGGGGACGTCAGGATCCTGCTGAAGGACGAGTCGGCGCATCCGACGGGGACCATGCTGGGGGGACTAACGGCCTCTCGGTGAGCCCGCCGACCCGACCGCCTCTGAAGCCGGGCGAGCAGATCACAGTGGGTGGCTGATCCAGACGTTCGGCTCGACGTAGACGGCGTGGTCCTGGTCGAGGTCGACGTGGACGGGCGCCAGCGCCTTCGGCACCTCGACGGGACCGCTGCGGTCGAACGGCAGCCCGGTCCACGCCCGCCACTCGGCCAGCGTGCCCGGCACCACCATCGACCGGGGCGCGACCTTCACGATCTTCCCTCCCGCCCGCACGTGGACCCGCAGCCAGGCGTCGTACGGCAGGCCGTCCTCACGCGTGCGGAAGGCGTACTCCGCCATCGGCGTACGCGGTTCGAGATGCTTCTGGTTCGGCCTGACCGGCGCGAGCAGTTCGGTGAAGCCAAGCTTCGCCGCGTTGTCCCGCATCGCGGCCAGCATCAGCGACGACAGGCCGCCGCCCTGCAGGTCCTCCCTGATCGTGATCTCCAGGGCCGAGATCGCGTCGGGAACGCCTCCCCTCCTGCGGGTGGCGCCTCCCCAGCGGACCACCGCGTCCCACCCGTCGTCGGGCAGGTCGCCGCCGGGCCGCGCGAACGGCACGGTGCACGCCCTGGCCACCAGGGTGCCGGGTGCCTCGTCGTCGACCGCCACGAGGACGTAGTCGGCGAAGTCGCTCGTGGCGTGCCCGTAGTAGAGCCCGGCGATGGGGTCGTTGAGCATGAACTCGGGCCACGAGTTGGGCATGTCCCACAGGGTGTCCGCGAGATCCGGCCGCTCGGCCAGGGTAGTGATCCGAAGGGTCATGACGGACATACTCACACAGCGGGCCGCTGCACAGGCTGGTCGTAGGTCCTGAAGATCAACGTGGTCTGCAGGTGCACGATCTCGGGGCGGACGAGATACTTCTCCAGCACGAGCCGGTGCAGGTTCTCGGCGTCGGCGACGGCCACGTGCACGAGGAAGTCGTCGGGCCCCGCGACGGCGTAGAAGGCGATCGTCTCCGGCAGCCCCAGGATGAACACGCGCAGCGGATCCACCAACTGGCTGGTGTGCGGCCGCACCTTCAGCGCCAGGAAGGCCTGCAGCGGCCTGCCCAGTGCCGAGGTGTCGATCGTCGCCCTGAATCCGGTGATCACGCCACGGCGGCGCAGCGACCTGACCCGTTCGAGCGCGGTCGAGGGCGCCACCCCGAGCCGCGCCGCCAGCTCCTTGTTCGGCAGTCGCGCGTCGTTCTGCAGCTCCTTCAGAATCGCCAGATCGATCGAATCCAGTTCGGCACCCATGGTCCATCTGCTCCTTCGATTCGGCCGCTCTGGCCTCTCGCCGCACGCTGACCTGATTATGGCCGTATGTGGGACATCGAGGAGTTTGAGAACGCAGCCCGGATCGCCGTCGAGGAGCTGGCGCGCTACGTGGACGACAGCCAGCGCGGTGCGGCGCGGGTGGTCACCCGCACGCCGCCGCGCGAGCTGGCCGAACGCCTGCGCCTCGCCGAGCTGATCGAGAAGGGCGGCCTCACGCCCGAGACCTTCCGCGACTTCCTGCGGGCCTTCCTTGACGAGGGGACCAGGCTGCACCATCCCGCCTATCTTGCCCACCAGGTCGCCTCACCCGACTTCCCCGCCGCGCTGGCCGACCTCGTGCACGGCGCGGCGAACAACCCGATGGCCGTCTACGAGATGGGCGCGGCCGCGGCCACCGTGGAGTTCGAGGTGCTGCGGTGGATGCTGGACAAGGTCGGCTTCCCCGAGGGCGGCGGGGTGCTCACCCACGGCGGTTCGCTGGCCAACCTGACCGCCCTGCTGGCCGCCAGGGCCCGTGCCGTTCCCTCCGCGTGGGAGGAGGGCGTCCCCGGCGATCTGGCGATCCTCGCGCCGTCCTCGGCGCACTACTCGGTGTCGCGGGCGGCGAGCATCCTCGGCATGGGGCAGCGCGCGGTGATCCCGCTGCCCACCGACTCGCTGGGCCGCATCGACGTCGCCCGCCTGCCGTCCTCGTTCGACCGGCGGCCGATCGCGCTGGTCGCGGGCGCGTGCGCGACCGGCACCGGGCTCCACGACGACCTGCGCGCCATCGGGCGGTGGTGCCGCGAGCGCGGCATCTGGTTCCACGTGGACGCCGCGCACGGGGCTTCGGCACTGCTCAGCGAGCGCCACGCGCACCTGCTCGACGGGATCTCCCTGGCCGACTCGGTGATCTGGGACGCCCACAAGATGCTGCGCACCTCGGCGCTGTCGGCCGCGGTGCTGGTGCGGCGCGAGGGCGATCTCGACGCGGCCTTCCGGCAGCAGGCCAGCTACCTGTTCTACGGCGACCAGGGCTTCGACCTGATCAGCAGGACCGTGGAGTGCACCAAGGCCGCGCTCGGGCTGAAGGTGTTCCTCAACCTGGCCTGGCGGGGGGAGCGGGGGCTCGGCGACTACGTGGCCAGGCAGTACGACACCGCGCACCGCTTCTGGGAACTGGCGCGCAGGCGCCCGGGGTTCGTCCTGCCGTACGAGCCGGAGAGCAACATCGTCTGCTTCAGGTACGGCGACGGCGACCAGGCCGCGATCCGTGAGCGGCTGATGGCCGACGGCTCCTTCCACCTGACGTCGACCGAGGTGGACGGCGTGCGCCACCTGCGCGTCACCGTCATGGCGCCCGCGACGGACGAGCAGCACCTGGAGGCGCTGCTCGACGCCGTGGCCCAGAGCCCTACCTGACCCCCTTGACGGGCAGGACGGCGACCGCCCCGACGAGCGAGATCACCATGGCCGCGAGCCATAGAGAGGAGTAGCCGCCCAGGTTCCCGATGATCGCCGCGGCGATGAAGGGTGCGATCATCTGCGGTCCCGCGTTCGCGATGTTGAGGATGCCCATGTCGCGGGCGGCGTCTTCCTTACTGGGCAGGACCAGCGTGACGATGGCGATGTCGACCGCGCCGTACGCGCCGAAGGCGGCGCCCTGCACGACGGCGAAGGCCAGCATGGCCGTCCAGGTCGGCCACAGCAGCGGCAGCGCCATCGCCAGCGCCGCCACGACGCCGGAGACGGTGACGAACAGCTTGCGGCGGTCGAGCCGGTCCGACAGCGGCCCGCAGATCACGGTCGCGACGATGCCGCTCAGCGTGGAGACGATCATGATGGTGGCCACCGCCTGCGGCGCCTGCTCCTGCGGGATGCCGATGTAGTCCTGGAGGATGAACAGGGTGAACATCAACGGCATGAAGTAGCCGAGCACCATCATCGCGCGGCCCAGGAAGACCCACATGAAGTCGCGGTGCCTCAGCGCGGAGACGAAGTCGCCGATCGACCGCTTGGGCTTGACGACGACCTCGTACTCGCCGGGGCGCGGGTCGTGCGTGAGCGTGACGATCAGCAGCGCGCCGAGCACGACCGCGGAGCCGTAGACGAGGTAGCCGAGCGAGATGGCGCCGACGAAGAACACCGCGACCTGGGTGCCGAGGACGGTGCCGACCGACAGGGCGACGCCGAGGACGGCCGAGGCGGTGCCGCGGCGCTCGTGCGGCACCCGGTCGGGGACGATCGCGGTGATGGCGGCCTGGTAGATGTTCATCATCGCCTGGGCCAGCGACCAGGCGAGCAGGATCATCGGGATGGTCGAGACCTGGCTCATCAGCAGCATGGTGGCCAGGGCCGCGAGCGCGCCGCCGATGATCCAGGGGTTGCGCCTGCCCCAGCGGGAGCGGGTGGTCCTGTCGGAGAGCATGCCGCCGATCGGGTTGAAGACGGTGGCGAAGATCGCGCTCACGCCGGCGACGAGGCCGACGTTGGCGACCTTGTTCGCGGGGTCGATCTCGGCGATCTGGGTCTGCACGAGCAGGCCGCCGACGCCCAGGTAGAGGGCGTACATGACGGCGTTGCCCACGCCGAGGACGGTGAGCAGCCTCGGCAGGCCGTCACGGCGGACGCCAGTGGTGGGGGCCATGGCGACTCCTGACTGTGAGGGGGGTGGTTATACGTATAAGCACTGGATAGCATCGAGTGACGTCACCTGACAAGAGGAATGTTCTGAACGTGATGAGCGGCAACAGGCCCGCCACCAGCATGGACGTGGCCAGGGCGGCGGGCGTCTCCCAGGCCACCGTCTCGTACGTGCTCAACGACCGGCCGGGCAGCCGGATCAGCGAGGAGACCAGGGCCCGCGTGCGCGACGCGGCCGAACGGCTCGGCTACGTCCCCCACGCCGGCGCCCGCACCCTGCGCACGGGCAGCAGCGGGCTGGTGCTCGTCGCGCTGCCGGACATCCCCCAGGGGACGCTGGCCACCGGCTTCTTCGAGGGGCTCGACAGGGAGCTGGGCGGGCGCGGCTACATGATGGTCCAGTACGGCGCGCGCCAGGTGAAGGGCGTGGCCGCGGCGAAGGCGTGGGCCGAGCTGCGACCGGCCGCCGTGCTGGCCGACGCGGACCGGCTGACCGGCGCGGGCGTCGACGTGCTGCGCGCCGCGGGGGTCAAGGCGATCATCGGCATGGGGGCGGGGGCGGCCGGCGGGGTCCCGTCCGTGCTCACCGACCACGGGGGGGTGGGCGCGCTGGCCGTACGACATCTGGTGGACAAGGGGCGCTCGGAGATCGTGGTGGTCGTGCCCCGCGAGGAGGGCATCAGGCCCATGGGCCTCGAACGGCTGCGCGGAGCGCGGTCGGTCGGCGTGCCCGTCAGGGCCGTCGACCTGGCCTTCGACGAGGGCGAGGCGGCCGCCTTCGTGGCGGGCCTGTCGGGTGGCGAGGGCGTGTTCGCCTACAACGACGACTACGCGATGCTGCTGCTGGCCGCGCTCCACGACGCGGGCCTGGCCGTACCGGGCGAGGTGGCGGTGGTGGGCTGCGACGACCTGCCGCTCTCGCGCCTGACCAGGCCCAGACTGACCACCGTGCGGCCCGATCTGTCGGTGGCGCCTGCCAGTATTGCCACGTTGATCGACCGGCTCGTCCGCGGCGAGAGATGCGGCGACGTCGGCATCTGGACACTCGAGCTCATCGGAAGGGATTCCACATGACCGACCTCGACGCGAGGCTGCGCGCCGTCCTCGATCTGGGGCAGGCCGACGCGCGGGAGCTGGGCGGCCGCCACGAGTACGACGGCCGGATCCAGGACCTGTCGCCCGACGGCGTGCGGGCGGGGCTCGCACGGGTCGGTGACGGTCCCGCGCCCGCCGACGCCTACGACGCCGCCCACCTGGAGGTGTTCGAGGAGGCGGCGAGGGTCACCTTCGGCGAGCTGGAGCTCCACCGAAGCAACCCGCTGTTCCACCTGTCCAACCTCGACGTGGCCTGCTACGACCGCGACTATGCGCCCGAGCAGGAGCGGGCCGCCGCCAAGGCCGCGCACCTGTCGATGTGGCCCGAGGCCGTCGACCACGCGATCGCCTCCCTCGACCGGGTTCCGGCGCCGGTCGCCGCCTCGCTGCTCAGCCCGGTCAAGGGGCTGGCGGCGGGCGTCACCGACGACGACGCCTTGAAGGCCCACGCGAGGCTGGTGGCCCACGTCGAGCGGGCCGTCGCCGAGGGCGAGCCCGACGCCGCCCTCGGCGGGCAGGCGCTGGCCAGGCTGATGGGCGCCGGCGAGGGGCTGCCCGTCGACCTCGGCAGGCTCGCCGAGCGCGCCGACGCCGAGCGCGACCGGCTGATGGAGCGGCTCGCCGACGCCTGCGCCAGGCTCGGCCACCCCGGCAGGCCGCCGCTTGAGGTGGCCCGCGAGCTGGTCAAGCAGCATCCCGACGCGAGCGGCGTGATCGAGGCGGCCAGGGTCGGTACCGAGAAGGCCATCGCGTTCACCCGCGAGAAGGACCTGGTCCCCTACCACGACGGCGAGTGCCTGGTCGGGCTCGCCCCCGAGTCGCGCCGCTGGGCGATGGCGATGATGTCATGGAACGCGCCCGGCGAGCCCGAGGGCCCCTCGTGGTACCACATCACCCCGCCCGACGCCTCGTGGCCGGTGGAGGAGCAGGAGGAGTGGCTGGAGGTCTTCAGCGACACCACGCTTCCCGCGATCAACGTGCACGAGGTGGCGCCCGGCCACTTCTCCCACGGCCGCGCCCTGCGACACGTGAGCTCTGACGTGCGGCGCCTCCTGCAGTCGATGTCGTTCGCCGAGGGGTGGGCCCACTACGGCGAGGAGCTGTGCGTCGAGGAGGGCTTCGAGGCCCACGACCCGCGCTTCGAGATCGGCGTCTGGGTGGAGGCGCTGATCCGCGTCACCCGCCTGGCCTGCGCGATCGGTGTGCACACCGGGCAGATGACGGTCGAGGACGGCGCGCGCCGCTTCGAGTCCGACACCCAGCTCGCCGGGCCCGCCGCGCTGGCCGAGGCGCGCAGGGCGAGCTTCGACCCCACCTACGGCCGCTACACCTGGGGCAAGCTGCTCATCCAGGACCTCAGGGAGCGGGCGCGCGCCGAATGGGGCGCGGGGTTCACGCTGCAGCGCTTCCACAAGGCGATGCTCGACCTGGGCTCCCCGCCGCTCGGCCTGCTCGACAGGGCGCTGTGAGGCCGCTCGGCAGGGCGCGCTGAGACCGCTCGACAGGGTGCTGTGAGGCCGCTCGGCAGGGCGCGCCGGGGGTCGTTCGGCCTGCTCGCGGGGGCGGGTCGACGGTCGCTCGGTGCGCTCGACGGTGCGCGCTGGGGCCGCCGTCGGGGGCGTGGGTAACGTTTACCGCGCCCTCCGGTGTCCTTTCGTCGCGGCGGGGATCACGCTAACGTCTCTTCCAACCGAGCGCTAGGGAGGGGCGGTGCGGGAGCTCTCCGGCAAGGTCGCGGTGGTGACGGGCGCGTCGAGCGGGATCGGCAGGGCGCTGGCGGTGCGGTTCGCGGCGGAGGGCATGTCGCTGATGCTCGCCGACGTCGATGCGCGCGGCCTGACCGAGACGGCCGCAATGGCCTCGGAGGCCGCCGCAATGGCCTCGGGGGACTCGGGAGCCGTCTCGACGGGCTCGGGGGGCAAGGTGCTCACCCAGATCACCGACGTCTCCGACGCGCCTGCCGTACACCATCTGGCCAACAGGGCCTTCGGCGAGCTCGGCGGGGTGCACGTGCTGTGCAACAACGCGGGCGTCTTCCAGGGCGGGCGCATGTGGACCCGCACGGAGGAGGACTTCGCCTGGCTGCTGGGGGTTAACGTCTGGGGCGTGCTCCACGGCATCCGCGAGTTCGTGCCGCGCATGATCGAGCAGGACACCGAGGGCCACATCGTCAACAGCGTGTCCGTCGCGGGCCTGTTCGCCGGGCCCAACCTCGGCGGGCAGGCGGTCAGCAAGTACGCCGCCCTCGCCGCCTCCCAGGCGCTGGCCCACGACCTGCGCCAGGTCGGCTCCAAGCTGCGCGTCACCGCGCTGTGCCCCGGCGGGGTGCGCACCGGTATCAGCCGTTCCGAGCGGGTCAGGCCCGCCGACCTGGCGGTGGCCCGTACCCGCGACGACCTCTCCTCGCAGGAGTGGCTCGACGAGGTGGTGGACAAGGGCGTCGATCCCGCCGAGGTCGCCGACGCGACCGTCGACGCCATCAGGGACGAGCGCTTCCTCGTCCTGACCCACGAGGGCTACGAGCGGAGCCTGAGGGAGCAGATTTCCGCGCTGCTCGACGGCGAGATACCCGAGCCGCCCGACTACGAGTGACGCCTGCCGGGTGCTCACCGGCCTACGGATACACTGAGAGCACCGCATTCACCTGGTAGGGGGTTCTCTCGGTGTCTGAATTCGACACAGTGCTCGTGGTCGACTTCGGTGCGCAGTACGCACAGCTCATAGCCAGGCGGGTGCGCGAATGCCACGTCTACTCCGAGATCGTCCCCTCGACGATGTCGGTCGAGGAGATGCTGGCGAAGAAGCCGAAGGCGATCATCCTGTCCGGCGGCCCCTCCTCGGTCTACGCCGAGGGCGCGCCCGCCGTTCCTGAAGGCCTGTTCGAGACCGGGGTGCCGACCTTCGGCATCTGTTACGGCTTCCAGGCCATGGCCCAGACGCTGGGCGGCGAGGTGGCCCACACCGGCGTCGCCGAGTACGGCGGCACCGAGCTGCGCGTCGGCCGCGAGGGCGTGCTCTTCGCCGGCCTGCCCGCCAAGCAGACCGTCTGGATGTCCCACGGCGACAGCGTCGCGGCGGCGCCGGTCGGCTTCACCGTCACCGCCGCCACCGACGAGACGCCGGTGGCCGCCTTCGAGCATCCCGGCAAGGGTCTGTACGGCGTGCAGTTCCACCCCGAGGTGCTCCACTCCGAGCATGGCCAGGCCGTGCTCAAGCACTTCCTCGACGCCGCCGGGTGCCGGCCCGCGTGGACGATGCTCAACATCGTCGAAGACGCGGTGGCTGCCGTCCAGCAGCAGATCGGCCCCGACGGCCGCGCCATCTGCGCGCTGTCGGGCGGCGTCGACTCCGCCGTGGCCGCCGCCATCGTCCAGCGCGCCATCGGCGACCGCCTCACCTGTGTGTTCGTCGACCACGGCCTGCTGCGCAAGGGCGAGGCCGAGCAGGTCGAGCGCGACTTCGTGGCCGCCACGGGCGTCAAGCTCCGCGTGGTCGACGCCGCCGACCGCTTCCTGAAGGCGCTCGACGGGGTCACCGACCCCGAGGAGAAGCGCAAGATCATCGGCCGCGAGTTCATCCGCGTCTTCGAGGACGAGCAGCGCGCCATCATGTCGGAGGGGCCGGTCGACTTCCTGGTCCAGGGCACCCTCTACCCCGACGTGGTGGAGTCGGGCGGCGGCACCGGCACCGCCAACATCAAGTCGCACCACAACGTCGGCGGCCTGCCCGAAGACCTGCAGTTCTCGCTCGTCGAGCCGCTGCGCACGCTGTTCAAGGACGAGGTGCGCAGGGCGGGCGAGGAGCTCGGCCTGCCCGCCGCGATGGTGTGGCGCCAGCCGTTCCCCGGTCCTGGTCTCGGCATCCGCATCATCGGCTCGGTCACCCAGGAGCGCCTCGACCTCCTGCGCGAGGCCGACGCCATCGCCAGGGAGGAGCTGTCCAGGGCGGGGCTCGACCGCGACATCTGGCAGTGCCCCGTCGTGCTGCTGGCCGACGTCCGCTCGGTCGGCGTCCAGGGCGACGGCCGCACCTACGGTCACCCGGTGGTCCTGCGCCCGGTGACCTCGGAGGACGCGATGACGGCCGACTGGGCGCGGGTGCCCTACGACGTCCTGTCGCGCATTTCCACGCGCATCACCAACGAGGTGCGTGACATCAACAGGGTGGTGGTCGACGTGACCAGCAAGCCTCCGGGCACCATCGAGTGGGAGTAGCCACGGCATAGCGGGGAGTTACGGAATAATCGCGTTCCGTGACTCCCCCTTTGCGTTTCGGCTACATCGACGAGTCGATCCACGACAAGCAGGGTCTGTATCTCCTCGGATTGGTGCGTGCGGATCCTTTGATCGAGGATGAGGCCCGAGGCCAGCTCTCCGCCTGCGTCCCTCCCGGTCACCGCCCCCACTGGCACACCGAGGGTGAGGCGGTGCGTGCGGAGCTCGTGCAGGTTGTCGCAAGGCTGGATGTCGAAGCGAGCGTGTACGCGTGCCGATTCGCGGTCCCCGAACGCCAGGAAGCCGCGCGAGCGCGGGCGCTGGGCTGGGCGATGCTGGAGCTTTCCCCGGGCGTTGACCACCTGATCATCGACCGACGTGAGGGCAAGCAGAATCAGATCGATCGGAAGGTGCTCTCGGTGTTCGCGGGCCGACCGCGGCGCTTCACCTATGTGCATGCCGAGTCGAGATCGACGCCACTCCTATGGGTCGCCGACATCGTGGTCGGTGCCGCGGCCGCCCAGCTCGCGCAGGGAGAGGAACGGTATCTCAAACCGTTGGACGGGCGAGTGGAGCTCTCATGTGAGCTGACAGCATCCTGACAGCGCAAAGGCCGGGCGCCCGTCATCCGGCGGAAAACCCGGCCTCACTTCGCAGCCCTAGTGGGCTGCGCACTACTTATAGTAGTCGATCGGATGCGATCGTCAAGCCGAAAAGCGCGAGGCCGGGCGCCCGCCATCCGGCGGAAAAACCCGGCCTCACTTCGCAGCCCTCGTGGGCTGCGCATACCCATGGTAGTCGTCCAAGTGATCGTCCCGTAGAAAACGCGAAAGCCGGGCGCCCGTCGTACGGCGGAAAACCCGGCCTCACTTCGCAGCCCTCGTGGGCTGCGCGCTACTGATCGTAGTCGTTCGGCTACCTTCGTCAAGCCATCTGATGGGCCCGGGCCTGTTCGGCCACGACCGGTGCGCGCTTGGGGAGTAGCGCCAAAGCCGCCACCAAGGCGGTGGCGAGGATGGCGACGGCTGTCCAGACGGCCGTGTGGTGGCCGGACACCAGGTCGGCGGGCTGGGTGGAGCCGCCCGTGGTGGCCGCCGCCAGCGAGATGAGCACCGCCATGCCGATCGAGATGCCGGTCTGCTGGCTGACGTTCACCAGGCCCGAGGCCAGACCCGCCTCGCTCGGGGAGGCCTCGGCAGTGGCGGCGACGGCGGCGGGCGCGACCATGAGGCCGAAGCCGAAGCCGGTGAGCAGTTCGGGGGCCAGCATGCCGGCCAGGAAGCTGCCGTCGACGTCGATGCGCAGGTAGAGGGCCACGCCGACGAGCATGAACGCGATTCCCGCGGCGGCGGTGGCGCGCACGCCGTACCGGCTGAGTGCCCTGCCGCCCAGGGTGGAGGCGGTGACCGCGATGGTGACGGCGATGGCGACATGGACAGTCCCGACTGGGTGGGGCTGTAGCCGAGGACGAGCTGGGTGTAGAGGGTGAGGATGAAGAAGATCGGCTGCATGGCGGCCGGTACCAGGAACATCAGCACGTTGCCCGCGCGGAGCTGCCGCTTGCGGAAGATGGCCAGCGGCATGAGCGGGTTCTTGGAGCGCCACTCGATGACCAGGAAGGCGGCCAGCAGGGGCACGGTAAGCGCGCCGGCCCACAGCGCGCCGGAGCCCTCGACGGAGTAGGTGAGCAGGGCCAGCCCGGCGGTGGAGGTGACGGCGCCCGCCACGTCGAACCCGCCGCGCGCCGCGGTGGATCTGGCGGCGGGCAGGAGGCGGAAGGCCAGGACGGCGACGACGACGCCGACGGGGACGTTCACGAAGAAGACCAAGCGCCAGCCGAACCAGTCGGTGAGCAGCCCGCCGAGCACCACGCCCGCCGCGCCGCCGACCGCGCCCCACACGCCCATCGCCTTGTTGAGCTGCGGGTCGCCCTTGAAGATGGTCATCACCAGCGACAGTGCGGCCGGCGCGACCAGCGCGCCCGCCAGCCCCTGGACGGCCCGTGCCGCGACGACGAGGGCGCCCGTCGAGGCCACGCCCCCGGCGAGGGAGGCGGCGGCGAACAGCAGCATCCCGGCGACGAACACGCGGCGGCGGCCCAGGTAGTCCGACAGCCGGCCGCGGAGCAGGAGCAGTCCGCCGAACACCAGCGTGTACGCGGTGGTCATCCACGACAGTTCCCGGGGTTTCAGGTGAAGCTCGCTGCCCATGATGGGGCTCGCGATGCCGATGATCGTCAGGTCGAGGATCAGGACGAACTGGGTGGCGGCCAGCAGGGCGAGTGCCGGCAAGTGGGCCATCCAGATCATCGTCGCGTCGGCGGGAGAGCCGATCAGGTTCACCGAGCTGGAGCGGCTCATCCAGGGCATCTCCCGGCGCATGCTGACGCTGACCCTGCGCAATCTGGAGCGCGACGGGATGCTGACCCGCACCGTCTACCCGATCGTGCCGCCCAAGGTGGAGTACCAGGCGATGCTGGCGCTCACCGACTGGTCACGGCGGCAGCGCGTGCGTGGCCAGGTCGAGAGAGCTCTACGACGCTAGACAGCAGCAGTGACGAGCTCCTGGCTGGCGGCCCGCCGTTCGATGAGCCGCCTGCCGTACCGCTGGGCGGGCAGTTCGACGAAGCGGTAGGTGAGCCAGCTCACGCCCAGGATCAGCCCCAGCAGCACCAGGCCGAGGCCCAGCTGCGAGGGCCACGGCAGCCGTCCGGGGTCGCCGATGACGAGCAGCGCGAGCTTGATCATCGGGACGTGCACGAGGTAGACCGAATAGCTGATCAGGCCGAGCCAGGCCAGCACGCGTGGGAGCGCGCGCCCGCGCAGCGCGAAGAACAGCGCGAACGTCGCGGCGGCCAGGCCCATCGTCGCCAGGTTCGTCAGGCCGTTGAAGGTCACCGGCTTGAGGAAGGGCACCACCAGGATCAGCGCCGCGACCCCCGCCACCGGCCACAGGGCCGAGCCCTGCCCGCGCTCCCATCGGTGGATCGCGGTGCCGGTGAACATCACCGACAGGACCATCGCGCCCTGCCACGACTCTCTGCTGCCGATCCAGATCAGCGCCACAGCGAGGACGGCCAGCGTGACCGCGCCCGCCGTACGGACGGGGCGGGAGCCGAACAGCACGCAGCCCAGGCCGGCGGCCGCGACGACCAGCACCGCGACGGGCGCCCACGGGCCGTCGAGCAGGTGACCCTCGCGCGGCAGCGTGAAGGCAACCAGCGTCGCCAGCATTGCGAAGGCCAGCGCGAACCAGCCGCTGCGCCGGTGCACCCCCGCCACGAACAGGCCGGTGACCAGCAGGTAGAAGACCATCTCGTAGGAGAGTGTCCACATCGGCTCGACCAGGCCCGCCGAGCCCGTGACCTCCATCAGCATGGTCAGGTGGGCGATCACGTTGACGTCGCCGCGCAACGGCAGAAGCGGCGACATCGCCAGGGTGACCGCGATGAGCAGCAGGTAGAGGGGGTAGAGGCGGAAGACCCTGCTGATCCAGAACGCCTTCACATCGCCCCTGCGCTCCAGCGAGGCGGGAATGATGTAGCCGCTGACCAGGAAGAAGACGAGCACCCCGTAGATCCCGAGGTTCATCCAGCGGGGCCGCAGGTGATCGAGGAAGCTGTAGTTGAGATGCTCGATCAGGACGGCCGTCGCGCCCAGCCCGCGCAGGGCGTCGAGCCATGCCAGCCGTCGTGTCATTCGAGGAAGCTTACCGGCGCGCCGCACCCCAAAAGCGCCCGCGCGCCGCACCCCGGAAGTGCCCGCGCGCCGCATCCCGGAAGCGACAGCCCTACCCCCGCCCCGCGCGCCAGAAGCGGACGAGCAGCGGGAGCATGAGGAAGCCGATGAAGATCGGCGAGGCCAGGTAGCGGAAGTCCTGCGCGGAGATGTTGGCCAGCACCGCGAGCTGCTGGCCGAGCATGGCCGCCGCGATCCCGAGCACCCACCGGTTGCCGCGCAGCCACGCCGCGACCGCGAGCGCCACATAGGCGGCATAGCACCAGATCGGCCCCCGCCACACCAGCCAGTCGAGGTCGGGCTCGTAGGAGGCCCACAGCCACTTCTCGGCGAGGTCGTGCAGCGGCCACGACAGCGGGCTCAGGTTGAAGCTCTCGAACTCGGGATGGCGTTCGATCATGTCGGGGCCCACGTACTCCCAGGCGAACCACCGGTGCGAGAAGTGGAAGGTCTTGCCGCCCTCCGACCAGCGGTCGGCCCCCGGCCGCCACGCGATCGCCCCTCGGCACAACCTGGTCTTGATCACCTGGTCGGGCGCCTCCACGAGGATGCGCTGCCACAGCGCCATCACCTGCGGGCTGAGCTCGTCGGAGCGTTTCCAGTCGAAGTCGCCGCGCCAGATCAGCGGGTTGATCGTGTTGCAGTTGCCGCCCCTCCACCAGCGCTCCAGCGGCGCGATCTCGGCCATCAGCGCGACGTCCCGCGTGGTGAACAGCTCCGTCCGCTCCTTCCACGCGACCGCGATGTCGCCGTAGGCGGTGTGGTAGACGAACGTGCGCGACGGCGGCACGATGCCCGCCTGCGGCAGGACGAGGTTGGTGAGCAGGACGGGCACGCCCGCCGCGACCAGTCCGACGGCCGCCAGCCGGAGCCGCGCCCCCTTTCCGATGAGCACCAGCACGACGGCGACGAAGCCCACGATCAGGAACCCGTTGGCCCTGAACAGGCCCGCGCCCAGCATGACCGCGCCGAGCGCGAGCAGTGTGCCCCTGGTCGGGCCCTTGTTCCTGGCGATCCGCGCGCAGACGGCCGTGATGCCGATGACGCAGGCGGTGAAGGGCACGTCCTTCCAGAACGTCACCGAGAAGGCCCCGAACGGCGGCGCGAAGGGCAGCAGGACGGCGGCCGCGGTCGTCGGGATCTTCGGCGCGCCCAGCCTCTTGAGCTCCTGCGCGAGAAGCGAGATCGCCGCCGCCATGGCCGTGGTCTGCAGCAGCGTCACCGGACTGACGGCGCCGGTGGCCCGCACGCTCAGCCACAGCATCGCGTCGTACAGGACGGAGTGGTCGCTCACCCACGGGCCGACGATGGTGTGACTCAGGTAGAGCGTGGAGTCGCGGCTGAACAGGCCCGGATAGAAGGCGGCCCACCACAGCAGGAGCACTGCCTGGACCGAAAGGAAGATCCGCACTTGATCAGATCGGGTATGTCTCGCCAGGTGTGAGCTTGCGGCCCCGCAGCAGCGTCGACACCGTCACGAGGTGGTAGCCGCGCTTGCGCAGGTCCTTGACCAGCGCCGGCATCACCTGGACGGTCTGCGGGACGACGTCGTGCATGAGGATCACGCCGTCGCGCTTGGCCAGCCTGAGCACGGCTGCCCTGATCTTCTTCTGGTCGCGCAGCTTCCAGTCGAGGGTGGTGCCGGTCCACAGCACCTGCGCCATCCCCTCCTCGCCCGCCAGCCCGGCCACCCTGTCGTCGGTGTGCCCGTACGGCGGGCGGAACATCCTCGGCGCCCTGCCGATCAGCCCCTCGATGGCCTCCTGGGTGGCCCGCAGCTCCCGGGTGATCTCCTCGTCGAACAGGGTAGGCAGGCTCGGATGCGACCAGGTGTGGTTGCCGATCTCGTGCCCCTCGGCCGCCATGCGCTTCACCAGCGTGGGCCGCTGCTCGACGTGCTTGCCCATGAGGAAGAACGTGGCCTTGGCCCCCGACTTCTTCAACGTGGAAAGGAGCGCTCCAGTCGAAGGACCCGGCCCGTCGTCGAAGGTCAGCGCGAGACACTTGACCTTCGCGCAGTCGACCTTGGCAGCCGCGTGAGCCGGAAGCGCGGAAAGCGTCGGCAGCAAAAGGACGGCCACGACGAGAGCACGCGGGGACATCAGGCACCTCCATCGACGGGGGGATCAACGGGCCCCGTCTATCGTCCCCTATTCCTCCCGTGCTCTGGTCACCGCGCTCGTTCCGGATCTGTCCGATGGAGCGGGCAACAGGCCGCAAAGCGCGGCGTGGCGGGCCGGGCGCGGCTGCCATGCTGCCGGCCATGCGGCACCCGTCGTTCGCGTGCGCGATCATCGCCTTCTGTCTGGGTCTCTGGGGTCTCACGGGCCCGTCGATGTGGTGCGACGAGATCGTGACCGCCGACCTGGCCACCCGATCCATGGACGAGATCATGGCCGTGCTGGCCAAGGTGGACGCCGTGCACGGGCTGTACTACCTGATCGCCAAGGGCCTGGCCGAGCTGACCGGGCAGGCGGGGGAGGTGGTCCTGCGGCTGCCGTCCATGCTCGCGATCACGGCGGCGAGCGCGGTCCTGGCCGGGATCGGCCGCAGGATCGCAGGCCCCGGCGTCGGCCTGGTTGCGGGTGTGCTGTTCGCCGCGCTGCCGATGGTGAGCCTGTACGCCCACGAGGCCCGCTCCTACGCTCTGGTCGCCCTGCTGGCCACCGTCGCCACGTGGCTGCTGATCCGCGGGATCCAGGACGGCGGGCGGCGGTGGTTCGCCGGCTACGCGGTGGCCCTCGCGCTCATGGGGCTGACCAACCTGATCGCGCTCCTGCTCGTCATGGCGCACGGTGCCACGTTGCTGTGGGCCCGGCCTCCGCGGCGGGCGGTGCTGTGGTGGCTGGCGGCCACGACGGCGGGCGTCCTGGCGACGCTTCCGCTGGTGCTGACGGCCTACCAGCAGAAGGGAGCGGTGGCCTGGATTCCCGTCCCCACCGGGGCAGTCCTCTGGGACACCGTGCGCGACATAGCGGGTTCGGTTCTCGGGACCGTCGTCCTGGTCGCGCTCATCGGCATGGGCGCCTGGAGCGGCAGAAGGCGGCACCTGGGGATCGCCGCCGTCGTCCTGCCGTGGGCGTTGCTGCCGCCGCTGGCGCTGGTGGCGCTCTCGCCCGTCCAGTCGCTGTTCATGCCGCGCTATCTGTTCTTCTGCGTGCCGGCGTGGGCGCTGGCCGCCGCGGCGGGCGCCGTCGCGCTCCGCCCCGCACCACGCCTGGCCGTCCTCGCGGCACTGACGGCATTGCTCGTTCCCGCCAACGTGGCCGCCCGCGCGCCCGGCGCCAAGCCAATGAACGTGCGGGCCGTCGCGGGTGTGCTCAACACGCACGCGCAGGCCGGCGACCTGATCGTCTACGTGCCGCGCTGGCCCAGGCTCATGTGGGCGGCCTACCCCGGCCCCGGCTCGCGCCTGCGTGACGTGACGCTCGAGTCGACGGCACGCCAGACGGGCACCCTGGTCGGCGCGGACGCTCTCAAGAAGGACATCTCCGCCCGCCTCGCCTCCGGTGGGCGGCGGGTCTGGTTGGTACGGCTGGGCCAGCACAGCGGCGGGGTGGAGGACCTGCAGCGGACCAGGCGCCGCCAGATCAGGGCGGCGGGCGGCTACACGATGGCGGGCCGCTGGGGCTTCGCCGGCGCGCGCGTCATCCTCTTCGAGCGGCCGGTCCCTGGGCCTGTGCGCTGACCGTCACCATGCGGGTGAACTCCGAGGGCAGGTCCACCCCGTCCCACACCCGGTGGAAGGTCAGCGCGGAGCCGAACGGCACCATGCGATCGACACCGCGCCCGGCCAGCGCCCTGGCCAGCTCCTCCAGCTCGTCCTTGGCGAAACCGAAGTGCGTCATCGTCTGGTCCTTGCGCTCGACGAGCGGCACCAGCTCGCCGAGGTCGGCGAGCCTGGTGTGGGCGAACGTGCCGGTGCCCAGCCAGCGCCTCGGCATCGCCGAGGGCGAGGTGAGCCGCACATCGGTCACCGCGTTGCCGTGGAAGGCGATCGACTCGCCCGCGCCGTCGGCCGCCATGCCGTACGTCGCGACCCGCTTCTCGACCGCCATGGCCGCGTCGACGCTCCAGCCGCGCGCGGCGACCGCCTCGGCCAGCCGGAGCGTGAAGTCGGCGTGCGCCCGGTCGGCGTCGCCCACCGAGCCGACCCAGAACACGGTCCTGGGAGAGGAGCAGGCGGCCTGGTCGAACCAGTAGGAATCGTTGGCGAACCCCTCGGCCGCCGCCGCCCGCACCGCTTCCGTGCTGCCCAGCCACGCCACCGCCCTGATCACCGCGAACGACGAGCGGTCGGGGAAGGTGAGGTCGCGGGCGTGCGGCGCCAGCGGGTGGCGGCGGATGGCGGTGACGGCGGCGTCGCCGCCCCAGACGACCCGCAGGTCGCAGGCAGCGGAGAAGGCCGCGGTGGCCTCGTCGGAACGGTCGTAGGAGACGATCCGCTGCGAGCGCGCCACGACGGGATCGGCGTCGCGCAGCGCCCTGGCCAGGGTCTCGACGATCGTGCGGGCGACGGCGCCCGCGCGGGGCGACAGCCGTACGACATTGCGGTTGCCCATGAGCGCCGACAGCGCCCACGAGTAGACGAAGACGGTGTCGACGTTGGCGGGCGGGACGTGGAAGACCAGCCCGCGCGGCACCCGCAGGTGCTCGCCGTGGAGCAGGTCGAGCGCCCTGGCCAGCTCGACCCGGCGCAGGAAGAAGCCGAGCGAGCCCAGCTCGGGGTGGCGGCGGGCGATGGCGGGGCTGAGCAGCCTGGCGCCGAACGCGGTGAGGAAGGCGCGCATCCGCTCGTCGCCGACCGCCAGCGGCACCCCGTCGGGTGCGGCGGTCAGCTCGGCGACCAGCGTCTCCACCTCGGCCTTGCCGGCGACGGGGAACAGGACGTCGATCATCAGGCCGCCGCTCCGAACGTGTCGCCGCACCCGCGGGCCTCGGCCATGGGCAGCCTGCCCAGGACGGAGAACCGCTTGCCCGGCCACACCCCGTCGTCGACGCCGTGGACGACGCCGAGGTCCTCGGTCAGCAGGACGTGCCCCGGATAGGAGGTCGGCATCGTGGAGACCACCTCGATCAGGCCAGGCACGCCCACCGGCGTCTCCTGCCACGTGTCGGGGTCGCGGATCACCACGTCGGCGAAGTCGGGGCAGTAGAGCCCGCTGCCGTCGCCGCCCTCCAGGTAGATCGTGCCGATCTGTTCCACCATCCCGTAGAAGTTGTGGACGGCTGTCAGCCCCGTGCGCTCGGCGAAGTGGCGGCGGAAGGCGGTGTTGTCCACGGCCTGCTCGGCCAGCTTCTTCCAGCCGCCGGAGTGGACCATGATCCCGTTGGACAGGTCGGCCTCCAGCTCGCGCAGGTAGAGCCACACCATGAACGTGAAGCCGAACAGCAGGAACGGCTCGCGCCCGTGCTCGGCCAGGAATCCCGCGACCGCCGCGTGGTCGGGCCGTCCCTCCTCGTCGAGGGCGAAGGTGTGGTCCCTGCCGAAGTTCATCATCCCGAGCACGCCCGCGCCCCGCGCGCTCAACGTCGGGTCGCGCACGACCGCCCTGGTGTCGGCGATCAGCATCGGCAGCCGCCGTTCGCCCAGCACGCCGCGCATGGTGGCGGCGAGCATGCGGGTCTGCGTGGCCGCCGCCTCCTTGTCGAGGTAGACGCGGCTGGGCCGCTGCCCGGTCGTGCCGCTGGAGGTCAGCACCCTGAACACCTGCTCCTCGGGGATGCTGCGCAGCTCGTGGGTCTTGAACAGCCGGACCGGCAGCCACGGCAGGTCGGCCACCGACCCGTACGGCGGCGCCGCCCCGATCGCCTCGACGATCCGCCGGTACGGCTCGCAGTCGCGCCGGTGCCGTTCGGTCATGGCGGCGAGCTGGGGCAGCAGCGCCGCCTCCTTCGCCGCCTGGGACAGGGTGAAGACGCTCACGCGCGGGCCTCCAGCGCTCGGTAGTCGATCTTGCCGGTCGCGAGGAGCGGAAGCCGGTCCACCCCTCGCACGTCGAACCCGCTCCAGTGCAGGCGCAGCTCGTCGGCCAGCCGCCTGGCCACCGCCTCGCGCGCGCCCTGGTCCATGCCCTCGGTCCACACCGTCACCCGGTCGTCGCCGCCGGTGGCCGCGACGGGCCCGCACTCGCGCAGCAGCCGCTCCACGTCGTCGAGGTTGACGCGCACGCCGAAGATCTTGGCGATGCGCTTCACCCTGCCGGTGACGTACAGGAAGCCCTCGTCGTCGAGGTGGCCGAGGTCGCCGGTCCTGAGCACGCCGCCCAGGTCGTCGCCCCTGGCCAGGTCGGCCGCGCTCTCGGCGTAGCCCATCATCACGTTGGGCCCCCGGTAGAGGACCTCGCCGTCCTCGACGCCGAGCGCGCCGCCGGGCAGCGCGAGGCCCGCCGAGCCGGGCTTGCCGGCCAGCCGCTCGGGGGGCAGCACCGCGATGCGGGCGGTGGCCTCGGTCTGGCCGTACATGACGAAGAACCTGTCGACCTTGGCGGCGAACTCGGCGACCAGCTCGGGCCGCAGCCTGCCGCCCGCCTGGGTCAGCGTGGTCAGCGCGGGGTAGGCGGCGGGGTCGAAGCGCAGCCTGCGCAGCATCTCGTACTGGTACGGCACGCCCGCCAGCGAGGTGCAGCCGTGCTCGGCCAGCTCCCGCCAGAAGGCCCGTTCGAGCAGGCTCGCGCCGGTCAGGACGACGGTGGCGCCGACGGCCAGATGGCTGTTGAGCACCGACAGGCCGTAGCTGTAGTGGAGCGGCAGGCTGGTGGGCGCGATGTCGGAGGGGGTCAGGCGCAGGGCTTGGGCGATGGAACAGGCGTTGGCCATGACGGCGGCGTGGGAGAGCCGTACGAGCTTGGGATTGCCGGTGGAGCCCGACGTTGGCAGCAGCACGGCCAGGTCGGGGTGCGGATCGGGCGCACTGCGCGGCCCAGCCGGTCCCTGGCCGTCGAAGCTGTCGAAGCCGAGGATGGCGGCGGCCTTGAAGCGGGCGGCCAGGTCGGCGAGCGTGGCGGCGGGAAGGGCGGGGTCGAGCAGCGCGACGGGCCTGCGCGCGTGCAGCGCGGCCAGGTAGGAGAGCACGGACGGCAGGTCGTTGCGCATGCCGAGGAACAGCGGGCCCGGCGGCGAGGCGGCCAGCGCCCGTCCGGCCTCGGCGACGCGCGCTCCCAGCGCGTCGCCGCCGAGCACGTCGCTCGTACCCGCCACGACAAGCCTGGCGGCTGGGTGTGGGAACGGATCCATCGCTGCTGCCTTCCTGTGGGGCGGGGCGGGGTCAGAGCACCAGGCCGCCGTCGACGCCGAGCACCTGGCCGGTGACGAAGGCCGCGTCGGCCGAGAGCAGGAAGGCGGCGCTCGCGGCGACGTCATCGGGCCTGCCGAGCCTGCCGAGCGGCGTGGCGGCGACGACGGCGGCGCGGCCCTGCTCGTCGAGCGTCGCCAGCAGGTCCGTCTCGACGAATCCGGGCGCCACGGCGTTGACCCTGATCCCCGAGGGGCCGAGCTCCTTGGCCGCGGCGAGCGTGAGGCCCAGCACGGCTGCCTTGGTGGCCGAGTAGACGGCCTGGCCGCTGCCGCCTTTGACGCCCATGACGGAGGCGACCAGGAGCACGGCGGGAGCCGTACCCCTGCGCAGCAGCTTCACCGCGGCCTGCAGGGTGTGGGCCGCGCCCACGGCGTTGACCTCGAACAGACGGCTCACCGCCGCGCCGCGCACCAGGCCGAGCAGGCCCGCCTCGTGGACGCCCGCGTTGATCACCAGCGCGTCGAGCCGCCGGTGGCGGCGGTGGATCTCCCGCATCATGGTGGCGACCGCGTCGGCGTCGGCCACGTCGCCGTGGACCGCGCAGGTCAGGCCGCCGCTCTCCGCGGCGAGCTCGGCCGCGGCCTTCTCGGCCGCTTCCGCCGTGCGGCCGTGGACGACGACCTCGTGCCCCGTGGCGGCGAGCCTGGCCGCGATCGCCCTGCCGATGCCCCTGGTGGACCCGGTGACGAGGGCGACCCTCGGCTCAGACCGCGACACCCTGCTTCTCCAGCAGCTCCACGGCCTTGCCGAACGAGCTCATGTCGATCATGTCGTCGGTGTCGATCATGATGTCGAACTCGTCCTCCATCGCGGCGATGAGCGCCATATGGCCCAATGAGTCCCACTGCGGGATGGAGCGGTACTCCAGCCCGTCGACGTCGGTGCCCTCAGGCAGGTTGAGCGAGCTGCAGAAGACGACGCGCAGGCGATCAAGATGTCTCATGTTTCCTCACCGTGTGCGACAGAATCGAGACGCAGTGTAGCGCCGCGGGCGCTTGTCAGGGGCGGCGCGTGAAGGCAACTTCCGCCGCGAGTAATGGATGGGTATAGCGCCGTGCGGCTCGCGGGGACGACTGGAAAGGTCTGCCGAGCGCAGGCTCACGAGGAGGTTCGGTGTGGACGAATCCAATCACTGGTACGGGCACTCACAGATCTTGGGCGACTACTGCGGGATAGCCCGGGGAGGGCCGCCACGTATCCAGGGATTCGTGCAGCATGGCTGGAACTACCTCCACGGCTTTCCCCCGAACGACGGCTGGTGCAGCCCCGGCTATCCCCGGTTCATCTGGTCGGACGTGCTGCGCCGCAGGGGCTGGTCGATGGGCCGCAGGGACCACTACCTGATCGGCGCGCCGTGGATCTACCTGCTCGACAAGGAGCCGGACCTGGGCCGGCTGCCGGAGGACCAGCGCGAAGGCACGATCTGGTACCCCTTCCACGGCTGGGAGAAGAGCTCGGTCCAGGGCGACCACGCCAGGCTGGCGGCGGAGATCCGCGAGGTCGAGACCGGCCCGGTCACCGTCTGCCTCTACTGGCTCGAGTACGGCGACGCCGCCATCAGGCAGGCCTACAAGGCGGCCGGATTCCGCGTCATCAGCCACGGCCACAAGGGCACACGATGGGACGGCAAGGGCCGCGACTTCCTGCGCGGACAGCTGAAAGAGCTGCGCCGGCACCGCAGGGTCGCCTCCAACCGGCTGGGCAGCGCGCTGTTCTACGGCGCCTCCGTCGGCTGCGACATCGCCGTGTACGGGGACCCGATGCAGTACGAGGACGAACGTCCCGAGTACGGCGGCACGGCGCGCAGGATGCGGCTGTGGCCCGACCTGCACGGCGTGCAGGTCGATCGCGACCTGGCCCGCGAGGTGGCCAGAAGCGAGCTCGGTTTCGAGTACCAGGCGGGCCCGGAGGAACTGCGGCGCCTGTTCGGATGGAGAAAGGCGCGATGCGCGTGAACACGACGCCGGACAATGTCCAGCTGATCGGTGGCGAGATGTTGTTGTGGTCGGACCTCACACAGGCGAGGGATTGGGGCGCGGTCGCCACGGAGCTGGCGGCCCTCTTCGTGAGCGAGCGAAGCAGGGTGCTGGTCGTGGGGCCGCACCCGGCGCATCTGTTCGACATGGTGGCCGCGCGCGCGGGGTCGCTGTCGGCGCTGCTGCGCTCCTACTCCGACGCGTGCGCGCTGGCCACCAGGCATCCTGCGGCCAGGGTCTTCTGCGGCAGGCTCGACGTGCTCGCGCAGGACCAGCCGTACGACCTGGTGCTCGCCTTCGACGGGTTCACCACCGTGCACTCGGCCGAGGAGCCCGCGCAGAGCTGGCGCGAGTCGCTCGCCACGCTTTCGGCGCTGGTCGCCGAGGGCGGGCGGCTGATCCTGGGCGTGGAGAACGACCTGGGCGTCGACCGGTTCGTGTCGGCCAGGCCGGCCGGCCGTGAGGGCGACGATTCGCAGTGGACGCCGCACGGCTACGACATGACCTATCCCAACGGCCCCGAGACGGTCGAGCGGGAGCTCCAGGCGCTGAACCTGCACGCGGAGACGTGCTACGCGACCTTCCCCACCAGGGAGGCGCCGCGCGCGCTGCTGGCCACCCACGTGCTGGCCCAGCGTCCGCCGGACGCGCTCACCGTCCCGCTCAGCGCCAGGGGCTACGACACCAGGATGATCGTGGCCGACCCGCTCCACCTGACCCGTACCGCCTTCAGGCACGAACTGGCCGACCGCCTCGCCCCGCTGTGGGTGACCGTCGCCAGGAAGGGCCCGTGCGCGCCCAGCCACACCATCCTGCCGATGGGCCTGCTGCAGAGCGGCCCCCTCGTCCACGAGGTGGTCTACGGCAGCGCGGGCTGGAGCCGCGCCGCGCTCTCAGAGCCTCCGGACACCGGAAGGGTGCGCCTGGTGGCCGGGGACGCCTCCGTGGCCATCCCGCACGGCAGGGTGCTGGAGGAGATCCTGCTGGAGGGCTGCGCCCGCGGCGACCTGCGGGCGCTCAGGGACACCTGCGCCGCGCTCGGCGCGTGGGTGAAGGCGCAGCCGCCCTCGATCGCCGCCTTCGGCACGACCGACAACCTCGTGTGGGACGGCGAGCAACTGCAGTTGGCCGAGCCGGGGTGGACGCTGGACGACGCCCCCGCCGTCGAGGTGGTGCTGTGCCGGATCCTGTGGCGCTTCGCCGTACGGCTGCTCGCCGCCGGTCACCACCACCCCTGGCCATGGCCGATCGAGGCCGACCAGCTCACGCTCACGCTGGCCGGGATGTGCGGGATCCCGTGCGACAAGGAGCACCTGGAGGCGGCGACGCGGCTGGAGGAGGAGATCGGCACCGTCATCGAGCCGGGCCAGACGCCGCCCGCCTACCGCGAGCTGCTCGACGCCCGCGACCACCTCCACCAGTGCCTGTCGGCCTCCCAGTCGAGGGTGAGCAGGCTGGAGGCGAAGCTGACCTACCGCGAGCGCGACCTGAAGAAGACCAAGGCGAAGCTGAAGAAGGCGCAGCGCAAGGTCCTGGCCTGCCGCAGAACCTTCGGCTACCGGCTGTCGCTGAAGCTCGCCCGCCCAGGGCGGCTGGCCCGCAAGGTCCTCCGCACATTCTCCAACTGAAGAGAGTCTCAGTGCTTTCGGTGATCATCCCTTTCCGCAACGTGGAGAAGTACGTCGGCGAGTGCCTGGAGTCGGTCGCGGGGCAGTCCCTGCGCGACTTCGAGGTGATCTGCGTCGACGACGGATCGACCGACGGCAGCGCGGACGTGGCGGCGGCGATGTGCGCGATCGACGATCGCTTCCGCCTGGTCAGGCAGCACAACATGGGCCCCGGCATGGCGCGCAACGTCGGCCTGCGCCACGCGACGCGCCGCTATCTCGCCTTCGTCGACGGCGACGACGTGGTGCCGCGGGCGGCCTTCGCCAAGCTGGTCGGCTCCCTGGAGTCGACCGGCTCCGACCTGGCGTGCGGCGACGCCATGCGGCTCATCGGCGGGCAGCTGGTGCGATCGTGGGCGCACAAGGAAGCCTTCAAGGTGTCGAGGAAGCGCACCCACATCACCCGCCATCCGGCGCTGATCCGCGACCGCATGGTGTGGAACAAGGTCTTCAGGCGCTCGTTCTGGGACGATCTGCGCCTGGCCTTCCCCGACCGGATGTACGAGGACCAGCCCGTCGCCATGGCCGCGCACGTCCGCGCCGCCTCCGTCGACGTGCTGCGCGAGGTCGTCTACCACTGGCGGCAGCGCGACGAGGCCGAGTCGTCCATCACGCAGCGCAAGCTCGAACCCGACAACTTGCGCGACCGGCTGCTCTCGGTCTGCGACGCCTCCAGGATCCTGCGCGGGGGAGCGCCGGGCCTGGGCGCGGCGTTCGACACCGACACGCTCGAGATCGACATGCACGTGGTGGCGGAGGCGGTCGCCCGTCACGGCGACCGCCTGCCGTCCGACATCGTCGAGCTGGCCGTGTCCTACCTCGACCAGGTCCCGCTGTCGGGCTGGCTCGGCCTGCCGTTCGAGCGCCGGCTGCTGGTCCACCTCCTGCACCGGCGGGAGCTCGGCCCGCTCGCGGAGGTCTTCGCCGAGGTGGAGAGCGGCGCGCTGCAACCCCTGATGCGCAGGACCGGCAGGCCGCGGCGGCGCTGGGTCGCCGAGCACTCCCGCATGCCCGACCACCTGATGCCGCTGTCCGGCGACCTGTCCCTCGCCTCCCGTCTCGTACGGCTGGACTGGCGCGAGGGCATGCTGCGCGGCGAGGGACGCGTCTCGATCGGCAGGTTCGACGCGGGCGCCGTCGGCAGGGTGCAGCTCAGAACCTCGCTGAAGGAGCGCAAGAGCGGCGCCAGGATCTCGCTCGGGTCCGCGACGGCCTTCCCCACCTGGGCGGAGACCGCCTGGGAGGACGACTCCACCGCGCTGGAGAGCGGCTACGACTTCGCGTTCACGCTCGACCCCGCCACGCTCGCCGCCCACGGCTCAGGACACTGGGAGCTCCACATGGAGCTGCGCCGCCCTGGGCTGCACCTGCAGGGCAGGATCGGCGGCCGGCGTTGGGCGCAGCCCACGACCCCGGTGCCCGTACGGCAGCGCGGCCTGTGGCTGGTGCCCGTGCGGACCCCCCGCGGCTCATGGGGCGTCAAGCTGTTCCGGCGCAACTCCGTCGTGCGCGAATGCCACGTCCACGGCGACGAGCTGGTCGTGTCGGGCGAGCTGGCCAAGCTCGGCGACGGCGAGCCCGTCCTGCGCCTGATCCGCAGGAACGACGGCGAGGAGGTCTACTTCCCCGTCGCCCTCGACGGCCACGCCTTCACCGCCCGCGTCGCGTTCGCCGAGATCGACGACTCCAAGCAGGAGGAGGCCTGCTGGGACCTCGTCCTCGACCAGGGCAAGGTCGTCAGGCCCGTGGTGGAGACCGCGGCCAGGCCCGAGGTCGAGGTGAAGGGCAGGCGCTACCTCGTCGACAGGAGCGAGGACGGCTGCCTCATGATCAGGGAGACCGGCGTCAGCTGAGGATGCCTGCCAGGCACTCGACGACGCGGTCCTGGTCGCCGTCGGACAGGTCGGGGAACAGCGGCAGCGAGAGCTGCTCGCCGTAGTACGCCTCGGCCTCTGGGCACAGGCCACGCCGGTAGCCGAGGTCCTCGAAGACCGGGTGCCAGTAGGCGGGGATGTAGTTGACCTGGACGCCGATGCCCGCCGCGCGCATCCTGTCGTAGACCTCACGCCGCCGCCCCTCCCGCACGCGGACGGGGTAGAGGTGCCACGAGGGCTCGACGTGGTCGCGCCGGACGGGCAGGCCCAGGCCGGGCACCCCGGCCAGCAGCTTGTCGTAGCGCGCCACCAGCTCGGCCCTGCGGGCCCTGAAGGCGGCCAGGCGGCGCAGCTGGCTGATCCCGAGCGCGCACAGCACGTCGGGCAGCCGGTAGTTGAGGCCGAAGGCGTGGACCTCCTGGTGCCAGCCGCCGACCCCGGGGTCGCGCTGCAGAGCGGGGTCTCTGACCAGGCCGTGGTTCTTGAACATCGCCGCCCGCCCGAACAGGCCGGCGTCCGCGGCGGCGACGGCGCCGCCCTCGGCCGTGGTGACCGTCTTGGTGGGGAAGAACGAGAACGTCGTCAGGTCGCACAGCGAGCCGACCGGGCGGCCCCGGTAGGCGGCCCCGATGGAGTGGGCGGCATCGCCCACCAGCGTCGCGCCGCACCCGTCGGCGACCTGGCGCAACGTGTCGTACTCGGCCGGATGGCCCGCGTAGTCGACCGCGGTGATCGCGCGCGTCCTGCCCGTCACCGCGGCGGCGGCCGCGGCCGGATCGAGGTTGCCGGTGTCGGGCTCCACGTCGGCGAAGACGACCTTCGCACCCAGGAGGGCGGCCGTGGCCGCGGTGGCGACGAACGTCAGCGGCGAGGTGACGACCTCGTCGCCGTCGCCGAGGCCCGCCGCCGCGTAGGCGACGTGGAGCGCGGCGGTGCCCGAGGTGACGCTGACGCACGGCACGCCGCCCGTCCAGGCGGCCAGCTCGCGCTCGAACAGGGCGACGGCAGGACCCGTCGTCAGCCAGTCGCCGCGCAACACCTCGGCGACGGCCTCGATATCGGCGTCGATGATCGACTGACGTCCATAGGGAAGCATCAGGCGGTCACCCCCACCATCTCGCGCAGCTCGTCGACCGACAGCCAGCGGTCGTTGGTGTCGGAGCGGTAGGCGAACCCCTCGGGCAGCAGCTCGCCGCCCTGCGGAGGGACGTAGCCCCAGGTCGCGATCGTCGGCTGGACCACGTAGCGGTCGGCCAGGCGCAGCGTGCGCCTGCCGTCGTCGGGCGCGATCATCTCCTCGTGCAGCTTCTCGCCCGGCCTGATGCCGATCTCCTCCATCGGGCTCTCGGGGGCCAGCGCCTCGGCCAGGTCGGTGATGCGCATGCTCGGGATGCGCGGCACGTACAGCTCGCCGCCCTGCATCATGTCGAAGGAGTCGACGACGAACCTGACCGCCTGGTCGAGCGTGATCCAGAAGCGGGTCATCCGCTTGTCGGTGATCGGCAGGCTGCCGCCCTCCTTGGCCAGGCGCAGGAAGAACGGCACGACCGAGCCGCGGCTGCCCACCACGTTGCCGTAGCGCACCACGGCGAACCTGGTCACGTGGCTGGCGGCGTAGTGGTTGGCCGAGACGAAGAGCTTGTCGGCGACGAGCTTGGTCGCGCCGTACAGGTTGATGGGGCTGGAGGCCTTGTCGGTGGACAGCGCCACGACCTTGCGCACGCCGCAGTCGATCGCCGCCTCGACGACGTTCTGCGAGCCCGCGATGTTGGTCCTGACGTACTCGAAGGGGTTGTACTCGGCGGTGTCGACCTGCTTGAGCGCGGCGGCGTGCACGACGTGGTCGACGCCGTGCATGGCGCGGGTCAGCCGGTCGCGGTCGCGCACGTCGCCGATGAACCAGCGCAGCCGCTCGTCCTCACCGAACAGCTGCCTGGCCTCGTACTGCTTGAGCTCGTCGCGAGAGAAGATCACCAGGCGGCGGACGCCGAGATGGTCGAGGGCGTGGCGCACGAAGGCCTTGCCGAAGGAGCCAGTGCCTCCTGTGATCAACATTGACGATCCCGTCACCACGCTCACGTCGCCCCCTGATTTCGGTGGTACTTCCCGCGTCTGCGCACGCTGGCCGGTAGCCTAGCGCGACGAGATAGACACGCACGGTCACACGGGGGAATGGGGCATCAGTGCGTATTGTCGGAGTCATCCAAGCGCGCATGGGGTCATCGCGACTACCCGGCAAGGTGCTGCGCGACCTGGGGGGTCGCTCGGTGCTCGGCTGGGTGGTCAGGGCCGTCGACCGGTCGGACATCGTCGACGACCTCGTGGTCGCGACCACGACGGAGGCCGCCGACGATGCGATCGTGGCGGAGTGCGAGCGGCTTGGCGTCGCCTGGCACCGCGGCCCGGTCGACGACGTGCTGACCAGGTTCGTCGAGGCGCTGGAGAGCCGGCCGTGCGAGGCCGTCATGCGCTTCACCGCCGACTGCCCGCTGCTCGACCCCGAGATGATCAGGCAGGTCGCGCTGGCCTACGGCGCGCTTCCCGGCCTCGACTACCTGACCACGAGCCTGGTCCGCACGCTGCCGCGCGGCATGGACGTCGAGATCGTCGGCAGAGATGTGCTGGAGGCCGTGGGCAAGGTCGCCACCGGCTACCACCGCACGCACGTCACCTCCCACATCTACACCCATCCCGACGACTTCCACCTGCTCGGCCTCAGCTACCTCCCGCACGCCGCCGACCTGCGGGTCACGCTCGACACCGAGGACGACTGGCAGCTGATCGCCACCATGGTGGCCGCCATGGGCGACCGGTGCGCGCGCGTGCGCGAGCTGGTCGCGTGGCTGCGCGCACGGCCGGAGGCGTGCCTGATCAACGCGCATGTCGAGCAGAAGGCCCTGCGGGAGGCGTGATCGTGCGCGTCGGCATCCGCTGCGACGCGGGCACCTCGATCGGCGTGGGGCACCTGGTGCGCTGCGTCGCGCTGGCCGAGGAGCTGCGGGCGCGCGGCACGCACGTGTCCTTCCTCGGTGACATGGGGTCGCTGCCGTGGGCCATGCGGCAGCTCGACCTGCGCGCCCTGCCGGTGCGCCCCGCGCCCGCCGAGCCCGACCGGCTCGCGGCGCTCGGGTTCGACGCGGTCGTGCTCGACTCCTACACGCTGCCCCCTGAGACGGGCGGCGTGCTCATGTCGGCGGGCGCGCGCGTGCTGACGATCATGGACGGCGATCCGCTGGGTCAGCAGGCGCACCTCTACCTTGACCAGAACCTCGGCGCGGAGGAGGTGCCGTGCGCGCTGCCGTACCCGGGGGTGCGGCTGGCCGGGGTGCGCTATGTGCTGCTGCGCGACAGCGTACGGCGGGCCGTACGCGCGCCCGCCCGCCCCGCCTCCGCCCCGCCGCACGTGCTGTGCTTCTTCGGCGGCACCGACGCCGCCGGGGTGGCGCCCGAATGGGTGGAGGCGCTGCGGGCGACCGGCGTGCCGTTCACCGCCACCGTGATCAGCGCGGAGATCAGCGCGGAGATCAGCGCGGAGATCAGCGCGGCGCCGCTGCGTGCGAGGGCGGGCATCACCGTCCTGCCGCCCACCGACCTGCTGCCGAACCTGATGGCCGAGGCCGACCTGGTGGTGACCGCCGCGGGCTCGGCCGTCTGGGAGCTGCTCTACCTCGGCGTGCCCGCGGCGCTCACTTGGGTGGCCGACAACCAGCTCATCGGCTACGAGGCGCTGGTGGGTCGCGGCCTGGCCGCCGGGCTCGGCGGCAGCGCCGAGCGGGCCGTGCCCACGCTGCGGCGGCTGCTCACCGAGCCGGAGCTGCGAGCGGAGTACGGCACGCGCGGCGCGGCGCTCGTCGACGGCCGGGGCAGGGAGCGCGTCGCCGACGCCTTCCTCAGATGAGGTCCCAGGTCAGCGGAGTCCCCAGGGTGGCGTCCCTGCTGAACGTGCGGCCCATCACCTCGCTCGCCGTCTCCGGCGGCAGGCCGCCCGCGGGCCTGATCGACCTGACGTTCTCCGGCGTTAGCGGCTCGCCTGCGCGCACGTCGCGCACGACGTACAGCGAGCGCCTGAACCGCAGCCCCTCACGCTCGCTCGGCCGCGGCCCGATCACCGGCGCGCCGAGCGACTGCCAGGCCCGCTCGCTCTCCACGACGAGCGCCGCCAGCTCGGCGGGCTCCAGCGAGAAAGCGGCGTCGACCCCTCCGGCCTCGCGCGAGAGCGTGACGTGCTTCTCGATCAGGCACGCGCCCAGCGCGACCGCCGCCAGCGGCACCCCGATCCCCGGCGTGTGGTCGGAGACGCCGACCACCGTGCCGGTCAGTCCCGCCAGCAGCGGCAGCGAACGCAGGTTGCTCTCGGTGGGCGCGGCCGGATAGGCGGCCGTGCACGCCAGCACCGCCAGCTGCTCACAGCCCGCCGCGCGGGCGGCGTCGACGGCGGCGTGGATCTCGCCGATCGTCGCCATGCCGGTGGAGATGATCAGCGGCTTGCCCGTGGCCGCCGCCAGCCTGATGAGCGGCAGGTCCACGATCTCCGAGGAGGCGATCTTGTAGGCGGGCGCGCCGAGCTTCTCCAGCAGGTCGATCGCGGTGGGGTCGAACGGCGAGGAGAACGGCACCAGCCCCCGCTCGCGGGCCCGCTCGAAGATCGGCTGGTGCCACTCCCACGGGGTGTGCGCCCGCTCGAAGAGCCGGTAGAGGTTCTCGCCGCCCCACAGCTCGTGGCCCTCGCCGATGCGGAAGGCGGGGCCGTCGGCGTCGACGGTGATGGTGTCGGGCCGGTAGGTCTGCAGCTTCAGCGCATGAGCCCCCGCGGCGGCGACCGCGTCGACGATGGCCAGCGCCCGGCGGAGGTCGCCGTTGTGGTTGCCGGACATCTCGGCGATGACGAACGGCGGATGGCCCGCCCCGATCTCGCGCCCTGCGATGGAGATCACGCGGATGCCTCCCTGGTGAGCTGGATGGTGATGACGTTCCTGTCGACGCCGTCGATGGCGCGCGGGTCCGAGCCGACCTCGGCGAATCCGAACCGCCGGTGCAGGCGCCTGACCGACTCGTTGTCCTCGAGCACCTCGCCGCGCAGCGTCGCCAGGCCGAGTGGGCCGAAGGCGTGCTCGATCGCGGCCCGCTCCAGGCCGATCCACGCCCGCAGCAGCTCGCCCGACGACTCCAGGCCGTCAAGGTCGAGGTAGAAGCCCCAGACGGCGCTCGTGGCGCCGGGGCCGAGCCCGGTGAACGTCACCACGCCCGACGGCGTGCCGCCGTGCTCGTAGACGAGCACCTCGCGGCTCGGGTCGCCGCTCACGCCCGCCCACCATCGGGCGTGCTCGTCGGGGCCGATCTCGTGCGTGGTCAGGCTGGCCGCGCGGACCCTCGGATGGTTGCGCCAGCGCCTGATGGTCTCCAGGTCGTGCTCGCCGACGTGTCTCAGCACCTCGCCCCCCTCCTGCACGAAGCGTGCTCGTCCAGAAGCTCAACGTAGCGGATTCGAGTGAAGGTAAAGAGCTGATCAGGGACAGGCATGGTGGCTGCCGTCCTGTCATGGGAAGGGCATCCTGCGAGCATGCCCCTGCTCAGCGTGATCGTGCCGTTCTGCAATGTCGAGCCGTACATCACCGAATGTCTGAAGTCGCTCGAGTCCCAGTCTTTGACAGACCTTGAAGTGATCCTCGTGGACGACGGGTCCATCGACGGCAGCCGCGAGGTCGCCGAGGACTTCGTCTCGAGAGACGACCGATTCGTGCTGCTCACCCAGAAGCGGCAGGGCCCAGGCCCCGCCCGCAACACCGGTGTACGGCACGCGCGCGGCGCCTACCTCGCCTTCGCCGACAGCGACGACGTGGTGCCGCCCAACGCCTACGAGCTGCTCGTCGGCTCGCTGGAGACGACCGGCTCCGACCTGGCCTGCGGCGGCGTCGAACGGCTGCGGTCGGGCGAGACGTCGCTGTCCACGCTGCACGCCAAGGTGTTCAGGCGCAGCGTGGAGCGCACCCACATCAGCCGCAAGCGGATCCTCGTCAGGGACCGCACGGTATGGAACAAGGTCTACCGGCGCTCCTTCTGGGAGGCCCGGGGGCTGGAGTTCGCCGAGGGGATCTACGAGGATCTGCCCGTCGCCATCAGGGCCCACGTCATGGCCGAACAGGTCGACGTGCTGTCCGAGATCGTCTACCAGTGGCGGGAGCGAGACTCGGGGGAGCCCTCGATCACGCAGCGCCGCGAGGAACTGCCCAACCTGCGCGCCCGGCACGCGGCGATCAGGCAGGTGCGCGCGTTCATGGCCGAGGCCGCGCCGCGGCTCATCGTGCCGTTCGACCGCCTGGTGCTGGAGAAGGACACCGCGTTCCTGCTGCAGGCCGTCGCCGACAGCAGCCCAGGGGACCGGATGGGCCTGCTGGAGCTCGGCGGCAGCTGGCTGACCGAGATGCACCGCTCGGTGGTGAAGGAAGCGCCCGCGCTGCGCCGGCTCGAACTCCACCTGCTCCGCCGCGGGCTGGCCAAGGAGCTCGCCAAGGTCCGCAAGTACCGGGTCCAGGCGGCAGGGGAGCCGCGCGCGGTCCAGCTCCGCCGCAAGGCGAAGGGCTGGTACGGCGACTTCCCCTATCTCGGCAACAAGCGGCTGCAGATCCCCTACAAGGTCTACGAGATCAGCGAGGAGCTCAAGCTCGTCGCCAGGGTCGGCGAGGCCGTCCTGGACGGCGGCCGCCTCAGGGTGACGGGCGAGGTCTTCATCAGGCGGCTGGAGGGCCGCAGGGTCAAGGTCGCGCTCTGGCTGGAGCAGGGCGAGAGCGCGATCCCCTTGAAGGCCCGGTGGAAGAAGCGCCGCACGTTCACCGCCGAGATCGACGCGGGCGCGCTCGCTCACGGAACGTGGCGGATCGGCGTGCGAGCGGAGTATCGCGACCTGATCAAGGACGGCTACCTTCGGCCCGCGCCCATGGCCGGACAATCCGAGGGCGCGGACGACGATGACATGGACCCGGGTCAATCTACCCAAGGGCCTGGTGCGTGCCGGGATGGTCAAGAAGCGGCATGGACATTCTCCAGTAGTTCCAGAGAGTAGTCGAAGAACCACGGTCTGTCGTCATGCTGGAATCCATGAGGACCTATTCGCTCGCTGACGTCTACGCGACACGTAAGCGGAGAGACTCCTGGTGGACCGTGTACTTCGTGGATCCGGTCGCCTGCCGGGTCGCGCTGGTCGTGGCGAACCGCACCCGCATCACGCCGAACGCGCTCACGGTCTTCTCGCTTCTCGTCGGCATGACGTCGGCCGGGTTCCTCGCGGCCGGTGATCTCGTCGCGGGGGCGGTGCTGTTCTACCTGAGCTTCATGATCGACTGCGTGGACGGCAAGGTCGCCAGGCTCAAGGGCACGGGGACGCCGTTCGGACTGTGGCTCGACTACGTGGGCGACAGGATCAGGGTGGTGTGCTGCGCCGCCGGTCTCGCCTACGGCCAGTACGCGGCCACGGGGAGCGTCGACTTCATCCTGCTCGGCGCCGCCGTGGCCGTACTCGACCTGTTCAGGTACGTCAACGCGCCGCAGATGAAGCGGGTCAGGGAGACCATCAGGGAAGGCATCGCCGCGAGCGCTCCGCAGCTGCCCGCGCCGAGACCGCACCAGCCGCTGCCGCAGCAGCCGTTGCCGCAGCAGCCCCTACCCAGGCAGCCGCTGCCCCGGCAGCCCTTGCCCCGGCAGCCGCTGCCGGACCAGCCGCGCCCGCATCATCCTGCACCGCATCATCCTGCACCGCATCATCCTGCACCGCATCATCCGGTGCCGCACCAGCCGGTGCCGCACCCGGGGGCGGAGGCTCCGCGACCGTACGTGACGGGGGAGCCGCCCTCGCGGCCACCGCGGTCGTCGGCGTCGCGCCGCCGCCTGCTGCGCAGGCTCAACCGGGCCCTGGCCAAGCGGAGGGTCAGATCCCACCTGATCAGCGGCATCGAGTTCCACGCCGCGGTCTTCGTGATCGCGCCGGTGCTGGGGCAGGGGGCGCTGATCCCCATCACGTCGGTGGTCAGCGTGCTGCTCCTGGCCAACGAGATCTTCCTTGTCTATCGGATGTGGCTCTTCACCCGCCGCAACAGCGCGGTCCCCATGCCGGAGGAGAGCCGCGAGCACGTGCTAATCGGGGGTTCACCAAATGTCTGACAGGCCGGTATTCGTCGTCGGCTGCCCGCGCTCGGGCACCACGATGCTGCAGCTGATGCTCCACTCGCACCCGCGGCTCTCGGTGCCGCCGGAGACCAGGTTCCTGGTCCCCATCTACCAGAAGCGCCGCTCGTTCGGCGACATGCGGCAGGCCGCCAAGCGGCTCGCGCTGGCCGAGTGGATGTCCAGCGACCGCACCACCAAGTTCCACGAGCTGGGCCTCGACAGGGACGACTTCATCAGGCAGGTCGTCGACGGCCCTGGCTCGCTCGGCTCGGTGATCGGCACCGCGTTCAAGATGTACGCCGACCGCTTCGGCAAGGCCCGGTGGGGCGACAAGCGGCCGAGCTACGTCAAGCAGGTGGACATGCTCGTCAGGCTGTTCCCCGACGCGCAGTTCGTGCACCTGATCAGGGACGGCCGCGACTGCGTCTCCTCGCTGAAGGAGATGCCGTGGTTCACCCACAGCTCCTTCCACGCGATGTCCACCTGGGCGGAGGCGATCGACGCCGGCCGGCGGCTGCGCAAGATCATGCCGGAGGACAGCTACTACGAGCTGCGCTACGAGGATCTGACCGACGACCCGTCGACCGAGCTGAAGAAGCTCTGCCACTTCCTCGACGAGGACTTCGAGCCCGCGATGTGCTCGCCGCGCGAGGCGGCCAGCGTCGCGGTGCCCGTCCACAAGGTGTGGCACAGCAACACGCACGGCGAGGTCCTCAGGTCGCGGGTGGGCAGCTGGGCGACGCGCCTGGAGAACTGGGAGCTCAGGCTGTGCGAGCAGGTGCTCGGCGAGCGGCTCGAGGCCAACGGCTACGAGCTGAGCGGCGCCCCCAAGGCGTCCAGGGAGCACCTCGTCCGCCTGCAGAAGGTCATGCAGAAGCGGCGGGGGTCGCGGATGCGCAAGGCCATGCGTGACCGGTTCAACCGGCTGCGCGAGCCCGGTCCCGTGCCGGCGCTGCTCACCTCGGGTCAGCGCGCGCTCGCCGGGCTTCCCCCGCAGCGGGTCGAGATGGAGCTTCCGCAGCACGTCATGTGAGTGCCCTCGTCGGCGCGCCGGAGGAGGTTTCCGCAGTGCGTCACGTGGCGTCTTTCCATCGCGTCACGTGGCGTCTCCTCAGCGCGCCAGATGAGGTCTCAGCGCAACAGGTGAGGTCTCAGCGCATCAGGTGAGGTCTCAGCGCAACAGGTGAGGCCTCAGCGCATCAGGTGAGCGAAGAGCTCTTCCCAGCGGTCGAGCACGGGTTCCATGCGGAACCCCTCGGCCCTGGCGCGAGCGGCGGCGCCCAGTCGCCGCCGCTCGTCCGCCGACTCCATGAGGACGGCGAGCCGTTCGGCGAAGGCGGGCACGTCACCGGGCGGCGCGAGCAGCCCGCCGATCGAGCGCACCCCTCCCGAGACGTCGAAGGCGACCGACGGCAGCCCGTGCGCGGCCGACTCCATCAGCACCAGCGGCAGGCCCTCGTGCTCGCTGGACAGCGCGACGATCGAAGCGGCGAGATACTCCCGTTCCATGGCGCCCGAGTCCACGCGTCCCCTGAACACCACCCGGTCGGCCACACCCTCCTGCCGCGCCCACGCGCGCAGCCGTGGCTCCTCCGGCCCGTCGCCGACCAGGTGCAGCTCCCACGGTGGCGCGGACGCCTTGGCGAAGGCGCTGATCAGCCTGTCGAACCGCTTCACGCCCGCCAGCCTGCCCACGCCCAGCACCCTCGTGGCGGTCAGCTCCGCCCGAGCCTCGGGCCAGCTCTGCAACGGGTTGGGCAGCGACCAGGCGTTGGGCAGCAGGGCGTGCTCGGAGAACAGCCACGCGTCGTCCTCGCTGAGGAAGACCGCCTGGTCGAGCGCGCCGTAGTGGCGCCTGATGGAGCCGAGGTGCGAGCAGCCGCGGGCGTGCTGGTAGGAGCCGTGGTACTGGCCGATGGTGCGCGTCCGCGCGGGAAGCAGCCCCGACAGCCGCGTCACCACCCCCGGCGAGGTCAGTACGGCGAAGCGGGGCCCGATCCCGGCCAGCAGCCTGCGGGCGCGCCGCTTGTCGAAGACGGACCAGCGCGGGGATCCGCTGATCACGTGTCGCGGGTAGCGGGGCCGCCCGCCGTACCCGAAGGGGTCCTGCGCCCGGTGCAGGCCGACGACGTGCACCTCGTGGCCGCGCCCCGCCAGCCCCTGGGCGAGCCGGTGGGTGACCTGCTGGATCCCGCCGAGGGTGTCGGCGTCCAGGCAGGCGAAGACGACCCCGCTCACGAAGCGCTCCGCAGCTGTGGCCGTTCCCGCACCGGTGTGGCAGACGCGCCGAAGAAGTCGGCCACGACCCTGGCGGCGGCGTCGCCCCGCTCCTCCTCGCACCACAGCCGCCGCGCCGCGGCGTACTTGGCGGCGAAGGAGGCGTGCACGGCGGGCAGGTCACGCAGGCACTCGACGAGTTCGGCGGTCGTGGTGAGGCACGGGCCCGGAGCGATGGCGGGCAGGTCGGTGTTGACGCCGCGCTCGGTCAGCCGGTACTCGTCCCAGTCGTCGACGAAGAACAGCATCGGCTTGCCCGTCACCGCGTAGTCGCACATCACGGAGGAATAGTCCGTCAGCAGCGCGTCGGAGACCAGGAGCAGGTCGTTGATCTCGGGATAGGAGCCCGCCGGCCGGACGAAATGGAGCAGGTGCTGGGGCACCTTGTAGCGCTCGACCGGGTGGGTGCGCAGGATCAGCACCCATTCGTCCGACACCGCCTCCGCCAGCTCCTCCAGGTCCACCCTGACCGACACGCCCGAGCCCTTGGCGCTGTCGCGGTAGGTGGGCGCGTAGAGGAGGATCCGGCGGCCCGGCGGGATCTCCAGCCGTTCGCGCAGGCCTTTGGGCGGAACGCCGCGCACCAGCGCGTCGCAGCGCGGCGTGCCGTACCGCAGGACGCGGCCCTCGTAGCCGAGGGCGGGCACGAAGTAGCGGGAGAACGCGGCGCTCGGTGAGATCAGCGCGTCCCATCGGGCGACGGCCGCGCGCCACTGCTCGCGCGGCCCCGGCAGGTCGGCACGCAGGTCGGGGGCGTCGAAGCCGACCGACTTGATGCCCTGGCCGTGCCAGGTCTGCAGGTAGCGGGTGCCGTGCGGCTTGGGGTAGTCGAGCGGGAAGCCGTGGCTGTCGACCCAGACGCCGGCGCGGGCCATGGTCCAGACGTAGCGCCAGCTGCCGCGCCGGACGAGGGGGACGCCCGCGGGGAAGTTGGCGCGACCGCGGGCCACCGACCAGACGACGCGGACGGGCAGGCGGCGGCGCCGTACCTCCTCGTAGACGGCGCGAGGGCTGCCGGTGTAGCTCTTGCCGCAGTCGGCCTCGAACAGCGCCAGGTCGGCGCGGGGCGGGAGCACCTTGATGATCGCCTTGTAGGCCCCGAGCTTCAGCCTGGGCGTGCTCAGCCGGCGCAGCACTCCGCGTTTCAGCCTGGAGAGCACCACCCGGGGGGTGCGTCGCGGTCTCAGCCGCAGCTGACCGGCGCTGCCCTCGGCGCTGACCGTCAGGGGGCCGACGTCGAACGGCGCCATGCCGGGGTCGGCGAGCAGGGTGTCCGTCGTGGTGAGACCGTCGGGCCTGGTGAACCCGATGCGCGGGTCGCAGCGCTCCCGCACCTTCGCCAGGTCGAGGACGACCTCGCTGACCAGGCCGCCGTCGGGACACGCGACAGTATCGAGCGGCACTGTGACGGGGCCGCACCGAAGGAACGCGGTCCACTCGGTGAGGGCCGCGAAGGGGTCGTAGGTGCGCACTCTCATCCGCAGCCGCGTGCCGTCCGTCGCGAGCGCCACGACCTCGTGCCGCAGCCGGGAGGCGGTGTAGGGCAGCTCGGCCAGGCGCAGCGCGGTGATGTCCAGGCCGGGCTCGGGCGTGGCGCCCCAGTACGTGCGCCCCTCGCGCCTGACCACCTCGCGCGGCGGGGGCTGCGGGCCGTTCAGCGATCGGGCCGCCACCCGCAGGTCCTCGGCCCGGTCGGCGAGGATCAGCCGGCAGCACACCCGCACCGTCGGGTGCATCCGCTCGATCACCTCGCGCGGCACCTGCTCCAGGTACGGCCTGACCAGCGCGGCGAACTCCTTGGCCCACACCACGTCGCGCGAGGGCATCGGGTTGAGATAGACCCGCAGGTCGTGGCGGACGAAACGGTACTGCCGGTCGGGCACCAGGTCGCCGAAGCCGTGCGCGCGCAGGATCGCGTCGCTGCGCCTGGCCGCCTCGAGCCGGTGGCGGACGTTGTCCAGTTCCTTGGTGCTCATCGAGATCGACACGTGCTCGGGGGACCTGCGCCAGAGGTAGACCACCCACGGCACCACCGCGAACCTGCGCGCCGCGCAGTACAGCTCGGCGCCGAAGACGTGGTCCTCGTAGTGGATGTCCTCGGGGAAGCGCAGCGCGTGACGGCGCAGGAAGGAGACGTCGAACAGCTTGTTGGTGCTGAAGCAGTCGAGGAACAGCTCGGGCTCCTCGCGGATGCCCTCGACCACCCGCCGCCGCCCGAACAGCTGCGGGTAGTAGCGCTCGGTCCTGCCGGTCGGCTCGTGCAGCCGCGAGATCTGCCCTGAGACGAAGTCGGCGCCGGTCCGCTCGATCTCGGCCAGCATGCTCTTGCACGCGTGCCGGGGCAGCGTGTCGTCGCTGTCCAGGAACATGACGTACGGCGAGAGCGCCGCGTCGAGCCCGTCATTGCGCGGCGCCCCGCACCCGCCCGAGTTGACCTCCCTGCGGATGTAGCGGACGCGCGGGTCGGCCCGCATGAGCTCATGGGCCACGCGAGGGGTGTCGTCGGTGCTCGCGTCGTCCGAGATGATCACTTCGAGGCCGCGCAGCGTCTGCTCGAGCACCGAGTGGACCGCCCTCGGGAGGCGTCCGGCGTCGTTGTAGGTGATCACGACAACGGTGCAGTCCGGCATGCCTGTTCTCCCCCGAGTCCCGATGCTCGAAGGCAGACATTCCCCACCGATTCACCATGTGTCCCGACTTGATGGCCTTTTTGCCCGGATTTATCGGAGGATTCGTCGGATGAGCCACACCAGCAGCGCTATTCCGGCGATCGCTCCCACGATCGGCGCGATCCTCTTGAGCAGCGGCGCACCCGCGATCTCCAGCAGGTCGAGCGCCTCCTCGTCGGGTGTGCGGGAGGTGCGCAGCGTGCCGCTCGGCCTGACGTCCTCCTCCTCGACCTCGGGCACCGCGGCCAGGTGCCGCTCCTCGGCCTGCGACTCGCCCAGCAGGTCGGCCAGGTTCGCCGCGAACGTGTCGATGAGCTTGGCGCCCACCTCCGCCATGACGCCCCTGCCGAACTGCGCGGGCCTTCCCGTGACGTTGAACGCCGTCTCGACCTTCACCGAGGTGACCTCGTCGGAAGGAGTCAGCCGGGCGGTGACCGTGGCGCTGGCGGTGCCCGAACCACGGGCCTCCTTGCCCGAGGCCGCGAGTGTGAGGGCGTAGGCGTCCTTGTCGACGTCCTCGAGCCTGGCCGTTCCCCGGTAGGTGACGGTGATCGGGCCGACCTTCACCTTCATCCTGCCGGTGAACTCCTCTCCCTCGACGATGTCGAGCGTCGCCCCCGGCAGGCACGGCGCCACCCGCTCGACGTCGAGCAGCGCCGCCCAAGCCTGCTCGATCGGAACAGGAACCGTGAACTCGTGCTCGAACCGCATCGCCATCGATCCGCTCCTTCCACCTGACTGGTCGCGCTCTCCCAGCCTCGTCCTTGGGACCCCCGCTGACTACCCCCGGTGCGGGCCCTCAGCCCCATCCCGCACCGCTTCCTCCTCCCGGCGCCCGCCGCCTCCCTCGGGGCCGCGCCGCGCCGCTCCTTCTGGCGCCCGCCGCCTCCCGCAGGTCTGCGCCCTGCGCGCGACCCTGGGAGAACCGCACCAAGGGCGGTGGGAGAGGGCCGGGCAGGCCCCCTCCCACAACACCTCGCGGGTCAGGGCGAGCCGGCCGCCGCGCGGATCGCCCGCTGCGTCAGCACCTGGGCCAGATGCCGCCGGTAGTCGGGCTGGGCGTGCAGGTCGGCCGTGGGCGAGGTGCCCTCCGCCGCCTCCGAACACGCCCGCGCGACCGCGTCGCCGAGCTCCGCCCCGCGCAGCGCCGCCTCCGTCGCCGACGCCCGCAGCGGAGTCGGCCCCATGTTCGTCAGGCCGATCCTCGCCTCCTCGATCGAACCGTTCGACCGGCGGACCGCCGCCGCCACGCCGACGATCGCCCAGGCCTGCGCCGTACGGTGGAACTTCTCGTAGTGGAAGCCCCACCCCGGCCCCAGCTTGGGCACCCTGACGCCGAGCAGGATCTCTCCCGGCCCGAGCGCCGTCTCCAGGTAGTCGAGGAAGAAGTCCGCGGCGGGGATCTCCCTCGACGAGGTCACCATCACGCACTCCAGCGCCAGCGCCACCGCGGGCAGGTCGCCCGCCGGGTCGGCGTGGGCGAGGGAGCCGCCGAAGGTGCCGCGGTGCCGTACCGCGGGGTCGGCGACGGTGGCGGCGGCCAGGGCCACGAGCGGGCAGCCCGCGGTGACCTCGGGCGAGCGCATCACCTCGTCGTGCGTGGCGGTCGCGCCGATGAAGACGTGCTCGCCCTCGTCGCGGATGCCGTTGAGCTCGCTGAGCCCGCTGACGTCCACCAGCAGCGACGGGTAGGCCAGCCGCAGGCGCAGCAGCGGCAGCAGCGACTGCCCGCCGGCCAGGACCTTCGCGTCCTCGTCGGCGGCCAGCGCCTCGCTCGCCTCCTGCAGGGAGGCGGGCCGCAGGTAGTCGAACTGGGCCGGGATCATCGGATGGCCCTCCAGATCCGTTCGGGCGTGCATGGCATCTGGATGTCGTGGACGCCGCGCGGCCGCAGCGCGTCCACGACGGCGTTGACGACGGCGGGGGTGGAGGCGATCGTGCCGGCCTCGCCGACGCCCTTGACGCCGAGCGGGTTGGACGTCGCCGGCGTCTCGGTCCTGTCGGTGACGAAGTCGGGCAGATCTGCGGCCGAGGGCAGCAGGTAGTCGGCCATGGTCGTGGTCAGCAGGTTGCCGTCGGCGTCGTGGACGGCCTCCTCGAACAGCGCCTGCGCGATGCCCTGCGCGAGCCCGCCGTGCACCTGACCCTCGACGATCAGCGGGTTGACGACCCGGCCGACGTCGTCGACCGCCACGTACTTGCGGATCTTCACCATGCCGGTCTCGGTGTCGACCTCGACCGCGCACAGGTGCGTGCCGTGCGGGAAGGAGAAGTTCTCCGGATCGAACGTGGCGTCGGCGTCGAGCCGTGGCTCCACGCCGTCGGGCAGGTCGTGCGCGGCGAACGCGGCCAGCGCCAGCTCCTGGATCGTCTTGCTCGACGTGGTCCCCTTCACCGTGAACGAGCCCTGGACGAAGTCGAGGTCGTCGGGCGAGCACTCGAGCGCGTGCGCGGCCAGTTTCCTGGCCTTGTCCTTCACCTTCTCGCACGCCTGCAGGACGGCCATGCCGCCGACGACCAGCGAGCGCGAGCCGTAGGTGTCCATGCCCTTGTGCGAGATCGCGGTGTCGCCGTGCATGACCGCGATGTCCTCGAACGGCACGCCGAGCGAGTCGGCCACGATCTGGCTCCACGCGGTCTCGTGGCCCTGGCCGTGCGGCGAGGTGCCGGTGACGACCTCGACCTTGCCGGTGGGCAGCATGCGCACCGACCCGTGCTCCCAACCGCCCGCTCCGTAGCTGAGCGAGCCGAGCACCCTGCTGGGCGCCAGGCCGCACATCTCGGTGTAGGTGCTGACGCCGATGCCGAGCTGGACCGGGTCGCCCCTGTCGCGCCGGTCGGCCTGTTCGGCGCGCAGCTTGTCGTAGCCGAACAGCGCCAGCGCCTTCTCGGTGGCCGCCTCGTAGTTGCCGGAGTCGTAGGTGAGCCCCGCGATCGTGGTGTACGGGAACTCCTCGTGCCTGATCCAGTTGCGCCTGCGCACCTCGATGGGGTCGAGGTTCAGCTCGGCCGCGAGCTCGTCCATGACCCGCTCGATGGCGTAGGTGGCCTCGGGACGGCCGGCGCCGCGGTAGGCGTCGGTCGGCATCTTCGTGGTGAAGACGCCCGTGCAGTCGAAGCGGTAGGCGTCCATCTTGTAGATGCCGTTGAACATGAACGCGCCCAGCAGCGGCACGCCCGGCGTGACCAGCATGAGATAGGCGCCCATGTCGGCCAGCAGGTCGACCTTCACCCCCCTGATCCTGCCGTCGGCCTCGGCGGCCAGCGTGATGTGCTGGATCTGGTCGCGACCGTGGTGCACGGTCAGGTTGCCCTCCGAGCGCGACTCGGTCCACTTGACCGGCTTGCCGAGCTTCCTGGTCAGCAGCAGGCAGAGCACCTCCTCCGCGGTGACCTGCAGCTTGGAGCCGAACCCGCCGCCCACGTCGGGCGCGATGATCCGCAGCTTGTGCTCGGGCACGCCGGTGGTCAGCGCCAGCATCACCCTCAGCACGTGCGGGACCTGCGTCGCCGTCCACATCGTGATGCCGTCGCCGTCGGTCGTCGCGACGACCGCGCGTGGCTCCATCGCCGACGGGATGAGGCGCTGCTGGACGTAGGTGCGGTCGATGAGCACCGGCGCGTCCCTGAACGCGGCCTCCAGGTCGCCCTGGGCGAACGTCCACGTGAACGCCTTGTTGCCGGCCTCGTGCACCTTTGGGCTGGCGTCGGTCAACGCCTCCGTCATGTCCATGACGGGCGGCAGCGGCTCGTAGTCGACGTCGATCGCGTCGAGCGCGTCGGCGGCCAGGTATCTGTCGGTGGCCACCACGCAGGCGACGGCCTCGCCCGGGTAGCGCACCTCGCTGACGGCCATCGGCGGGTGGTCGGGGATGACGACGTCGTCGCTCACCGGCCACGCGCACGGCAGGCTGCCCTGTTCGTCGGCGAAGTCCTGGCCGCTGAAGGCGGCCACCACGCCAGGCATGCCCTTGGCGCCCGACACGTCGACGCCGGTGATCCTGGCGTGCGCCATCGGGCTGCGCTTGAAGGCGACGTACAGCATGCCGGGCAGCTGAATGTTGTCGGTCCACTGGGTACGGCCGGTCAGCAGCCGGGCGTCCTCCTTGCGCCTGCGCGCCCTGCCGACCTCCCTGCCCTCGCCCGGCTCGGACAGCGCGCCGCTCTCGGCCACCTGCTGGGCCACCAGGCCCGCGTCGAGTTCTTCGGTCATGGTGTCTTCACCGCCGCGCCTCGCCGTACCGCTCTGACGATGTTGCAGTAGCCCGTGCACCGGCAGAGGTTGCCCTCAAGGCCCTCCCTGATGGCCTCCTCCGACGGGTCGGGGTTCTGCCTGAGCAGGTCGATGGCGGCCATGACCATGCCGGGGGTGCAGTAGCCGCACTGCAGCGCGTGCTCCTCGTGGAAGGCCTGCTGCATCGGGTGCATGGCGCCGTTGGTCGCCAGGCCCTCGATGGTGACCACGTCGCCGCCGTCGGCCTGGACGGCGAGCACGGAACAGCTCTTCACGCTCTTGCCATCGAGCATGACGGTGCAGGCGCCGCAGTTGCTCGTGTCGCACCCGACAGGAGTGCCGGTCTTGCCCAGCCGATCTCGGAGCAGGTGCACGAGGAGGAGCCGCGGCTCCACATCCTCCTCGTAGCGGATTCCGTCGACGGTGACGGCGATGCGAGGCATACGTCCTCCCTCGATTCCTGAGGTTCAACGAGAAAGGTGCGGGCCCGGCCCGCCGCGTCGCCCGCTCGGAGCGAGGGCGGCGGTCCGGGGGCGGTTTCTCATTGATAAGTGGAACGTACGCCTAACAAACGCCAGGTCAAGAGCGGCGGATAGACCTCGCCACGATCGCGACCACCCCGGCGAGACCCAGACCGCCGATCAGCAGCGACAGCAGGAGCACGAAGTCGTCGATGACGCCGGTGACCAGAAGGATGCCGACGACCACGAACAGCAGGCCGCTGAGCAGGGCCATCCAGTCGGTCCGGTGGAGCAGGCGCTGCCGGGGAGCCTGCTGGTGGGTCACGTCAGGCCGCAACGCGCACCTCCATGTCGCCGATGCCGCCCTTGAGGTTCAGCACGATGGTCGGGACCGCGCCCTTCGGCGGCGTCTCAGGCTCCAGCACCTTGTCGATCTCCACGTCGGTGCCGCCCTCGAAGGCCTGGCCGACCGTGATGTCGCCCACCCGCGATTTGGCGTGGACCTCCACCCGCGCCGTCGGCGGCACGATCACCACGAGTTCCCCGACCGCCACCTTGGCGTTGAACGTCACGTTCGCTCCGGGGGAGAGCGTCAGCTCCGACAGGTCCAGCGTGCCGTCGCCGATGCCCACCTCGTAGGCGCGCTCGGCCTCGGCCATGGTCGTCGGCGTCCACGTGGCGGTGCCGATCTGCCTGGGCACGTCGCCGAGCATCAGGCTCGCGCTGATGACCATGATCAGGACGGTGCCGAGAGCGACGAGCCCGGCCCCACGGCCGAGCCAGGTGGCCACCAGCAGGCCTGCGCCGATGGTGATGAGCATGGCGCCGCCCACGGCGGTGAGGCTCGGGACGGTGGATCCTGAGGTGGCTTGGGCGGCCACGACGATCCCTCCAACGATCAATGCCAGCAGGACGGTGACCGCACCGGTGAACGACCTGCGTCGCCTCGGGCGCGGAGCGGTGACCTGCTCGCCGTAACGGCCCAGGTCGTAGGGGGAGTGGCCGGCCCGTCTGCGCGGGTCGAGCGGCTGGTAGGGGCCGTGCGGGGCGAACGGCTCGCCGTAGGAGAAGGCGGGCTGCCGCTGCGGCGCCGCGGGCTGCCCGGGTGCGGGCGGCCTGGGCGGCGTCGGCTGGTACGGCGGCGCCTCGGGGACCTCGTTGACCCTCGTCGGCGCAGGGGTCTCCTGAGTCTCGGGGGTTTCGCGGGTCTCCTGCGATGGCGTCTCCGGAGCCTCGGCGGGTCGCGGCTCCACGGGGGCCTGTGCGGTGGTGCGGAAGGACGCGGTCTCGAAAGCCGCCGTCGGCGGGGCCTCGCGCCGTACCGGAGCGGGCTCCCTGCGGAAGGCGGCGGGCGCGGGCTCGTAGCCGATGTCCTCGGGAGCGATCGGCTCGGTCCTGCGGTTGAGCCGCTCGGGCAGCGACCGCGCGAGCGCGGGCAGGTCGACCCCCCTGGCGTGCGCGGTCAGCAGCACGATCGCCATGAGCGTGGCCACCACCAGCGTGCCGGTGCCGAACCAGACCGTGGCCAGGTTGACGATGAGCCCGAACCCCGCGATGCCCGTCAGCAGCGCGAACACCGCCTCGGCGTCGAAGTCGCGGCGCGTCCACTGCTCGACGTAGCCGGGGCGGCCGTTGAACTCCTTCATCAGCAGGAAGGCCGCGATGTAGAGGAACAGGCCGATGCCGGAACCCAGCACCAGCAGGGCGAAACCGACGCGGAAGACCACCGGGTCGATCCGCGTGTAACGGCCGAGGCCCGCGCACACGCCGGTGACCATCCTGCCCTCGTCACTGCGTCTGAGCACGCGAGGTGGGGCTGACTGGTCGGTGGGCGGTGCTTCGGTCATGGCACCATCGTGGCGTGCGCGGCTCTCGGCCGCATCCGGGACTCCCCTGAGGCGACCCCGAGAAGGGGAACCAGGGCTCTCCCCTGATGTCCGGCACGACCGCGACGTGTGACTATTGCGGTGTTATGGCTGACCAACAGACTCTGCGCGAGACGGACGACGCGCCCTTTCCCCGCCTGACCCGTCCGATGGAGGCGCGGCTGGTGGGCGGCGTCGCCCAGGGGCTCGCCGACCAGCTGCGGCTGGACCCCATCGTGATCAGGCTGAGCTTCGTGCTGCTCAGCGTCGTGGACGGCGTGGGCATCGCCGCCTACGCCGTCCTGTGGATGATCACGCCGCGCAGGCAGGCCGAGGGCCCGGTTCCCGCGCGCGACTGGAGCCAGTTGTCCGCCTTCATCGCGATCGGCGTGGCGCTGTTCGCGTTCGGGTGGCTGACCGGCGCGTCCAAGGGCGGGCTCGGCATGTTGCCGTTCGCCGTCGGCGGCATCGGCATGCTCATCCTCTGGCAGCAGGCCGATCCCGAACGGCGCAAGAGCTGGGTCAGCGGCGCCACCAAGGGCATGCGCAAGAACCGCGTGCGCACGCTGCTCGGCGTGATCCTCGTGGTCGTCGGCGCGATCGGCTTCCTGGCCCTCCAGGGAGAGCTGGACGCCGCCAGGCCAGGGCTGCTCTACACGGCCGTCGTCGTCGGCGGCCTGGCGGTCATCGCCGCGCCGTGGCTGGCGGGCATGTGGAAGGAACTGCAGCTCGAACGGCGCGAGCGCATCAGGCAGGAAGAGCGCGCCGAGGTCGCCGCGATGGTGCACGACTCGGTGCTGCACACGCTGACCCTGATCCAGCGCGTCGCCCACGACCCGCGCGAGGTCACCAGGCTGGCCCGGGCGCAGGAACGCGACCTGCGCAACTGGCTGTACCAGCCGGCCCAGGACGCCGACGCCACGCTCGCCGCCGCCGTACGGCGGATCGCGGCCGAGGAGGAGGACGCGCACGGCGTGCCCATCGAGGTCGTCTGCGTGGGCGACATGGAGCTCGACTCGGGCGGCAGGCTGGGGGCGATGCTCAAGGCGTCGCGGCAGGCGATGGTCAACGCCGCGAAATACTCTGAAAGCCCGGTCATCTCCGTCTATGCGGAGGTAGAGGGTGAAGAAGTCACCATTTTCGTGAAGGATCGGGGCAAGGGCTTCGATCTGGGTGAGGTGCCTCTGGACCGCATGGGGATCAGGGAGTCCATCATCGGAAGGATGGAGCGCCACGGCGGCAGCGCCAGGGTGCGCACCGAGCCCGGGGAGGGCACGGAAGTGATGTTGACGATGAAGGTGGAGAAATGATTCGCGTGCTGATCGTCGATGACCATCGGTTGTTCCGTTCCGGCGTGCGCGCCGAGCTGGGCGACTCGATCCAGGTCGTGGGCGAGGCCGAGGACGTCGAGTCGGCGGTGAAGGCGATCGCCGCGCTCGAACCCGACGTGGTGCTGCTCGACGTGCACATGCCCGGCGGCGGCGGCCAGGAGGTGCTGCGCAGGGTGCTCGGCGCGGGCTCGCAGGTGCGGTTCCTGGCCCTGTCGGTCTCCGACGCCGCCGAAGACGTGATCGGCGTGATCAGGGGAGGGGCGCGCGGCTACGTCACCAAGAACATCAGCGGCCGCGAGCTGACCGACGCCATCCGCCGCGTCTCGGACGGCGACGCGGTGTTCTCGCCCCGACTGGCGGGCTTCGTGCTCGACGCGTTCGCCTCGACCGAGGCGCCCTCCATCGACCCCGAGCTCGACTCGCTCACCCAGCGCGAGAGGGAGGTCCTGCGGCTGATCGCGCGCGGCTACGCCTACAAGGAGATCGCCAAGGAGCTGTTCATCTCCGTCAAGACCGTGGAGACCCACGTGTCGTCGGTGCTGCGCAAGCTGCAGCTGTCCAACAGGCACGAGCTGTCGCGCTGGGCCACCGCCAGACGCCTCGTGTGAGCCGCTCGTCAGCGTCCGGTGCGTGAGCGGTGCGTGGGCTCGGCCACCGTACCTCTCATGAACATTCTGGTTTCCGGCGCGAGCATCGCCGGCCCCGCCCTCGCCTTCTGGCTCAGCAAGTACGGCTTCGACGTCACGATCGTGGAGCTGTCGCAGGGCCTCAGGCCCGGTGGGCAGGCGATCGACGTGCGCGGTCCTGCCCTCGACGTGGCCGCGCGGATGGGCCTGCTGGAGGAGATCCGCGCCGTCAAGGTGGACATGCGCGGCATGTCCATGGTCGACGCCGACGGCACCGAGATCTACCGCTCCGAGGAGCGCACGGTCACCGGCGGCGATCTCTCCAGCCCCGACATCGAGATCCTCCGCGACGACCTGAGCCGGATCATGGCCGGGGCGGCGCAAGGCGTGGAGTACCTTTTCGGCGACTCCATCCGGGAGATCGTCCAGGACGCCGACGGCGCGCACGTCACCTTCGACAGCGGGCTGCGCCGTACCTTCGACATCGTGGTGGGCGCCGACGGGCTCCACTCCAACACCCGCAGGCTGGTCTTCGGCCCCGAGTCCCGCTTCAGCCGTCACCTCGGCACCTACCTGGCGGTGTGGACCGCGCCCAACATCCTCGGCCTCGACCGCTGGCAGGTCTTCCACCAGGTGCCGGGCGGCGAGTGGGGCGGCGGCGTGATGAGCGTGCGCGGCAACAGCGAGGCACGCGTCTACATGGGGTTCGAGTCGGAGCCGCTCGACTACGACCACCGCGACGTCGCCGCGCAGAAGCGCATCCTGCAGCAGCGGTTCGGCGGCGCGGGATGGGTGCTGCCCGAGCTGCTCGGGCACATGTGGGAGGCCGCGGACTTCCACCTCGACTCGATGTCGCAGATCCACATGGACCGCTGGTCGAGCGGCAGGGTCGTGCTGCTCGGCGACGCGGGCTACTGCGGCTCGCCGCTGTCGGGTCAGGGCACGAGCATGGCGATGGTGGGCGCCTATGTGCTGGCGGGCGAGCTGGCCGGGGCAGGGGGCGACCACGTGGCCGCCTTCGCGGCCTACGAGCGGGAGCTGCGCGAGTACGTCAGGCGCAACCAGGAACTCGCCTACACCAACAAGGCGAGAATGGAGGCCGAACAGGCGGGGGTGGAGTTCGACGGGGAGGACTTCGCCGAGGTCGCAGGGGGCCTGACCTTGAAGGACTACTAGTCTCATGCGACATTTCGGTTATGGGCAGAGACGTGCCAGTTGTCGTGTTCAGTCGAGACGATCGACGGAATTATCGTGACAAAGTGCGGCGAAATCTGGACACCTTTGCCCAGATGTTGCGGGAGTCGCGCTTCGCGTTCGACCACCCCCGAGCAGGGCTGGAGATCGAACTCAACCTGGTCGACGAGCGCGGCGAGCCCGCGATGCGCAACGCGGAGGTCCTCGCCGCCATCGCCCAGCCCGACTGGGCGACCGAGCTCGGCCAGTTCAACGTCGAGATCAACATCGCGCCCCAGCGCCTGGACGGCGACGGCGCGCGCGTCCTGGAGGAGTCGGTGCGCGCCAGGCTCAACCACGCCGAGGAACGCGCCCGCTCCGAAGGCGGCCACCTGGTCCTGATCGGCATCCTGCCGACGCTGCGCCAGGAGGACACCCACGAGGGCACGCTGTCGGCCAACCCCCGCTACAAGCTGCTCAACGAGCAGATCTTCGCCGCCAGGGGCGAGGACCTGCACCTGCTCATCGAGGGCGTCGAACGGCTCGACACCTACGCCGACAGCATCACCCCCGAGGCCGCCTGCACCAGCGTCCAGCTGCACCTGCAGATCAGCCCCGAGGCGTTCGCCGCCCACTGGAACGCCGCCCAGGCCATCGCGGGGCCCCAGGTGGCCGTCGCCGCCAACTCGCCCTACCTGTTCGGCAGGCAGCTGCACAGCGAGACCAGGATCACGCTGTTCGAGCAGGCCACCGACACCCGTCCCACCGAGCTCAAGAGCCAGGGGGTACGGCCCCGCGTGTGGTTCGGCGAGCGTTGGATCACCAGCGTCTTCGACCTGTTCGAGGAGAACGTCCGCTACTTCCCCGCGCTCCTGCCGATCTGCTCCGACGAGGACCCCCGCGAGGAACTGCAGGCGGGGCGCATCCCGTCCCTCGACGAGCTCACCCTGCACAACGGCACCATCTACCGGTGGAACCGGCCCGTGTACGCGGTCGTCGAAGGCACCCCGCACCTGCGGGTGGAGAACCGCGTCCTGCCCGCGGGGCCCTCGGTCCTCGACATCGCGGCGAACGCGGCCTTCTACTACGGGCTCATGCGCATGCTGCCCAACGCCGGACGGCCCGTGTGGAGCCAGATGTCGTTCGCCGCCGCCGAGGAGAACCTGGCGAGCGCGGCCAGGCACGGGCTCGACGCCCGGCTCTACTGGCCGGGGCTCGGCGACGTGCCCGCGGCCGAGCTGATCCTGCGCAGGCTGCTGCCGATGGCGGCCGAAGGGCTCGCCCAGTGGGGCGTCGACGGGCCCGTCGCCGACCGGCTGCTCGGGGTGATCGAGGGCCGCTGCCTGCTGGAGCGTACGGGGGCGACGTGGCAGGTGGAGGCGGTCGAGGCATACGGCGGCGACCGGCGGGAGGGGCTGCGCAGGATGACGCTGGAGTACATCGAGCGCATGCACAGCAACGAGCCCGTGCACAGCTGGACCCTTTGACGTTCCCCGAGGCCCCCCGGGCGCGGGTCCCGGCGAACGGATCCGCCCAGGCGCGGGTCCCGGGCGGGCGGGGCAGGATGGAGACATGACCGCGCGCCTTCTGCTCGCCGCCCTGCTGGCCCTCGTGCTCACCGCGTGCGGCGGTACGGCAGGCGGCTCGGGCTCCGCCCGTTCCACCGACGTCGTCAGGGGCGACACCTTCGAGGAGGATGTCCAGCTCGCCAAGGTCTACGGCGAGCAGTTCTGGAAAGCGCAGTTCGAGGCGCTCGGCCGTACCTACGAGCCGGTGACGGAGTTCATCCCCTACCGGGGCGAGGACGGGCCTTCTTGCGGCGGCGAGCCCTCCACGCCGGAGAACGCGTTCTACTGCCCCGACGGCCACTTCATCGCCTACGACCGCGACTGGCTGGACTCGTTCTGGGAGAAGCTCGGCGACGGCTCCACCTATCTGATCATCCTGCACGAGATCGGGCACGCCGTACAGGCGCAGCAGGGGACGGAGTTCCGGCTCAACGTGGAGCGGGAGCTCCAGGCGGACTGCTACGCGGGCGCGGCGCTGGCCGGGCTGGTGAAGGCCAACGTGCTGAACCCGGAGGAAGGCGACGACACGGAGCTGATGGCCAACCTGGAGGCCGCGGGCGACCCCAGCGACGACTGGTTCAGGCCCGACGCCCACGGCACCGCGCAGCAGCGCCAGCGGGCGTTCACCAACGGCTACGCCAACGGCGTCGGCGCCTGCTGAGCCGTCTGCTGATGCAGGCGGAACCGCCTGCCGACGTAGGCGGAAGGCGCCTGCTGACGTAGGCGGGAGTACGCCGCAAGGGTGATGCGGGCGGCGCTCCGGCGGTCTAGCGTGAGCGCATGCCACTGGGGAACCTCTGGGAGATCGGCTGGTTGCGGCGGGGAGCCTGCAGGACCAGCGATCCCGATCTCTTCTTCCCTCCGGCGCCGTCACCGGCGCAGGAGGCGCAGGCCAAGGCGGTCTGCTCGGGTTGTCAGGTGCTCGCCGAGTGCCGGGCCTACGCGCTGCGGGCGGGGGAGTCGGAGGGCATCTGGGGCGGCCTCACCCCAGATGAGCGCAGACGGCTGCGCTTTCCCGCCGGATGGCGGCAGCGGAGCGCATAACCTGCAAGGGTGCTGCTTCGATCCCTCGCCGTCCTCGTCGCGGCCAACATCATGAACAACCGCGTCGCCCCCAGGCTCGCGCCCCTCACCTCGGCCCTGGCCACCGGCGCGCTGGTCGCGATGGCGAGGAGGTCGGGCCTGTCGTGGGAGGAGATCGGCTTCACCCACGGGCTGCGCGGCGCCAAGGCGGGCGCCGCGCTGGCCGCCGTCGTCGCGGCCGGATACACCGTGGGCATCGCCGTGCCGCACACGCGCGCGCTGTTCCACGACGAGCGGGCGCTGTCGCTGTCGAAGGCGGAGGTGGTCGAGGCGGCGCTGCTGCAGGTGCCCGTCGGCACGGTCCTGCTGGAGGAGGTCGGCTTCAGGGGCGCTCTGTACGGCATGCTGCGCCGCGAGCACGGCACGGTGACGGCCACGGCGGTCTCGTCGGCGTTGTTCGGGCTGTGGCACATCCTGCCCGCGATAGAGCTGGCCCGCGCCAACCCCGCGCTCGGCGAACTGACCTCGGGCGGCGCCACCGGCGCGGCGATCGCGTTGGCCTCGGATGGCACCTCCAGCGTGCCGGTCTCGGGTGGTGCCGATGTGGTCAAGGTCGTCGTCGGCGGCGTCCTGTCCACGGCAGCGGCGGGCGTGCTGTTCTGCGAGCTGCGCCGCAGGGGCGGGCTACTGGCCCCCTCGCTGCTGCACCTGGCCACTAACTCGCTGGGGTATCTGTTCGCCCGAATCGCCCCCGCGCCACCAGCTCGACGGTGACGAGCACCGCGACCGCCTCCGCCGCGATCAGCGAGACCAGCACCACGAGCTGCACCACGCCCGCCTCCAGCGGCTCGGCCCCGCCCAGCAGCATTCCCACGAACGCGCCCGGCAGCGTCACCAGCCCGACGGTCCTGGTCTGGTCGAGCACGGGGATCAGCGCCTGGGCGGCGGCGGGACGGCAGATCTCCAGGTTGGCGTCCCTGTCGAGGAAGCCGAGCGACAGCGCCGCCTCGACCTCGCCCTTGCGCTGACGCAGCTCGTCGAGGGCGCGTTTGCCCGCCAGCGCGGTGGCGGTGAGGCAGCCGCCGAGCAGGATCCCGGCGATCGGGATGACGGTGATGCCGCGCATGGGGGCAACGCCGGTGCCGAACAGCGCGACCAGGACGGGCAGGGTGCCCGCTGCGATGGGGAGTGCGGCGGGCCAGGGGCGGTCCTTGGCGATGCGGCGGCCCGCGGTGATGGCCGCCACGCCGTACATGACCAGCAGGAAGGCGGCGACGGCGGGTGGTGCGCCGACCACCCACGCGATCACCAGGGAGACGGCGCCCAGCTGGAGGGCGGCGCGCAGGCTCGCGGTGAGGACGGCGCGGGCGTGGCCGAGCCCGCCCAGCCCCGCCACGGCGGCGCCGCCCACGGCGAGCAGCACGACGACGGCGACGAGCGCGGGGGTGAGCGTGAGTCCCATGCAGAGGTTCTACCTGGGACCAGGGCTCGCCCGCGTGATGCCGCCCTGACCCGCGCGGATCGGAGTGGCGACCCGCGTGGATCAGGGAGCGGGAGGCCCGCGTGGATCGGGGGTTGGGGGCTCGTGTGAGTGGGGGGACGCCCGTGGACGGGGGCGGAGGTTCGCGTCGATCAGGCGGTGGGGACCACCTGGAAGGCCTCGGCGTAGCGGCCCTCGCCCAGGCCGCCCTTCAGCGCGATGCCCGCCCAGCGCTCGCGGACGAAGTCCTCGAAGCCCTCGTGGTGGCCGACCTGGCTCACGTGCGCCGACAGCGCGGTGATCTTGCGGTCGATGGTGTCGGTGATGTCGACCCAGTGGTTGGGGTCGGTGCCGCCGATCAACCACACCTCGCCGACCGTCCATGCCTCGAGGTCGGCCAGTTCCTCGTAGGCGTAGGGGTTGCGCGCGTCGGGGTAGACGGCGTCGAGCGTGGCCGCGCCGACCGCGCGGTGGTCGGGGTGGCTGGGGCCGATGAACTGGTAGTTGCGCTCGGGCGTGCTCGTGATCACCACATCGGGACGCACCTGGCGGATCACCCTGGCGATGTCACGGCGCAGCTCGATCGTGGGCTCCACCCTGCCGTCGCGGTAGCCCGACAGGAAACGCACGTCCGTGACACCGACCGCCTTGGCCGCCATGGCCTGCTCGGTCCTGCGCAGCTCGGCCATGCCCTCGCCGTCGAGATCGCGCTCGTGGCCGCCCGCGTCTCCTGACGTGACGAGCAGGTAGGTCACCTCGATGCCCTTGTCGACGAACTGCGCGATCGTTCCGGCCGCGCCGAAGTCGACGTCGTCGGGGTGCGCGGTCACCACCAGGACGCGGGTGATCTCCATGATCTCTCCTTCGGAAGGGGGTCCAATCAGGCAACCCTGACGGGCGGTGGCGCATTCCTGGACGCGTTTGTCGGTGGCGCGCTTTACCCTAGGTCCGTGCCCACCCAAGTCTCTGTTGACCACCCCTTGCTCGACGGCCTCAACCCGCAGCAGCGCGAGGCCGTGATCCATCACGGCAGCCCCCTGCTCATCGTCGCGGGGGCGGGGTCAGGCAAGACGCGGGTGCTCACCCATCGCATCGCCTATCTCCTGGCCGAGCGCCAGGTCCATCCCGGCGAGATCCTGGCGATCACGTTCACCAACAAGGCCGCCAAGGAGATGAAGGAGCGCATCGACAAGCTGATCGGCCCGCGCTCCAAGGCCATGTGGGTGATGACCTTCCACAGCGCCTGCATGCGCATCCTGCGCAGGGAGGCCAAGCGCCTGGGCTACCCGTCCAGCTTCTCCATCTACGACCAGGCCGACTCCCAGCGGCTCATGGCGATGGTCTGCCGCGAGATGGACCTCGACCCCAAGCGCTACCCGCCGCGTTCGTTCTCCGCTCAGGTCAGCAACTTCAAGAACGAGCTGATCGACTACGAGAGCGCCATCGACAGGGCGGGCTCCCACCTGGAGAAGACGCTCGCGCAGGCCTACAAGGCCTATCAACTCAAGCTGACCGAGTCCGGCGCGATGGACTTCGACGACATCATCATGAACACCGTGGTGCTGTTCCAGCTCTTCCCCGAGGTGGCCGAGCACTACCGGATGCGCTTCAGGCACGTGCTCGTCGACGAGTACCAGGACACCAACCACGCCCAGTACATCCTGATCAGGGAGCTGGTCGGGCGGCCGCAGCTGACGACCGTCGACGGCGAGCCCGTGCGATCGGGCTCCGATCAGTCCGAGCTGTGCGTCGTCGGCGACGCCGACCAGTCGATCTACGCCTTCCGCGGCGCGACGATCCGCAACATCCTGGAGTTCGAGCGCGACTACCCCGACGCGCGCACGATCCTGCTGGAGCAGAACTACCGCTCCACCCAGAACATCCTGGCCGCCGCCAACTCGGTCATCTCGCGCAACGAGTCGCGCAAGCCGAAGAACCTGTGGTCCGACCAGGGCGACGGGCCGAAGATCGTCGGATACGTGGCCGACAACGAGCACGACGAGGCCATGTTCGTCGCCCAGGAGGTCGACAAGCTCACCGACGAGGAGGGCGTGCGGCCCGGCGACGTGGCCGTCTTCTACCGCACCAACGCGGCCTCCCGCGTGTTCGAGGAGATCTTCATCCGCACCGGCCTGCCGTACAAGGTGGTCGGTGGGGTGCGCTTCTATGAGCGCAAGGAGGTCAAGGACCTGCTGGCCTACCTGCGGGTGCTGGCCAACCCCAACGATGTGGTCTCCCTGCGCCGCATCCTCAACGTGCCCAAGCGCGGCATCGGCGACCGCGCCGAGGCGCTGGTCGAGGCGCTGTCCTCGCGCGAGCGCATCTCCTTCTGGGACGCGCTGCGCAGGGCCGACGAGGCGTACGGCATGGCCACCAGGTCGCTCAACGCCATCCGCGAGTTCGTCGCGCTCATCGAGGATCTGATCGGCAAGGGCGAGGGGATGCCGCCCTCGGCGCTGGCCGAGGAGATCCTGGTGGCGACCGGCTACCGCGCCGAGCTGGAGGCCTCCGAAGACCCGCAGGACGAATCGCGCCTGGAAAACCTCAACGAGCTCGTCTCGGTCGCCTCCGAGTTCGAGGAGGCCAACCCCGAGGGCACGCTGGTGGAGTTCCTGGAGCAGGTCTCGCTGGTGGCCGACGCCGACCAGATCCCCGAGGGCGACGGCGGCCAGGGCGTGGTGACGCTCATGACCCTCCACACGGCCAAGGGCCTGGAGTTCCCCGTCGTCTTCCTCACCGCGATGGAGGACGGCGTCTTCCCCCACATCCGCTCGCTCGGCGAGCCGAAGGAGCTGGAGGAGGAGCGGCGCCTGGCCTACGTCGGCATCACCAGGGCCGAGCAGCGTCTCTACATCACGCGGGCGGCGGTGCGCAGCTCGTGGGGCTCGCCGTCGTTCAACCCGGCCTCCCGCTTCGTGAACGAGGTGCCCGCCAAACTCATCGAGTGGCGCACCGATCCGGAGAAGTCGGCGTGGAGCGCGGCCACGGCCCGCAAGGAGAGCCCGGCACCGGCGGCCAGGAAGACCGGAGGCAGGCAGATGCCGTCGCTGGCGCCCGGCGACCGCGTCACCCATGACGCTTTCGGCCTGGGCACCGTGGTGTCCGTCGACGGCGTGGCCGAGAAGACCAAGGTCAAAATCGATTTCGGCAGCGGCGGCGAGAAGACGCTCCTGCTGGCCTACGCCCCGTTGGAGAAACTCTAGGTGTATCCGGGCGGGGGATGGTCGCGGGAGCTCCGGGTCTGGTAGCCAGGTCCTGTGACCCGGCTCCAGATCGTCTTCGAGGTCGTGGCGGGCGTCCTGTTGTTCGTGGTCGGTCCTGTCGGGATGATCTACCTGACGATCAACGGGCCTCCCTTGGAGATCGACGGCCTGACCGACCACGGCAAGCACGTCGCCATCGGGTTCGGCTTCTTCTGCCTGTGCGGGGGCGTTGCCCACCTGGTGTTCTGGCTTTCGCCAAAGGGCCGCACCGGCACCAAGCCCGCGGCCGGTGCGGACTCCGACGGCGGTGGCTAGGCGACTGGGTTGAGCTCCTGTCGGATGGCCTGCCCCGCCGCGCGGTGCTCGGCGGCGGCGGCCGGGTCCGTCTCGTCGAGCACGGCCGCGATGCCCTCGTGGGCCAGTGCCTCCTGGTGCCGGTAGCCCATCTTCGGGGCCAGCTCGAGTGCCTCACGGTGCAGGCGCAGGGCCTCGTCGGGCAGGCCGGCCAGGCGGCAGGTCTCGCCGTACCCGTTGAGGAAGTGAATCTTCCAGTGTTCCTCGAACAGCTCGTCCAGGAGCGCGAACGCCTGCCGGTGGCTTGCCAGCGCCTCCTCGTAGCGGCCCATCTGGCGTAGGGCGACGCCCAGGCAGTTGAGACCCCACGCCTCGTTGTGTTTGTGGCCGTCCTCGCGGGCGAGCTCCAGGGCTTGGTGCAGGTGCTCCGCGGCCTCGTCGGGTTGCTCGTCGGCGATGGCCATGCCAAGGGTGATCCGAGCAGTCAGTACGGCAGGCCAGGACGGGTCGGCGTGCGCGATGTCCAGCACCTCGCGGGACAGCCGCGCCGCCTCTTCGCGGTGTCCCAGCTGCAGCATCGCCCAAGCCTCGTCGGCGGTCGCATGGGCCGCGCCCATGGGGCAGTCGGCGTCCGCGTACAGCCTCCCCGCCAGCCTGAAGAGGTCGAGTGGCTCCTCCACATAGCCCTCGTCCCACCTCAGGTAGCCGCGGCGCATGGTCAGATCCGCCTCGGAGCGGGTGTCCCCGGCCTGGGAGATCAGCGGTGCCGCCGCCGCGTACGCGGCGCCGGCCTCCATCATCCGGCCCGCGTTGTAGCGGGCGAAGCCGAGGTCGCTGTGCGCCTCGGCCAGTTGCCACGGATCACCCAGGCGCTGGGCGGCCGCCAGCGATCGCTCGAACAGGACGTTGAGGTGCGTCGTGCCGCAGCGCCGCGCGAAGAACGCCCGCATGAAACGCGGCAGTTCGCACGCGTGCGCGTCGGCTCCGGTGGCGATCGCCACCTCGAAGGCGCCCATCAGGTTGGTGTACTCGGTGACGAACCAGTAGAGCGCCGCATGCTTGCTGGGGAACCGCGGCAGCTCGGCAGGCGGCCGGCCCGCGGAGGCCGCGCGGCTGCCTGACTCGTACGGCATGGCGGCGTCGGCGGCCGCCGCCGCGTGCACGTAGTAGTCGAGCACCCGGCCCAGCGCCTGATCCCGCTCCGCCGGGGAGTCCTCTTCCGCCGAGGCTCGGCGCGCGTGCTGGTGCACCAGGTCGTGCAGCGTGTAGCGACCGGCCGACGGCTGCTGGACGAGGTGCGCGTCGAGCAGGTCCTCCAGCATCGCCCGGGCGCTGCGCAGCGGCACGTCCGCCAGCGCCGCGGCCACGTACTCGTCGAAGGACGATCCGGACAGCAGCCCCAGCAACCGGAACAACCGGCGCTCGGCCCGGTCGAGCTGCCGGACGGACATGGCGAACGCGGTGTCGAACTCGCTCGCGCCCTCCGCCATACGCTCGACGAGGATGCCCACGGTCCATCCCGGCCGGTGCCGCAACCGCGCCCCGGCCAGCCGCAGGGCCAGCGGAAGGTGGCCGCACAACCGCAGCACCTCGGCCGTGGACTCCGGGTCGCGGGCCAGCCGGCCGTCCGGGCCGCTGGGATCGCCGCTGGCGCGGGCCAGCAGTTCCGCACTTTCCTGCGGGGTCAGCACGTCCAGCGACACCGGCGGCACCTCCTCCAGGCCCAGCAGCCGGTTGCGGCTGGTGATCAGGGCGACGGAGGCGCCTGCGCCGGGTAGCAGCGGGCGGACCTGGTCAGCGCTGGCGACATTGTCGAGGACCACGACGGCCCGCCGGCCGGCCAGTTCCGACCGCCAGCAGGCGGCCAGCGGTTCGATGCCACCCTCCTGCGGGATCTTCTCCGACGGGACGTCGAGCGCGGCGAGCAGTGCCCGTAGCGCGGGATCGGGATCGAGCGGTTCCCGCCCGTCGGTGAACCCGTGCAGGTCCAGATAGAGCTGGGCGTCCGGGTATTCGGCGGCGAGCTGGTGCGCGGCGTGCACCGCCAGACAGGTCTTGCCGACGCCCGCCATACCGTCGACGGCGACCATCCGGCTGCTGTCCACCGCGGCGAGGACGGCGGCGAGCTGATCCTGACGTCCGGTGAAGTCGGGCACGTCGCGCGGCAGATCGTTGCGGGGCGGGCGCGGGGCGCCGGCGGGCGGCGACGGGGGCTGGACCTGGCGGCTCGTCTTCGGGGGCGCCGGCAGGGGGTTCGTCGCTCGTTCCCACAGGGGGCGCAGTGGGCGGGGGTCGCGCTTGACGAGGCGGCAGAGCTCGATCACCGCGGACCAGGGTGGCACCGACTGGCCGCTGAGGTAGCGCGACAGCGACGACGAGCTGAGGCCCGTGTCCCGCGCGAGGGCCCGCACGCCGCGCCCGGACAGCTCCTGGAGCAGCCGGAGCCGGGCGGCCAGTTCGTCTTGGGGGTCTGCCTTCGTCACTGTGTCGCGCCTCTCTGTCCCGTCGGGGAAGAAACATATCGGGACGCATCATCGCAGGCCATAGCCATTGCAACTGTCCCACGGTGTCCCATCTCCATCGTCATGGCAAGCCCGTTCGGCTGTTATTGAGTCACGCCCTGAGGGACGGGGCGCCGAACAGAAAATAAGAGGAGCAACCACCATGCAGAGCCGTATGCAGAACCCCGCGTTCATCCTGCCGAACGCGATGCAGTCCATCCAGGAGCTCTTCAAGGCAGTGCACGCCGGTGGGGTCGACGGTCAGACGATGGAGCTGGTGCATCTGCGGGTCAGCCAGATCAACGGCTGCAGCTCCTGCGTCGACGCGGGCGCCAAGTCCGCTCGCAAGGCCGGGGTGAGCGAGGAGCGGCTGGCCACGGTCGTCGCCTGGCGGGTGACCCCGTACTTCACCGAGGAGGAGCGGGCGGCGCTCGAGCTGGCCGAGGCCGCGACGCGGCTGGCCGACCGGGCCGACGCGGTGAGCGACGAGGTCTGGGACAGGGCCGCCACCTACTACGACGAGAAGCAGCTGGCCGCGATCGTTCTGATGATCGGTGTCACCAACCTGTTCAACCGGCTCAACGCCACCACCCGGCAGATCGCCGGCGCCTGGGGCTGAGCAGAGCCCGCCTCTGGTAAAGACTGTCATCCCTACCAAGACTCGCAAACAAGGAGATTTCACCATGACCGAGACGCAGAAGGCCGCCCAGAAGTTCGACGGATTCTCCGACGACGAGCGAGCCGCGATGAAGGAGCACTCCAAGGAGCTGAAGAAGGCCGCGCGCCGCGACGCGACCAAGGCCGACGCGGAGCGGGACGTGCTCGAGAAGATCGCCGAGATGAAGGAAGAGGACCGCGTCCTGGCCGAGCGGATCCACGCCATCGTCAAGGAGAGCGCGCCGACCCTGTCACCGAAGCTCTGGTACGGCATGCCGTCGTATGCCAGGGACGGCAAGGTCGTCTGCTTCTTCCAGAGCGCGGAGAAGTTCAAGGCGAGGTACGCGACCCTCGGCTTCAACGACTCGGCGAGCCTCGACGACGGCACCATGTGGCCGACCGCCTTCGCTGTGACGGAGTTGACCGCCGACGACGAGGCGAGGATCGCCGAACTCGTGAAGCGCGCGGCAGGCTGACCGCTCGCTGGCCGTCATGGCAGAACCCCGCTGTTCCAGGTGCGGGGTTCGCCGTCACCGTCAGCGCCGAGTGGGCCGGCGGAACCGCCCCTCCGGCCGAAATGGGACCGGATAATGACCACACGAATTCAGTCTGCGGACTCACGGCTCAGCGCCCCCGATGAATCGGGGGCGCTGAGCCGTTTTCCCAACACGGACCCAACACCAGCCCAACAGCGGCCTCCTACGGTGGGTGCGTCGGAACCTCGCGCCCGAGGTCGACACCACCTGCTACGGAATGAGGTCGGATGGTCCGCCGGAAAGTCGCCGCCACGTTGGCCGCATTGACCCTCGCCACCGGGGTCGTCGGCTCAGGCTCGCCCGCCGCCGCTGATGCCGGAAGTAACCTGCACAACTGCCCCATCGGCTATTTCTGCATCTATTCCAGTGTCGGGCAGGTCAACCGGGTCATGCTCTGGGAAGGGAACTGGAACTACAACTCAACCGGGATCGGAAACATCCGGTCCGTGTTCAACAACGGCACGGAGGGTGGGAGAGACCACGTGCTGGCGAACTACACCTACCGTTACGAAGGCAAGAACTACAATCGCACCGACTGTTTCCATGTCGCCACACCAGACAGGCCATGGGACGGCGAGAGGTCGTGGTATTTCAACGTCACCATTCACAGCGTGTTGTGGACGTACGCCAGCCACTCCCTGTGTGACGGTTAAGATCGGGTGGTGGACGACGACACCGCACCGGTGCACGCCCAGCTCGTGGCCGTCGCCGACGAGTGGGCGGCCGCGATCGTCTCCAACGACGCCGCCCGGATCGCCGCCTTCATGGCCGACGAATGGGTGATCGTCTCGGAGTCGGGCCTCACCTCGAAGCGGGACTTCCTCTCGCTCGTCGAGTCGGGAGAGCTGACGCACTCGGCCATGACTCTCGTGAACCAGCCCAGGGTCAGGGTCTACGGCGACACCGCGATTCTCACGGGACGGATCACGAACACGGCCCACCACCTGGGCCGACGCTACGACGCCGACGAGTGGACGACCGACGTGTTCGTGAAGCGGGATGGGCGCTGGTTGTGCGTCCTGAGCCAGATCACGGCCGCGGCCCCCGCGTGATCCCCGGCGTCATCCGGACGACCACGCGGTGGCCTGTGCTCTCACACGTCTGCTGGATGACCTGAGAGCTGCTCGGGAACTCAGATATTCATATGCAGGAGACGAGGGTCGCGAGCATCCGACTGAGAAATCGCGCACCCAGGTGCGTGATCAGAGTAAACCCGGCGGTTCACTCGGCGAGTGTTGCGTGTAGGGGGCGCGGTGCCGCTCGGCGCGTTTGTGGCATGCAGGCGCCTTGGGCGGAGCGATCAAGTTACGCGGCGTGAGTGTCCGTGCCGCGCAAGATATACAGGTCGTCCCCGAACACTGCTGAAACCTGGATCTGTCCGCCCAGTGCCTGCACGTAGCGGGCGATGGCCTCGATGGTGGATACCTCGCCGCGCTCGATCTGCGAGACCCGACTCTTGGTCACGCCCATGCGGTCGGCCACGTCCGTCTGAGTCAGGCCTAGGGTCTTGCGACGCTCAGCCAGCCGGTAGCCGTCGATATAGGCCTGAGTGTGCCGTCGCGTCTCGATTACGGCTTCCTCACCGCCGGAATTCGCGACGATGTCGGCGCGGATGTCGCTCCACTTGGGAAAGTTAGTCACCGGTCTTCTCCTCGGCCTCGCGTTCTGTCAGGTACTCCGCAACTCTTCCGCGCGGGGGATGGCTCTGCGATACCAGCCGGACCAGTCGCCGGACTTGTCGCCGCCGATCAGCAGGATGGCCGAGCGCCATGGATCGAAAACGAACAAGATCCGAATCTCCGAGCGGCCAGCCGAGCCGGGACGGAGTTCCTTGAGGTTGTGGATTCGCGAGGCTTCGAGCTTGTCCACCAGCGGGCGACCCAATCCGGGACCGGCCTCGGCCAGTCGGTCGATGGCGTCGACGACCTGGATCCGGGACGGCTCGTCCAGGGCGTAGATCCATTGGCGGATCTCGTTGGTGACTCGGATCTCCCACTCGTCCACAATCGGAAGTGTAGCAAATCCTTCACCTCGGCAAGTGGTGACGAGTGCGGCGGCGCGGGACTCCGTCCAGGGGCGGAGCCGGTGGCGAGCACCTCGATCGGATCGGGCGTCGACTGGGTGGGAATGGGGCTGACCGATGAGCGCTACCCTGACCACCGTGAATCCTCCCGCCCGCGCCCTCGAGCGGCGCATCCGCGACACCCTTGACCGGCTGGAGCGCGACGTCGACGCCTGGTTCGCCACCGCCGACCCGGACGGCCTGCCGTACCTGGTGCCGCTGTCGTTCCTGTGGGACGGCCAGGCCATGCTCATCTCCACCGCCAGGACCAACCCGACGGCCAGGTTCCTGGAAGCCACCGGCAAGGTCAGGGTGGCGCTCGGCCCCACCCGCGACGTCGTCCTGATCGACGCCGAGGTGCGCGAGGTGATACCGGCCGCCGAGATCCCGGTCGAGGTCGGCGATGCCTTCGCGGCCAAGGCGGGCTTCGACCCGCGCAAGCAGCGGGGCGCGTACCCCTACTTCCGTATCGTCCCGCTCCAGGTGCAGGCCTGGCGCGAGGTGAACGAGCTCGCCGAGCGCGATCTCATGATCGACGGCAGGTGGCTCGGCACTCCAGAACCTGGGCTCAGTTTCCCTTCGTGACAGCCTCGGTGAGCTTCTCGGCCGACTCCCCGAGGAGGTCGATCTCGGGAAGGTCGGATTCCGGCATGACCAGATCCTGCGGCGGTGGCTCGACGGTCACCCTGGCACCCCAGCCGGTGAACCGCTGGTCGGAGCTGATGCCCAGCTCGTAGTTGTCGTTCGTCTGCTGCGAGGCCCTGGTGGTCAGCCGGGTCACCCTGCCCTTGGCGTCGAACCACAGCGCCCAGGTGACCTTCTCGCCCCGATCTCCGGTCAAGCGGGAAGACGAGCCAGGGATCTTGGAGCTGTAGATGACGCCCTTGGCCGCACGGGGGCTCCGGGAGGAGGCGGTGGCGAGCAGCGCTTCCAGCGTGCCGGGCCGGAAGAGATCGACCTCGAGAGCCCCGGGATGGTCCCCGGGCCACTCGTGGCGAACCCACTTCTTGTCCAGCGGAAGCCTGCCGACGAGCTGACCGCCCGAGGTGTACGTCACGCCCTTGACCCTGGTGAACAGGGTAGGAAAGCGAAAGTCCTCGGTCAGGGCCTCGGGGACGGCCATCGCAATGTGGAACCTGATGGTGTCGTCGACGTCCGTGAGCCACCCCTTGCGGAACCCGGTGACGCCGTCGGCCCGGATGGTGGCGAAGAGCTTGCCGTCGCCCAACAGCCGGGTGGTCGACGAGACCGTGACGCCTCTGCCGGGCATGACCTGCGCCTCGAGGGCTCTGACCGGATCGGGCGTGGGAGCCGGCTGGGCGGGGCCGGCGATGGCGAGTGCGAGAGCGATGAGGAACGGCTGCACGAGGGGTCCTTGCTGGGTGGAGAGGACGTCGACCGGCCTGCGGCGGACAACCCCGCAGGCCGGTCAGGACACGCGGTTAGGGCTTGACCTCGGTGAGGACATCGGGGATGCCGGGAGTGGGCGCGTCCTCACCCAGCTCCTTGGCATCGACCACCTGGGCCGACGGCGGAGCGACGATGGAGACCTTGGCGCCCCACCCGCTGAACCGGGATTCCTGGGACATCTCCAGGGTCACTCCCCGCATCGGGACGGCCATCTTGGCGCTGACCCTGGTCACCAGCCCCTTGGAGTTGATCCAGAGCGCCCAGGTGATCTTCTTGGCGTCGATGACGTTGCCGCCCGCGCGGAAGGTGCGCGAAACCGAGCGCAGCTTCGCGGCGCTGATCGTGCCCTTCGCCACACCGTTGCGGTAGGAGGAGGCGCCGGCCAGGAGCGTCTTGAGCGTGGCGGGCTCGAAGATGTTGACGAACGTCCCGTCGCCGCTGTTGGCGGTGGTGGCGCCCGGGTAACGCACCCACGTCTTACCGTCGGGCAGGACGTCGGCCACCATGCTGCCGGACAGGTAGGTCTTGCCCTTGACGCTGATCGCCCGGGTGGGCTTGGCCAGGGCCGCGTACATGGTCCGGGTCTCATCGTCGAGCAGCGACTTCAGGGTGGGGTCGATCTGCACCTTGAAGCTGCTGTCGGAGGCCGCAGGACCGCTCCGGTCGAAGCCGATCTTGCCGTTCTCCCGCGTGGTGATCAGCGTCTCTCCCGAGCCGCCCATGCGGACGATGCTGGAGAACGTGACGCCCTTGCCGGAGACGAACTGGGCCTTGAGCGCCTTGACCGGGTCGGCCTTGGGCGCTGCCGCCTGAGCGGGGACGGCGGTGATCAGCGCGACGCCTGTCGTTAAGGCGAGGCCGATGATGGTTCGCTTCATGTGTGTTTCCTTTAAGAGGGGGCGAAGATCTTCTCACCTGGAGGTCACGAGCCCATCTCGCAATGCGGGATTGTCGGGCGGAACGTTATCGAGATCGATCACCTGGTCGGCGGAGGCCGCCGACAGGACGAGCATGCCGGCGAGCCTCCCAGTCGAAGATCACGAAAAGCGGGAGGCGGTGCGCACGGTTGGTGAAGGTTCGGTGCAGGCAGCAAGAAGCCCGGCACCCACAGCGGGGTGCCGGGCTGACAACGATGAGCTAGCTGGCGGCCTCGGTGAGGACGCTGGGCAGCTCGGGCACCTCGGTGTCGAGGTCGGCCGCGTCGACGACCTCCTCCTCCGGCGGAGCCGTGATGGTGACCTTGGAACCCCAGTCACTGAACCTGGTGTCGGCGGTCATGCTCATCACGCCCAGCAGCCCGAAGTCCAGCTTCGCCACGCTCGTCACCCGGGTCACGAGCTGCTTGGAGTTCACGGTGATCGCGTAGGCGACCTTCACCTTGCCGATCTTGCCGGGCAGCTTGACGCCGCCGGAGGCCCTGCTGAGGTCGTTGAGGCTGATCGCGCCCTTGTAGACGCCGCCGCGGACGCTCTTGGCCCCCTTCAGGACGGTCTTGAGCACCGACCCGTCGAAGATGTTGATCAGCTGGCTGCCTGACAGGGTGGCGTCGGGCGCGCCGACGACGCGTACCCACTTCTTGCCCTCGGGCAGGTCGCGGCCGTAGAGGCCGCCCTTGGCGTAGGTCTGGCCGTTGACGCTGATGTACCTGGTGGGGCTGAACAGGGCGGCGAACTCGTCGTCGTCCGAGACCTTCGGGCCGCCCTTGGTACGGCGGGTCAGGTCGGAGGCGACGACGCCCTTCTTGCCGAACGCGAGCACGCCGGTCATGCGGCCGACGCCGCCGGTCGGCTTGCCGTCCGTGAGCATGGTGGTGGTCTCGGAGACCTTGACGCCCTTGCCGGCGACGAACTGCTTCTTCAGCGCCTCGACCGGGTTCTTCGGCGCGGCGGAGAACGCGAATGCGGGGGTGGCGACCGCGACCGCGGATACGGTGAGCGCGGTGGCGGCGATCAAACGCCTCATGTCTGTGTGTGCCCCTTCGGTCAGATGTGCGGGACATCCTAGATCGCTAAAGGGGACAATCGGGCGGTTTGCCACACATTGGTATGGCTCGCAAGCGATATCTATGACCCAATGACCTGGGCAGGTCAAGCTTGGGACTAGGCTTCCATGGCGGAAACGCCCGGCACACGGGGTGGGCCCGGGCCGTCGTACATACCCAGGAGAAGGACGGACCCTCGTGGACCTGTTCGAACATCAGGCGAAGGAACTCTTCGCGGACTACGGCATCCCGGTGCCGCGCGGCATCGTCGCGCACACCGTGGAGGAGGTGCGTGCGGCTGCCGAGCAGCTGACCGGCCGGGTTGTCGTCAAGGCCCAGGTCAAGACCGGGGGTCGCGGCAAGGCCGGCGGCGTCAAGGTCGCCGACGACGCGGCCGACGCCGTCGCGAAGGCCACCGACATCCTCGGCATGGACATCAAGGGCCACACGGTCCACAGGGTGCTCGTGGAGGAGGCCAGCGCGATCGCCGAGGAGTACTACTTCTCCTTCCTGCTCGACCGTGCGAACCGTACCTTCCTGGCGATCTGCTCCGCCGCCGGCGGCATGGACATCGAAGAGGTCGCTCACAGCGCGCCCGAGAAGGTCGCCAAGGTGCCGGTCTCGGCGCTGACCGGCGTCGACCGCGCCAAGGCGCGCGAGATCGCCGTCGCCGGCGGCCTGCCCGAGCAGTCGCTGGACGGCGCGGCCGAGCTCATCGAGAAGCTGTGGTGCTGCTTCGTCGACGAGGACGCCTCCCTCGTCGAGGTCAACCCGATGATCCTGTCGGCCGACGGCCAGGTGAAGGCCCTCGACGGCAAGGTCACGCTCGACGAGAACGCCTCCTTCCGCCAGACCGACCACGAGAAGTTCGCCGACAAGGCCGCCGAGGACCCGCTCGAGGCCGCGGCCAAGGCGAAGGACCTCAACTACGTCAAGCTCGACGGCAACGTCGGCATCATCGGCAACGGCGCGGGCCTGGTCATGTCCACCCTCGACGTCGTCGCCTACGCGGGTGAGGCCTTCCCCGGCAAGCCCAAGCCCGCCAACTTCCTCGACATCGGCGGCGGCGCCAGCGCCGAGGTCATGGCCGCGGGCCTGGAGATCATCATCTCCGACCCCGCCGTGAAGTCGATCTTCGTGAACGTCTTCGGCGGCATCACCGCCTGCGACGCGGTCGCCAACGGCATCGTCTCGGCGTTCAAGCTGCTGGAGGAGCGCGGCGAGGCCGTGACCCGCCCGCTGGTCGTCCGCCTCGACGGCAACAACGCCCTGCTGGGGCGCCAGATCCTGCACGACGCCGCGCTGAAGGGCGTCGAGCTGGTTGACACGATGGACGACGCGGCCAAGCGCGCCGCCGAACTCGCTGCGGTAGGTGCGTAATGGCTATCTGGCTGACCGAGAACAGCAAGATCATTGTTCAGGGCATGACCGGCGGTGAGGGCACCAAGCACGCCAAGCGCATGCTCGCCTCCGGCGCCAGGGTCGTCGGCGGCGTCAACGCTCGCAAGGCCGGCACCACCCACCTCGACCTGCCGGTCTTCGGCACCGTCAAGGAGGCCATGGAGCAGACCGGAGCCGACGTCTCCGTCGTCTTCGTGCCCCCGGCCTTCACCAAGGACGCGGTCATCGAGGCCGTCGACGCGGGCATCCCGCTCTGCGTGGTCATCACCGAGGGCGTGCCCGTCCACGACACGACCGCCTTCTGGGCCCACGCGGTCGCCAAGGGCAACAAGACCCGCATCATCGGCCCGAACTGCCCCGGCATCGCCTCGCCCGGCGCGTCCAACGCGGGCATCATCCCGGCCGACATCACCACCGCGGGCCGCATCGGCCTGGTGTCGAAGTCGGGCACGCTGACCTACCAGCTCATGTACGAGCTGCGCGACTTCGGCTTCTCCACCGCCGTCGGCATCGGTGGCGACCCGGTCATCGGCACCACGCACATCGACGCGCTCCAGTCCTTCCAGGAGGACCCGGGCACCGACGCGATCGTGATGATCGGCGAGATCGGCGGCGACGCCGAGGAGCGGGCCGCGGCCTACATCGAGCAGCACGTGACCAAGCCGGTCGTGGCCTACGTGGCGGGCTTCACCGCCCCCGAGGGCAAGACGATGGGCCACGCGGGCGCGATCGTGTCCGGCTCGGCCGGCACCGCGCAGGCGAAGAAGGAGGCGCTGGAGAAGGTCGGCGTCCGCGTCGGCAAGACGCCCTCCGAGACCGCCCGGCTGATGCGCGAGATCATGCAGTCCCGCTAGATCTCCGTTTTCATCCTGTACGGCAAGACACGGAACGGCCACCGGGGTCACCTGGTGGCCGTTCCGTCTTCCACGGCACGCGAGCCGACTTCGGTGCTCGCCGTTACGTCAGGGTTCTTGGCCGACTTCTTCGAGACGTGTGGTCGCCGTCCCCGCGGGCTCTTTCCGCGGGCACGTGTACAGGATGAATGACGACTCCCGGCGCGGCTGTGGGGTTCTTGACCGAAAACTTGAGAACATCGAGCACTGTGACGGCCCTTCTCGACCACCTGCGGACAGCCCCCCGGACGGTTCTGAGCAAGATCTCCGGAGATGACGACGAGACGAGGCGGCCGCTGCCCGTCTCAGGGATGCTCGCGGCGGCGGCCACGCTGGGCGTCGGGCTGGCGGTGCTCATCACCCTCACCCTGGTCGGCTGGATCGCCGCCCCCAGGGGCGCGCTCGGCGCGGGCCTGCCAGGCGTGTTCCGCACGGCCGCGCAGATCTGGCTGGCCGCGCACCACGCCGGGTTCTCCTGGTCGGGCGGGCAGCTCGGGCTGCTGCCGCTGGGGCTCATGGTGCTGCCGGCCGTGCTGCTGTTCAAGGCGGCCATGTGGATGGCGCGCGACGCCGACCTGCGGTTGCGGCTGCCCGCGCGGCTGCCGAAGAACAGCCCCAAGGAGCAGGCGGGCGCTCGGCGCAAGGCCCAGCTCGTGCTGGTCGCGCAGGCGGGGGTCTCGCTGGCGGCGCCGTACGCGCTGCTGGCCGGGCTGATCGCGCTGGTGGCCAGGAACGAGATCACCCAGCCCTTCATCGGCGAGGCGCTGCTCAGCCACTTCCTGCTGGCGTTCGTCGCGGGCGCGCTGGCCACCGCGCGCACGATCGGCCCCTGGCGGTCGATGCTGCGGCTGCTGCCCGAGCGGGTGCGCGCCGTCACGGTCGGCACGGCCGTCGCCGTCGCCCTGCTGCTGGTGGCGGGCCTGGCGCTGGTGCTGGTGGCGATCGCGATCAACTTCCCGCAGGTGCGCGAGCTGACCGACGGCCTGACCCCGGGGTTCGTCGGCGGGCTGCTGCTCCTGCTGGTCCAGCTCCTGTATCTGCTGAACGCCGTCATCTGGGGGCTGGCCTACATCGCGGGGCCCGGCTTCGCGGTCGGCACCGGCACGCTGGTCGCGCCGACGGGCGTGCAGCTCGGCTACGTGCCGACGCTGCCGCTGCTGGGCGCGCTGCCCGACAGTGGGCCCGTGCCAGGCCCCATGATGGCGGTGATCGCGCTGCCGTTCGCGGCGGGCGCCGTCGCGGGAGTGGTCGTCGCCAGGGTCGCGCCCTCGCCGTCGTACGAGGCGGCGCCGCTGTGGGGGTTCGTCACCGGTATCACCACCGGGCTCGCCGCCGGGCTGCTCGCGGCGCTGTCGGGCGGGCCGATCGGCGGGGCCAGGTTGGCCGTCGTCGGTCCTTCGCCGTGGGAGGTGGCGCTGTCGGTCTGCCTGGAGGTCGGCGTCGCCGCCGGGATCTCGGCGGGGCTGGCCAACTGGTGGCTGCTCTACCAGGGCGCGCGCGGCAAGGGCCCGATCGCGCGCAAGCTCGACACGGCGCGCAAAGCCGGCGCGGTGATCGCGAAGGCGGCCAGCAAGGTCGGGTTCGCCGAGTCAGAAGGGCGCGCCCTACCGGGCCACTGGATGGACGCCACGGAGGCCGACACCCAGCCCATCCCGGTCATCCGCGACGACTGGCAGGACGAGCACGCCTCGGCGGCGGCCGAGACCCTGTCACAGGCCGAACCGCGGCGGCCGGAGCCGCCGCGACCGCCCCGCCGCGACATCGTGGACGAATCCGACGACCGCGGCGGCAAAGTCATCTACCTCGACCCCTACGCGTGGGACCGCGACGAGAGTTAGCCCACCGTGCCAAGGAAGTCGAGCACGCCGGGCGGGAGCTTGGCCGCGGCCGCGTCCCTGAACTCGGCGAAGCACGCGCTCTTCGCCGAGTTCGTGCCCGCGCCCTTGAGGCACTCCTGGTAGACGGAGTATTCGTCCATCAGATAGAGCTGCATCGCCGTGGCGGCGGCCGAGAGCAGCAGCGAAATCGTGGCGACCACGATGCCGCCCACCACCACTCCTGTGGACCTGCCGGCGCCGCGCAGCAGCGGCAGCGCCCTGAATCCCGCGACCAAGGCGAAGATCGCCATGACCAGGCCGGCGAGCGGGAGCATGAACGTCATAGCCAGCGCCGCGATGGCCAGCCATATCGCCCTGCGGCTCGCGGAGTCCACGAGCTGCTGGTCGCCCGGCGCCTGCACCGGTGTCGTCACCTGACCTCCTCAACGTTGCCGGACGAGGAACAGATACCCTGGCAGCCCCACCCGAGCATGTGAATGGAGTGCGCCTGTGTCCCAGGCAGGTCGGCTAGTGGTTCTCGTCTCCGGCTCTGGAACCAACCTACAGGCCCTTCTGGATGCCTCAGCAGACCCGTCGTACGGTGCGACGGTCGTGGCGGTCGGCGCGGACCGCGACGGCATCGAAGGGCTGGCCAGGGCCGAGCGTGCGGGCGTGCCGACGTTCGTGGAGAAGCTCTCCTCGTACGGCTCCCGCGCCGACTGGGACACCGCCATCGCCGCCCGCATCGCCGCCTACCAGCCCGACCTGGTGGTCTCGGCGGGATTCATGAAGATCCTCGGTGAGCCTTCGCTCGGCGCCTTCCCCGTGCTCAACACCCACCCCGCGCTGTTGCCGTCCTTCCCCGGAGCCCACGGCGTGCGCGACGCGCTCGCCCACGGCGTCAAAGTGACCGGCTGCACGGTGATGCTGGCCGACGCGGGCGTCGACACCGGGCCCATCATCGCTCAGGAGGCGGTGCGCGTCTTCGACGAAGACGACGAGCACCTGCTCCACGAGCGCATCAAGACCGTCGAACGAGGGCTGCTCGTCGACACCGTCGGCAGGATGGTCCGCGAGGGCTGGACCGTCGCCGGCCGTACCGTCCGCCTCGGATCAGGAGGAGAACAGAAGTGACCGGCAGCGAGGGCGCTTTCCAGCCCGACACCCGCATCGCCATCAGGCGCGCGTTGATCGCGGTGTACGACAAGTCCGGGCTCGAAGAGCTGGCCCGCGCGCTCGACGCCGCGGGAGTGGAGATCGTCTCGACCGGCGGCACGGCGGCCGCGATCGCCTCCTTCGGCGTGGCGGTCACCAAGGTCGAGCAGCTGACCGGCTTCCCCGAGTGCCTGGACGGCAGGGTCAAGACCCTCCACCCGCGCGTCCACGCGGGCCTGCTGGCCGACCTGACCAAGGAGCACCACGTCGCCCAGCTCGCCGAGCTGGAGATCGACCCGTTCCAGCTGGTCGTGGTCAACCTCTACCCGTTCCAGCAGACCGTGGCCTCGGGGGCGTCCGACGCCGAGTGCGTCGAGCAGATCGACATCGGCGGGCCCGCCATGATCCGCGGCGCCGCCAAGAACCACGCCACCTGCGCCGTCGTCGTCGACACCGGCTCCTACGGCGAGATCTACCAGGCGCTCGACCAGGGCGGCTTCACCCTCGACGAGCGCAGGCGCCTGGCGGGAGACGCCTACGCGCACACCGCCGCCTACGACGTGGCCGTGGCCAACTGGTTCGCCTCGGCCTACACCGGCGACCAGCGCTTCACCGGCACCGCCGGGCAGCTCAAGAGCGTCCTGCGCTACGGCGAGAACCCCCACCAGCGGGCCTCCCTGTACGTCACGGAGGAAGGCGGCCTCGCCAACGCCGAGCAGCTGCACGGCAAGGAGATGTCCTACAACAACTACCTCGACGCCGACGCCGCGTGGCGGGCCGCCTGGGACTTCGACGCCCCCTGCGTGGCGATCATCAAGCACCAGAACCCGTGCGGCATCGCCGTCGGCGCCGACGTCGCCGACGCCCACCGCAAGGCCCACGCGTGCGACCCCGTGTCGGCCTACGGCGGGGTCATCGCGGTCAACGGGGAGGTGACCGTCGAGCTGGCCAGGCAGATCGCGGAGGTGTTCACCGAGGTGGTGGTCGCGCCCGCGTTCGCTCCTGAGGCGCTGGCCGTACTCACCGAGAAGAAGAACCTGCGCCTGCTGCGCTGCGGGCAGCAGCCGGGCAACGCCACCGAGTTCCGCAGGATCGACGGCGGCCTGCTCGTGCAGAGCGCCGACAGGATCGACGCGCAGGGCGACGCGCCGGCGAACTGGGAGCTCAAGGCGGGCGCCGCGGCCTCGCCCGAGCTGCTGGCCGAGCTCGACTTCGCGTGGCGGGCCTCCAGGTCGGTGAAGTCCAACGCGATCGTGCTGGCCGCCGGGGGCGCGACGGTCGGCGTCGGCATGGGGCAGGTCAACCGGGTCGACTCCTGCCGTCTCGCGGTCACCCGCGCGGCGGACAGGGCGGCGGGGTCGGTGGCGGCCTCCGACGCCTTCTTCCCGTTCGCCGACGGGCCGGAGGTGCTCATCGCGGCGGGTGTGAAGGCGATCGTCGAGCCCGGCGGGTCGATCAGGGACGACGAGGTCATCGCGGCGTGCGAGAAGGCGGGCGTGACCCTGTACTTCACGGGGACGCGGCACTTCTTCCACTGATCCGCTGGTACGGCTACCGCTCCCCGGCGGGCAGCGGTAGCCGTTCGCGGAAGCTCTTCCCCTCCTCTCGCCGCGGCCGACGGGAGGGGAGGTGAAGGCGCGTGGGCAGGGGACAGTGGCGGGAGGGACAGACGTCAACCGCGACGACCATGCTCGGCCGCCGGTTAAGGTGTGTCCTCTGTCTGGTTCTTCCCTCGGAGTCCGCATATGCCGATGCTCGACATGATCCTGCAGGTGTTCGTGGCCATGAACGGGTTCTCCACGAGCCCGGTCGTTCTCCTGGTGCTGGCCTTCGTCGGCGCCTACCTGGGCACGAAGATCGTAGAGGTCATCCCCTACACCCGGCGGATCATCGAGCGTCGTGAGGCTCAGGCGGCGGAGCGGCAGTAGGGCGTTCCGCCGCCCCCTCGGTCGCCCGCTCTGTCGTTCACGCCCGCTCTGTTGTCCATGCCAGCTTGGCGGCTCCGGCCAGCGCGGCCTGGACGCCCAGCCGGGAGCGGCGGATCTCGACGCGTTTGACGAAGTCGAGTCCGGCCAGCTCGTTCATCGCGCGCTGGAGCGGGTCGAAGAGGATGGGGCCCGCGTTGGCAACGCCGCCACCGATGACCACGTGCGTCACCTCGACCGCCGCCGCCGTTGAGACGATCATCGCGGCCAGCGCGCGGGCACCCCGCTCGAACGCCGCCACCGCCACAGGGTGACCGGCCGCCGCATCCCTGGCCAACATCGCCCCATCCGGCACCACGCCGCCCCCGGCCCCGGCCCGGCCCGACGCCGCCTTTCCGGCTCCGGCCCCTCCTGACCCCGCCTCTCCAGCCCTCGGCACTCCGGACCGCGGGTTGGTGGAGTCGGGGGGCGCGGGGGTCCAGCCGTTTTCGGTGGCCCAGCGGACCAGGTTGGGGCCGCTGGCGTACCGTTCGACGCAGCCCCGGCTGCCGCACGCGCAGGGGTCGCCGTCGGGGTTGACGGTCATGTGCCCGACATGTCCGGCGTTGCCGGTGGGGCCGAGCAGCGGCGCCCCGTCGATCACCAGCCCGCCGCCGATGCCCGTCGACACCACGATGCCCAGCATCGACCGGCTCTCCCCGCCGGTGCCGAGCCAGTGCTCGCCCAGCGCGAAGCACTGCGCGTCGCCCGCCAGCACGGTCGGCAGCCCGGTGAGCTCCCGCACCCGTTCTCTCAGCGGGAAGCCGCGCCAGGTGACGATGTTGACCGGGCTGACGGTTCCGGCGGCCAGGTCGAGCGGGCCCGCGCAGCCGATCCCGACCGCGACGGGTGCCGGGCCCTCGGCCATCACCTCGGTGATGAGCCTGGCCAGAGCGTCGAAGACGTCCTCGCGGGGCGTGGGACGGGTGGCCGACCGCAGGACGGTTCCTGAGCGGTCGACGAGGGCCGCGGCGAGCTTGGTGCCGCCGATGTCAATGGCGAGTACGCAGGTCATCAGTGTTTGTGGTGGTTGTCGGGCTGGCGGGGGTCGCCAGGATGTTCGAGGCCGGGGACGAGCTCCACCCGCGCCGCCCGCTGCACGTCCAGCCACCTGGCGAAGGCCCGCCGCCCGGCCGCCGCCACGAGCGCGGCATCCGAGGGACCCGGCGTGCTATCTGACGGGGCGGGTGCGGGTTCGGCGATGGCCACGTGCCAGCCGAGCGCGTCGCGGATCGGTCCGGCCACCATCCCGTACGGCAGGCCGCGCAGCGCCGAGGCGATCGCGGCAGGCAGCGTGTCAAGGGAGATCGCGCCGAGCGGTTCGAGGTCGTCGGCGGTGGCCGAGGCGGCGGCCCGCTCGTCGGCGAACAGCGCGTGCCGTACCAGATGGAGGGGCGAGGAAGGCGCGGGCGAGGCGGGCGACCACGCGGACGGCACCCGCGCCGAGGCGGCCACGGACCGGTGGACGGCGCGGACCCACGGGCTGCCGTTGTAGGCGGAGGCGTTGATGGAGCCCAGTTCGACGGCGGCCAGGCGGTCGAGCGGCGGGCCTTCGAGCGGCGCCAGCCCCCTGGCCAGCGCCTCCCGCTCGCACAGCACCTCGGTCAGGACGACCTGCGTCACCCAGCGGGCCATCTGCCTGTCCTCGGAGCTGCCAGGGGTCGGCAGGGCCGCGCTGAGCGGCCCTTCGCGCAGGTCGCGCAGGCGGGCGTCGAGGAGTTCGCGGGGTACGGCGTGCCCGTCGACCCGTCCGATCACCGGCGCGTGGACGTGGGTCATCGCTTCACCTCCACCTGGACGGCGGGCGCGTACTGGCACCTGCCGTACCACATGATCTTGGCCAGCGCCCACGAGCGGACCTCGGGAGCGTCGGGCGGGACCGTGACGGGGAAGGAGACGTCCGCCTCGCCGCCCGGAGCGACCTCGAAGCCCTGGATGACCGAGGGGAGCAGCTCCCAGGTGCCCCACGGGGAGGCGAGCTGGGCCTCGCCGCGGATGGTTCCCGCGGTGGTGTTGGCCAGCCGTACGGTCAGGACCGCCTGGTCGCCGGGACGCAGGGAGAGCTCGTCGGTGACGGCGGTGATCGACAGCCCGGTCGGCCTGGCTGTGGCGGCCCTGGTGCCCTGGGCCGCGGTGCCGTCGTCGGGCACGGACTCGATGGGCGCGGGCAGTTCGGGAGCCTCGCCGAGCGCGACGGTGACGGCGTCCTCGATCACCTGGCCGTCCACCTGGGTGCGGGCGGTCACGAAGTGCAGACCGTCGCCCTGGCCGGGGGTGACGGTGAAGGGGAAGCGGGCGTGGCCGCCCGGTTCGAGGCGGAAGACCCGCTGGGACGGCTCGGCGCTCCAGCCCTCGGGCAGCTCCATCGTGACCACGCCCTCGTGGGGGGCGTCCACGAGGTGGGAGGAGACGACGACGTCCACCTCGAACGGGCCCTCGGGAGTGACGAGGCCGGGGGAGGCGGCCAGGCTGACGGGCAGGTAGCCGAGCGGGGCGGGCCCCTTGTTGTGCAGCCAGTAGCGGCTGTAGACCGGCTGGGCGAGCTCGGCGGTCACGCCGAGCACCGCGTCCGACCGGTCGAGCGGCGCGGGGGCCACGAACGTGGCGACCTCGGCCCCCGCCAGGTCGAGTCCAACCGGGCCGTCAAGCGGGCGCAGGACTTCGAGCAGGTCCGAGCGGACCAGGCCGTCCAGGTCGAGCACGGGCGAGTGCAGCGAGGCAGCCGCGCCCAGCCCCGTCGACTCCGCGAGCCTGATCGTCACCCCGTCGTACGCCTCGGAGATCCCGTGCGCGAGCGGGTTGCCCGTGGCCTTCACCGTGCTGAACAGCACTTCACGCGGCGGATCCACGCGCAGCAGCGAGTGCAGCGGAGGCAGGTCGCCGTCCTGCGCGGCCAGCACGCGGGACAGCAGCGGCGTGCTGAACTCCTGTCCCGCCGCGGGCAGGCCGAGCGCGCGCCAGTCGCCGTCGCCGGCCGCCAGCGCGTAGGAGAACTCGTGCGTCCAGTGCTGCAGCTGGAACCCCGACCCGTCAGGCGTCGTACGGCGAGGCGGATCCAGCCACACGCCGGACGGCCAGCCGGTGCACGAGCGCATCAGCGACAGGTGCAGCGCCCCCGAAGGGTCGACGGCGAAGCCCGGCAGGCCGTACGTGAGCAGCGCGACCGTTCTGTCCTCCAGCTCCTCGCCCCCCACGGGGCAGGTGGCGTGGATGACCGCGCCGTCCAGCAGCAGGTCGGCAGGGTCGGTCACGATCAGCGCGGGCAGGGCGCGCACGTCGCGCAGGTCGGCGCTGGGCTGCCAGACCTCGGCCAGCGGCTTGTCCGCGGGCACCCACACCCGGCCCGCGCCTGAGGTGAGCGCGTCGAGGAAGGCGGGGTCGCTGCGCGCCAGCAGTTCGGCGGCCAGCGGGTTGGTGTCGGGGCCGCCGAGGATGATGCGCACGTCGGGCAGGTTGGAGTCGACGTCGAGCCAGCCGTACCTGGAGCCGGAGGCCGAGGAGGTGGTGGCGGTCACGCCCACCCTGGCCAGCGCCACGACCAGGTCGCGGGCTGCGGGCGCCTCCGCGTGGGAGGGGACGACGATCTCGGCCACGCCGATCGCGCGGGCACCGGCCTCGCCGAGGTCGACGCGGGCGGTGGACGACAGGCCGAACCAGGTGTTGGCGGGGTTGTCGAGGGTCCACGGGTGCTCGGCGCTGTCCACGTCGGGCAGGGCGAAGCCGCGCCCGACGACCGCGCCCGCGACGTCGGAGACGGGCAGCCCGCCCCGCACCTGGGCGGGGAAACGAACCCTGGCAAGCCGGTCGGCGCCGGAGTAGTCGAGGACGCGGGTGGCGAACTCGACCCGCTCGTCCCTGAGCGTGACGATCTGCTCGTAGGACAGGTCGCCGACCTCGCCGGTGACGATCAGGCGGGCACCGAGCGGGCTGGTCTCGGCTCTGACGGTGGCGGTGGTCGCGCCCGAGCCGGTGACCGCTCCGGTGGGCAGCAGGTGCCACGGGCCCTCGCCCATGTCGGGGTGCTGCGGGTACTCCTCGTAGAGCCGCAGCTCGTTGCCGAGGCCGGTCAGCAGCTCGCGGCCGTCGCGGGTGAGGGAGGTCAGGCCGCCGCCCTGGGCGGGATCGGCGGTGACGCGCCAGCGCCCGCTCTCGATGGTGTGACCCTCGACGGGCCGCCACGGCTCGGCCTCGCCCTCGACCACCGGGTAGGCCCGCCAGCCGAGCGCCGGGACGTCCTTGGCGAGGAAGACGTGCGTGCCGTCCTCGACGACCGAGGGGGCGTCCACCCGCAGCCCGGGCTCCAGCCGTACCCTGACCAGGCCGTCGCGGGCGAAGGACAGCGTGTTGGTGACGACGACCGAACGGCCGTCCACGGCCACCTGGCCGAGCAGCGCGTCGAGCGCGCGGTCGCGGGCGTCGGCGGCCAGGTCGTAGGCCTCGCGCCAGCCGGTGAGCAGGTCGATGTAGACCTGGTCGGACTCGGAGCCGGTGATCGCGTCGTGGTGGGCGCCGTAGGCGAGCTGCCGCCAGACCTTGTCCAGCGCCGCGTGCGGATAGCGGCCCAGGCCCAGCGCCGACGCGAACGCGGCCAGCCGTTCGGCGTCCAGCGCGGCCACCTCGGCGGCGCGCTGGGCCTGCTTGGTGTCGATGTAGGAGACGTCCTTGCCGGTGTAGACGGGGTTCATGTCGCGCGTCTGCGGGCTGAACGTCGCCGTCTCGGCCCTGACCGCCTCGAAGAAGTCGTGCGGCACCGCGCAGACGAACTTCGGCCACACGTAGTGGGCGGCCCACTCCCGGTGGATCTCCGTCACCCACTTGTTCGGCGGGGTGTAGTCGGTGCCGACGGGCAGCAGCACGTTCCTGGTGGCGGCGACCGGCTTCAGGCTCGCGAACAGCTCGTACACGGCCGTCATCGCCTCCTCCAGCGTCGCCGAGGAGTCCATCCACCAGCCCGCCGAGTAGTGCGCGGGCATGTAGTGCGTCACGACGCCCAGCCCCGACGGCGAGATCCACTCGAACTCGCTCGGGAACTGCATCAGCGTGGCGTCGTTCTTGGCCTGCTTGAAGTTCTTGCTGATCGGGCCCCACTGGTGGAACGGCCCGCGCGCCCACGCGCTGCCCGTCAGGCCCGCGGCGGCCAGGTAGCCGGGGAACTGCGGGTCGTGGCCGAACGCGTCGAGCTGCCAGGCCGTACGGGGCTCGCCGCCGAGGATGTCGCGCTGGTAGCCGATGCCGTACACGATGTTGCGGATCGTGGTCTCGGCGCCCGTGAGGTTGGTGTTGGGCTCGTTGTAGGTGCCGCCCATCAGCTCGACCCTGCCCTCGGCCATGAGGCGGCGCAGCTCGGCCCTGCGCTCGGGGTGGGTGTCGAAGAACGGCTTCAGATAGTCGATCTCGGCGAGCACGAACTTGTAGTCGGGGTCCCGTGAGGCCAGCGCCAGATGGGCCTCCACCAGCGCGAACGCGTTGCGCTCCCACAGCGGCCTGGTCGTCGCGTCGCCCGACAGCAGCTCCCACGGGCTGGTGTAGGCGGCCTGCGTGTTCCACCAGACGGGGTCGTAGTGGAAGTGCGACACCATGTGCATCGTCCAGCCGGGCTCCTCGACGGTCACCTCGGCGGCGAGCTCACCGCCGTCGGCGCTCACGCGGCAGGCGAGGGTGCTGCCCACCGGCGCGCTCACCTCCAGAGGGACCTCCACCACGACCGTGCCGTCACCCGCGGGCACGACCGCGCAGCCCGCGATCCCCTCACCGCGCACCTCGAGGTCGGCGTCACGCTCACCCTGCTCGGCGGTGACTCTGAGGACCTGGTACGGCTGCGCCTCCGTTCCTACGAACAGATCGGTCGACTCGGCGGACAACAGGCGAACGGGCACGGGGTCTCCCTCGGCGTTCCAGGGGGCTGACGCCGTCACCTTAGGACCTATCAAGATCAATGGCAACGTTGTCATACCCGGTCGCCGGGAACGGGAGATGTTGACGAAATGCCCAGAAAGGGATACGTTCCGGTAGATTTCGCGGCGACTCAGGGGAAATCCGGTGAGATGCCGGTGCGGACGCGCCACTGTATCCGGGAATACCAACCCCGGGAGCCAGGTCACCTGACCGCCGCGACCTCGACCAGCGGGACGCGTCATCCCTGAGGAGGCTTCACATGAGTGGTCTGTCCACGTCCGCAACCGCCATTCCGCTTCACCGTCTCACGCGCTGGCTGCTGGCGGTGCCCGTTCTGATGCTGCTCGCGTACCTCGTCCTGATGGACAACGGTGCGATCTCGCAGACCGGCACCTTCCTGCACGAGCTGATGCACGACGGGCGTCACCTGCTCGGCGTGCCCTGCCACTGAGGCACGGTCATGGTCAAAACCCTGGTGGTCAGGGGCCTGCTCGTAGGGCTCCTGGCCGGACTCATCGCGGGCGCCTTCGCCTTCTTCGTGGGGGAGCCGCGCGTCGACGCGGCGATCGCCCTGGAGGAGGCCGCGGCCGCCGCCGCGCCATCGGAGTCGAACAGTCACGACGCCGAGGCCGCCCCACACGACCACGGCGAAGAGGCCGTGGTCAGCAGACCGGTGCAGAAGGCCGGGCTCTTCCTCGCCACCGGCCTGTACGGCGTGGCCGTGGGCGGCATCTTCGCCCTCGTCTTCGCCGGACTGCGCGGCAGAGTCGGCCCCCGGTCGGAACCTGCGTTGGCCGTCGCCGCCGCGGCAGCCGCATTCGGGGCGATCATCCTTGTCCCCTTCCTGAAATATCCAGCCAATCCACCCGCCGTGGGCGATCCTGAAACGATCAACTCCAGGACGCTCCTCTACGTCGTGATGGTCCTGGTCGGCCTCGCCTCGATCGCGATCGCCGTCGCGGCCACCCGCAGGGTCACCGTGCCCGGCGTCTGGGCGAAGGGCCTGGTGGGCGGCGCCACCTTCCTGGTGCCGGTGATCGCCGCCTGGGCGCTCCTTCCGCGCGTGGACGAGGTGCCCGAGGGCTTCCCCGCCACGTTGCTCTGGGACTTCCGCGTGGCCTCCCTCGGCACCCAACTGGTGTTCTGGGCGGCGTTCGGGGTGTTCTTCGCGGTGGCCGGCGAACGCGCGAAGGTGCGGGTCAGCTGACCAGCGTGCTGTTCGTACGGCATGCTCTGACGGCGGGCATGCGTGGCGCGCGCTTCCCCACGGGGGAGGAACGCGCCGACCCGTCAAGCCTCGACAAGGCCCGCCGCCTGGCCCCGATGTTCACTGCGGGAACGGTGTTCGCCGGGCGAGCGGCGTTCGCCGCGCCGGGTCCGGCCGCCTGGGAAACGGCCGTCGCGCTCGGGTTCGAGCCGGTGGTCGTGCCCGAGCTGGCCGAGCCGGACCACGGCAGGTGGCGCGGCCTGCCGTACGAGGAGGTCGCGCAGGCCGACCCGGAGTCCTTCGCGCGCTGGCTCACCGACCCCGGCGCGGCACCCCACGGCGGCGAGTCGCACGCCGACGCGGCCGCCCGGGTCGTCGGCTGGCTGGAAACCCTCCGCGACGCCCCCCGCCAGGACGACCACCCGCACGACCCGAGCCCCGCCGCCTCCGACCCGAGCCCAGCCTCGTCCGGTCGGGGTCCGGCCGTGTCCGGTCGGGGTTCGGCTGCGTCCGACCAAAGCTCAGTCGCGGCCGGTCCGAGGCCGGCCGGGGGTGCTCCTGGCATTTCACGCGCCGGTGGTTCTCCCGAACGGATCGTCGTCGTGTGCGATGTGGGGGTGGTGCGGGCGGTGTTGGGGCACGCGCTCGGGACAGACCCACTTGTCGCCGCCCGTTTCGATCTCGCCCCCCTTTCTCTCACGCAGGTGTCCGCCGCCCGGGAGGGCTGGCGGATCGGGTACGTCAACCGGAAGGCCTCACCGTGACCGCCACCTATCCCTTCAGCGCCGTCGTCGGCCTGGACGACCTCAAGCTGGCGCTGGTGCTCAACGCCGTCTCTCCACGCGTGGGCGGCGTGCTCGTCAGGGGCGAGAAGGGCACGGCCAAGTCGACGATCGTCAGGGCGCTGGCCGCGCAGCTCCCACCGGTGGACGTGCTGGCCGCGTGCAGGTTCGCCTGTGAGCCGTCCGCGCCGGACCCCGAGTGTCCCGAGGGGCCGCACGAGCCGGGCGAGCAGGTGGTGACCAGGGCGGCCGCGCTGGTGGAGCTGCCGGTGGGCGCGTCGGAGGACCGGCTGGTGGGCTCGCTCGACCTGGAGCGGGCGCTGACGGAGGGGGTCAAGGCGTTCGAGCCCGGACTGCTGGCCGCCGCCCACCGGGGCGTGCTCTACGTCGACGAGGTCAACCTGCTGCACGACCATCTGGTGGATCTGCTGCTCGACGCGGCCGCGCTCGGCACCTGCTACGTCGAGCGGGAGGCCGTCTCCGTACGGCACGCGGCCAGGTTCCTGCTGGTCGGGACCATGAACCCGGAAGAGGGGGAGCTGCGGCCCCAGCTCCTCGACCGGTTCGGGCTGACGGTGGAGGTGCGCGCCTCGCGCGACCCGGCGGAACGGGCCGAGGTGGTACGGCGGCGCATGGCGCACGACGCCGACCCGCAGGCGTTCGCGGCGAGGTGGACGGGTCAGGAAGCGGAGTTGGCGGCCGGGATCGCGGCGGCCAGAGAGCGGCTGGGAGCGGTCGAGCTGCCGGACGCGCGGTTGCGCCAGATCGCGGAGGTGTGCGCGGCGTTCGAGGTGGACGGCCTGCGGGCCGACCTGGTCACGGCGAACGCCGCCGTCGCGCACGCGGCGTGGCGGGGTTCGCGGGTGGTGACGACGGAGGACGTGCGGGTGGCGGCCAGGCTGTCGCTGCCGCACCGGCGGCGGCGTGACCCGTTCGACGCGCCGGGGCTCGATGAGCGGTTGCTGGAGGACCTGCTCGCCAGGACCTCGGAGGACGAGCACCCCGACGACGACACCGACCCTGACACCCCGCCCCCGGCCGCCGACGACCCCACCGGCGACGACCCCGAAGGCGACGGCCCCGGTGGGGACGACCAAGGCGATGGTGGTTCCGGCGATGGAGATTCCAGCGAACGCGGCGAAGGCGCGCGGACAGATGGCGGGCGGGATCGCGATGCCCAGGCCGCCGATGGGGGTCCTTGGCCGGAGGGTCGCGATGGCGGGCGGGGCGACGACGCCAGGGCGGCGGACGGGGCTTCCTCGCCGTGGAGTCGTGATGGCGGGCTCCCGCAGGACGCACGACAGCCGCACGACAGCCCGCAAGGCGACGCCGCGGACCAGGAAGGCCGGGTCCAGGTGGCCGGGGTGGCGGCGCCGTACCGGGTGCCGTGGTTGAAGGTGCAGGGGCTGGGCAACGGCGCGTCCGGCAGGCGGTCCCGCGCCCGCACCCCGCACGGCCGCACCACCGGCTCCTGCGCTCCCGAAGGCCCCCTGCGCTCGGTCCACCTCACCGCCACGCTCGTCGCCGCCGCGCCGTACCAGAAGGAACGCGGTCGCACCGCCCCCGGCCTGCTCATCCGCGAGGGGGACCTGCGCGAGGCCGTGAAGGAGGGCAGGGAGGGCAACCTGGTGCTGTTCGTCGTCGACGCCAGCGGCTCGATGGCCGCGCGCAAGCGGATGACCGCCGTGAAGACCGCGGTGCTGAGCCTGCTGCTCGACGCCTACCAGCGGCGGGACAAGGTCGGCATGGTCACCTTCAGGGGCAGCGCCGCCGAGGTGGCGCTGCCGCCGACCTCGTCGGTGGAGGCGGGCGCGGCGCGGCTCCGTTCGATGCCGACCGGGGGACGCACGCCGCTGGCGGCGGGGCTGGCCAGGGCCGCCGAGGTGCTGCGCGTCGAGCGCATGCGCGACCCCGACCGCAGGCCGCTGCTGGTGGTGGTGACCGACGGCCGCGCCACCTCGGGCGGCGACGTGGAGCGGGCGGCTGCGCTGCTCACCGGTACGGCGAGCGTCGTCGTCGACTGCGAGTCCGGCCCGGTACGGCTCGGCCTGGCCGGACGCCTGGCGTCGAGGCTGCGCGCCCAGCTCATCCCGCTCGACGGGATGGACGACCTCATCCGCGACTACAGAAGGGCGAGCTGACATGCCGCAGGGCAAGCCCGAGGTCGTCCCCGACGACGGCCTCACCACCAGGCAGCGCAGGAACAGGCCGCTGCTGATGGTCCACACGGGTCCGGGGAAGGGCAAGTCGACGGCCGCGTTCGGGATGGCGCTGCGGGCGTGGAACCAGGGCTGGCCGATCGGCGTGTTCCAGTTCGTGAAGTCGGCCAAGTGGCGCATCGGCGAGGAGCGGGCGCTGCGCGTGCTCGGCGACTCGGGCGAGGGCGGTCCTGTGACCTGGCACAAGATGGGCGAAGGCTGGTCGTGGATCCAGCGGCCCGGCACGGAGGAGGACCACGCCGCCGACGCCCGCGAAGGCTGGGAGCAGATCAAGCGCGACCTGGCGGCGGAGGTCTACCGCTTCTACGTGCTCGACGAGTTCACCTACCCGCTCAAGTGGGGCTGGCTGGACCTGGACGACGTGGTGGAGACGCTGACCGGCCGTACCGGGAACCAGCATGTGGTGATCACCGGCAGGGACGCGCCGGAGAAACTGCTCGCGGCGGCCGATCTGGTGACGGAGATGGGCAAGGTCAAGCACCCCATGGACGCGGGGCAGAAGGGGCAGAAGGGCATCGAGTGGTAGTTCCGCGCCTGGTGATCGCCGCGCCCTCCTCGGGGAGCGGCAAGACGACCGTGGCGACGGGGCTGATGGCGGCGCTGCGGGCGCGCGGGCTGCGCGTCTCGCCGCACAAGGTCGGCCCCGACTACATCGACCCCGGCTACCACGCGCTGGCCACGGGCCTTCCCGGACGCAACCTGGACCCGTGGCTGACCAGTGAGGAGCTCGTGGCACCGCTGTTCCTGCACGGGGCGGCGGGCGCGGACCTGGCGGTGGTCGAGGGGGTGATGGGCCTGTTCGACGGCAGGGGGGACACCGATCTCGCCTCGACCGCGCACGTCGCCAGGCTGCTGGACGCGCCCGTCGTCCTGGTGGTGGACGCGGCGCGGCAGAGCAGGTCGGTGGCGGCTGTCGTGCATGGGTTCGCCACGTTCGACCCTCGGGTGCGGGTCGGCGGGGTCATCCTCAACCGGGTGGGCTCCGACCGGCACGAGGAGCTGTGCCGGTCGGCTCTGGCGGCGGCGGGCGTGCCGGTGCTCGGGGCGATCAGGCGGGACGACGCGGTGGCGACGCCCTCGCGCCACCTGGGGCTGATCCCGGCCGCCGAACGGGGGCGCGAGGCGGTGAGCGCCGTGGATCGGCTGGGCGAGCTGGTGGCCCGCTCGTGCGACCTGGAGGGGTTGGTACGGCTGTCGCGCACCGCCCCCGCGCTCCGCGAACGACCCTGGACCCCGGACGATGCCCTCCTCGGTTCCCAGGCAGGCCCGGGTGGGGAGCGGCCGGTGGTGGCGGTGGCGGGGGGAGCGGCGTTCACGTTCGGGTACGCCGAGCACGCCGAGCTGCTCGGGGCGGCGGGCGCCGAGGTGGTGACGTTCGATCCGCTGCGCGACGAGGCGCTGCCCGAGGGCGCGGCGGCCGTCGTGATCGGCGGCGGTTTCCCCGAGATGTACGCGGCCGACCTGGCCGCCAACGAGCCGCTCAAACGCGAGATCGGCGCCTTCGGCGGACCGGTCGCCGCCGAGTGCGCGGGCCTGCTGTACCTGTGCGAGAGCCTCGACGACCACCCCATGTGCGGAAAAATCCCGGCGAAGGCGGCGATGACCCCCAGGCTCACGCTCGGCTACCGCGACGCCACCGCCACCCGCGACTCCCTGCTCACCCGCACCGGCGAGCGCTACCGGGGCCACGAGTTCCACCGGACCGCCGTGACCGGCGCCGACGAGCCCCTCTTCCGATGGGAGGGCGGGGGAGACGGCCACGGAAACCCGCTGGTGACCGCCTCCTACCTGCACCTTCACTGGGCGGGCAGCCCGCTGCTCGCTCAGCGGCTGGTGTCGTCCTCCAGGTCGCCCTCCGCCTTGAGATAGGCCTCCTGGAGCTCGCGCAGCACGTCGGGGTCGGGGTGCTCCCACATCCCCCGCTCGGCCGCCTCCAGCAGCCGCTCGGCGATGCCGTGCAGCGCCCACGGGTTCGACTTCTCCATGAACTCCCTGTTCACGGGGTCGAGCACGTACGCCTGCGTGAGCTTGTCGTACATCCAGTCCGCGATCACACCCGTCGTGGCGTCGTAGCCGAACAGGTAGTCCACGGTCGCGGCCAGCTCGAACGCGCCCTTGTAGCCGTGCCGCCGCATCGCGGCCAGCCAGTTCGGGTTCACCACCCTGGCCCTGAAGATCCGGGACGTCTCCTCCGACAGCGTGCGCGTGCGCACCGCGTCGGGGCGGGTGCTGTCGCCCACGTAGGCGGCGGGTGCGCGCCCCGTCAGCGCCCGTACGGTGGCCACCATCCCGCCGTGGTACTGGAAGTAGTCGTCGGAGTCGGCGATGTCGTGCTCGCGGGTGTCGATGTTCTTCGCCGCGACGGCGATCCGCCGGTAGGCACTCTCCATGTCCTGGCGGGCGGGCACGCCGTCCAGGTCGCGGCCGTAGGCGAAGCCGCCCCACACCGCGTACACCTCGGCCAGGTCGGCGTCGTCGCGCCAGTTGCGGCTGTCGATCAGCGGGAGCAGGCCCGCGCCGTACGCGCCCGGACGGGAGCCGAAGACGCGCATCGTGGCCCTGCGCTCGTCGCCGTGAGCGCCGAGGTCGGCGGCGACGTGGGCGCGGACGTAGTTGTCCTCGTCCGGCTCGTCCAGGGCGGCGATCATCCGCACGGCGTCGTCCAGCATGGCCACGACGTGCGGGAAGGCGTCGCGGAAGAAGCCGCTGATGCGGACCGTGACGTCGATGCGCGGCCTGGCGAGCTCGGCGAGCGGGATCGGCTCCAGGCGGGTGACCCTCCTGGACGCGTCGTCCCATACGGGCCTGGCGCCCAGCAGCGCGAGGACCTCGGCGACGTCGTCGCCTGCCGTACGCATGGCGCTGGTGCCCCACACCGACAGGCCCACCGAGCGCGGCCACTCCCCGGTGTCGGTCCGGTAGCGGGCCAGGAGGGAGTCGGCCATCGCCTGGCCGGTCTCCCAGGCCAGCTTGCTGGGTACGGCACGCGGGTCGACCGAGTAGAAGTTCCTGCCGGTCGGCAGCACGTTGATCAGGCCGCGCAGCGGGGAGCCGCTGGGGCCCGCGGGGACGTAGCCGCCGTTGAGCGCGTGCAGGAGGTGGTCGAGCTCGTCACTGGTCCTGGCGAGCCGGGGGACGACCTCGGTGGCGGCGAACTCCAGAATCCGCACCACCTGCTCCAGCCGCTCTTCGGGAAGACCGGCCGAGTGCGCGACCGCGCGGGCGGCGGTCGGGTCCCAGTCGCGGGCCTCCATGCCCTCCACCAGCGCCCTGGCCGTCGACTCGGCCGCGTCCACTGCCGCCAGGCCCGCCGTACCGTCCTCCGACAGCCCCAGCGCCTCCCGCAGGCCGGGCAGCGTCTGCGCGCCCGCCCACATCTGCCTGGCCCGCAGCATCGCCAGCACCAGGTCGACCCGCACCGCCCCCTCGGGCGCCGCGCCCAGCACGTGCAGCCCGTCGCGGATCTGCGCGTCCTTCACCTCGCACAGCCAGCCGTCCACGTGCAGCAGGAAGTCGTCGAACTCCGTGTCGTGCGGCCGGTCGGCCAGCCCCAGGTCGTGGTCGAGCCGTGCCGCCTGGATCAGCGTCCAGATCTGCGCCCTGATCGCGGGCAGCTTCGCCGGGTCCATCGCCGCGATGGAGGCGTGCTCGTCGAGGAGCTGCTCCAGGCGGGCGATGTCGCCGTAGGTGTCGGCCCGCGCCATCGGCGGCACCATGTGGTCCACCAGGACGGCATGCGCCCGCCGCTTGGCCTGCGTGCCCTCGCCGGGGTCGTTCACCAGGAACGGGTAGACCAGCGGCAGGTCGCCCAGCGCCGCGTCGGGCCCGCACGCCGCCGACAGGCCCGCCGACTTGCCCGGCAGCCACTCCAGGTTGCCGTGCTTGCCCACGTGCACCATCGCGTGCGCGCCGAACTCGGCCGAAAGCCAGCGGTAGGCGGCCAGGTAGTGGTGGCTGGGCGGCAGGTCGGGGTCGTGGTAGATCGCGATCGGGTTCTCGCCGAAGCCGCGCGGCGGCTGCACCATCACCACGACGTTGCCCGCCCGGAGCGCGGCGAGCACGATGTCGCCCTCGTGGACGAACAGCTCGCCGGGCGGCGGCCCCCAGTGCCGCTCCATCGCCTCGCGCAGCTCCTCGGGCAGCGTGCCGTACCAGGCGAGGTAGGCGTCGGCGGAGATGCGCACCGGGTTGGCGGCGAGCTGGTCCTCGGTCAGCCACTCCTGGTCCTGGCCGCCCGCCGCGATGAGCGCGTGGATGAGCGCGTCGCCGTCGCCGTCGGCGACGCCGGGCAGGCCCTCGCCCAGGTCGTAGCCCTCCTCGGCGAGCCTGGCCAGCAGCTTCACCGTGCTCGCGGGCGTGTCGAGGCCGACCGCGTTGCCGACGCGCGAGTGCTTGGTCGGGTAGGCCGAGAGCATCACCACGAGCTTCTTCTCGGCGTTCGGGACGTGCCTGAGCCGCGCGTGCCGTACGGCGGTGCCCGCCACGCGGGCCGCGCGCTCGGGGTCGGCCGCGTAGACGGTCAGCCCGTCCTCGTCGACCTCCTTGAACGAGAACGGCACCGTGATGATCCGCCCGTCGAACTCGGGGATCGCCACCTGCGAGGCCGCGTCGAGCGGCGACAGGCCGTCGTCGTTCTCCTCCCACGCCTGCCTGCTCGTGGTGAGGCAGAGCCCCTGCAGGATCGGCACGTCGAGCTCGGCCAGCGCGCCCACGTCCCAGGCCGCGTCGTCGCCGCCCGCTCCCGCGGTCGCGGGCTTGGTGCCCCCGGCGGCCAGGACGGTTACCACGAGCGCGTCGGCGGTCCGCAGCGTGTCGAGCAGCTCGGGCTCGGCCGTACGGAGCGAGGAGCAGAAGATCGGCAGCGCGCGCCCGCCCGCCTCCCCGATCGCTTCGCAGAGCGTCCGGACGAACCCGGTGTTGCCCGCCATGTGGTGGGCCCGGTAGTAGAGCACCCCGACGACGGGGCCCTCGGAGACGGCGCCCTCCATGTCGAGCAGCCCCCAGGTCGGGGTCGGCTCGGGCGCGGCGAACCCGTGCCCGGTCAGCAGCACCGTGTCGGACAGGAAGGAGTGCAGCTCGGCCAGGTTCGACGGGCCGCCGTGGGCGAGGTAGGCGTGCGCCTCGGCGCAGACGCCGCCGCTGACCGTGGACAGCTCCATCAGCTCGGCGTCGGGCGCCTGCTCGCCGCCCAGCACCACCACGGGACGCGGGCCCGCCAGCAGGTGGTCGAGCCCGTCCTCCCAGGCCCTGCGCCCGCCGAGGAGCCGCACCACCACCAGGTCCGTACCCTCGACCAGCGCGGGCAGGTCGTCGACCGTGAGCCTGGCGGGGTTTCCCAGCCGGTACGGCGCGCCGCTCGCCCTCGCGCTGAGCAGGTCGGTGTCGGAGGTCGACAGCAGCAGAACGGCCGTGCTCTCGGGCACAGGGAACTCCTCCCTCGGGGTCCTCGCCCCGGTCGCGGGTGTCACGAGAGCGGGAGTCTCCTGGCTCCCGGATCGACGCTCACCCCGGCCTTCCCATCCGTCGCCGGACAGTGGCCTGCGGTGGGGTTCGCTCCCCGGTCACAGTGGCGGGACCGCGCCGGCTTCGCACCGGCTTCCTCCGTCGCCCTCGTCTGCGATCAGACTAGAGGGTTTTGGACGGGTTACCATCCTCCGCGTGGACATAAATGACTTTTCGGGACAAGCACGCCTTGATGCGTGTCCTGGGGCGCTGCAGGTCCACACCGCCGCCGACGGGGCCCTGGCCAGGGTCCGCATCCCGGGCGGCGCGCTCACCTCCGCCCAGCTCAGGGAGCTGGCGGACTGCGCCGCCACGCTCGGATCCGGCGTGATCGAGCTGACCTCCCGGGCGAACGTCCAGGTCCGTGGCCTGCGCGCGCCCTCGGAGTTCGCGGCGCGGATGGCGGCGGCGGGCTTGCTGCCGTCCGAAACCCACGAGCGGGTGCGCAACATCCTCGCCTCCCCTCTGGCGGGCCGCGCCCCCTCGTCCCTGGTGGACGTCCGGCCACTGGTCGCCGCCCTGGACCGCGGGCTGTGCGCCGCGCCCGAGCTGGCCGCGCTGTCAGGCCGCTTCCTCTTCGCGCTGGACGACGGCACCGGCGACGTGCTGTCCTGCGGGGCCGACGTGGCCTTCCTGGCCACCTCGCCGTCCGGCGGAGTGCTGCTGCTCGGCGGGGTACGGCCCGGCCTGCCCGTGGGCGTCGCCGACGTGGTCCCGCTGATGCTCGTCGCCGCCCGCGCCTTCGTGGAGCTGAGCGACGGCACCGCGTGGCGCGTCACCGACCTCCCCGACGGCCCCGCCCTGCTGGCCGCCCACCTGCCCCACACCGGTCCAACCCCGGAAGGCGCGGGGACGGTCCCGCAAGGCGTGGGGGTACGTGATGCGGGAACGGTCGAGCAGCGTGACGGCAGGGTCGCGCTCGAGGTGGTGGTCCCGCTCGGCCGGCTGACCGCCGACCAGGCCGCCGTGCTCGCCGACGCCGCCCCCGAGGCCCGCGTCACCCCGTGGCGTACCGTTGTGCTGCCCGACCTGACCCCCGACGACGTCCAGCCGGTCGCGGACCGGCTCGCCGAGGCGGGCCTGGTCACCGTGCCGGGCACCCCGTGGGCCGGGCTGACCGCCTGCACGGGCCGTCCGGGGTGCGCGAAGTCCCTGGCCGACGTCCAGCTCGACGCAAGAAGCTGGGCGGAGCAGCCCGGTCAAGAACCAGGAGACCGCCCCGTCCACTGGGCCGGGTGCGAGCGCCGATGCGGCCGTCCGGCGGGCGAGGTGGTCGACGTCGTCGCCACCCCGACCGGCTACCGGGTCGCGGGCCGTACCGAAGAAGAGGGAGCATGACCGACTACATCCGCGACGGCGCGGAGATCTACCGGCGTTCGTTCGCCACCATCCGCGCGGAGAGCGACCTCGCGGGGCTGCCGGACGACGTCGCCCAGGTGGCCGTCCGCATGATCCACGCCTGTGGCATGACCGACCTCGTCGCCGACCTGGCCTACTCGCAGGGAGTGGTCGCGGAGGCGAGAAGAGCGCTGCGCGCGGGCGCGCCGATCCTGTGCGACGCCATGATGGTCGCCTCCGGCGTGACCAGGGCCCGCCTGCCGAAGGACAACGAGGTGATCTGCACCCTCGGCGAGCCGGGCGTGCGGGAGCTGGCCGAGCGGATGGGCACCACGCGCAGCGCCGCGGCCCTGGAGCTGTGGCGCGACCGGCTGGAGGGCGCCGTCGTCGCCGTGGGCAACGCGCCGACCGCCCTGTTCAGGCTGCTGGAGCTGGTCGAGGAGGGTGCCGGACGCCCGGCGGCGGTGCTCGGCATCCCCGTGGGCTTCATCGGCGCGGCGGAGTCGAAGCAGGCGCTGGCCGACAGCGACCTGGAGTACCTGGTGGTGCACGGTCGCAGGGGCGGCAGTGCGATGGCGGCGGCCGCGGTCAACGCGATCGCGAGCGAGCGGGAGTGAGCGACGTGGCGGGACGGCTGTTCGGGGTGGGGCTGGGTCCCGGCGACCCCGAGCTGGTGACGGTCAAGGCGGCCAGGCTGATCGGCGAGGCGGACGTCATCGCCTACCACAGCGCCAGGCACGGCAGGAGCATCGCGCGCTCGATCGCGCTGCCGTACCTGCGGGAGGGGCAGGTCGAGGAGCTGCTGAAGTACCCGCTGACCACGGAGACCACCGACCACCCGGGCGGCTACCAGGGCGCGCTCGAGGACTTCTACGCCGAGTGCGCCCTGCGCCTGGCGGCCCACCTGGACCAGGGCAGGGACGTGGTGGTGCTGTGCGAGGGCGACCCGCTCTTCTACGGCTCCTACATGCACATGCACAAGCGGCTGGCCCACCGCTACGAGACGGAGGTCGTGCCGGGCGTCACCTCGGTGGCGGGCGCGGCGGCCGTGCTCGGACGTCCGCTGGTGGAGCACGAGGAGACGCTGACCGTGCTGCCGGGCACGCTCCCGGCCGACGTCATCACCGAGAAGCTGAGGAACGCCGACTCGGTGGCGGTGCTCAAGCTCGGCAGGACCTTCGAGAAGGTCCGTGACGCGCTGGCCGAGGCGGGCCGCCTGGACGAGGCCTGGTACGTCGAGCGGGCGACCACGGCGAACCAGCGGATCGAGCCGCTGAAGGACGTGGACCCGGCGAGCGTGCCGTACTTCTCGCTGGCGATGCTGCCCAGCGGCGGCGGGCGCGACAGCGAGCGGCTGGAGCCCGGGGTCGCGGTCGTCGGACTCGGGCCCGCGGGGTCGCAGTGGCTCACGCCCGAGGCGCGGCAGGTGCTGGCCGAGGCGACCGACCTGGTCGGCTACGGCCCCTACGTCGACCGGGTGCCGCAGCGGGCGGGCCAGATCAGGCACCGCACCGACAACAGGGTCGAGGCCGAGCGCGCCGCGCACGCGCTGGAGCTGGCGCGCGAGGGTCGCAGGGTGGCGGTGGTCTCCTCCGGAGATCCCGGCGTGTTCGCGATGGCCAGCGCGGTGCTGGAGGCGGCCGAGGACTTCCCCGACGTGCCCGTGCGGATCGTGCCCGGTCTGACGGCCGCGCATGCCGTGGCGAGCAAGGCGGGCGCGCCGCTCGGGCACGACTACTGCGTGATCTCGCTGTCCGACCTGCTCAAGCCGTGGGAGATCGTCGCCGAACGGCTGCGGGCCGCCGCCGTGGCCGACCTGGTGCTGGCGATCTACAACCCGGCCTCGCGCAGCCGTACCTGGCAGGTGGGCGCCGCCCGAGACGTGCTGCTGGAGCACCGCGACCCGGCCACGCCCGTGGTGATCGGCCGTGACGTCGGCGGGCCGCAGGAGACGGTCACCGTCACCACGCTCGGCGAGCTCGACCCGGCGCGGGTGGACATGCGCTGCCTGCTGATCATCGGCTCCTCCACCACGCGCGTCACGGCCGACGGCGTCGTCTACACCCCGAGGCGCTACCCGGCCTGAACCCACGCCACGGCCGCCGCCACGCTGTCGACCAGCACCGCGTCGACCAGCACCGCCCCCTCGGGCAGCGGCGGCCGTCGCACGACCACCACGGGCAGCCCGAGCTCGTCGGCGGCGGTCAGTTTCGCGGTGGTCATCTCGCCGCCGCTGTCCTTGGTGACCAGCACGTCGAGGCGGTGCTCGCGGATCAGCGCCCGCTCGCCCTCGACGGTGTACGGCCCGCGCGCCAGCACCACGTGGACGTTGGACGGCACCGGCGGCTCGGGCGGGTCCACCGACCTGGCCAGGAACCACAGGTCGTCCAGCCCGGCGAACACCGGCAGGCTCCTGCGGCCCGTCGTCAGGAACACGCGGCGGCCCAGCGACGGCAGCACGCGCGCGGCCTCCTCCAGGGAGTCGACCAACACCCATCCCGGCCGCGGTGGCCATCCTGGCCGTCGCAGCACCAGCAGCGGCACCCCCGCGGTACGGCACGCCTCCACGGCCGAGGCCGTCATCCGCCGCGCGAACGGGTGGGTGGCGTCCACCACCGCGTCGACCCCGTTGGCCGACACCCAGGCGGCCAGCCCCTCAGCGCCGCCGAACCCGCCGATGTGGACCTCGCCCACCGGCAGCCTGGGGTTACGCACCCGCCCGGCCAGCGACGACACCACGTGGACCGCGCCGTCGAGGGCCGCCGCCAGCGCCCGCGCCTCCGCCGTGCCACCGAGGATCAGGAGCCGCCGCACCCTTTTCACGGTCGGCACCGCTGCGCCGAGTACAGATGGCTGTCGGGGAACTGCGTGGCCGCCAGCACCCTGCCCACCACGATCACCGCGGTCCGCACCACGCCCGCCGCCTTCACCTGGTCGGCGATGTCGGCCAGGGTCCCCTTGATGACCAGCTCGTCGTCGCGGCTGGCCCTGGCGACGACCGCCACCGGGCAGTCGGCCCCGTAGGCGGGGACCAGCTCGGCCGCCACCTCCGCGATCCGCTGCACGGCCAGGTGCAGGACCATCGTGGCCCTGCTCGCCGACAGCGTGGCCAGGTCCTCGCCCTCGGGCATCGGCGTCGCCCGTGCCGAGGTCCTGGTCAGGATGATCGTCTGGCCGACGCCCGGCACGGTCAGCTCCCTGCCGAGCGAGGCGGCCGCCGCCGCGAACGCGGGCACTCCCGGCACCACCTCGTACGGCACGCCGATCGCGTCCAGCCGCCGCATCTGCTCGGCCATCGCGCTGAACACCGACGGGTCGCCCGAGTGCAGTCTCGCCACGTCGAGACCCTTGGCGTGGGCGTCGGCCAGCTCGGCGACGATCTCGTCGAGCGTGAGGTTCGCGGTGTCGACCAGGCGGGCGCCGGGCGGGCACGACTCCAGCAGCTCCTCGGGCACGAGCGAGCCCGCGTAGAGGCACACGGGCGAGCTCTCGATCAGGCGCAGCCCGCGCAGCGTGATCAGGTCGGCCGCGCCTGGCCCGGCGCCGATGAAGTGGACGGTCACCCATGCTCCTTGGTCGCTGTCCAGATGGTCACCGGCATCGCCGTCCGCCAGCCGGTGAAGCCGCCCACGGGAGCGGCCCGGGCGACCGACAGGCGGACCAGGTCGCCGCCGTGCCTGCCGTACCAGGTGGTCAGGACGGACTCCGACTCCAGCGTGACCGCGTTGGCCACCAGCCTGCCGCCGGGCGGCAGGGCCCGCCAGCACGCCTCCAGCAGGCCGGGGACGGTCGCCCCGCCGCCGACGAACACCGCGTCGGGGACCGGTAGCCCGTCCAGCGCCTCGGGCGCCCGGCCCGTGACGACCTGCAGCGCGGGGACGCCGAGCGCTGCCGCGTTGCGCCCGATCCTGGCCGCGCGCTCGGGGTGGCTCTCGACGGCGATCGCCGCGCACGTGGCGTGGGCGCGCATCCATTCGATGGCGATGCTGCCCGCGCCCGCGCCGACGTCCCACAGCAGGTGGCCGGGCAGCGGGGCCAGGCGGGCGAGGCTGACCGCGCGCACCTCCCGCTTGGTGAGCTGCCCGTCGTGCTCGAAGGCGTCGTCGGGCAGCCCCGGCACCAGCGGGCGGGGCACCGTGCCCTCGTCGGCCACGCACTCGACCGCGACCACGGTCAGGTTCGAGCTCGCCCGATCCCAGGTGGCCGCCGTGCCCTGGACGTGCGTCTCGGCCGCCGAACCGAGGTCCGACAGGGCGTGCAGGACGCTGGCGCCGTACCCGTGCTCTGTCAGCAGCTCCGCCACGCGGGCGGGCCCGCTCGCGTCGGCCGCCAGCACCAGCAGCCGACGCCCCGGCAGTACGGCCCGCCGCAGCGCGTCGAGCGGCCTGCCGACCAGGCTGACCACTGCCGTCTCCTCGACCGGCCAGCCGAGGCGCGCGCACGCCAGCGACAGGCTCGACGGATGCGGCAGCACGCGCAGCTTCTCCGCACCCACCAGCCTGGCCAGCGTGGAGCCGATCCCGAAGAACATCGGGTCGCCGCTGGCCAGCACGCACAGCGCGGCGTCGCCGTACTCGGCCAGCAGCCCCGGCAGCGCGGGCAGCAGCGGCGAGGGCCAGCGCACCCTGCGCGCCCCCGACTCAGGGATCAGGTCGAGCTGACGGGCCGAGCCCAGCAGCACCTCCGCGTCCTGTACGGCCTGCCGCGACCGGGCGGCCAGGCCGTCCCAGCCGTCGGCGCCGATGCCGACGACGGTGATCACACCGTGCCCATGGCTCTGGTGACGCTGATCTCGATGACCACCCTGAGGGGGTTCGGCCGCGGCGGCTTGTAGCGGGCGGTGTAGCGGGCCACGGCGTCGGCGACCTGCTCCGGCTCGGTGCGCACCACCGCGATGCCCTCCAGCGTGGACCAGCGGCGGCCGTCGACCTGGCACAGCGCGACCGGCGTGCCGTCGCCGCCGGCGAGCAGGCGGGCCTTGTGCGAGGCGCCCGAGGTGATGACCCTGGCGATGCCCGACTCGAGGTCGAGCGTCGCGCCCACCGGCACCACGTGCGGCCTGCCGTCCGGCCTGACCGTGGTCAGCGTGCACAGGTGCCGCTCCCGCCAGAACTCGGCGAACTCCGCTCCCCTCGCGGCCAGATCCACCCTTCGCCCCCCTTTGCCTGGTTGTGCACGGTCAGCGTAGCCGTGCCAACTGCCGGGACGGTCGGGGCGGGGCTTGCGGACCGCAGAGGGGGCTCTGCAAGGATGTGGGCATGAGCGCTGTGAAACTCGACGGCAAGGCGACCGCGGCCAGGATCAAGGCGGACCTCACCGCGCGGGTGACCGCGCTCAAGGAGCGGGGCGTCGTCCCCGGTCTCGGCACCGTGCTGGTCGGCGACGACCCCGGCAGCCAGATCTACGTCGCGGGCAAGCACCGCGACTGCGCGGAGGTCGGCATCGCCTCCCTCCGCGTCGACCTGCCGGAGACCGCCACCCAGGCCGACCTCGAGGCCGCCGTCGACGAGCTCAACGCCTCGCCGTCCTGCACCGGTTACATCGTCCAGCTCCCGCTGCCCAAGCACCTCGACACGATGGCGCTGCTGGAGCGCATGGACCCGGCCAAGGACGCCGACGGCCTGCACCCCGTCAACCTCGGCCGCCTCGTCCACATGGTCGACGCGCCCCTTCCGTGCACGCCGCACGGCATCGTCCTGCTGCTGCAGGAGTACGGCGTGCCGCTGAAGGGCGCCGACGTCGTGGTGGTCGGGCGCGGCATCACGGTCGGGCGCTCGCTCGGGCTGCTGCTGACCAGGCGCAGCGAGAACGCGACCGTGACGCTCTGCCACACCGGTACGGCCGACCTGGCCGCGCACGTGCGGCGTGCGGACGTCGTGGTGGCGGCGGCGGGCGTGCCGGGGCTGATCACCGCCGACATGGTGAAGCCGGGCGCGGCGGTGCTCGACGTGGGCGTGTCGCGGGTGGACGGGAAGATCGCGGGCGACGTGGCGCCGGACGTGGCCGAGGTGGCCGGGTTCCTCACGCCCAACCCGGGTGGCGTGGGGCCGATGACGCGGGCGCTGCTGCTGTCCAACGTGGTGGAGGCTGCCGAACACGCCCTCGGCTGACCCCTTGGGGAGGCGGTCACCCGGGAACGTGATCGAGCCGCTCTCCGTGGTCACGGGGTGCTCTTCTTTAAGGAGTGGGGCCGTGACGAGGGGGAGGGGCCGCTTCACCCGGCGGGCTCACGTCTGCCCGGCGGGCTCAGGTCTGCCGGGCGGGCTCAGGCGAAGGAGCGGAGGGCCTCGCGGAGGTTGCCGGAGGTGCGCTCCAGGGCGGCGCGGGCCTCGGCGGGGTCAGCCCCTGTGAGGAGCATGATGACCGCCGCGGGGACCGAACCGTCGGCGGCGCGCAGGGCGGGGGCGACCTCCGTGTCCGGCAGCCCGGTGATCGACGACACCATGTCCTGGGCGCGGGCCCACAGCTTCTCGTTCGAGGCCACCAGGTGCGTCATCAGGTTGCCGTGCGTGCGGCCGAGCCGCACCATGGTCAGCGTCGAGATCATGTTGCAGACCAGCTTCTGCGCCGTTCCCGCCTTCAGCCTGGTCGACCCGGTGAGGAACTCGGGGCCGACCACCACCTCGATGGCGAGGTCCGCCGCCGCGCCGAGCGCCGAGCCCGCGTTGCACGCGACCCCGACGGTCAGCGCGCCGGCGGCGCGGGCGTGCCGTACGCCTCCCACCGCGTACGGTGTCCGCCCGCTGGCCGAGATGCCCACCACCGCGTCGGCGGCCGACACCTCCACCGCTGTGAGGTCGGCGACGGCCAGCGCGGCCGAGTCTTCGGCGCCTTCGACGGCGACCGTGAAGGCCGAGGGGCCGCCCGCGATGAGCGCGAACACCTCCGACGGCGTGGTGCCGAAGGTGGGCCCGCACTCGCTGGCGTCGAGCATGCCGATGCGGCCTGCCGTACCGGCTCCGAGGTAGATGAGCCTGCCGCCCTGCCGCAGGCGCGCGGAGACGGCGTCGACGGCGGCGGCGATCTGCTCGGACTGCCCCGCGACCGCTGCCGGCACCAGGGAGTCTTGTTCGCTCATGCGCCTGACCAGGTCGATCGTGGGCAGCATGTCGAGGTCGTCGAGGCCGGGCAGGCGCTGCTCGGTGACGAGATCGGAGATGCCGCGCGTCATGGTCCCCCCGCAGGATGGAGAAAAGCTAGCTACCGACGACTATATGTGAAAATTTCCTTCATCCAACCCCTTATCGGGTCCTGAAGACCTCCAGCGCCTCCCTCGTCGCCCGCAGCGCCGTCTCCGAGCTGTCGAACGTGCGCTGCGCCAGCCCGACGAAGATGCAGTCGACGATCAGCAGCTGGCTGATCCTGCTGGCCAGCGCCCCCGGCCGGAACGCCGTCTCCCGCCCCGCCGACACCAGCACGTGGTCGACCGTCTGGGCCAGCGAGGAGCGCGGGTTGTTGGTGATGGCGATGGCCAGCGCGCCCGCCTCCTTCGCTGTCCTGGTGGGCTCGATGACGTCGGTCGTCTCGCCCGAGCAGCTCACCGCCACCACGACGTCGCCCTCGCGCAGCAGTGCGGCGCTGGTCAGCGCGAGGTGCGCGTCGTTGAACGGGTGGCTGGACAGGCCTATGCGCATCAGCTTGTGCGCGAGGTCGGCCGCCACCAGCCCCGAGGCGCCGACGCCGTAGACGTTGATCCTGCGAGCGCTCGCGACGGCCGCCACCACCTCGCCGAGCTGGTCGGGCACGAGCTGTTCGGCGGTGTCGGACAGCGCGTCCATCTCCGCCCGCGTCACCTTGGCGATCACGTCGGTGAGCGGGTCGTCGGGGCCGAGGTCGCCGGGCACCAGCCGTTCGGGCGTCTCTCTCGCGACGGCGCCCGCCAGCGCGAAACGGAGCTGGGAATAGCCGGAGTAGCCCAGGGCGCGGGCGGTGCGCACGATGGTCGCCTCGCTGGTGCCCGACACGGCGCTGAACTCGGTGATCGTGCTGCGCACAACCACGCCGGGGTCCTCCAGGATGATCCTGGCGATGGCCTGCGCCGCGGGGGTGAGGGACGGCAGCACCGCCCGCACCGCCGAGACCGGGTTGACCGGCTCGTTCACCTGGTCAGCCATCGGGCCACCGCCTTCGCCGAGACCTTGGAGATGCCGTGCGTGGCGATGTGGGCCGTGCCCGACGGCTCGCCGGGGATGCCGGTCTCGACGACGATCACATCGGGGCGCTGATGTACGGCGTCCGCCACCGTCTCGCGCACCCACGGATGCCGGGCCGCGTCGTGGACGACCAGCACCACGGGCCGCTCGTCCGGGACGGAGGAGAGGTCGGGCGTGGCGGTCCGCGCGGTGCCCGGCAGCACCTCGCCGAGCGCGGCGGCCAGCCCTGTCGGGGTGTCCGGGTCGATCGCCTGGCTGTGCCGGGTGTTGACCTCGACGACGAGCGGGGCGGCGGTCAGCCGGGCCGAACCGGTGATGGTGAGCGCCCTCTCGGCGGCCTCCGTTCCGGCCGTGTCGTCGGGCTCGGCGTCGCGGGGCTGCCTGCCGTACCAGTCGGACAGGGCCCGCACCCGTCCGGCGGCCTCGGCCAGGCGCTCCTCCGGCAGCGACCCGTCGAGGACGGCGGCCACGATCGCGTCGCGCAGCTCGTAGAGGCTCTCGGCGGTGACCACCCCCGCGCAGATCGCGTCCACACCCGCGGCCAGCGCCCGTACGGCGATCTCGCCCGGCGAGTACATCGCCGCGACCGCCCGCATCTCGATCGCGTCGGTGACCAGCATCCCGTCGAAGCCGAGCTCCTCCCGCAGCAACCCGGTCAGGATCGTACGGCTCAGCGTCGCGGGCATCGCCGGGTCGAGCGAGGGGACCAGCAGGTGCCCGCACATGACGGAGCGCACGCCCGCCTTGATGGCCGCCTCGAACGGCGGCAGGTCGCGTTCGCGAAGCTCGGCGAGGGAGGCGTGGACGGTCGGCAGCGCCAGGTGCGAGTCGGTGACGGTGTCGCCGTGCCCGGGGAAGTGCTTGGCGCACGCGGCCACGCCCGCCCCCTGCACGCCCTGGATGTAGGCGACGGAGTGGCGGGCGACCAGGTCGGCGCTCGGCCCGAAGGAGCGCACGCCGATCACCGGGTTGGCCGGGTTGGCGTTGACGTCGACGGAAGGGGCGTAGTCGAGGGTGATGTCCAGCTCCGCGAGCATCCGCCCGATCTGCCGGCCCACCCGCTCGGTCAGCGCCACGTCGTCGACCACGCCGAGCGCCCTGTTGCCGGGAAAGGAGCTGCCCTCACGCGTCTCCAGGCGGGTGACGACGCCGCCCTCCTCGTCGATGGCGACCACCACGCCGGGGTTCTCCGCGCGCAGCGCGGCGACCAGCCCTGCCGTGCCGTCCGAGACGTTGCGTGCGAAGAGCACGGCGCCGCCCAGCCCCTCGCCCAGGGCCTTCCGCAGCCAGTCGGGGGCGGTGACGCCCTCGAACCCCGGCTGCAGGACGGTCAGGGCGAGTCGGTGCAGATCAGCGGTCACGAGATCTCCTCGGTCGGCCTCACGACCGAGCGGCTGGTCGCCACTCGGCCAAGGCGGCATTTTCCTTCACAAATGTTGATCTGAAGGTAATTTTCTGCCATCGTCGCCCTCGAACACAACCACCTCCCCCGAGAGGCACCCCCCATGCCCACTAGAAGGACCGTTCTGAAGGGTCTGGCCCTCGCCGCGGCCGCCTCCGTCGTGCCGCTGCCCGCCTTCGCCGAGCCCGACTACGTGCCGCCGCTGCGCCAGATGCGGGGCATGTGGATCGCCTCCGTCGTCAACATCAACTGGCCGTCGAAGCAGGGCCTGAGCGCCGACGAGCAGAAGGCGGAGTTCATCGCCTGGCTCGACCTGGCGGTCCAGCGCAAGCTCAACTCGGTGTTCGTGCAGATCAGGCCCACGGCCGACGCGTTCTGGCCGTCGCCGTTCGAGCCCTGGTCGCACTGGCTCACCGGCGTGCAGGGGCAGGACCCCGGCTACGACCCGCTCGGCTTCGCCGTCGAGGAGACCCACAAGCGCGGCCTCACCTTCCACGCGTGGTTCAACCCGTACCGCGTCTCGATGCAGACCGACCCCACCAAGCTGCACCCCTCGCACCCCGGGCGCGTGCACCCCGAGTGGATCCTGCCGTTCGGCGGCAAGCTCTACTACAACCCCGGCATCCCCGAGGTGCGCAAGTTCTGCCAGGACGCGATGCTCGACGCGCTGACCCGCTACGACATCGACGGCCTGCACTTCGACGACTACTTCTACCCGACCAACACCACGGCCTTCGACGACGCCGCCACCTTCGCCCAGTACGGCGCGGGCTTCCCCGACCTGGCCACCTGGCGGCGCCACAACGTGGACCTGATGGTCTCGGAGATGCAGCAGCGGGTGCGCGAGGCCAAGCCCGAGGTGGCGTGGGGCATCAGCCCGTCGGGCATCTGGCGCAACAAGGGCACCGACCCGCTCGGCTCCGACACCAACGGCGGCCAGTCCTACGACAACCTGCACGCCGACACCCGCGGCTGGGTCAAGAAGGGGTGGCTCGACTACATCGCGCCCCAGCTCTACTGGTACATCGGGCAGCCGCCCGCCGACTACAGCAAGCTCGTGCCCTGGTGGTCCGACGTGGCCGACGGCACCGGCACGATGCTGTGGATCGGCCAGGCCGCCTATAAGGCGGGCACTGCGGGGCAGGCCCCTGAGTGGCAGGACCCCGCCGAGCTGTCCAAGCACCTGACGCTCAACCGGTCGCACCCGCAGATCGGCGGCGACATCTGGTACAACGCCAACGACCTGCGCGTCGACCGGATCGGCTCGATCAGCACCGCGGTCAAGGACCACTACCAGCGGCCCGCGCTGCCGCCCCTGCTGCCCAGGCTCGCCGACGGCGAGAAGCCCAGGCGGCCTGTCCTCGCCTTCGCGCGCAGGGTCAACGGGGGCGTCGAGCTCAACGTGGTCGCGACCGGCAGACACGAGCCGTTCCAGTTCGCGATCTTCAGGTCGGCCGGCGAGATCGAGAACTTCGACGACGCCCGCAACCTGGTGGCGGTCATCCCCGGCGACCGGCACGTACGCTGGACGGACGCCGAGGGCAAGAAGGGCGACCACTACTACGTCATGGCCGTCGACCGGGTCAGCAGGACCAGCAGGCCCAGCCACGGCCGAAGGGTCTGGTAGGAGACATGCGGGTTCTCGGCTTGATGTCCGGCACCTCCCACGACGGGATCGACAGCGCGATCGTCGACTGGTCGATGGAGGACGGGACCCTCACCGGTGAGATCACCCACACCGGCGAGCGGCCCTACCCGGCCGAGCTGAGAGCCCGCCTCCTGGCCGCGCTGCCCCCCGCGCCCGTCACGATGGGCGAGGTCTGCGCGCTCGACACCCTCATCGGCCAGGCCTTCGCCGAGGCCGCCCACGCCGCGGGCGAGGCCGACCTGATCTGCTCCCACGGCCAGACGCTCTACCACTGGGTCGCCGACGGCCACGTGTACGGCACGCTGCAACTCGGCCAGCCCGCCTGGATCGCCGAGCGCACCGGCCTGCCCGTCGTCTCCGACCTGCGGGTGCGCGACGTGGCGGCCGGAGGGCAGGGCGCGCCCCTCGTCTCCTACCTCGACCGGCTGCTGATCGGCGGTCTGCCGGGCCGGGCGGGCGCGCTCAACCTCGGCGGGATCGCCAACCTGACGACCGCCGAGTACGCCTACGACACCGGGCCCGCGTGCGCGCTCATCGACGCGGCGGCCCCGCCGTACGACAGGGACGGGGCGCTGGGGGCGGCGGGCACGGTCGACGAGAAGCTCTTGGCCGAACTGCTGGCCGAGCCCTACTACCGGCTCGATCCGCCCAAGACCACCGGCAAGGAGTTGTTCACCCCCGGCTACGTCACCTCGGACCTGCCGCAGGCCGACCTCGTGGCGACCCTGACCGCGCTGACGGCCAGGACGGTCGCCGACGAGATCGCCAGGCACGACCTCGACACCGTGATCGTCTCGGGTGGCGGCACGTGCAACCCCACGCTCATGCGGATTCTCGCGTCGCTGACACGGGCACGCCTGATCCCGAGTGACGACCTGGGCATCCCCTCCGACGCGAAGGAAGCCGTCGCCTTCTCGCTGTTCGGCTGGCTGACCGCGCACGGCCTGCCCGCCACCGTGCCGGCATGCACGGGCGCGACAGGCCCGCGCATACTCGGCACGATCACTCCGGGATCCGGACCGCTCAGACTGCCGGAACCCCTCGCCGAAGCACCGGTCGCCCTGCGGATCAGCTGGCGCGGCGCCCCGCCGGCTGGCTCTCCTGTGCCGAGCCGGAGCGCTGTGGGGGAACCACCGGTGTCGGCCTGACCAGACCGAGCGCGACCACCTCGTTGGCCAGCCTGGTGCGCCGGTTGGTGCCCTCGGGGATCCTGAACTTCTGGTAGAGCCGCAGCAGGTGCTGTTTCACCGCTGCCTCGGTGACCACCAGGTCGTCGGCGATCTCGCGCGCCGTCGCGGGGGCGACGAACGCCTCATCCGACAGCGCGGGCCTGCACAGCGACGTGAGCACGTCGACCTCACGCCTGGTCAGCTCGGGCGCGGCGGCCCTGCGCAGCTCGACCTCTGGCGCGAAGTCCTCGCGCGGCACGCCACCGATGCGCCCGCGCGCGGCACCGAAGGAGACGACGTCGCCGTCGTCAAGGACCCTCCGGGCGATCGGCCTCCCGTTCACCCGTGTGCCGTTGCGGGACAGGCCCAGGTCAACGACATACAGGTACGGTCCGCGCCGTACGAACTCAGCGTGGAGCCGAGACACGCTCGGGTCGGTCAGCCGGATGTCGACACCGCGGCCCCTTCCCACAGTCGTGATCTCGGGACGCAACGGGACCACCTCGCCGGTGTCCTCGATGCGTATGAAGGGCCCCTCCACGGCAGTTCCTCCCCAGGTAGCCCGCCGTTACTGTTACTACAGCTCCGGCTTACCCAAACGAAGGGATGCGGAATCGCCTTTGCCATAAGGAGAATCCGGCCTGAAATTGGTCTGGACCTCTGCGGCCGGTTTTACCTGCTCACGGGTAGACTTCGGACCAAGATAAGCGGAGGAAACACACATGGCGGACAAGCCCACAAAAGGCCTGGCCGATGTCGTCGCCGCGTCCACAGCGCTGAGCGACATCGACGGGAAGGCCGGTCGCCTCTTCTATCGTGGATACGACATCCATGACCTGGCCGGCCGCGTGACGTTCGAAGAAACCGCCCACCTCCTGCAGCGCGGCAAGCTGCCCACACGCCAGGAGCTGGGCGAGTACGGCGACGAGCTCGTCGCAGGACGCGAGCTGGGCGCGCTGGTCTCGGCCAACATCGCCGAGATCGCCGAGAAGCAGAAGCCCATGGAGGCGCTGCGCTCGATGGTCTCCCTCTCCGGAGCCGACGATCCCGACAAGGACTCCATCGAACCCGACGCCAACCTGCGCAAGGCCGCCAGGCTGACCGCCCAGCAGCCGCTGCTCGTGGCCAGGTACCACGCCGCTCGCACCGGCAAGGCCCTGCCCGACGCCGACGACTCCCTCAGCATCGCGGGAAACTTCCTCCTGCAGGTCACGGGGCGTACGCCGACGCAGCGCGAGGTCGAGCTGTTCGACACCTGCCTGGTCCTGCACGCCGACCACACCATGAACGCCTCCACGTTCGCCGCCCGCGTGTGCGCCGCGACGCTGTCCGACATGCACTCGGCCATCGTCGCCGCCATCGGCACGCTGAAGGGCCCGCTGCACGGCGGCGCGAACGAGCAGGTCATGAAGACGCTGGAGTCGCTCGACCCGTCACGGGTGGCGCAGTCGGTGCGCGACAAGCTGGCCGCGCACGAGAAGATCATGGGCTTCGGTCACCGCGTCTACAAGACCGAGGACCCGCGCGCCACGCACCTGCGCAGGATGTCGGAGGAACTGGCCACGGCGTCCGGCGACGACACCTACTATCGAATGTCGAAGGAGATGGAGGAGGTCGTCCTCGAGACGAAGGGCCTCTATCCCAACGTCGACTTCTACGCCGCCACGGTCTACCACTACCTTGGCATTCCGACCGACCTGTTCACCCCGGTCTTCTCGATCAGCCGCATGTCCGGATGGACCGCGCACGTGATCGAGCAGCACGCGGACAACAGGCTGATCAGGCCGGACAGTGAGTACATCGGCGAGCGTGACCAGAAATGGAAGCCCATCGACGAGAGATGAGCCAAGTGGAAGAGGGCGAGGGCGCCCACGTCAACGGGCGTCCGAGCGACGAGGGTTGGGGACCGTACCCGCTGGTTCTGGCGGGTGCGGCTCTTGGCGTGCTCGTACTCTTCCTGGTGGACGCCGAATGGGGCGGGTTCGCGCTCGGAGCGGTGCTCCTGGTCGCGGCCGCCGTCCGATTCGCCGGGTACGGCGGGGCGCTTGCCGTACGGGCGAAGGGCGTCGACGTCTGGACGATGGCGGTGCTCGGAGCCGCGCTGGTGGTCACCGCGCTGTTCCTCGAGTACCCCGAACTGAAGGCGCAGATCCTGGCCCTTTTCGGCCGGTGACCACGCCTCCGATAACCTCAATCATTATTTGTCACGAAGGGGAACCATACGCATGCCCAAGATCAAGGTAGAGGGCCCCGTCGTCGAGCTTGACGGCGACGAGATGACCCGGATCATCTGGCAGTTCATCAAGGACCAGCTGATCCTTCCCTACCTCGACGTCGACCTGAAGTACTACGACCTCGGCATCGAGCACCGCGACGCCACGGACGACCAGGTCACCATCGATGCCGCCAACGCCATCAAGAAGTACGGCGTCGGCGTCAAGTGCGCCACCATCACGCCCGACGAGGCGCGGGTCGAGGAGTTCGGCCTCAAGAAGATGTGGAAGTCCCCGAACGGGACCATCCGTAACATCCTCGGCGGCGTCATCTTCCGCGAGCCGATCATCATGTCGAACGTGCCGCGCCTGGTGCCCGGCTGGACCAAGCCGATCGTCGTCGGCCGTCACGCCTTCGGCGACCAGTACCGCGCCACCGACCTGAAGATCCCCGGCGAGGGCACGCTCACGCTGACGTACACCCCCAAGGACGGCTCCGAGCCGATCGAGCTGGACGTGTACGACTTCCCCGGCAGCGGCGTCGCGATGGCGATGTACAACCTGGACGACTCGATCCGCGACTTCGCCCGCGCCTCCATGCGCTACGGCCTGGCGCGCAACTACCCGGTCTACCTCTCGACGAAGAACACGATCCTCAAGGCCTACGACGGCCGCTTCAAGGACCTGTTCGCCGAGGTGTTCGAGACCGAGTTCAAGTCCGACTTCGAGAAGGCCGGCATCACCTACGAGCACCGCCTCATCGACGACATGGTCGCCGCGGCGCTGAAGTGGGAGGGCGGCTACGTCTGGGCGGCCAAGAACTACGACGGCGACGTCCAGTCCGACACCGTCGCGCAGGGCTTCGGCTCGCTCGGCCTGATGACCTCTGTCCTCATGACCCCCGACGGCCAGACCGTCGAGGCCGAGGCCGCTCACGGCACGGTGACCCGTCACTACCGTGAGCACCAGAAGGGCAACCCGACCTCCACGAACCCGATCGCCTCGATCTTCGCGTGGACGCGCGGTCTGCAGCACCGCGGCAAGCTCGACAACACCCCCGCGGTGACCGAGTTCGCCGAGAAGCTGGAGCAGGTCTGCGTCGAGACCGTCGAGAGCGGTCAGATGACCAAGGACCTCGCGCTGCTGGTCGGCGGCGACGCCAAGTGGCTGACCACCCAGGACTTCCTGGCGGCGCTGGACGAGAACCTGAAGAAGAAGATGGCCGTCTGACCCTCTTCCCCGATCGCTGAGGGCCGCCCACGGGCGGCCCTCTCGCGTCTGCCCGAGACCGGCGCACCGCCCCACCGGCGGCCTGCCCCCTCGCCAGACCGGCTTCCCGGGGGACCAGTCTCCGCCGGACCCGGCCCCCGGACCGGCCCCACCGGCAACCCGCCCCGCGGCGGCAAAGTGATCGCCAAGGCCCGGGAGCCCGGTACGGCCCGCCGAACCCCCGCGCGAGGCCGCCTACCCGAGAAACGGCGCCGATCACGCCGTCGCAGGTTTCCTGGTCGATTCCATACCGACGCACGGTCCATTCACGGACCGTAGATGGGTAAGAGCCCCCTGTAGTCGATCTACCGGGGGGTTCCCATGCGGATGCTGGGTGCAGGGCTGATTGTGATAGGCGCGTTGACCGCCGGCTGCGGCGGCGCGAACACCGCGGCGAACGTCGCCAAGCCGCAGCTGGACCAGGCCGCCATGCAACGACAGGCGCAGGCCGCCAAGGCCGCCAAGGTGGCCAACGCCGCCAAGGTCAAGGCCAACGAGCTGGGCCAGATCCCAGTCATCATGTTCCACCGGGTGATCGAGAAGCCGACCACCCAGGACGACCGCACCCCTAAGCAGTTCCGCGCCGACCTCGAACGCATGGCCAAGGACGGCTACGTGCCGATCACCGCCGCCGAGTTCGTCACCGGCAAGATCGACATCCCGGCCGGCAAGCACGCCGTCGTCCTCACCTTCGACGACTCCTCGCCCTCCCAGCTCTCGATGGACGAGCTGGGCCAGGTGAAACCGGACACCGCCGTCGCCATCCTGCAGGACGTCGCCAGGAAGAACCCCGGCTTCCGCCCGGTCGCCACCTTCTACGTGACCCGCGACATGTTCGGCAAGACCACGCCGGAGGAGCAGGCGCAGATGCTGCTGTGGCTGAAGCAGAACGGCTTCGACATCGGCAACCACACCCGCGACCACCTCAACCTGCTGGGCAAATCGCACAAGCAGGTGGCCGCCGAGATCGCGGCGGGTCAGCGCCTGGTCACCGACCTCGACGGCGCGGCGCCGATCACGCTGGCCCTGCCGTACGGGAACCAGCCCAGCAAGAAGAGCTGGGCGGCCAACGGGAAGAGCGGATCGACCGCCTACAACCACGCGGGGGTGTTCCTGGCCGGGTACACGCCGGCGGCGGCGCCGTTCAACAAGAACTTCGACCCGCTCGGCATCCCGCGCATCAGGGCCATGGACAAGAAGGGCGACTGCTCGCAGTTCTGCTCGACGGCGTGGTTCGACTGGCTGAAGTCCAACCCCGACCAGCGCTACACCTCCGACGGGGACCCGCAGACGGTGGCCTTCCCCAAGTTCAAGGCGCCCTTCCTGCGTAAGACCTTCGCGCAGCGCGCGCTGCCGTACTAGCCCTCCTGGAAGGACGATCGCCCCGGGATCGAGCGGCTCGATCCCGGGCGCGTGGTGAAGCGGATGCCCGCCGCCTGGAGGCGGTCGATGAGCGGCCTGCCCATGGCGACCGCCGTGGTGAGCTGTCCCGCCACGTCGGGCAGGTCGTCGAAGGCCAGGCACAGCGCCGACTCAGCCAGCATCTTCGCGGTCTCGGAGTAGCCGGGGTCGCCGCCCGAGACCTCGGTGACGACGCGCTCACCGCCGCCCTCGCCGAGCAGGGTGAGCCTGAACCAGCCGCGCGCCCGCTGCTCCGCTGACGGTCCATCGCCGGGCGCGATCCTGCCGAGCAGCCAGTCGCGGCCCGCAGGGATCTGGGCGAGGACCGCCACTGCTCCCGCTCCCGCCGCCACCGCCAGCGCCGAGGGCAGCCGCCTGACGGCGAAGTACTGGCGGTAGGTGAAGTCGGGACCGTAGCTGTCGAGCGCGCGGGCGGACCGGCCGACGATCTGGGGGTCGATGGTGGGCATCGGCAGCGCCCAGCCGCCGACGTGGCGCAGGCCGCCGGGCAGCGCGCTCACCTTGCGGCCCTTCGGCCTGATCTCGGCGGACCTGCGCTGCGTGGCGGCCTCGGCCATCTGCCGCGCCCGCGACATGGCGGTCACCGCCGAGCGCAGGGTGCCGCCCGACGGCCTGCCGCTGCCCCGCAGGAAACCGCTGACCTTGAGCGGTACGCCCGAGGGCAGCAGATCGACCGTGTGCAGGACGCCGAGGTCGTAGGGGATGGACTCGAACCCGCACGCGTGCACGATCTTGGCTCCCGTGCGTGCGGCGAGGCCGTCGTAGCGGACGAACATCCGGTCGACGAACTCGGGCTCCCCTGTCAGGTCGACGTAGTGCGTGCCCGCCTGGGCGCACGCCTTGACGAGCGGCTCGCCGTACCGGAGATAGGGGCCGACGGTGGTGGCGACCACGCGCGCCTGTCCCGCGAGGGCGTCGAGGGAGGCGGGGTCGGTGACGTCGGCGTGCAGGAGGGGGACGTCCAGGCCCAGCGCCTCCAGCTTGGCGCGATCACGGCCGGCCAGCGCCCACCGGCAGCCCGGGGGCACGGCTCCGGCAAGGTATTCCGCGGTGAGGGCGCCGGTGAAGCCGGTCGCTCCGAGCAGCACGATGTCGTACACGCCTACCAGAATGACATTCTGCCGAGAAATCTCACTCAGGGAGTAAGGAACTGTGACGTCACGAACGGTTAACGGATCCCTGGGAGCTTCCTGAGCGTCGTAAAGTTTGCGTGGTCGGGCTGAAGCCAACGTGGGGAAGACGAATGCCGCAGATCGCGCCGTTGATAGCGGGCGACCCCAGCCACCTGGGCTCGTTCACGCTGTCCGGACGCATCGGGGAGGGCGGTCAGGGGATCGTCTACCTGGGGGCTGACAACCAGGGCGAACGTGCGGCGATCAAGCTGCTGCACGTGAAGTTCAGCGGCGACACGATCGCCAGGTCACGCTTCGCCAGGGAACTGAAGGCGGCCCAGCGCGTCGCCTCGTTCTGCACGGCCCGGGTGATCGAGGCCGACCTCGAGGGCGACACCCCCTACATCGCCAGCGAGTACATCGACGGGCTCTCCCTGAGGGACGTCGTGGAGAGCGACGGGCCGCTGTCTGGCCAGGCGCTGGAACGGCTGGCGATCGGCACCGCGACCGCGCTCACCGCCATCCACCAGGCCTCGATCATCCACCGCGACTTCAAACCGGACAACGTGCTCATCGCCGCCGACGGGCCGCGCGTCGTCGACTTCGGCATCGCCCGCATCATCGACTCGACCGGCACGATCACCAGCAGGGCCATCGGCACGCCCGCCTACATGGCGCCCGAGCAGATCGCGGGCGACGACATCGGGCCCTACACCGACGTGTTCGCCTGGGGGGCCACGATCGCCTACGCGGCGACGGGCGTGACCGTCTTCGAGGGCAACTCGATCGCGGTCGTGCTGAACCGCATCCTCAACCACGTCGTCGACGTCAGCACGCTGCCCGAGCCGCTGCGCGGGGTGGCCGCCGCCGCGCTGGCCAAGGACCCGAGGGAGCGGCCCTCCGCCGACGAGATCCTGCTGCGGCTGCTCGGCCATCCTCCGCGTACGGCGGGCGCGTCCACGGCGGTGCTCAGCCAGGGCGTGAAGATCGCCAGCGACGACACGACACCGATGGCGCGGCTGCGCCCTGCCATGGCTCACCCGGCGACCGCGGGGGCTTCGGGTGGCTCGACGTCGGGGGGCTCGGCGTATGCGGGCTTTCCCGCGCAGCCGGGCGGCCAGGCGCCCGTCCACACGATGCCGCCGGACCAGCCGGGGCCCGGCCGACCGGGGCCTGGCCAGTCGGGGGGTCAGCCGCCCACCCTGCCGCCCGTGCCGCTCCACACGATGCCGCCCGACCAGCCGGGGCCCGCCCAGCACCTCATGCCGCCCGCAGTGTCGCCCGCTGTGCTGCCCGCAGCGTCGCCCGACGTGAGGCGGCGCAGGTCGGTGACGCCGTGGGTGGCGCTGGGCGTGGCCGTGCTGCTGGTCGTCGCGCTCGCGCTGGCCGCCCTCCAGTACGGCTGGCCCCTCGCACTGGTCAGCGAGCAGAGCCACGAGCCCGCTCCCGCGAGCGACTCGGTCGTCGACAGGGCGGCCACCACGGGCAAGCTCACGATCGGGGTGAGAGGCGACGTTCCCGGCGTCGGCTACCGCGACCGCGACGGCGGGTTCTCCGGCTTCGACATCGACGTCGCCAAGCGCATCGCGAAGGAGCTGGGCGTCCCGGAGAGCGGCATCACCTTCGTCCTCGTCCCCCCGGCGCGGCGGGAGCAGGCGCTGGCCGACGGCGAGGTCGACCTGATCGTGTCGACCTACTCGGTCGACGACAGCGACGTGCAGTTCGCCGGGCCGTACATCCTGGCCCACCAGGCGCTGCTGGTCCGCGACGGAGACACGAAGCTCTCCAAGCCCGCCGATCTCAAGGGCAAGCGGCTGTGCGACCAGCGCAGCTCGGCGGTCAGCAAGGTGCAGAAGATGGTCGACATGGCCACCGTCAGCGCCAACAACTACGCCGACTGCATCAGGCTGCTGGCCGCCGGCAAGGTCGACGCCGTGGCGGGCGACGACCTGATCCTCGCGGGCTTCGCCAACAGGGAGAACGCCCGCTACCGGATCCTGAACGCCACGCTGAGCGACGAGCGCTACGCCGTCGGCATCAAGAAGGGCGACGCGCGCACCTGCGAGGCGGTCAAGGGCGCGATCTCCAACATGATCGCGAGCAACGCGATCGGGCAGTTCGTGGCCACCCATTTCCCGAACGTCGACTTCCGCGCCGACCTGAAGGTACCCGTGATGGAAGCCTGCCGATGACGAGCGAGTAGCATCCAGACGTCACGATTCCATTCTTCTGAGTTAGGGGAAGGCCATGGCCGCGCCCGTCAAGGTAACCGTCACCGGAGCCGCCGGACAGATCGGTTATGCCCTGCTGTTCCGCATCGCCTCGGGCCAGCTGCTGGGCGCCGACGTCCCGGTCAAGCTGAGCCTGCTGGAGATCCCGCAGGCGGTGAAGGCGGCCGAGGGCACCGCGATGGAGCTCGACGACTGCGCGTTCCCGCTGCTGTCCGGGATCGAGATCACCGACGACCCCAACGTCGCCTTCAACGGCGCCAACGTCGCCCTCCTGGTCGGCGCCATGCCCCGCAAGGCCGGCATGGAGCGTGGCGACCTGCTCGGCGCCAACGGCGGCATCTTCGGCCCGCAGGGCAAGGCGATCAACGAGCACGCCGCCGACGACATCAGGGTTCTGGTGGTCGGCAACCCGGCCAACACCAACGCGCTCATCGCCCAGCAGAACGCGCCGGACGTGCCGGCCGAGCGCTTCACCGCGATGACCCGCCTCGACCACAACCGCGCGCTTTCCCAGCTGGCCGCCAAGCTGCAGGTGCCGGTCACCGAGATCAAGAACATGACGATCTGGGGCAACCACTCGGCCACCCAGTACCCCGACCTGTTCCACGCCGAGGTCGGCGGGAAGATCGCCGCCGAGCAGGTCGACGCCGAGTGGCTGCGCGAGACCTTCATCCCGACCGTCGCCAAGCGCGGCGCGGCCATCATCGAGGCCCGCGGCGCCTCCTCCGCCGCGTCGGCGGCGAACGCGGCCGTCGACCACGTCTACGACTGGGTGAACGGCACGGAGTGGACCTCTGCCGCGATTCCGTCTGACGGCTCGTACGGGGTGCCCGAGGGGCTCATCTCGTCGTTCCCGGTCCGCTCGGTGGGCGGGCGCTGGGAGATCATCCAGGGGCTGGAGATCGACGCGTTCTCCCGCGAGCGCATCGACGCCTCCGTCGCCGAGCTCGCCGAGGAGCGCGACGCGGTGCGCGAGCTGGGCCTGATCTGATCATCATTTAGTACGGCAAGGCAGGGTCACGGCCACCGGGGTCACCGGTGGCCGTCTGTCTTTCACGCGTACTCCAGCAGGACTTCGGCCGGCCGCCGTCACATCGCCCCCACACCGAAGATTCTTTCGACACCTGAACCCCTTCGCGCCCGGGGCCTCGCGTCTCCATGGCCGTGACCGGGGCCGCACGTCTTCGTGACCGTGCCCCGGGATCTCCCGTCTCCATGGTCGTGCCCAGAGGTCTCGCGTCTTCGTGACCGTGCCTCGGGGACCTGTCCTTTGATGCCTGGACCTTCTTCGCGCCCGGCATCCCGCGTCTTCCGGATACCGCGCCTCCCCGGGCATTGACCCAGCGAACCCCTGCCCTTTGCGCAGCTGAACCCCTCCGGCCCCGGGACCCGCGCCTCCGGGCCTGTGCCAGGGCGTGTCGGTCAGCGGGTTCGCGCAGGTCAACGGGGAAGATGGATGGCCGACGAGGGGGCAGGGTGAGTATGGGGCGCGTGGCGAGGACGATGGTCGCCGGTTCGGTGGCTCTTGCGATGATGAGCGGTTCGGTGGCGGCGGCGGGGACCGCGCCGGGGCACGGACCGGGGACGGCGCCGGTGCCGGGGCACGGACCGGTGCCGGTGCCGGGGCAGGGGCCAGGGCAGGGGCCAGGGCAGGGGCAGAGACCGGGGACGGCGCCGGGGCCGGGGCAGGGGCAGGGGCCGGGGACGGTTCCGGGGCAGGGGCAGAGACCGGGGACGGTGCCGGGGCAGGCTGATCTGTCGGTGAAAGTGTCGTCCACTCCCGCGGTCGCCCAGCCGGGCCGGCCGATCAGCTACCGGGTGGACGTCCGCAACGCGGGCCCAGGGGACGCCGTGCTTCCCGTCCTCACGGTGGCCGTCCCCGAGGGCGTCGACGTCGTCGGCGTGGACGTGGCCACCTGCCGCCCTGGCCGTACGCTGCGCGAGGTGGTCTGTCCCTCGACGGAGCACGTGGTCGCGGGCGGCTCGGGCGGGGTGACGATCAACGGGACCGTGCGGCGTGACGCGGTCGGCCCGTTGCGGCTGGTGGCGAGCATGACGGCGCACGGGGGAGATGTCGACAGCACCGACAACAGCGCCACCCTCGCCACCACCGTCGACTCAGGCGCCGACCTCGGGCTGCGGCTCAAGGCGCGGCAGGTGCGCGACGGCGTCTTCATGCTCATGGCGACGGTGCGCAACAGGGGGCCGCACGTCGTCAGGGACGCCCGGGTCGAGCTCAGAACGGACGGGGCCCGTCTGCTGAACGAGGGCAGCGCGGGCGGCGTCGGCAACCTGGCGAGCGTGGCCACCCCCGCAGACCTGGCAGGCGTGCGGACGTCGGCGACCTCTGGAGACCCGGCGGGCGTTGCGACCCCGAAGCCCCCGGCGACCGCGACGACCGCGGAGGGTCCGGGGCGTGCGGGGAGCGGCGTCGCGCGAGTCCCAGGGAAGCCGAGGACTGCAGGGAGCGGCGTCGCACAGGTCCCGGGGATCGCGGGAAGCGGTGCAGTGCGGGTCGCCGAGGGTCCGGGGCGTGCGGGGGGCGGCGTCGCGCGAGTCCCAGGGAGCCCATGGACTGCGGGCGGCGCCGCGCGGGCTGCTGGAAGCCTGGGGAGCGGCGCGGAGGATTCGGGGCGTGTGGGGAGCGGTGGCGTGCGGGTGGCCGGAGACGCTGCGTGCAGGCGGAGGGCCGGGCAGGTTGTGTGCGAACCGGCCAAGGTGGCCCCCGGCGACAAGGTGCGCTTCGAGCTGTTCTTCGCCGCCTCTCGTGACGCCGCCTCTCGTGACGCCGCCTCTCGTGACGCCGCCTCTCGTGACGCCGCCTCTCGTGACGCCGCCTCTCGTGACGCCGTGAACGTCAAGGGCACGGTCCGTTCGTCACGCTTCGGCGATCGCCGGCCTGCCGACAACGAGGTCGCCCTGCGCGTCGCCGTACGCTGACCTGGTTCTGGCGGCCCAGCGGGCGGCGGGTGGCACGGCCAGGCCCGCCAGCAGGAACAGCGCGCCGACCAGCAGCCAGCCCGGCCAGCCCCAGCCGATGACCACGGTCGTCAGCAGGACGGGCGCGACGACCTCGGCGGCCTGCCACCCGGTGTTGTAGAGGCCCTGGTACTGGCCGAGCGCGTGCGAGGGAGCCAGTTCGTAGGACAGGCCCCACGAGCCCGCCGACTGCAGCAGCTCGCCGAACACGTGCAGGAGCGCGCCGCCGACCAGGGCGGCGACCATGGCCCAGATCGGCCGTCCTGCCGCGAGCGCGAACAGCACGCAGGCCAGCAGCAGGAGTGCACCGGCTCGGCGCTGGGCGCGGGCGGCGGTGGCGAGTTCGCCGGTGCCGCGGCTGAGCCGTACCTGGAGGAGGGTGACGGTGACGGTGTTGATCAGGCCGACGGCGGCGACCATCACGCCCGGCGCGCCGATGTGCTTGATCCACATCGGGATGATCGTGGTGAGCAGTGACAGGTGCATGACGAGCACCATGTTGAGCAGGGCGAGCACGACGTAGGGGCGGTCGCGCAGCACGATCCACGTCGGTCCGCCGTCGGCGACGCGCGGGGCGGGGCCGACGTGGGGGATGCGCAGGGTCAGCGCCCCCGCGCCGACGTAGCAGGCGGCGCAGCCGTACACCATGGCGAGGTAGGCGGGCCTGGTGTCGACGGCGAGGGCCGCGCCGGCGGCCAGGCCGCCGATGGACCAGCCGACGTTGGTGACGGCGCGGATGTAGGCGCGGACCCGCACCCGCTCGCCGGGAGGTGCGATGCCGCCGACGAGCGTGGCGCGGGCGACGCTGTCTCCCGCGTCGGAGAACTTGGCCAGCGCGGCGACGGCCGCGAAGCCCCAGAAGGAGTCGACGAAGGCGTAGCCGAGGACGGCGAGGCCGCCGAACCCGGCGAAGGCGACGGAGACGGCGCGCGGGCCGAGCACGTCGCACAGGCGTCCTGACGGGAGTCCCGCGGCGAGGCTGACGACGCCCGCGATCGTCATGCCGACGCCGACCTGCGTGGCCGACAGGCCCACCGAGCTGAGGAAGAAGATGACGCTGACCGTGATGAACAGGCCGCGACCCGTCGCGCGCAGGAGGACGGAGAAGGCGAGGGAGCGCACGGGACCGGGTTCGGGGAGGAGCACGGCCGAAAGATTATCGGTCGTCCCTCTTTAGCTGGCTTTGGGCGTGCACCCGGGCGCCGGCTGGGTCGCCGAGGTGGGTTCCGCCGTGGCGAACACCACCCCGGCGGCGGTCACGCTGCTGCCGAGAACGATCGCGAGAGCGAACAGCACCTTCTGTGAAAAGGTCCTCACATTTCGCTATCTCAGCACACTTTTGCCTACCGGGTGGTGGCATTCCAGGCATCCGCCACGATGTCGCGGATGGCGGCGCGTTCGGCCTTCCAGCCCAGCTCGTGCTGGATCTTGTCGGACGAGGCGACCAGCACGGCGGGGTCGCCCGCGCGGCGCGGCCCGACGACGGCGGGGATCGGGTGGCCCGTCACCTCGCGGCAGACCTCGATCACCTCCTGGACGGAGAAACCTGTGCCGTTGCCCAGGTTGTAGATCTTGTGCTCGCCCGGCGTGGTCGCGTCGAGGGCGAGCAGGTGGGCGCGGGCCAGGTCGGCGACGTGGATGTAGTCGCGCACGCAGGTGCCGTCGGGCGTCGGGTAGTCGGTGCCGAACACGCTGACCGACTCGCGCTCGCCGGTGGCGACCTTGAGGACGTTCGGGATGAGGTGCGTCTCGACGGTGTGGCGCTCGCGGTAGACGCGGCCGTCGGGGGCGGTGTAGGCACCGGCCACGTTGAAGTAGCGCAGGCTGACCGCGCCGAGGCCGTGCAGGCCGGCGTAGGCGGTCAGCGCGGTGTCGACGGCCAGCTTGGAGGCGCCGTACGGGTTGGTCGGGCGGGTCGGGTCGGTCTCCAGGATGGGGGAGCGCTCGGGCTCGCCGTACGTCGCGGCGGTGGAGGAGAAGACGATCCTGCGCACGCCCGCGACCCGCATGGCCTCCAGCAGCGCCAGCGTGCCGCCCAGGTTGCCGGCCCAGTAGCGGCCGGGCTGCTCCACCGACTCGCCGACCAGCGACCTCGCCGCGAAGTGGAGCACGCCGTCGACCCCGTCGAGCGCGTCGCCCGGCTCGGTGATGGGCCGGTTCACGAACCTGGCCCCCGCGGGCACCGCGTCGGCGTGGCCAGTCGACAGGTCGTCCAGCACCGTCACCTCGTGCCCCGCCTCGACGAGCTGGGCGGCGACGACGCTGCCGATGTACCCGGCGCCTCCGGTGACGAGCAGCCTCATGTTCACCTCTGTTTATTCGTGTTTGATTTTGTACGGCACCAGCATACTCTGCCCCCATAGCAGGGCCGGGTAATCTGGCAGGCCACTACGTCGAAAGCACCTGCGTTGAACAGCGTTGCGGCCAACATCGCCATCGTCCTGCTCTTCATCCTGATCGGCGGCTTCTTCGCCGCGGCGGAGATGGCCATGGTCTCCCTGCGGGAAAGCCAGATCCGCAAGCTCGAACAGCTGGGACGCAGAGGCGCCAGAGTCGCGAAACTGGCCCAGGACCCGAATCGTTTCCTGTCGGCCGTCCAGATCGGCGTCACGGTCGCGACCATGCTGTCGGCCGCCTTCGGCGCCGACCGGCTAGCCGGCGAGCTCGAACCTACCCTGGTGGCCTGGGGACTTCCTGGAGGCTTCGCCGAACCCACCGCGCTGGTGCTGGTGACGCTCGCCATCTCCTACGTCTCCCTCGTGCTCGGCGAGCTTGCCCCCAAACGCCTGGCCAGGCAGCGCGCCGAAGGACTCTCGCTCGTCGTCGCGCCCTTCCTCGACCGGCTGGCCAGTCTGTCGCGGCCGGTCATCTGGGCGCTGTCGAAGTCGACCGACGGCGTGGTCAAACTGCTCGGCGGCGACCCCGAGGCCGACCGCGAGGAGATGACCACAGAGGAGCTGCGCGACATGGTGGTCGGCCACACCGACCTGACCGCCGACGAACGGCACCTGATCGGCGAGGTGTTCTCCGCGGGAAAGCGGCAACTGCGCGAGGTGATGCTGCCGCGCACCGAGGTGGAGTTCATGGAAGCAGACACGCCGCTGGCCGAGGCCGCCGTGCTGGCCGCCACGATGCCGCACTCCCGTTTCCCCGTCTACCGCTCCTCCTACGACGAGATCCTGGGATTCGTCCACGTCAGGGACCTGCTCGACCCCGTGCTCACCGGCCGGATCGAGCCGATCAGCCAGCTCGTGCCCATCAGGCCCGTCAAGCTCGTGCCCGCCTCCAAACGGGTGCTCACCACGCTGGGGGAGATGCGCGACGAGGGCCACCACCTGGCCATCGTGGTCGACGAGTACGGCGGGACCGCGGGTATCGTCACCATGGAGGACCTGGTCGAGGAGCTCGTCGGCGACATCAGGGACGAGTACGACATCGAGGAGGAGGAGGTCCTCCTGCCCGCGGGCGAGCTGGAGATCGACGGACTGACCCACCTCAACGACTTCGCCGCCCAGACCGGCATCAGGCTCCCCGACGGTCCCTACGAGACGCTCGGCGGCTTCGTGCTGGCCGGTCTCGGCCACCTGGCCACGGTCGGCGAACGTGTGGAGATCCCCGGCTTCGAGTTCACCGTCACCGAGCTCGACGGGCGGCGAATCTCCCGCATCAGGGTGAAACGCCGTCTGCTGATCGAGTCGCCGCCCGAGCCGGATTCCTGACACAATTGCGGGCTATGGCCAGACCTCGTGTACTCTCCGGCATCCAGCCCACCGCGGACTCCTTCCACCTGGGCAACTACCTGGGTGCGGTCCGCCAGTGGGTGACGTTGCAGGAGACGCACGACGCGTTCTACTGCGTGGTCGACCTGCACGCGATCACCGTGCCCACCGAGGCCGCCGACCTGCGCCGCCGTACGCGCGTGGCCGTCGCGCAGCTGTTCGCCGCGGGGCTCGACCCCGAGCGCTCCACCGTCTTCGTCCAGTCGCACGTGCGCGAGCACAGCGAGCTGGCCTGGGTGCTGAACTGCCTCACCGGCATGGGCGAGGCGTCGCGCATGACGCAGTTCAAGGACAAGTCGGCCAAGTTCGGCGAGAGCGCGGCCAGCGTCGGCCTGTTCACCTACCCGATCCTGCAGGCCGCCGACATCCTGCTCTACCAGGCCAACAGGGTGCCGGTCGGCGCCGACCAGAAGCAGCACCTGGAGCTGACCCGCGACCTCGGGCAGCGCTTCAACCACCGCTTCGGCGACACCTTCACCCTCCCCGAGCCGCACATCCTCAAGGAGGTCGAGAAGATCACCGACCTCCAGGACCCGTCCGCGAAGATGTCGAAGTCGTCCTCGTCGCCCGCGGGCATCCTCGACGTGCTGGAGCAGCCGGGGCCGCTGCGCAAGAAGGTCATGCGCGCGGTGACCGACACGGGGTCCGAGGTGCTGTTCGACGAGGAGAACAAGCCGGGCATCTCCAACCTGCTGCGCATCCAGTCGGCGCTGACGGGCACGCCGATCCCCGAGCTGACGGCACGCTACGAGGGGCAGGGCTACGGGACGTTCAAGAAGGACGTCGCCGAGGTGGTCGTGGAGGCGTTCGCGCCGATCCGCGAGCGCACGGAGAAGCTGCTGGCCGACGAGGCCGAGCTCGACCGGCTGCTGTCCATCGGGGCCGAGCGCGCCGGTGCGGTGGCCAGGGAGACGATGGCCCAGGTCCGCGACCGGGTGGGCTTCCTGCCGCGCGCCTTCTGATCATCACCCTCGAAGGCCCTCCCGTACGGTCACCACCGCCGCGAGGGCCTTCGCCGTGTGCGGGGTCGGGGGTCAGCGGGCGCGGCGGCCCAGGGCGAGGGTGAGCTCGCGCAGGGCGTCGGCCGCGTGGCGCAGCGTGGCCTCGGGGACGCCGGCCATCGCCTCGGTGTGGGCGCGGCTGGAGCCTTCGAGGGCCAGGTTCGCCACGCGCAGCCCCTCGGGGGTGAGCTGGACCCAGCGGCTGCGGGCGTCGCCCGGGTTGGCCTCCCGTTCGACATATCCGGCGGCGGTCAGCCGTTGCAGGACGTTGCTCGTGCCGCCCGAGGTCAGGAACAGCGCGCGGGCCAGCTCGCTCGGCTTCAGCCGGTGCGGAGGCCCGGTGCGGGCCAGCGCGGCGAGCACGTCGAACTCCGCGTAGGTCAGCCCGAGCTCGGCCAGTTCGGCCTTCACCGCCTGCTCGAACAGCCCGTGGAGGCGGGACATCCGCTTGCTCAGCTCCAGGCTGGCGATGAGCGACTCCGCGAGCCCTGCCTCCCGCCAGCGGGGCACCAGCCCATCGACCTCGTCCTGGTTCACGCTCCGAGGATACTCGCAGGCATATTGCTTTCTAAAAAGCTTCTCTATAAGCTTTTCACATGAGCAATTCATGGATCATCAAGAACGGCCTCGTCATCGACACCGAGCCGCAGCCTGTCGTGCTCGGCGAGGTAGACGTGCTCGTCAGGGAGGGAAGGATCGCCGCGGTCGGGCCTGACCTGGCCGCGGAAGGAGTCGCGGAGATCGACGCGACCGGCATGATCGTGCTGCCGGGGTTCGTCGACAGCCACCGGCACACCTGGCAGTCGACGATCAGGGCGGTCGCCCCCGACACCACGCTGGGCGGCTACGTGGCCCATGTACTCGGCGAGCTGGGGCCGCGCTTCGGCCCCGACGACGTCCACGCGGGGATCGCCGCGGGCGTGCGCGAATGCCTCGACGGCGGGATCACGACCATGCTCGACTGGTCGCAGGTGCAGTTCACGCCGGAGCACACCGACGCCGCCGTGGACGCGCTCAGCGCCTCCGGCATCAGGGCCGTCTTCGGCTTCTGCCACGGCGGGACGGACCAGGACCAGATGGCGCCCGAGGGGCGGCGGGTCCGCGAGGCGCTCACCGGAGACCTGGTGACCATGGCCGTCGCCGCCTTCGGCCCCGAGTTCGGCGACCTCGAACGGGCGGCGGGCGAATGGCGGCTCGCCCAGGAGCTCGACCTCGCGGTGAGCGTCCACATGGGCGGCCTCGGGGCCGAGAGCGCCGAACGCGGCCTGGCCTTCCTCGACGCGCACGGCTTCATGGGCGGCCCTCGTACCACCTACATCCACGCCAACCACTACACCGACGAGCACCTCAAGCGGATCGCGGACAGCGGCGGCAGCGTGTCGGTCTCGCCGTTCAGCGAGATGGCGCTGGCGATCGGATACCCGGTCACCGGCAGGGCGAGGGAGTTCGGCATCCCCGCCTCGTTCAGCGCCGACGCGGTGACCAGCTGCCCCGGCGACATGTTCGGGATGATGCGGGCCGCCCACGCCCTGGAGCGGGGCAGGCCCGGGGGCGCGGGACTGGGGTTCACCACCCGTGACGCGCTGCGGATCGCGACGATCGAGGGGGCCGAGGTGGTGGGGCTGGCGGACGTCACCGGATCGCTGCGTGTCGGCAAGCAGGCCGACCTGCAGCTCCTGCGGGCCGACACGCCCTCGATGGCCGGCGCGCAGGACGTGATCGGCGCGGTCGTGCTCAACGCGGACACCAGCGCGGTCGACACCGTGCTGGTGTCGGGACGCGTCCTGAAGCGTGCGGGCCGCCTGGTGTCCATGTGACACCCGTGCCCCAGACCGGGTCGGGGAGTGAGGAGCGGGGAGCGTGTCCGAAGGCGGGGTGGCTCGGTGGGCGTCGGAGGCGTCAGGATTCGGGCGGCAAGGGCCCTGGTCGCTGGCTGTATTCGGGCGAGATCGGGTAGAAGCATTTCTCATGAGCACTTGGGCCGACCGGATCGGCGCGGTCAAGGAATGGGGTCGCAGGACGACCGCGCGATCCAGGGTGCGATGGCACCCGGTCGACCACCTGATCAGGACCGTGCAGCGGTACCAACTGCAGAGCGGCGACCGGCTGGCCGGGGCCGTCACCTACTTCGCGTTCCTGTCGCTCTTCCCGATCATCGCGCTGGCCTTCGCGGTGTTCGGCTTCGTCCTGCAGGAGCGGACCGAGATCCGGGAGGCGCTGCAGAAGTCCATCGCCGAGCAGCTCCCCGGCCTCGCCGACCTCATCGACCTGGACGGGATCGCTCAGGCGCGGACGAGCGCGGGAGTGATCGGCCTGGTCGGTCTGCTGTATGCGGGGCTCGGCGCGGTCGACGCCCTGCGTGGGGCGTTGCGCGAGATGTCGATGGCCACGACGCCTCCGCTCAGCTTCCTCGTCGGCAAGGCCCGCGACCTGGTCACGCTCGTCATGCTCGGCGTCACGCTCGTCGTCTCGGCACTGCTCGGCGGGTTCGCCACCCAGGCGACGACGACCGTGGCGACGTTCCTCGGCGTGGAGACGTCGGAGGCCGCCAAGGTCACGCTGACCTTGGTCGGTCTCGCGGCCAGCGTGGGCGCCGACTGGGTGCTCTTCCTCATCGTCCTCGGCTGGGTGGCCAAGCCGACCAGGCCGTTCAAGGTCCTGGCCAGGGGCGCGGTGCTGGGGGCGATCGGGTTCGGCGTGCTGAAGCAGGTGGCCACGCTTCTGCTGGCGGGCACGCTGAGCAACCCCGTGTACGGGACGTTCGCCGTGACGGCGGGGTTGCTGCTGTGGATCAACTTCTCGGCGCGGTTGACGATGTACGTGGCCGCCTGGACCGCCACCGCGGGCCTGCATCCGCCACCCGACCCGACCCCCGTGCCCTCCGACGGGAGCCTGCCACGCGGTTACTGAACCGCGCGACGTGACGGCGGCCCGCCGGAGTCCTGCTGGGGTGGCGTGATGGACGGGCGGTCAGCGGTGACCACGGTGGTCTTGACCCGGCCTGCCGTACAAGATGATCAACGCGCGGTTCGGCGCCTGCGGATGCCGTAGAACAGCCAGCCCGCGCCGCCGAGCACGGCCGCGCCGATCACCAGCGCGCCGATCGCGTAGCCCGTGGCGGGCTCAGCGGCGGTGTCCCGCACCGGGTCGGCGGCCGGAGCGGCGGGTACGGCAGGCGCCTTCGCCTGCTCCACCTTCGGCTGTGCGGGCAGCGGGTCCACCAGCGTGCCCACGGGCGTGGCCTTGCCGCGCACCGCGAAGCCCCAGTCGAGCAGCTGCTCGACCTCCTCCCAGAAGTAGCCCTCGTGCCGCATGATCGTCACGATGATCGTGTGCCCGTCACGCTTGGCCGCGCCGACGAAGCTGCCGAGCGCCTTGGAGGTCCAGCCGTTCTTGACGCCGACCATGCCCTTGTAGCGCCACAGCAGCTTGTTGTGGTTGCCGATCTCGTAGTAGCCCTTGGGCGCGGGGAAGCGCGAGGTCTTGAGGCTGACGTACCTGCGGAACTCCGGGTTGGCCAGCCCCGCGCGGGCGATCAGCGCCAGGTCGTAGGCCGAGCTGCTCTGACCGGGTTTGTCCAGGCCGCTGGGTGTCTTGGCCACCGTGTCGTTGGCCTGCAGGCGCTTGGCCTCGGCGTTCATGTCGGCGAGGGTCGCGCCGAGCCCGCCGTTCGCCTCGGCCAGCGCCATCGCCGCGTCGTTGCCCGAGGTGAGCATGAGCGCCTTGAACAGGTCGTCGACCTTGTAGATGGGCTTGGTCGACAGGCCGACCGCGCTGCCCTCCTGGTTGACGGCCGTTCTACTGGGCTTGACCTTGAGGTTCCTGTCGAGCTTGGGGATGAGCGCGAGCGCGGTGAGCGTCTTGAGCGTGCTCGCGGGCAGGAACCGGCCGTGGGCGTTCTTGGCGGCGAGCACCTTGCCGGTCTCGGCGTCGGCGATGACGAAGGAGGTGGCCTTCGTCTTCGGCGGCGTCTTCACGCCCTTGGGCGCGACCAGCCCCTTGCTCGCGAGCCTGTCGCCGCCCAGCGCGCCTTCGGCGGCCGGTGGTTCGGCCGATTGGGCCGGTACGGCCGAGGCAGGGCGGACGGCCGGCGGTACGGCCAAGGCAGGGCCGGCGGTCAGGGCGACCGCGGCGAGAAGTGCCACGACCGGCACCAGTTTCGTCCCCATAGCGACCTCAGCGTAGCTTCGTGACATAGCGCATGACGCGTCACTACCCGCCGAGCAGCAGAGAGATGGGCATGTCACGAAAGATCGCCGGATTCCTGATCATCATTGGCGCGTTCATGGTGTTCGAGTGGATCAACCTTGGTTTCAACCTCGCTGATGGGCATCCGACCAGCTTCTACGTGGTCCACGGCATACTCATCGCGGTGAACGTGGTCCTGGGCGTCGTGCTCGCCGTGATCGGCTGGCGCGGTTTCAGGCGCCCCGCCGGTCACAAGGGTTGATAAGGGAACGACTCGGGCACATACCCTGACGCCCCCCGGCGGCACGACGAGGGGGCGTGAGATGGGCCAGGCCGAAGAGTTCATGGACAAGGCGTTCGCCGACTTCGTGGGGGCGAACGCGGTCTTCATGGCGGCGATCGGCGACCGTCTGGGGTTGTTCAAGGACCTGGCGAACCGCGGGCCCGCCTCCGCCGCCGAGCTGGCCGGCCGTACCGGCCTGGTCGAGCGCTACGTGCGGGAGTGGCTGGTGGGGATGGCCGCCGCCGGCTACCTGACCAGCGACGACGGCGAACGCTACGCCCTGCCCGCCCACCACGTCCCCGTGCTCGCCGAAGAGGCGGGCACGATGTTCCTGGGCAACGCGTTCTTCACCTACTCCACCGTCTTCGGCGACACCTTCCACGAGCTGCTGAAGGCCTTCCGCTCCGGGGGCGGCGTCTCGCAGGAGCTGTACGGGCCCGAGTCGGCCGAGTCCATCGACCGGTTCACCGCGCCGTGGTTCGAGCACCAGCTCATCCCCGTCTGGCTGCCGCTCATGCCCGAGGTGCAGGCCAAGCTGGAGGCGGGCGCGCGGGTCTGCGACGTCGGCTGCGGGCGCGGTCGCGCGCTGCTCAAGCTCGCGCAGGCCTTCCCGCGCTGCGAGCTGGTCGGCATCGACCTGTACGAGCCGTCGATCGAGGCCGCGGCCGAGCAGGCCCGCGCGGCGGGGGTGGGCGACCGCCTGCGGTTCGAGCTGCACGACGCGGCCGAGGGCCTGCCTGGCAGCTTCGACGTGATCACCACGTTCGACGTGCTGCACGACTCGGTCGATCCCGTCGGGCTGCTGACCGCCATCCACGACAGCCTCGCGCCGGACGGCAGGTACATCTGCGTCGAGATCAACTGCGCCGACCGCGTCCAGGACAACGCCGGTCCCATCGGGACCGTCCTGTACGGCCTCAGCCTGGCCTACTGCCTGCCGGTCTCGCTGGCCGAAGGCGGCCTGGGCCTGGGCACCTGCGGCCTGCCGGAGAGCCGGTTGCGCGAGATGGCGCTCGGGATCGACTTCGCGCAGGTCAGGCGGCTACCGCTCGACGACCCGTTCAACAACGTCTACGAGCTCAGCCGCACAGCGCCCTCCGGGTGATCCGGTGCAGCTCCTCCGCTTCCTCCGGTGAGTCGCCGATGGTGGTGAAGCCCAGCTTGCCGTGCTCCGGGACGGCGCCGAGCAGGTGCAACACGTTTCCGGTACGTCGCCGCCCGTCGAAGCCGAGCCCGAGCCGCTCGACCGTCCGCACCACCTGGCCCGGCGTACGGCCGCGCAGGCAGCCTGCCGAGCAGTTGTCGGTGGCGGTGTAGTACTTCGGCCGGCCCCCGCTCATCAGCAACCCCGTCGCGGGGTCGTAGACGGCGTCCGTGGTGAGCAGCGCCGCCCCGAACGGGTGGGTGGTGCCGCCGATGCGCAGGTTCACCTCGCACAGCAGCGCCGCGTAGCCCGCGTCGGTCTTCATCGCGAAGAAGTCCATGCCGAACAGGCCGACCACGCCGCGCTCCGCCAACAGCTTGGCGATCTTCGTGGCGGAGGCGGCGACCTCCTGCCGGTACTCGGGCCTGGCGGGGAACGTGCAGCCCTGGTAGACGGGACCGTCGAGCACCTGGTCGTGGGTGGCGACGACGTCGTAATGGCCGCCGGGGGTGATCCTGGCCAGCGCGCTGGGGCAGTAGAGCGGACGGTGCTCGATGAACTCCTCGACCACCCCGCCCCGCTCGGCGAGCTTGGCCGCGAAGCCCGTCCAGGTCTCGTCCGCGCCCGCGGAGAACTCGGTGCGGGTCCAGTCGCCCTTGCGCACGATGGCGTTGCCGAGGCCGGAGTAGCCGTCGTTCAGCTTGACCATGACGCGCTCGCCGGGCAGCGACAGCACGGCGTCCTCGATCTGCGCCATCGTGTAGAGGTCGCCGAAGCCGCGCGCCATCGGGACGCCCGCCTCCGCGCCGATGGTGCGCGATCCGCTCTTGGAGCCGTAGTGGGCCAGCGACATGGCCGGTCCGTAGATGGGGACGTTGAGTGACGCGGCGAGCTGCTCCTCCAGGTCGCTCATCACGAACGGCACCAGCCAGGCGTCGTCCCCGATGACGCTCCGTACCCGGTCGATCACCTCGGGTCGGTCGAGCAGGGTCCTGGTCAGGGGCTGGCTGTCGGGATCGTTCACGGTGATCAGGTGCAGCCGCCTGGCCGCGTCGTCCGGATCGGGAAGGAAGCCGAAGTAGTAGTCGACGATCTCCTGGTCGATCGGCATCGAGGAGAGGTAGACCACCGAGATCCCCGGCTCGCGCAGGGTCAGCAGGAGGAAGAGCAGGCGCTCCTCGTAACACCTTGCTGCCTTGATGCGGCGGAGCTCGTCCTGCGGCAGGGAGAGCGAGGGCACGACCACCAGGGTCCCCTCGCTCGGCTCGAAGATGCTCAACCGTGCATGCTTCCCCCCGAACGGGATATTAGTGATCATATTGCGAGTGAAACACGCATTCTTCTCATTGGCATGCATCGCCGCAGTATGATCACCAGGACGGAAGGTGACAGGATTTGGAACACGGCCAACGTTTGGCGGTGGCCACAACGGGTGACAATTTACTGATCCGATGTGACTATTTCCGGACCACGTAAGCTCTCACACACTGTGACGACCTGCGGTTACGGGCATGCCCCGACCCAACTTTTGGTGTAGTTGTCCGCGAGAAGGTCGGCAGTGGAGATAAAGTCGATGGCATCGCCATCGGGCTTACGGCCAACCCCGCTCATCGCTCGGGTGTGTGGCATTCGTTTCACCGGGCAGCTTCCCCAATCGGGCGGCTGAATCGCGTGATCGCAGGAGGAAACGGCGCAATCGGCCGTGCGACGGCGTTGTCGCACGTGACAGGACGGTGACTGATGCAGGGACGTGAGCTGCGGGGAGAACTCGACGCGTTCCTGGCGGAGAACGAGCGGGATCTGGTGGCCTTCCGGCGAGACCTGCACATGCACCCAGAGATCGCCTTCGCCGAGTACCGCACGACCCAGAAGATCGCCGATCGGCTCACCGCCGCGGGTCTCAACCCGTCCGTGCTCCCGCGAGGCTCAGGTCTGATCTGCGAGGTCGGCAGCGGCGACGGTCCCACCATCGCGCTGCGCGCCGACATCGACGCGCTCGCCCTGCCGGACGAGAAGGACGTGCCGTACCGGTCCACCGTCCCTGGCGTCTGCCACGCCTGCGGCCACGACGTGCACACCACCATCCTGCTCGGCACCTCCCTCTTCCTGGCCCGCCAGGCCGCCGAAGGCCTGCTGCCCGGGCGGGTGCGCCTGCTGTTCCAGCCCGCCGAGGAGCTGCCGGGCGGCGCGCTCGAGATCATGGCCCACGGCGGCATCAGCGGCGTCGAGCGCATCTTCGGCCTCCACTGCGACCCCCGCGTCGACGTCGGCCAGGTCGGCCTCAAGGCCGGCCCCATCACCTCCGCCTGCGACAAGCTCGCCATCCGCGTCAGCGGCCCCGGCGGCCACACCGCCAGGCCCCACCTGACCGCCGACCTCGTCTTCGCCCTCGCCAAGATTCTCACCGAGCTGCCCGCCGCGCTCTCCCGCAGGGTCGACCCCCGCTCGTCGCTGTCGCTGGTGTGGGGGCGCGTCGAGGCGGGCTCGGCCGCCAACGCCATCCCCGACGACGGCATCGCGGAGGGCACCGTCCGCTGCCTCGACGAGGGGGCCTGGCACGCCGCCCCCGACCTCATCAAGGCGCTGCTGGAGTCGGTCGCGGGCGCCTACGGCGTCGAGGCGACCATGGACTACACGCGCGGCGTCCCGCCGGTCGTCAACGACGAGGACAGCGTCCAGATGCTCGCCGAGGCGGCCGAGCGGGCGCTCGGGCCCGGCGCCGTCGTCTCCACCCAGCAGTCGCTGGGCGGGGAGGATTTCGCGTGGTACCTGGAGTCGATCCCCGGCGCGTTCGCCAGACTCGGCACACGCTCGCCCGGCGGGCTCGACTACGACATCCACCAGGGCACCTTCGACGTCGACGAGAGCGCGATCGGCAGCGGGGTGCGCTTCATGGCGGCCACGGCGCTGACAGCTCTCTGGGACGGTCACCGTCCCGGCCAGGTGGCCGAGCAGACGGTCGTCGAGCTCATCTGAACGGCCTTCAACGGCATGGGCCTTCGCCCGGGCGCGCTGCGCGCGGGTGAGCTCGGGCTCCTCTGACGGTGGAGCCGAGCTCCCCCGAGCCCCCTCGCTGGTGGCCTTCCGGCCCCCAGACCCCCGGTCGTCACGCACGTGACCAGCGGACACGCCGTGGAGCATCGCCGAGTGAGCTACCCGGATCGCCTGCGATGACCGCATGACCAACTGTTTGCCGGCGCGAGATCTGGCGTCCGAGTTCATCTCATCGCCCTGGCGCGCTTCGCGTGTGGGACCAGAGGTCACATCGCCGCGGTGGCATCCCCCATGCGGTAGGTGCCGTCGTCGAACGAGGCGGTCAACTCCAGGCGTCCGCCGATCGCCTCGATATAGCGAGCGAGCACCTCAACGGAGGCGACCTCGCCACGCTCGATCTGGGAGACGCGCATCTTGGTGACCCCCATCCTCTCGGCGACGTCGGATTGGGTGAGCCCCGCGTTCTTGCGCCGCTCGGACAGGTGCCAGGCGTGCACGTAGGCATCGATCATGCGCCGGGTCTCGGACAGCGCCGCTTCGCCTCCCGCGCGCTGAACGTGCTTGTCGCGAATGTCCGACCACTTCTTGAAGGTGGTCATTGTCTCTCCTCCTCGGCGCGTACGGTCAGGTAGCTCTGGTACAGCTCTTCGGCGTGCCTGATCGCTTTGTCGTACCAGCGATCTGGGGCTGCGGGTTGCTCGCGGACCTTGTCTCCGGCGACAAGCAGGATGGCGCTACGCCACGGATCGAAGACAAACAAGATACGCAGCGCGCTGGCGCCAGTGGAGCGAGGTCGTAGCTCCTTGAGGTTCACGATAGCCGAGCCGTCGATCTTTCCGACGTGGGGCCTACCGAGACCTGGACCGGATTCTTCCAGCATGTTGATGTACTCGATGGCGAGCCGGTAGGCGGGCGTGTCGGCGTAGGCCAGCTCGTCGAGCCAGTCATCGACCTCGTCGGTGAGTCGGATCTCATACGGCACATTCTGAGTATAGGGTAGCCTTTACATGGGCGCACCGTAAAGCCCACTCGATCACGCTCTGCCCCATGCGCGGCGCCTCGGAAGGCGACCGGTGCGAAGGCCTTCGCCCGGCCGCGCTGCGCGCAGTGTGGCTCGGACTCCGCTGACGAGGGAGCGAGTTCCCCCGCGCCCCCTCGCTGGTGGCCTTCCGGCCCCCAGACCCCCGGTCGTCAGGCACGTGACCAGTGGACACGCCCTGGAGCATTGCCCGTGCAAGCTCCCTCGTCAAGGAGTGCAAGCCCTCAGCGTCAAGCTGCTGGGGCCCGCGGCGTCAGGCGGATCTCGGCATCGGCGTCCAAGGCCCGAGCCAGACGCACCAGGTCCGGCAGTGGGGAATGGTCCCACCTGCCTCGAGTCGGGCCACGGCAGACTGAGTCATGCCAGCCCTAAGAGCCAGGTCGTTCTGGGACCATCCGCGGCCCTCTCACAACGCTCGGACTGCCTTCCCCAGCTCGTAGGCGAAACGCGCCGCTTCGTAGGCTTCGGCCGCGCCCGGCTCGGACATCCGGTGATCTTTGAGCTCTTGCCAGCTGTCCCGCTTGCTCATTCCCCTCCTTCTTCCTCGTCGACGGAGTGTGCCAGCGCGACACAGCGCCGCATTGCTCGCCGAGCCCGCTCAACCTCTCGATCATCCCGCCTTCTCGCCTTGTAGAACACGGTGAGCGGCATGATCCGTAGCCGGAACCTTGGCCGATATTCAGGCCAGAGCGGCATCATGGACCTATGGAGATCATTCCCATCAGCGAAGCGAAGGACTGGCTGACCGAGCTTGCCGACAGGGCCGCTCGCGAGCATGATCGCTTTACGCTCACCCGGAACGGTCGGCCGCATGCCGTCATCGTTTCCGTGGCGGAATGGGAGTCTCTGCAGGAGACGTTGGAGATCCTTGCCGATCCGGAAATGCGTGCAGACCTGGTCGAAGCCGCAGCCGCCGAAGCGCGAAGCGATGTGACCACTGAGGAGGAGATGTCCGCCATCATGGCGGCCCGCCTCGGCAAGGCAAGCGGGTGACCGACCGCTACACCATTCTCCGCTCACCTCCGGTCTCCCCCAGTCCGTGGCGGCGGTTAGCCGCGCGGCCAGGGGCCGGGAACCGTTCGACCGGGAGGCGCGTCCTGCGGGGGCGGCGCTGTGCTGGATCGGGTCACCAGGTGGGCCGGGACGAGGTCGGTGCCGGGCTCGCTGGCCTGGCCTTCGCGGATCTGGCGCAGCACGCGTTGCACGCACCGGCGGCCGACCTCGGCGAAGTCCTGGTGGACGGTGGTCAGCGGGGGCACGAAGTGGGCCGAGTCGGGGATGTCGTCGAAGCCGACCACGCTGATCTGGCCAGGCACGGACCTGCCCCGCTCGTGGAAGGCGCGCAGCAGCCCGAGGGCCATCTGGTCGTTCGAGGCGAACACGGCTGTGCAGTCGGGCTCGTCGGCGAGGGCGAGCCCCGCCGCGTAACCGGAGTCGGCGGACCAGTCGCCGTGCAGAGGCGGGGGCACCGGGCGTCCGGCTTCCTCAAGGGCGGCCCGCCAGGCCTCGGTGCGGCGTTGGCCGGCGTAGGACGACTGCGGGCCGGTGACGTGCCAGACGGTCCGGTGGCCGAGGCCGAGCAGGTGGTGAACGGCTCGCCGGGCGCCGTCGGCCTGGTCGGTGTCGACGACGCTGTAGCGGTCTCCGGCGTCGGAGTCGACGACCACGACGTGTACGCCGGGGGGCAGGGCCACCGTACCCGCGTCCAGCAGATGGATCTCCATGATGACGATGACCGCGTCGACGGCGAGCTCACCCATCCGGGTGAAGGCGCCGAGCACGTTGTCCTGTGTCGGGACGTCGATGGGGATCAGCGTGGTCGCGTACCCCTCGGCGGCGGCGTGGGTGGCGATGGCTTCGACGGTCCGGCTGTTGCCGGTGGAGGCCAGGCTGAAGAGGATCACGCCGATGGTGTTGAACTGCCCGTACCGCAGGGCGCGTGCCGCGCTGTTGGGCCGGTAGCCGAGCTCGCGCATGGCGGCGAGCACGTGCTCGCGGGTGGAGCCGATGACGCCGGGGTGTCCGTTCGCGACCCGAGACACGGTCTGCGAGGAGACGCCTGCCAGCTTGGCGACGTCGGCCATGGAGACGCGCTGTTTGCGCCGTCCGCCGGGGATGCCTGACCCGCCGCGCTGCGCGCCTCCCTTGGGGGCGGCGTCCGGCTGTTCCTGAGTCTCCAGGGCCATCCCTTCTCACTTCCGTCCGTCAGCGCGTCACCGCGATGGAAACCTTGACGATCCGTGTGCGCGATGCCACCATACCGCACACCAAGTTTACGTAAACATTCCCACCCGCCCCCTTCGCGGCCGACGCCTTCGCCTGAAATGTTTACGTAAACAGCGAGTCGACGAGGAGAAGCACATGAGCGGTCGGAGACCGGCAGCCTGGCGGCGGCGGTCATGGACGGGCTGGCGGTTCGTCGGCCCGTTCATGGCGGTGTTCGCCCTCGTCTTCCTCGCTCCGATCGCGTACTCGGTCTACCTGAGCCTCTTCCGCACCCGGCTCATCGGCGGCACGTCCTTCGTCGGCCTGGACAACTACGTGAAGGCGCTGAGCGACGAGCAGTTCTGGTCGGCCTTCGGCCGGGTCGCGCTCTTCCTGGTCGTGCAGGTACCGATCATGCTGCTGCTGGCGCTGCTCCTGGCGCTCGCGATCGACAGCGGCCGGTTGTACGGCTCGAGCTTCTTCCGGATCTCCGTCTTCCTGCCCTACGCGGTGCCCGCGGTCGTCGCCGCGCTGATGTGGGGTTTCATGTACGGCACACGGTTCGGCCTCGTCGGCAACATCAACGAGACGTTCGGAATCACGCTGCCCGAGCCGCTGGCGCCCGACTGGATCCTCGCCTCCATCGGCAACATCGTGACCTGGGAGTTCGTCGGCTACAACATGCTCATCCTCTACTCCGCGCTCCGGGTGGTGAACCCGTCCCTGTACGAGGCCGCCACGATCGACGGCGCTGGCCAGGTGCGGATCGTCTGGGCGATCAAGCTGCCCGCGCTGCGCGGCGCGCTGCTGATCGCGACGATCTTCTCCATCATCGGCAGCTTCCAGCTGTTCAACGAGCCGGCCATCCTCAAGAGCCTGGCGCCGAACGCGATCACGACGTTCTTCACGCCCAACCTCTACGCCTACTCGCTGTCCTTCGCGGGCCAGCAGTTCGACTACTCGGCCACCGTCGCCATCGTCATGGGCGTGATCACCATGATCATCGCCTACGTCGTCCAGCTGCGCGGTATGCGGAAGGGAGCCTGACCATGGCGGTCACCACGCCCACGACGTCCCGTCAGGCCAAGCCGCTCGTGATCCGGCATCGCCGCCAGGCCCGGCGCAGGCGGCGCAGCGCCACACTGACCGCGCTGACCGCGATCATGCTGGTCTACACGCTGCTCCCGCTGGCCTGGCTGCTGATCAACGCCACCAAGACGCAGGAAGGGCTGTTCAACTCCTTCGGCCTGTGGTTCGCCGACGACTTCGCGCTCTTCGGCAACATCGCCGACACCTTCACCTACGACGGCGGCATCTTCACCCGCTGGCTGCTCAACACCGTGCTGTACGTGGTCGTCGGCGCGGGTGGTGCCACCCTGCTCGCCACGGTCGCGGGTTACGGGCTGGCCAAGTACGACTTCCCCGGCAAGAAGGCCGTCTTCGCGGTCGTGATCGGCGCGGTCGCGGTGCCCGGCACGGCGCTGGCCGTCCCGACCTTCCTGATGTTCTCCAACCTGGGCCTGACCAACACCCCGTGGGCGATCATCATCCCGTCGCTGATCACGCCGTTCGGGCTCTACCTCATGTGGACGTACGCCGCCGACGCCGTACCCCTTGAGATCCTCGAATCGGCGCGGGTCGACGGGGCGGGGGAGTTCCGCACCTTCTTCCGCATCAGTCTCCCGCTGCTGGCGCCCGGAATCGTCACCGTCCTGCTCTTCTCCGTGGTCGCGACGTGGAACAACTACTTCCTGCCGCTGATCATGCTGAAGGACCCCGACTGGTATCCGCTCACGCTGGGCCTCGACAGCTGGAACGACCAGGCGTCCACCGCGGGCGGCGAGGCGATCTTCAACCTCGTGATCACCGGTTCCCTGCTCACCATCGTCCCGCTGATCGTGGCTTTCCTGCTGCTCCAGCGGTACTGGCAGTCGGGCCTGGCCGCCGGAAGCGTGAAGGAATGACCGGCCGGGGCCGCCCCAACCCTCCCCAGATAGACCCACGAAAGGGAAGTCCCATGACGATAACCCGTCGCAGCGCCTTGCTGCTGGGCGCGGCACTGTCTGTCTCGCTCGTCACCACGGCCTGCGGCTCGTCCGGCGGCGAGAGCGGCGCCGGCGCCACCGCCGCCCAGAGCGCGGCGGTTTCGGACGCCGACCTCCAGGCCGCCCTGGACGCCGGTGGCAGCATCACGGTCTGGGCGTGGGAGCCGACGCTGAAGCAGGTGGTCGGCGACTTCCAGGCCAAGTACCCGAAGGTGAAGGTCAACCTGGTCAACGCCGGAACCGGCAACGACCAGTACACCGCGCTGCAGAACGCGATCAAGGCCGGGTCTGGCGTTCCCGACGTCGCGCAGATCGAGTACTACGCGCTGCCGCAGTTCACGCTCGGCAAGTCCGTCACCGACCTGGCGGCCTATGGCGCCGGCAAGCTCGACGCGACCTTCACCCCAGGCCCGTGGAACGCGGTCCGTTCCGGCAGCGGCATCTACGGCCTCCCGATGGACTCAGGGCCGATGGCGTTGTTCTACAACAAGGACGTCTTCGACAAGCACAAGATCGCGGTCCCGACCACCTGGGAGGAGTACATCGCGGCGGCCAAGAAGCTGCACGAGGCGGACCCGAAGGCGTACATCACCAACGACACCGGTGAGGCCGGGTTCACCACCAGCATGATCTGGCAGGCGGGCGGCAAGCCGTACCAGGTCGACGGGACCAAGGTCGGCGTCGACTTCGCCGCCGACCCCGGGACCCAGAAGTTCACCGCCGCCTGGCAGCAGCTCGTCAGCGGCAAGCTGGTCGCGCCGATCAGCTCGTGGAGCGACGCCTGGTACAAGGGCCTCGGCGACGGCACCATCGCGACGCTCGTGATCGGCGCCTGGATGCCCGCCAACCTCGAGTCGGGCGTCAAGGCGGGGGCCGGCAAGTGGCGGGTCGCCCCGATGCCGCAGTGGGAGAGCGGCGGCAAGGCCACCGCCGAGAACGGTGGCAGCTCGCTGGCCATCCCCGAGGCCGGCGCCAACAAGAAGCTCGCGTACGCCTTCGCCAAGTACGCGAATGTGGACGAGGGCGTGCAGACGCGCGTGGACGGCGGCGCTTTCCCTGCCACCACAGCCCAGCTCAACGCCCCGGCCTTCACCGGCAAGGAGTTCCCGTACTTCGGCGGCCAGAAGGTGAACGAGGTGCTGGCCGAGTCGGCGAGCCAGGTCGTCAGCGGTTGGTCCTACCTGCCCTACCAGGTGTACGCCAACAGCGTCTTCAACGACACCGTCGGCAAGGCGTACGTGGACGGATCCGTCACCCTGCAGGACGGCCTGAAGGCCTGGCAGGACGCGTCGGTCAAGTACGGCCAGGAGCAGGGCTTCAGCATCGGGTAGACCCGACGAGAAAGGCCGGTCACGCGCTCGCGTGACCGGCCTTTGGCAGGTCAGGAGGCGTGCGGGCGGCGCAGGACGCAGACCTGGCGGGGGCCCAGGGTACGGCCCGCGGCGAGGGAGGGGGCCCGGATGACCTCGCCCGCGACGTCGCCGACCTCGACGGTGTGGTCGGTGCGGTTGATCAGGAACCAGTACGCGGCGTCGTCGCCGGTGCGGATCGCCAGCTCGACCACCCCGCCGACGGCGGCCGGAAGCTCGGGCCGTACCCCGCTGGTGGCCAGGAACTGCTCCAGCACCGGCGCCAGCCCGTCGGGCCCGAGCCGCGTCGAGACGTACGACGCCGAGCCGCCGCCGACCAGGCAGGTCGTGATCGCGGGACGGCCCGCGTGGTCGCCGGAGGTGTAGCTGGAGACGACCTTGACGTCGGGGCCGACGACGTCGATCCGGTCGGTCCACAGCGTGCCGGTCACGCCGAGGTCGAGGCCGACCCGGTCGTCGTCCAGCAGCGGGCCGAACTCCTCGATCCTGATGCCGAGCAGGTCGCGCAGCGCGCCCGGGTAGCCGCCGAGCCACACGTGGTCGTGCTCGTCGACGATGCCGGAGAAGTACGTGGTGACCAGGTGGCCGCCGTCCGCCACGTACGCGTCGAGACGGTCGGCGAGCGCCCGCGGGACGACGTGCAGGATCGGGGCGACGAGCAGGTCGTAGCCGGCGAACGAGTCCGTCGCGCTGATGACGTCCACCCGTACGCCCGCCTGGAGGAACGCCGAGTACCAGTCGAGCGCCTCCTGCCGGTACCGCAGCCGGGACGTGGGATGGGAGTCCAGCTCGCCTGCCCACCACGAGTCCCAGTCGAAGACGATCGCGGCCTGGGCCCGGCAACGGCGGGCGCCCGCGACCGGGGCGAGCGCCTCCAGAGTCGCGCCGAGGTCGGCGACCGAGCGGAAGACCTCGCTGTCGGTGCCCGCGTGCGGGACCATCGCCGAGTGGTACTTCTCGGCTCCACCCGCCGACTGCCGCCACTGGAAGAAGCAGACCGCGTCCGCCCCGTACGCGACGTGGGTCAGCGAGTCGCGCGCGAGGCCGCCGGGCCGCTTGGCCAGGTTGACGGGCTGCCAGTTGACCGCGCTCGTCGAGCTCTCCATCAGGAACCAGGGGGCGCCCCCGGCCAGCGAACCGGTGAGGTTGGCCGAGAACGACAGCTCGTCCTGCGCCTGAGGGCCGGTCAGCAGGTAGTGGTCGTTGGAGACGAAGTCGAGCTCGGGCACCCAGTCGGCGTAGTTCATGCCCTTGGTCTCGCCCATGACCATGAAGTTGGTGGTGACCGGGATGGCGGGCGTCAGCTCGCGCAGCAGATCGCGCTCGGCCCGCAGGTGGTCCTTGAGCGCGTCGGAGGAGAAGCGCTTGAAGTCGAGCTGCTGTGTCGGGTTGGGGTAGGAGGCCGCGAGCCGGGGCGGCAGGATCTCGTCCCAGTCGCCGTAGCCCTGGGACCAGAAGGCGGTGGCCCACGCCCGGTTCAGCTCCTGCAGCGTGCCGTACCTGTCGCGCAGCCAGGCGCGGAAGGCTCGGGCGGCGTCGTCGGAGTAGTCGTGGACGTTGTGGCAGCCGAGCTCGTTGGAGACGTGCCAGGCGGCCAGGGCGGGGTGTGTTCCGTACCGTTCGGCCATCGCGCGGACCAGGCGCAGCGCGTGCTCGCGGAAGACCCGCGAGGTCGGCCGCCAGTGCTGGCGGGCGCCAGGCCACAGCGTGCGGCCGTCATGGTCGACGGGCAGGATCTCGGGGTGCTTCGTGGTCAGCCATGGCGGCGGGGACGCGGTCGCGGTGGCCAGGTCGACGGCGATGCCGTGAGCGTGCAGCAGGTCCATGACCTCGTCCAGCCAGTCGAAGGTCCACACGTCCTCGTACGGCTGAAGCCGCGCCCAGGAGAAGATCGCCAGCGAGACGATGTTCACTCCGGCCTGGCGCATGGCGCGCACGTCCTCCTGCCACACCTCCCGAGGCCACTGCTCCGGGTTGTAGTCCGCGCCGAAGGCCAGTCGCCTCTCCGAGCCTTCCGACGGCCACCGAAGCCAGCGACCACCGTGATCAACAGTCAAAGCCACTCCTAGAACCCGCACTGATGGTTACGTAAACATAGGCTAGAGCCCTGGAGTGGTTACGTAAACATGTCCGGAGTGGTACGGCGAGCGCCTCAGCGAGGCGCTCGCCGTACGGGAGGCTAGGAGATCCGGCCGAACACGACCGGCAGTTCCAGCGACGAGACCCCCGGTGAGAGCTCCACCTTGGTCCCCGCCGGGTACCGCAGCGTGAAGTCGTAGTCCGTGGACGTCAGCACGAGCCCGATCTTGTGTCCCTTCTTGAAGAGGTAGTCCTGCGGCTGGAAGTCCCAGCGGAACGTGTACGCCTTGCCCGGCCTGATCGGGTCGGTCCGGTCCGCGCCGTGACGGTTGCGCACGTCCAGCCATCCCCTGGACACGATCTTGTAGGGCTCCGCGGCGGTCCCGTGCTGGTAGATGGACGTGCAGCCGCTCTCGTTCGTCCCCGGCACCGCCTCGCCGTAGCAGTACCGCTGGCCGGTGTTCACCAGCCGCCCGTTGGCCCTGGTGTCGGTGCCGTAGTCGACGAGCAGCGCGGTCAGGTACGGCGACGCCCCGTCCCTGAACGACGCCCGCACCGAGATCTTGGGCGTGCCGGAGATCCTGACGTCGGTCCGCAGCGGGCCGGTCAGGTAGGCGAGCCTGTTGGGGTCGGCGGCGGGGGCGGTCTCGACGAGCTGCTCGGCCGTGCGCGTGTTCTGGTCGACGTAGGACTCACGTCCGGACAGCGGGCGCGGCAGCAGGCCGAGCTTGGCGGAGGAGCCCAGCCACAGCCGGACGGGAAGCGCGCCGGGCAGCGGCCAGGCGGCGTGCTGTCCCCACTGGCCAGGACCGATCTCGACGTCGGCCTGCGGTTCGCTCATGATGCCGGTGTCGATGCCGTAGAGCCAGTGGTCGAACCACAGGTGGAGCTGCCGCAGCCACTCGACGGTCCTGACGTTGAACGGGTCGGCGTGCGCGCCCTGGTGCAGCCAGATCTTGCGGGGGACGTGCCGCTTGGCCAGCGCCTCCCACCACTGCGCGGCCTGCTTGGTCTTGACGTTCCAGTCGTTGAGCCCGTGGACGAGGAAGACGCTCGCCTTGACCTTGTCGACGTTGACGAGGAAGTCGCGGGCGGCCCAGAAGTCGCTGTAGTCGCCGGTGATCCTGTCCTGGGCGGCGGTGAACTCGTCCATCACGGGGGCGCAGATCTCCTTGCCCGCCCTGGTGAGTACGGCCTTGGCCATGACGTCGGCGTCCTCGCCCTGGTAGCCGCCGGGCGCGATGACGCCGCCATTGGCGCGGTAGTAGTCGTACCAGGAGGAGATGGCCGCGATCGGGACGATCGTCTTGAGCCCCTCGACGCCGGTGGCGGCGACCTGGTTGGGGAGGGTGCCGTTGTAGGAGACGCCGATCATGCCGACGTTGCCCGTGGACCAGGAGGCGGTGACGGGGTTTCCGGCCGCATCGAAGCCCTTGGCTCTGCCGTTCAGCCAGTCGATGACGGCCTTGGGCCCCGCGCTCTCCTGGGCGTCGCCGGTGGTGGGGCAGCCGGTGGACCTGCCGCTGCCGAGGCTCTCGACCCTGGCGACGGCGTAGCCGCGGGGGACGAAGTAGTTGTCGTAGTAGCCGGGGAAGGTCTCGACCGCGGCCTTGGTCTCGGCGGCGCGGAAACCGGGCAGCGGGTTGCCGTTCTCGTCGACGTCGACCTTGTGGTTGGGGATGCTGCCGTCGATGCCCGCGTAGTAGGGGCTGGACTCCATGATGATCGGGACCTTGAGTCCCGCGTCGGTCTCCTTCGGACGCAGGAAGTCGGCCGCCACCCTGTCGTTCTGTCCGTCGCGGTCGCTGTCGACGCCTTCGACCTCGACGAAGACCGTCTGCTTGACGGCGTCGGCGCGAGAGTAGATGGGCTGGGTAGGCCCTGTTTCGGATAAGGCGGGGCTCGCGCCCGCCGCCGCGATCAGCACGGCGGTCAGCGGGACCGCGATCGTCCTTCGGGTGCGCATGGGGGGTGCTCCAGGTGGTATGTGAAATTTCTAGCCATCCAACGAAATCTCCGGCTTGACGGCAAGATCTTGACTTATGGCAAAGTTGGGGGGAGGCCGCACAAGCCGCAGGTCAGATGCGCGAGCCCGCTCTCAGGTCACAGACGCGACTGATGTCGATAACGGAGCGGTTGCGGACCTGTGTGCCGGTTTGGACTGTCATGGCCGAACAACTATCTTCCGTGCAGGGTTGCCGTGCGTTTCTTCGCGCGTGCGATGAAAGTCAGCCGGCGGGGAAATGGAAGGAGTCGCCTTGCTCAGCAAGCGATTCGGCAGGATTGCGGTCGGCACCGTCGCTGGTGCCATGCTCATGGCGGCCGCGGCGTGTGGTGGTGGCGGGAGCACGGGCGCGACCAGCTCCGCCGCTCCGAGCGCGGGCGCGGCCAGCGAGCCCGCCAAGGCCAGCGGCCTGAAGGTCGGTCTCGCCTTCGACGTCGGCGGCCGCGGTGACAAGTCCTTCAACGACGCCGCCTACGCGGGCCTCGAGCAGGCTCAGAAGGAGCTCGGCGCGGAGATCAAGGAGCTGAGCCCCGCCGCCGACGGCTCCAACCGTGGTGAGCTGCTGCGCCAGCTGGCCGAGGCGGGCTACAACCCGATCATCGGCGTCGGCTTCGCCTACGGCGAGGACATCAAGAAGGCGGCTCAGGAGTACACCGACATCGAGTTCGCGGTCGTCGACTCCGCCTCCAACGCCCCGAACGTGACGGGTCTGCTGTTCGCCGAGGAGCAGGGCTCCTACCTGGCGGGCGTGGCCGCCGCGCTGAAGAGCAAGTCGGGCCACGTCGGCTTCGTCGGCGGCGTCGAGAACGACCTGATCAAGAAGTTCGAGGCGGGCTTCGCCGCCGGTGTCAAGGCCACCAAGCCCGAGACCAAGGTCGACGTGAAGTACCTCACCCCCGACGGTGACTTCAGCGGCTTCAAGGCCCCGGACAAGGGCAAGATCGCCGCCGAGAAGATGTACCAGGACGGCGCGGACATCGTCTACCACGCCTCCGGCGACTCGGGCACCGGCGTCTTCCAGGCCGCCGCCGAGGCCAAGAAGCTGGCCATCGGCGTCGACTCCGACCAGCGGCTGACCGTCAAGGACGCCGCGCTGCAGCCGGTCATCATGACCTCGATGATCAAGCGCGTCGATGTCGGCGTGTTCCAGTTCATCAAGGCGTTCCAGGGTGGCGCCAAGGGCGGCAAGAACGACACCTACGACCTGAAGGTCGACGGTGTGGGCCTGTCCACCACCGGTGGCGAGATCGACGACATCAAGGACCAGGTCGAGGCCGCCAAGAAGAAGATCGTGGACGGCGAAATCACCGTTCCGAGCAAGCCGTAATCTGGGTAGACACCCAAGAGGCCATGGAAGGCCCGGGGCATGCCCCGGGCCTTCGCTCTATCCCGGCTCTCCAGGAGACCGTATGAGCTCGGACACCCTCGCCCCGGCGAAACCCGCCGTCGAGCTGGAGGGCATCACCAAGCGTTTTCCCGGCGTCGTCGCCAACCATGACATCCGCATCACCATCGCGGCGGGCACCGTTCATGCCATCTGCGGTGAGAACGGCGCGGGCAAGTCGACCCTGATGAAGATCCTCTACGGCATGCAGAAGCCGGACGAGGGCCAGATCAGGGTGAACGGCCAGGACGTCAGCTTCCGCACCCCGAGTGACGCGATCGCGGCCGGCATCGGCATGGTCCACCAGCACTTCATGCTGGCCGACAACCTGACCGTGCTGGAGAACATCGTCCTCGGCGCGGAGCCGACGAACGTCGGATTCCTCGACGTGGCCGGCGCGCGCAGGCGCATCAGGGAGCTGGCCGAGGCCCACGGCCTGCGCGTCGACCCCGACCGCCTGGTCGAGGACCTCGGCGTCGGCGACCGCCAGCGCGTGGAGATCCTCAAGGTGCTCTACCGCGGCGCCCGCATCCTCATCCTCGACGAGCCCACCGCGGTCCTCGTGCCGCAGGAGGTCGAGGAGCTGTTCGACAACCTGCGCGAGCTCAAGGCCGAGGGCCTCACCGTCATCTTCATCTCGCACAAGCTCGACGAGGTGCTGAGCATCGCCGACGAGATCACCGTGATCCGTCGCGGCACCACCGTCTCGAGCCTGCCGCGCAGCCAGGTCACCAGCGCCCGCCAGCTCGCCGAGCTGATGGTCGGCAGCGAGCTGCCGACCCCCGAGACCCGCGAGTCCACGGTCACCGACACCGTCGAGCTCGCGATCTCCGGCCTGACCATCGAGGCCGACGGCTACCGCCCGCTGCCCAAGGGCGTGTCCGTCCAGGAGTTCACGCGCGGCAGGCGACTGCTGCTCAACGACGTGTCCTTCGAGATCCGCAAGGGCGAGATCGTCGGCATCGCGGGCGTCGAGGGCAACGGCCAGTCGGAGCTGATCGAGGCGATCATGGGCATGCGCGAGGCGCTCGGCCAGATCACGCTCGGCGCCGAGGACATCAGCGAGTGGTCCACGCTCAGGCGCCGCGAGGCGGGCATCGGCTACATCCCCGAGGACCGCCACCGCCAGGGCCTGCTGCTGGAGGCCTCGCTCTGGGAGAACAGGGTCCTCGGCCACCAGACCAGGAAGCCCGCCCGCAAGGGCATCTGGATCGACAGGAAGGCCGCCAAGGCCGACACCGAGCGCATCGTCAAGGACTACGACGTGCGCACGCCCAGCGTCGACACCCTCGCGCTGGCCCTGTCGGGCGGCAACCAGCAGAAGCTGATCGTCGGCAGGGAGATGAGCGGCGAGCCGTCGTTCCTCATCGCCGCGCACCCGACCAGAGGCGTGGACGTCGGCGCTCAGGCCTCCATCTGGGACCACCTGCGCAACGCCAGGGCCGCGGGCCTGGCCGTGCTGCTGATCTCGGCCGACCTCGACGAGCTGATCGGCCTGTCCGACACCCTGTTCGTGATCTACCGGGGCCGGCTGGTGGCCAAGCTCGACCCGGCCCGTGTGACGCCCGAAGAGCTCGGCGGCTACATGACAGGCGCCATCACCGAGGAAGGGTCATGATGCCCGCAGGCCTCAATCGCTTGTTGCTGACGGTGGGCGGCGCCGTCGTGGCCATCGTGCTGGCCATGGTGATCTCCAGCGTGGCCATCCTCGCCGCCGGAGCGGATCCGCTGGCCGCGTTCGGCGCGTTCTTCGACTTCGGCGAGACCGAGAACGCCCTGGTCAACGGCATCGCCACGGTGATCAACCGGGCGGTCCCGCTGTTCATCGCCGGTCTGGCGGTGGCGGTCGGCTTCCGGATGAACCTCTTCAACATCGGCGTCGAGGGGCAGTATCGCATCGCGGCCATCTGCGCCGCCTACGTGGGCGCGACCTTCAGCGCCCCCGCGCCGATCCAGATCGCGGTCATCGTCGTCGTGGCCGCGGCCGTCGGCGGCCTCTACGCGCTGATCCCGGCCCTGATGAAGGTCGGCAGGGGCGTCAACGAGGTCATCTCGACCATCATGCTCAACTACATCGCGATCAACCTGGCCGCCTTCCTGCTGCGCGGGCCCTTCCAGGGGCCGCGGCCCGAGGGCCAGCTGACCGTGCAGACGGCCGACATCCCGCAGTCCGGCTGGTTCCCGAACTTCAACTTCCTGTTCACGATGTTCGGGCTGCCCGCCCCGCGTGGCGCGGGCCTGTGGGGCTTCCTCGGCGTGGCGGTCGTGCTCGGCATCGTGCTGTGGGTGGTGCTCGAACGCACCCGCTTCGGCTTCGACGTCAAGGCCAGCGGCCTCAACTCGATCGCAGCCCTCGCCTCCGGCGTCAAGCCGAAGAAGATGGTCATCTCGGCGATGGTGCTGTCCGGCGCGATCGCGGGCCTCATCGGCCTGCCGGAGATCCTCGGCCGCACCCACAACTACGGCACCAGCTTCACGGCGGGTCTCGGCTTCCTCGGCATCGCCGTCGCGCTGCTCGGCCGGAACAAGCCGGTCGGCATCGCGATCGCGGCGCTGCTGTTCGGCTTCCTCGACCGGGCGCAGGGGCCGCTGCAGTTCGCGGACGTGCCGCCCTCGGTCATCATGATCATGCAGGGCACGATCGTGCTGCTGGTGGTCATCGCCAACGAGATCACCGGCCGGATGGCGCTCCGCCAGGAGGAACGGCGGGCCGCGCGCGAACTCGCCACGACTAACCGCGTAGAGGTGACCGCATGAGCGCCGTCGGGGCACGCAAGGTCAGGAAGTACCACCTCGCGCTGATCGGCGTCGCGGTGCTCATCCTGCTGCTCTCCCTGGTGAGGGTCATCACCGGCAAGGTCGAGATCACCTCGTCCGGTACCTTCGCGGCGGCGCTGGTGCTGGCCGTACCCATCGGACTGGCCGGTCTGGGCGGCTTGTGGGCGGAGCGGGCCGGTGTGGTCAACATCGGTCTCGAAGGCATGATGGTGCTCGGCACCTGGTTCGCCGGGTGGGCGGGCTACCAGTGGGGCTGGCAGGCGGCCCTGGTGGCGGGGCTCGTGGCGGGCGCCGCCGGCGGGCTGCTGCACGCGATCGCCACCGTCGGCTTCGGCGTCGACCACATCATCAGCGGCGTCGCGATCAACCTGCTGGGTCCCGGCGTCACCAGGTTCCTGTCGGAGGTCCTGTACACCGAGGGCACCGCGGCGGCGGAGGCGGGAGCGGGCATTACCACCTCGCCAGCGCTGTCCTCCAAGCCGCCCGAGACGAGCCTGCCGCTGTTCTCCTCGGGGCCCGACCTGCTCGGCACGCTGGAGAACACGCACTGGTTCCTCATCTCCGACATCGCGGGCATCCTGCGCGGGCTCACCCACGACGTGGGCCTCCTGGTCATCGTGGCCGTCGCGCTGATCCCGCTGACCTACTTCGTGCTCTGGCGCACGGCGTTCGGCCTGCGGCTGCGCTCGGCGGGCGAGAACCCGTGGGCGGCCGAGTCGCTCGGCGTGAACGTCTACCTCACCAAGTACATCGCCACCGTCATCTCGGGCGCGCTGGCCGGGCTCGGCGGCGTGTTCCTGGTCTTCTTCACCACCAAATACGTCGAGGGCCAGACGAATGGCCGCGGCTTCATCGGCCTGGCCGCCATGATCTTCGGTAACTGGCGGCCCGGCGGGTTGGCAGCGGGCGCCTCGCTGTTCGGCTACGCCGACGGCCTGCAGCTGCGCAGCTCGGCAGCGGTGACCGGGTTCTTCCTGTTCGGCGCGATCCTGCTGTTCATCTACGTCGCCTACCGGATCAGGCAGCTGTTCCTGTCCGGCCGCGAGACGCCCGCCGCGGCCGTCGCGGGAGCCAAGGACTACACCGTCATGGCGTTCGCCGCAGGCGGCGCGGTCGTGCTCATCTGGCTGTGGATGACCGTCGACCGCCTGCCGAACGAGTTCGTCTTCATCACCCCGCACGTCCTGACCCTCCTTGTGCTCCTGGTCGCCTCCCAGCGCCTGCGGATGCCCAAGGCGGACGGCGTGCGCTACCGCCGCGGGGAGCAGCATTGAGCATCGATTGGGACGCCCTCAGGGGTGAGGCGGAGCGGGCGATGCAGAACGCCTACGCGCCCTACTCCAAGTTCCCCGTGGGCGCGGCGGCCGTGGTCGACGACGGTCGCGTCGTCACCGGCTGCAACGTGGAGAACGCCTCCTACGGCCTGGGCCTGTGCGCTGAGTGCGGCCTCGTCTCGGCGCTGCACGCCACCGGCGGCGGCCGGCTGGTCGCCTTCACCTGCGTGGACGGCCACGGCGAGCTGCTCATGCCGTGTGGACGCTGCCGCCAGCTGCTGTTCGAGTTCGGCGGCGAGGAGCTGCTCGTCGAGACGCCCGACGGGCCCAGGCGGATGGCCGACATCCTGCCGTACGCCTTCGGGCCCGACGACCTGTCCAGGGGGGCATGAGCATGGACGTCATCGACGTCATCGTCACCAAGCGCGGCCGTGGCGCGCTGACGACCGCCCAGATCGACTGGGTGATCGACGCCTACACCCGCGGCGAGGTGGCCGACGAGCAGATGTCCGCCCTGGCCATGGCGATCCTGCTCAACGGCATGGACCGGCGCGAGATCGCCGACTGGACCCAGGCGATGATCCGCACCGGCGAGCGCATGGACTGGTCGATGCTCGACCGCCCGACCGCGGACAAGCACTCCACCGGCGGCGTCGGCGACAAGATCACCCTGCCGCTCGCGCCGCTCGTGGCGGCGTGCGGGGCCTACGTCCCCCAGCTGTCGGGTCGCGGCCTCGGCCACACCGGCGGCACCCTGGACAAGCTGGAGTCCATCCCCGGCTGGCGGGCCTCACTGTCCAACGACGAGATGCTCTCCGTGCTGCGCGGGGCGGGCGCGGTGGTCTGCGCGGCGGGCTCGGGCCTGGCCCCCGCCGACAAGAAGCTCTACGCGCTGCGCGACGTGACAGGGACCGTCGAGTCGATCCCGCTGATCGCCTCGTCGATCATGTCGAAGAAGATCGCGGAGGGGACCGGGTCGCTGGTCCTCGACGTCAAGGTCGGCTCGGGCGCGTTCATGAAGGACGTCGGATCGGCCCGCGAGCTCGCCGAGACCATGGTGTCGCTCGGCGCCGACGCGGGCGTGCGCACCGTCGCGCTGCTCACCGCGATGGACCGGCCGCTGGGCCTGGCCGTGGGCAACGCGCTGGAGGTCGCCGAGTCGGTCGAGGTCCTGGCCGGTGGCGGGCCGTCCGACGTGGTGGAGCTGACGGTACGGCTGGCCAGGGAGATGCTGGAGGCCGCCGGCGTGTCGGGCAAGGACCCCGCTGAGGCGTTGAAGGACGGCTCGGCGATGGACGCCTGGCGTCGCATGATCGGCGCGCAGGGCGGGGACCCCGACGGGGTGCTGCCCAGGGCGGCCGAGACGATGACCGTGTCATGTCCTGCGTCGGGCGTGCTGACCCGCCTGGACGCCTACGGGATCGGGCTGGCCGCCTGGCGCCTGGGGGCGGGCAGGGCGCGCAAGGAGGACCTGGTGTCGTTCGGGGCGGGCATCACGCTGCACGCCAAGCCGGGCGACCTGGTGCGGGAGGGACAGCCGCTGCTGACCCTGCACGCGGACGAGACGGCCAGGTTCTCGCGAGCGATGGAGGCGTTGGAGGGGGCCTACGAGGTGGGACCCGCCTCGAACCCTGACCTGCTCCCGCTGGTCATCGACCGCATCACCGCCTGACCCATCCCACGCCGCCCTTCCCGGAAGGATCACCGGGGGAGGGCGGCGCGGTCTTCGCGTCAGCGGAAGCTGTCGGCGTGCTCCGCGGCCCACTGGGCGAACGTGCGCGGGGCGCGCCCGGTGACGTCGAACACCACGGAGTTGACGGTGTTGGCCTCCTCGGGCACGTTGCCGAAGACGTCGATCATGAAGTCGATCATCTCCTGCGGCGTCCCCTCGGCGGCCATCCGCTCGCGGGCCTGCTCCGGCGTCAGCTCGACGAACTCGATCTCCTTGCCGATCGCCTCCCCGATGAGGCGGACCTTGTCGCGGATGGTCAGCCGCTCCGGCCCGGTGAGGCCGTAGACCTTGCCGCCGTGGCCGTCCTCGACCAGCGCGGTGGCCGCGACGGCCGCGATGTCGGCCTCGTGCACCAGCGCGGTGGTGGCGTCGCCGAACGGCTCGCGGATCACGCCCTCGGTGCGTACGGCGTCGGCCCACTGCAGCGAGTTCGCCATGAACTCCGTCGGGCTCACCTGCGTCCAGGCCAGGTCGCTCTCCCTGAGCGCGGGCTCCAGGGTGCTCTCGTCCCAGCCGGCCAGCAAGGTCACCCTGCGCACCCCCGCCTTGCGGGCCAGATCGACGATGTCCTGGCCGTTCGGCAGCGGCGCGTAGTCGTCACCACCGAAGTTGATCAGGTGCACCGCCGTCACGCCCTCGAAGGCTGCGTGCAGGGTGTCGGTCTTGGCCAGGTCGCCGGCCACGACCTCCACGCCCTCGGGGAAGGATGCCTTGCCGGGGTTGCGGGTCAGGGCGCGCACGGGGTGGCCGGCCTCGGCGAGCTGCGCCACGATGTGGCGGCCGACGGTCCCGGTGGCTCCGGTCACGAGGATGGTCATCAGGTGCTCCCTTGACGCTTGGTTGCGGTGTCAGGAGCAACAGTAGGAAGCAATGCGGAAGAGTTGGTTCCGCAATTCACGCGGAGACGAAAACGTCGGCCAGAACCGCCCGATGGGTGGGCCGCGCGGCCGCGTGACGGTCGCGCCCCTCGTCGGTGATGCAGACGAAGACGCCTCGCCGGTCCATGTCGCAGGCGCCACGGGTGACGAGCCCTGCCTTCTCCAGGCGGGCCACGACGCGCGAGAGGGCGCTCTGGCTCAGGTGCACCTCGTCGGCGAGCTCCTGCACGCGGAACTTCTTGTAGTCGCCGGCCACGATGCGGTCGAGCACCTCGAACTCGCTGGCGCCGAGATCATGCTTCTCGCCCAGCGCGCGCTCCAGCGCGCACAGCGTCTTCGCGTGTTTGGCCAGCACATCGTGCCAGGCCGCGACCACGGCCTCCTCGTCCATGACGCGGAGAATACCATCAGGTAAACATCTATGCAACCGCATTAAATTCTGTTGCATTAAATGCAGATGCATGTAGTCTCTGTCTTCATGTCCTCCACTTCTGCTCGTACCGCGGGGTGGGGCGCGCTCGCCGTGCTCTGCGCTGTGATCTTCCTTGACGCGCTTGACGTATCGATGGTCGGGGTCGCCCTGCCCGCCATCCAGACCGATCTGGGGCTCTCGCCGTCCTCGCTGCAGTGGGTGGTCAGTGGCTACGTGCTGGGATACGGCGGTCTTCTGCTGCTCGGGGGCAGGACCGCCGACCTGCTGGGGCGGCGCAGGGTGTTCCTGGCCGCTCTTGGCGTCTTCGCGGTGGCCTCGTTGCTCGGTGGCATCGTCGACGACGGCACCTTGCTGATCGCGGCCCGGTTCGTCAAGGGCATGAGCGCGGCGTTCACCGCCCCGGCCGCTTTGTCGATCATCACGACGTCGTTTCCCGAAGGGCCGGAGCGCAACCGCGCGCTGAGCGTGTTCACCGCCTCCGGCGCCAGCGGTTTCTCGCTCGGCCTGGTGCTGTCCGGTCTGCTCACCGAGCTCGACTGGCGGGCCACGTTCCTGATGCCGGTGCCGGTCGCGATCATCGCGCTGGTCGCCGCGATCAAGGTACTGCCCAAGGGCCAGGAGGAGCGCGCCGAGGGCGGCTACGACCTGATCGGCGCGTTCCTGATCACCGCCTCGATGCTGCTGCTGGTGTTCACCGTCGTCCAGGCGCCCGAGGCGGGCTGGCTGTCGCTGCGCACGCTCGGCTCGCTCGTGGTGTCGTTCGCCCTGCTGGGCCTGTTCGTCTTCGCCGAACTGAGGGTCAAGCACCCGCTCGTACGGCTCGGCCTGCTCCGCTCGGCGCCGATCGTCAGGGCCAACCTGGGCCTGGTCATCCTGTTCGGCTCCTACGTCGGCTTCCAGTTCGTGGCCATGCAGTACTTCCAGAACCTGCTGCACTGGTCGGCCATGCAGACCGCGCTGGCGTTCCTGCCCGCCGGTCTGCTCGTGGCCGTCACCTCGACCAAGATGGGCGACTTCGCCGACAGGTTCGGCACCGCCAAGCTCATCGTCATCGGCTCGGCCGCGCTGGCCGGCGGCTACGCCATCTTCCTCGGGATCGACGAGAGCCCGAGCCTGGGCGGCCTGGTCATCCCCGGCATGGTGCTGCTCGGCATCGCGTTCGCGCTGTCCTTCCCCTCGCTCAACATCCAGGCCACCAACGGCGTGCACGACGACGAGCAGGGTCTGGCCTCCGGCCTGCTGAACACCTCGGGCCAGGTCGGCGGCGCGATCGTGCTGGCCGTGGTCACCGCGGTGCTGACCTCGGGCTCGGAGGCGGGCCTGACCATCGAGTCGCTGAAGACCTCGATCACCGTGCCGCTGATCCTGGCGGTGGTGGGCCTGCTGATCTCGGCCACGGGGCTGAACTTCCGCAAGGCTCCCGCGGTCGAGGCCAAGGAGGCCAAGGTCTACGAGACCGTCTGATCCTCCTCACCGAGAACGGCCTCCCCTCGACGGGGAGGCCGTTTTTCGACTGACACAATCGGGTCATGGGACGCCTGGAAGATCTGCTCGGCCTCGACCACCCCATCGTCCTGGGCCCCTTCGGCGCCGGGATGTCGTCGGTGGCGCTGACCGCCGCCGTCTCCGACGCCGGAGGTCTCGGCTCGTACGGCGGGAACGCCCTGCCGCCCGACCGGCTCACCGACCTCGTCGCCGAGCTGAAGGCGGCGACGAGCCGGTCGTTCGCCGTCAACCTCTGGGTGCCGCAGCCCGAGGAGCAGGACGCGGTCGCGACCGAGGCCGACGTGGAGCGGCTGCGGCCCTACTACGACGCGCTCGGACTCACCCCTCCCACCCTGGTGCCCCCGCTCGACTTCGCCGACCAGGCCGCCGCCCTGCTGGCCGCCGAGCCGCCCGCGATCAGCTTCGTGATGGGCGTCCCGCCCGCCGACGTGCTCGCGCAGGCCAGGCGGAAGGGCATCGTGACGATCGGCACCGCCACGACCGTGGACGAGGCGATCGCGCTCGACGAGGCCGGCCTCGATGTCGTCGTCGCCTCGGGCAGCGACGCGGGCGGGCACAGGGGAGCGTTCCTGCGCCCGGCGCGCGAGTCGCTGGTGGGCACGTTCTCCCTGGTGCCGCAGGTGGCCGACAAGGTGTCGGCGCCGGTCGTGGCCGCGGGCGGCATCGCCGACCGGCGGGGCGTCGTGGCGGCGCTGGCCCTCGGCGCCGACGGCGTCCAGGTCGGCACCGGCTTCCTCGTCACCGAGGAGTCGGCGGTGGGCGAGGCCCACCTGCGGGCGCTGCTGGGGGAGGAGGCCAAGGTGACCGTCCTGACCAGGCTCTTCTCCGGCCGTACGGCACGCGCCATCCCCAACGCGTTCGTCAGGGAGATGGCCGGATTCGAGGACGCTGTGCCGCCCTATCCCGTGCAGAACCAGCTCATGCTGCCCATCCGCAGGGCAGGCGGCGCCGATCACATCAACCTGTGGTCGGGACAGGCGGCGCCGCTCGTCAGGCGGCGGAAGGCGGCCGAATACCTGGCCGATCTGGCGGGGCTTACGGGGGAGTGACCCAGGGCATCTAGGGGGTATGCGGTCTTCGCGCATTGGCGCTCTCGTGGTCGGGCTGGCCGTACTGGCCGGGTGCGGCACCAGCGCGCCCCCGGCCGTCTCGGTCGCGCCCAGCGCCGCGCCCTCGGCTTCCACGGCCCCGGCCACGGGGGCGCCAGCCTCGTCGGCCACCCCGAGCGCGGCCCTTCCCGCGCCGACCAGCACCAAGGAGGTCGAGGTCGAGGGCGATCTCGGCGAGGCGGTCCTGGTCAAGACGGTCAGGTTCGCCGACCAGGGATCCTTCGACAGGGTCGTTATCGACCTCGACGGCGACGTCACCAGCTACAGCGTCCGGTGGGTCGACGAGCTGGTCCAGGACGGCTCGGGCGAGCCGATCGAGGTGAAGGGCGGCGCCTACCTGCAGGTCACGCTCAGGCCCGCCAACGCCCACACCGACGAGGGCAAACCCACCTGGACCGGCGGGCCGATCTTCCAGACCGAGCTCGGCAACGTGCAGAACGTCGTCAAGACCGGCGACTTCGAGGGCGTGGTCGGCGTCGGCCTGGTGCTCGACCACCGGGCCCCGTTCTCGGTGAAGGAGCTGACCGGGCCGAACCGCCTGGTGATAGACGTGGCACACTGACAGACGTGGTGAGAAAGATCGAAGGGGCGACCCGCATCCCGGTGCCCGGCGGCAAGGTGATCGACGAGCACATCGGCCGCGTCAACAGCGGCGACGAGGCCGTCTCCATCGCGCACATGACGGCGCCGCCGGGGTGGGAGGAGCCCGCCCAGACGCCCGAGTTCGCCGAGTACACGGTCGTGCTGCGGGGCACCGTCGTGATCGACCACGCCGAGGGCGCCACCGAGGTGACGGCGGGCCAGTCGTTCGTCACCGAGCCCGGCGAGAAGATCCGCTACCGCGTCGGCCCCGAGGGCGCCGAGTACGTGGCGGTCTGCCTGCCCGCCTTCTCACCCGACACCGTCAACCGCGACGAATAGCGCCTCGCCGGCCACGGGCGCTCGCTCCTTCCTGGTCATAGGATGGCGAAATGAGCCAGCGACCCAGTCTTGACGAGATCCGCCGGGCGCCGAAGGTGCTCCTCCACGACCATCTCGACGGTGGTCTGCGGGCGGAGACGATCGTCGATCTGGCCCGCGAGTCGGGCTACGACCGGCTGCCCACCACCGACCCCGACAACCTCAGGCAGTGGTTCGAGGAGGCTTCCGACTCCGGCTCGCTGGTGCGCTACCTGGAGACCTTCGACCACACGGTCGGGGTCATGCAGACCCGCGAGTCGCTGGTCAGGGTGGCCGCCGAGTGCGCCGCGGACCTCGCGGCCGACGGCGTCGTCTACGCCGAGGTCCGCTACGCCCCCGAGCAGCACACCACCACGGGGCTCAGCCTCGACCAGGTGGTGGAGGCGGTGCTCGAAGGCTTCCGGCAGGTGCCCGGCATCAAGGTCGGCACGCTGCTGACCGCGATGCGGCACCAGGCGCGCTCCATGGAGATCGCCGAGCTCGCCGTCCGCTACCGCGACGTCGGCGTGGTCGGCTTCGACATCGCCGGCGCCGAGGCCGGCTACCCGCCCACCAGGCACCTCGACGCGTTCGAGTACCTCCAGCGGGAGAACGAGCACTTCACCATCCACGCCGGCGAGGCCTTCGGCCTGCCGTCGATCTGGCAGGCCATCCAGTGGTGCGGCGCCGACCGGCTCGGCCACGGCGTGCGGATCATCGACGACATCTCGGTCGCCGAGGACGGCACGGCCAAGCTCGGCCGGCTGGCCGCCTACGTCCGCGACAAGCGCATCCCGCTGGAGATGTGCCCGACCTCCAACCTGCAGACGGGGGCCGCCGCCTCGATCGCCGAGCACCCGATCGGGCTGCTGCGCCGCCTCCACTTCAGGGTGACCGTCAACACCGACAACAGGCTGATGAGCTCCACCACGGTCTCGCAGGAGTTCGCCAAGCTGGTCGAGGCCTTCGGCTACGGCTGGGACGACCTGCAGTGGTTCACGGTCAACGCGATGAAGTCGGCGTTCATCCCCTTCGACGAGCGGCTCTCGCTCATCAACGGCGTCATCAAACCGGGATTCGCGCAGCTCAAGTGGCAGGCATGAAGCAGACCTACCGCTCGACGACCGCCTTCGTCCTCGGCTGGATCTGGGTGGCGTTCGTCGTGTTCAACGCCGTCGACCTGACCCTCCGCTACAGCGGCAAGCCGTCGCTGGTGGCGGCGGCGGTCCTGGGCGTGCTGACCGCGCTCGTCTACGTGACCGCGCTGCGGCCCGCCACGGTCGTCGAAGGTGAGGGGCTGCGGGTGCGCAACCCGCTGCGCACCACGTTCCTGCCGTGGTCGGCCATCGACGACGTGCAGGTCTCCCACACCATCAACATCACCCACGACGACAAGGTGCTGCGGGCCTGGACCCCCCAGGCCTCGGCGAGGGAACGGGCCAGGGCCAACCGCCGTGGCGCGCCGCGCGAGCAGCGCGGGCGCTACCGCACCGAGCCCGTCCTGTCGAAGGGGGAGCAGGCCGCCCAGGAGGCCATGGCGGGCAAGACGCACGCCGACTGGGTGGCCGAGCAGATCGCCGAACGCGCCGAGAGCGCCAGGCGCCGCGACGAGTCGCCGGGCCAGGTCCGCGCGGTCTGGGCCCCCGACGCGCTCGCCGCCTGCGTGGCCGCGCTGGTCCTGATCGCGGTCGCCATCCTGCTCTGACACTGGTTGACCCTGACACCGTGTGAGGTCCTAGACCTGGAGGAGTCATGTTCAGCATCGGAGACTTCGCCAGGCTCGGCCTCGTGTCGGTGCGCATGTTGCGCCACTACGACGCCATCGGCCTGCTACGCCCCGCCCACGTCGACCCGGTCACCGGCTACCGCTCCTACCAGGCCGGTCAGCTGGCCAGGCTCAACCGCGTCGTCGCGCTCAAGGATCTCGGCTTCACCCTCGACCAGGTGGGCGCGATCCTCGACGACAAGGTCAGCGCGGAAGAACTGCACGGCATGGTACGGCTGCGCCGCGCCCAGCTCGCCGCGCAGATCAGCGCCGACCTGTCCAGGCTGCGCGGAGTGGAGGCGAGGCTCCGGACGATCGAGAAGGAGGGCTTCATGAGCACCGACGACGTCGTGGTCAAGAAGGTCGCGCCGGTCAGGGTGGCCCAGCTCGCCGCGCGGGCCGCCAGCTACGAGACCGAGGACATCGGCCCCGTCATCAAACCGCTCTACCAGCAGATGTGCGAGCGGCTGGAGGCGGCGGGCGTGCCGATGCAGGGGCCCGGCATCGCCTACTACCTGCCCGAGGACGACGGCACCGTCATGGTCCATGCGACGTTCCCCGTCAACCTCGACCCCGTCAACCTCGACTCGGGCCAGGTCCACGACTTCGAGGTCGTGGACCTGCCCGGCATCGAGACGGCGGCCACCATCATCCACCGGGGGCCGATGGAGAACGTCGGCCCCACCTTCCAGACGCTCGCCCACTGGATCGAGGACAACGGCTACCAGGCGCTCGGCCTGGCCCGCGAGGTGTCCCTGCACTGCCCGCCCGACCTGAACGAGTGGGTGCACGAACTCCAGATGGAGATCGCCAAGGCCTGAGGCCCCTCAGAGCCCCATGACCGCGCGCAGGTCCGCCTTGAGCGCGTCGAGGTCCGCGGCCGCGGTGGCCCGGGCCTCGGCGATCTCACCGGTCACCGGGACGACGACCTCCAGGTAGCACTTCAGCTTCGGCTCGGTGCCCGAGGGACGCACGACGACGCGTGCGCCGCCCGCCAGGCGGTAGCGCAGGCCGTCGGTCGGCGGCAGCCCGCCCTCGCCTGCCGACAGGTCGTCCCAGGACTCCACGGCCTTGCCGCCCAGCGTCGCGGGTGGCGTGGCCCGCAGCCTGGCCATGGCTCCGGCGATGAGCGACAGGTCCGCGACGCGGAAGGACAGCTGCGAGGTGGCGTGCAGGCCGTACCGCCTGGCCTGCTCGTCGAGCAGGTCGAGCAGCGTGCGCCCGGCGCGCTTGGCCGCGGCGGCGATGCCGGCGACGGTGAGCGCGGCGCCGATGCCGTCCTTGTCGTGGACGGGCAGACCGTGCTCGCCGCCCACGCTGTAGCCGAGCGCCTCCTCGTAGCCGTAGACCAGCCCCTCGCCCGCCCGCATGATCCACTTGAACCCGGTGAGCGTCTCCGTGTAGCGCACGCCGTGGGTCTGCGCGATCTTGCCGAGCAGCGTCGAGGACACGATCGTGGTGGCCACCAGCCGGTCGCCCGCCGTATGGGTGATCACGTGCTCGCCGAGCAGCGCGCCCACCTCGTCGCCCGTCAGCATCCTGAACGTGCCGTCGCCCAGCGGCACGCCCACCGCGCAACGGTCGGCGTCGGGGTCGTTGGCCAGCACCAGGTCCGCCTCGACCTTGGTGGCCAGCGCCAGCGCCAGGTCCATCGCGCCGGGCTCCTCCGGGTTGGGGAAGGCGACGGTGGGGAAGTCGGGGTCGGGGTCGCGCTGCTGCTCGACCGTCACGGGCTCGTCGAAGCCCGCCGCGCGGAAGGCGCCGACGAGCGTGGCGTGACCGACGCCGTGCATCGGGGTGTAGGCGACGCGCAGGTCACGCTCCTGGCCCAACGGCAGCTGGGCGACGGCCGCCAGATAGGCCTCGACGATGGAGCCGTCGAGCACCTCGCCCTCGCCGAGCGAAAGCCCGTCGACCGGGCCCACCGCGTCGATCGCGGCCGAGATCAGGCCGTCGACCGGCGGCACGATCTGCGAACCGTCGCCCCAGTAGACCTTGTAGCCGTTGTCGCGCGGCGGGTTGTGGCTCGCCGTGACCGTCACGCCCGCGTCGGCGCCCAGGTGCCGTACGGCGAAGGCGAGGACGGGCGTGGGCAGCGGCTCCGGCAGCAGCGAGGCGCGCAGCCCCGCACCCGTCAGCACGGCCGCGGTGTCCCTGGCGAACACGTCGGACTTGTGGCGGGCGTCGTAGCCGATCACCACGTGCTTGCCGGGGCCGAGCACGGCGGCCAGGCCGGCCGCGGCGCGCATCACGGTGACGCGGTTCATCCGGTTCGGGCCCGCGCCGAGCTCGCCGCGCAGGCCCGCCGTACCGAACTCCAGCTTGGCGCCGAAGCGGTCGGCGAGCGCCGCGGGATCGTCGAGCAGGCCCGCCAGCTCGGCCCTGGTGTCAGGGTCGGGATCCTGGGCGAGCCAGGCCAGCGCCGCCTCCCGCAGTCCACTCGGGTTCATGGCCGCGCCCGCCTCGCCGCCCGTCGCCCCCGCGCTTGGGTTCACAGCTTGTCGACCACCCTGGCCAGCAGCGTGCCCATCCGCGTGGCCGTCGCGCGGCCCACCTCGAGGACCTCCTCGTGGTTGAGGGGCTCGCCGACCAGGCCCGCGCCCGGGTTGGTGACCAGCGAGATGCCGAGCACCTCGGCGCCGCCCTCGCGGGCCGCGATCGCCTCCAGGACCGTGGACATGCCCACCATGTCACCGCCGAGCGTGCGCAGCATCCTGATCTCGGCGGGCGTCTCGTAGGTCGGTCCGCGGAAGGCGACGTAGACGCCCTCGGCCAGCGAGGAGTCGACCTCGCGGGCCAGCGCGCGCAGCCGCTTGGAGTAGACCTCGGTCAGGTCGATGAAGGTGGCGCCGGTCAGCGGGTTGGCGCCGGTCAGGTTGATGTGGTCGCTGATCAGGACGGGCTCGCCGACGCTCTGCGTCTCGGGACGCAGACCACCGGCCGCGTTGGTCAGCACCACCGTGCGCACGCCCGCCGCGAGCGCCGTACGCACGCCGTGGACGACCGGCTCGACGCCGAGGCCCTCGTACAGGTGGGTGCGGCCGAGGAAGATCAGCGCGTGGCGCCCCGAGGGGGTGCGCACGACGCGGATCCTGCCCGCGTGGCCGGCCACGGCGGGCGGGTTGAATCCCGGCAGGTCGGTCACGGGGAGCTCGACGAGCGTCTCGCCGATCGCGTCGGCGGCTGGCACCCAGCCCGATCCCATGACGAGCGCCACGTCGAAGACGTCGAGCCCGGTGGCCTTCCTCAGGGCGGCAGCGGCCTCCTGGGCGTGAACATAGGTCATCTCAGTAGTTTAGGAGGAGCCGGTCGAGCACCCGCACTCCGAACTGGAGCGACTCAACCGGGACACGCTCATCCACACCGTGGAACATCCCCGCGAAGTCCATGTCCTTCGGCAAACGGAGCGGAACGAACCCGAACCCGCGCACGCCGAGGTCGGCGAAGAAGGTCTTGTTGTCGGTCCCGCCCGACATGCAGTACGGCACCGCCCGCGCCGTCGGGTCCTCCGCCTTCAGCGCCGCGATCATCGACTCGACCAGCGCGCCGTCGAACGTCGTCTCCAGCGCGATGTCGTGCTGCACGAACTCGCGGCGCACGTTCGGCCCCAGCAGCTCGTCGACGGTCTTGAAGAAGTCGTCCTCGTAGCCGGGCAGGAACCGGCCGTCGACGACCGCGCTGGCCTGGCCGGGGATGACGTTGGCCTTGTACCCGGCCTCCAGCATCGTCGGGTTGGTGGTGTGGTGCAGCGTCGCGCCGACGAAGCGGACCAGCGGGCCCAGCTTCTCCAGCACGGGGCCCGGGTCCTCAGGGTCGAACGGCAGGCCGAACGCGTCGGACACCTCGGTCAGGAACCGCCGCACGGTCGGGGTGAGCGTGATCGGCCACTCGTGGCCGCCGAGCCGCGCCACCGCCTTGGCCACCTCGGTCACCGCGTTGCTCGGGTTGAGCATCGAGCCGTGGCCCGCCGTGCCGTCGGCGACCAGCTTCATCCAGGACAGGCCCTTCTGCGCGGTCTCGATGAGGTAGAGGCGCAGCGACGGGTCGACCTCCAGTGAGTAGCCGCCCACCTCGCTGATCGACTCGGTGACGCCGTCGAACAGGTCGCGGTGGTTGGCGGTGAGATACTTGGCGCCGTAGACGCCGCCCGCCTCCTCGTCGGCCACCCACGCGAAGACCAGGTCGCGCCTCGGCCGCCTGCCCTCGCGCACCATCTGGCGCAGGACGGCGAGCATCATCGCGTCCATGTCCTTCATGTCGACGGCGCCGCGGCCCCAGATGTAGCCGTCGCGGATCTCCCCGGCGAACGGGTCGACGCTCCAGTCGGCGGCGTTGGCTGGCACCACGTCGAGGTGGCCGTGGACCAGCAGGGCGGGCAGCGAGGGGTCGCTGCCCTCGATCCTGGTGACCACGTTGCCCCTGCCGGGAGCGCTCTCGCTGTAGTGGGCCTCGACGCCGACCTCTGCCAGCCGCGCCATGACGACCTCGGCGGCGGCGCGCTCGCCTGGACCGCTCCCGTCGCCGTAGTTGCTGCTGTCGACGCGGATCAGCTCGGCGGTCAGCTCGGCGACTTCCAGTTCGGCGGGGGTCATGAGAACTCCAGGCTCTTGCGCAGGAATCCGCGCTTGTAGGCACGGGTGATGAGGGTGACGTTGACGTCGGTCACGTCGTCCAGGGGGCCGACGACCTCCGTCAGGAAGCGGTAGAGGTCGGCCTCGTGAGCGACCGCCACCTGGACGAGCATCGTGTAGGTGCCCGAGGTGGCCGCGCAGTAGCGGACCCCGGGATCCTTGGTGAGTCTCTCACCCACCTGGTCGAGGCCGTGCGGGCGCACACGCAGCCACAGCTGCGCCTCGACCTCCAGGCCGAGCAGCGAGGGCTCCACCTCCGCGCGCAGCATCAGCAGCCGCCGCTCCAGCAGCGAGGCCACCCTGCGCCTGGCGGTCGGCAGGGAGATGCCGAGCTGCTCGGCGATCGCGGTGAACCCGATGCGGCCGTCGGCGACCAGGAGCTCGGCGATCTCGCTCTCCAACGGCGACAGGCCGTCGTGGTCGGGCAGGTCCACCGGCGCCGCCGCGGGGCGCAGGAGGCCGACCTCCTCGTCGGTGAGGTACGGCGCGTGCCACTCGGCCACCGTGCGGAAGGTGTGCAGCACGACCTGGGTCTGGGTGCCGGCGACGCCGTCGATGCCGTGCACCTCGACGTTGAGGATCTCGTGCAGCGCGGCCCTGGTGGGGGCGACCAGCTCGGCGCCGATGTCGGCCGCGCCCGTCACGGAGTAGACCGAGCGGGTGTCGGCCCTACCGGCCAGCGCGTCGGCGACCGCGGGGGCGGTGCCTGGCCGTACCTGGACGTGCAGGTGGACGGGGCGGCCGTGGCCCGAGCGCAGGTCGTCGTAGATGGCGGTGACCTGGACCGCGCCCTCGGAGATCAGCCGCTGCAGCCGCCGGGCGACCGTGCGCTCGTGCTCGCCCACCACCCGGCCGATCTCGCCCCATGACGCGCGCGGGCTGACCTGCAACGCGGCGACCAGGCGCCGGTCGAGAACGTCCACCGAGGGCTGTCTCCATGTCGGGTTTGTAAATTCGTGACCAGATGTTTGACTGTTTCGGTCGTTCGGATGCACAGTAAGCCATCTCCGCACGCGAAGCAAAGGAGCCCCAGTGGCAACCCCCTCCCTCGAGCATTCGCCACTCGGCATCCCCCGAAGCCGCAGCCGCCAGCTCCTGGCGGCCAACGTCGGCAACGTGGTCGAGTGGTACGACTGGTACGCCTACAGCTTCCTGGCCGTCTACTTCTCCTCGCAGGTATTCCCCCAGAACGACAACCCCCTCGTTCCCGTGCTGAGCGCGTTCGCGATCTTCGCCGTGGGCTTCTTCATGCGGCCGCTCGGTGGCCTGCTCGTCGGCTCCTTCGCCGACAGGTTCGGCCGCAAGGCGGCCATGACGTTCACCATCATGCTCATGGGCGGCGGCTCGCTCCTGCTGGCCGTCACCCCGACCTACGCTGCCGCGGGCGTGCTTGCGCCGATCATCCTGACCCTCGCCAGGCTCATCCAGGGACTGTCGGTCGGCGGCGAGTTCGCCGCCGCCACCACCTTCCTGGTGGAGTCGGCCCCTCCAGGGCGCAGGGGACTGTTCTCGAGCTTCCAGTACGTCAGCACCACCATCGGCCAGCTCCTCGCCTTGGGCTTGGCCGCCCTGCTGGCCACGATGCTGTCCAAGCCCGACATGGACTCCTACGGCTGGCGCCTCCCGTTCCTCATCGGCGCCGTGCTCAGCCTCGTCGGCCTGTGGATCCGCAGGGGTGCCGACGAGACCTCCGCCGTGTCGCAGGAGATCCAGGAGGGCAAGGTCGAGCGGCCCAAGCTCTTCGAGTTCCTGATCCGCTACCCGAGCAAGGCCGCCCTGATCGTCGGCATCACCGTGGCGGGAACCGTCGCCTACTACACGTGGACGACCTTCCTGCCCACCTACGCCCAGCAGAACGTCGGCTTCGACAAGGCCATGTCGCTGCAGGTCGGCACGATCTCGCTGCTGTTCTTCATGGTGCTGCAGCCGCTGCTCGGCATGCTGTCGGACAAGGTCGGCCGCCGGCCGATGCTCATCGCCTTCGGCCTGGCCTTCACACTGCTGCCGGTGCCGCTGCTCGGCGCGCTGTCGAACTCCTTCTCCAGCCTGCTGATCATCCAGCTCATCGGCATGGTCTTCCTCGGCTGCTTCACCTCGATCTCGGCCGCGGTCAACTCCGAGCTGTTCCCGACCCGCGTGCGGGCCTCGGGCGCGGGCTTCCCGTACTCACTGACCGTCGCCATCTTCGGCGGTACGGCGCCGCTGATCGGCACCGCGCTGAAGGACGCGGGCAACTCGGGGCTGTTCCCCTGGTACATGTCGGCGCTGGCGCTGGTCTCCACCCTGGTCTACGTCTTCGCGCTGAAGGAGACCAAGGACCAGCCGCTGTCGTAGCCGGCTAGCTGCTCACGGACGTGCAGGGCCTGCCGCGCAGTTCCTTCACGTAGTCGTCGGGAGCGCCTGCCCTCTCCGCCGCCTCGGCCAGGATGCCGAGGTAGCGCGCGGAGGGCAGGCCGCCCTCGTAGCTGTCGAGGACGTAGAACCAGGCGACGACCTCGCCGTCGAGTGTCTGCACCCGCAGCCGCACCTTGTGGTAGAGGCCGCGGCTGGCGCCCTCCCACTGGTCGAGGGAGTTCTCGTCCCACTCGGGGACGTCGTAGAGCACGACGAAGACCTGCTCCTCGGGGTTCTCCACGATCGTGGAGAGCGCCCCCTCCCAGCCGATGTCCTCCCCGCCGAACGTCAGGCGCCAGCCCTGCAACCAGCCGACACCGCGCATCGGCGAGTGAGGGGCGCGCATGGCCATCTGCTTGGAGTCCATGTTGGAGCCATAGGCGGCGTAGACAGGCACAGCCACCAAGGGTAGCCCCGTTCGTCGGCGCGTCGCGATATGCGGGACAATAGGACACGTGACAAGGATCGTGATCATCGGTGGCGGCCCAGGCGGCTACGAAGCGGCCCTGGTGGCCGCGCAACTCGGCGCGCAGGTCACGATGGTCGAGGAGGACGGCCCCGGCGGCGCCTGCGTGCTGACCGACTGCGTGCCGTCCAAGACCTTGATCGCGACCTCGGTCCGCAAGCAGGCGCTGCACGACGCGCCGTCCCTCGGCATCCACTACAACGGCGGGGCCGACGGCGACGTCGGGGTCGCCGAGGTCGACCTGCCGCTGGTCAACAAACGGGTCAAGGAACTGGCCCAGGCGCAGTCGGCCGACATCGGGACGCGGGTCGCGGCCGAGGGTGTCGAGATCATCAAGGCGCGCGGGCGGCTCGTCGACCCCCAGGTGGTGCGGGCGGGTGACCGTACGATCAGGGCCGATGTGGTGATCGTGGCGACCGGCGCCACCCCGCGCATCCTGCGCGGCGCCGAGCCCGACGGGGAGCGCATCCTCACCTGGCGGCAGCTCTACGACCTCGACGAGCTGCCCGAGCACCTCATCGTCGTCGGCTCCGGTGTCACAGGAGCCGAGTTCGCGGGCGCCTACCGCTCGCTCGGCTGCGAGGTCACGCTGGTCTCCTCCCGCGACCGCATGATGCCCAACGAGGACGCCGACGCGGCCGAGGTGCTCGAAGAGGTCTACCGGCGGCGTGGCATGAACGTCATGGGCCGCTCCCGCGCCTCCTCCGTCAAGCGCACCGCCGACGGGGTCGTGGTCACGCTGGAGGACGGACGCACCGCCGAGGGCTCCCACGCGCTGATGACGGTCGGCATGGTCCCCAACACCTCGGGCCTTGGGCTCGAAGAGGCGGGCGTGACCCTTGACAAGGGCGGGTTCATCCAGGTCGACAAGGTCTCGCGCACCTCCGCCCCCGGCGTCTACGCCGCCGGCGACTGCACGGGCGTGCTCATGCTGGCCTCCGTCGCGGCCATGCAGGGCCGCATCGCCGTCTGGCACGCGCTCGGCGAGGCCGTGCAGCCGCTACGGCTGGCGACCGTCGCCTCCAACATCTTCACCGACCCCGAGATCGCCTCCGTCGGCGTGTCGCAGAAGCAGATCGAGGCGGGCGAGATCGAGGCCAACGTCGTCAAGCTGCCGTTGTCGACCAACGCCAGGGCCAAGATGCAGGGCTTCAACGACGGCTTCGTCAAGCTCTTCTGCCGGCCGCACACCGGCATCGTGCTGGGCGGCGTCGTGGTGGCGCCCCGGGCCTCTGAGCTGATCCTCGCGGTGTCGGTCGCCGTGCAGCAGCGGCTCACCGTCGACCAGCTCGCCCACACCTTCGCGGTCTACCCGTCGCTGTCCGGGTCGATCACCGAGGCGGCGCGCAGACTGATGCAACCGATGGCCGCCATCGGCATCTGACCTGATCCGCCGGGGTCAGCCCGTTGGACGCAGTCGGCTGCCTTCAGGCGCGGTGGATGCGGGGGCGGCGGGCGGCGCTCGCCCACAGGGTGAGGGTGACGGCCAGGCCGAGTGAGCCGACGACCACCAGCACGAGCCCGACGGAGATGCCCCGGCCGGCCGCAGGGGGCTGCGTCCCGATCTCCAGGCTGACCACGCGTTCCTCGGCGGCGGTCGGCGACGGGGTGGACCAGCCCTTTACGACGTCCGGCAGGGTCTTCGGTTTGCCCACGGCGCCCGTCAGGTCGAGGTCGTCGGCGAAGGTGAAGTCGGCGTCCTGGACGTTGGCGCCGTGCAGATCGGCCCCGTCGAGCTCCGCCGAGCTGAACACCGCCTCGCGCAGGTCGGCGTCGCGGAAGACGGCGTTGGGCGCCTGCAGCGAGCCCATCTCGGCCTCGTGCAGCTTGGCCTTGGAGAAGTCCGCCTTGCGGGCGTTGGCCTGGCCGAGCCTGGCGTCGATGAGGTCGGCGCCGACGAGCTTGGCCAGCGTGAGGTTCGACTGGCCGAGCACGGCCCTGGTGAGCCGCGCGCCGCTGAGGTTCGCCCGGGGGAACTGCGCCTGGGTGGCGCCCACGTCCACGAGGATCGCGCCGCGCAGGTCCGCGTAGTCGGCGTGCAGCTGCCCCAGGTCGGCCTCGGTCAGGTTCGCCTGCCGGAAGTCGGCGTACTTCGCGGTGACCTGGGTGAAGTTCGCCTGCTTCAACGAGGCCTTGCGCAGGATCGCGCCCGTCATGTCCTTCTGGGTGAGGTCGACGCTGTCGAGCTTGGCGCCCGTGAGGTCGGCGCATCGCAACGACCGGGGGAGCGCGCGGCCCTTGGTGAAGTCCACCTTGCGGAGGTTCACCCGGTCGGCGGGACGGCACGGGCCCGCCTGGGCGTTCGCGGAAGCCGTGGGCAGGGCCACGGCCGAGGACAGGGCCACGAGCGCGGCGAGGAGCGCGAGGGGGATCAGACGGCGCAACAGGGCCTCCTAGACACTGGCCCCGAGATCTGCCAGGCGGATCACTTTGCCGCCATTTTACAAACTTGCCCCCATTCGCGGGCAGCGCCCTGGCCACGCCCCCGTACCGCAAGCCGCCGCACCGCGCCGGACCGCACCCCCGGGGACCGCACCCCCGGGGACCGCACTCCCTGGGGACCGTGCGTCCCCGGACCGCAGCGCCGAGACCGCAGCCCCGGACCGCATGCCGCGCCGTACCGAGCGGTGGGCAGTGGGCGTGCTCCCGCGCATGCGTGAGGGCCCCGGTGAAACGCTCACCGGGGCCCTCGTCGTCAGGTCAGGAGGCGGAGCCTGTTACCAGTCGCCGCCGCCGAAGTCGCCACCACCGAAGTCGCCGCCGCCGCCGAAGTCACCCCAGCCGCCGCCACCACCGAGGTCGCCGCCGCCGAAGTCACCTCCGGCACCGGCGTCGGAGTAGCCCTCCGCGTAGCCTGCGCCGTAGCCGCCCATGCCAAAGCCGCCGCCGAGCATGCTGCCCATCATGGTGCCGACGAACATCATGGTCATGATGTCGCCGAAGCCGCCGTAGTAGCCGTAGGCGTAGGGCTGGTAGGCGGGACCGGCGTCGTAGTAGGGGCGGTACTGGCCGTTGACCATGACCTGGCGGGTCTGCGGGTCGTAGCCGCTCTCCACCGCCGTGGCGTCGGCCGCGCAGGCCGGGACCTCGCGCGGAGCGCCGCCGGGCGGGGCCCAGCGCACGTCACGCACCGAGGGGCCGTGCTGCGGGTTGAAGAAGCAGGGCGCCCGCCGCTCGGGGACGGGCTGGTTGTTGACCCTGGCCTTCACCACGGCAAGCGCGTAGCGGCCGTCCTCGAGCGTCGTGGTGACGTCGCGGACCTGCTCGGCCTGCGTGATCGAGTCGAGCTGGGTCTTGGCCTTCTCGTAGGAGTCGAGGGCGGTCTGCCACTCGGTGATGTTCTGGCCGCCCGCGCCGGCGAGCTTGACGTCGGTGTCGAGCGCGGTGATCTCCTCACCGAACGTGGTGACGTCCTCCTCGACGGTCGTCTTGACCGCGGCCAGCTCGGCGGCGCGCTGCGCCTCGAGCTTCTTCTTCCTGTTCTTGGAGTAGAGGAAGTAGCCGCCACCGCCGACGAGCGCCAGCACGCCGAGGCCGACCAGGGCGCCGGTGCCGGAGCCGCCGTCGGCCTTGCTGCCGGTGTCGAGCGCGGTGCGCTTGCCCGAGGCGGCCAGGTCGATGCGGTTGGTGAAGTCCTCCATGCCCGCCACGATGTCGCCGGGGTTGGCGTTGGTGGAGAGGCTGGTGATCCGGGTGACGACGGACTGCTTCACCTGGCTCGAAGCGGCGTACAGGGTCTTGCCGTCGATGACCGCGATGGTGGCCATCGGCCGGCCGGCCTGGTCGAGCGCCTTGCCGAGCTCGGTGAAGTAGGTGCCGAGCTGCGACTCCTGCACGGAGTTGTCGGGCAGCGCCACAGCGTAGATCTTGTTGTCGGCGCCCTTGAGCGCGTCACGGATGCCCGACTGCTCATCGGAGCTGAGCGGCGAGCCGGACTGCACGAACAGATGGTCTCCGCCCTTCCACGTGGCGAGCACCGTGGCGGCGTCGGGTGGGGCCGCGGCGTGCGCGGCGGGCGAAAGCGCGAAAACGGCGAACAGACCGGCGATCAGAGCCGCGATCGCGGCCGTCGTCCGGCGCAGCGAATGGGTCATGGGCAGCAAGCCTCCTTCGTCCTTCAGGACGAATGAGCAGTCGGCAAAGTTCCTCTACCGTGAAACCTACCCGCTAAGCGTCCTTGATCTCGCAGATGGTCGCGCCCGCGGTGACGGTCTGCCCGACGGTGGCGGACAGCCCGGTGATGGTGCCCGCCTTGTGCGCGGCCAGCGGCTGCTCCATCTTCATCGCCTCGAGCACCACGACGGTGTCACCCTCGGCCACCGTGTCGCCGTCGGCGGCCACGATCTTGACGATCGTGCCCTGCATGGGGCTGACCAGCGCGTCTCCGCTCGCCGCCGCCTTCTTGGCGCCGCCCGATCCTCTGCGCGACGGCTTGGCGGGCGCCGCCGTACGGCTGGCGGACGCGAACCCCGCGGGCAGCACGACCTCCAGCCGCTTGCCGCCGACCTCCACGGTCACGCTCTCCCTGGCGGCCGGCTCGGCGGCGTCGACCGCCCCCGAGTACGGCGGGATGCCGCCCTCCCACTCGGTCTCGATCCACCGGGTGTGGACGGCGAACGGCTCGGCGGTGAAGGCGGGGTCGGCGACCACCGCGCGGTGGAAGGGCAGCACGGTCGGCATGCCGTCGATCTCGAACTCGGCAAGCGCCCGGCGCGAACGCTCGATGGCCTCGGCACGGGTGCGCCCGGTGACGATGAGCTTGGCGACGAGCGAGTCGAAGGTCTGCGGGACGGTCATGCCCTCCTCGTAGCCCGCGTCGAGCCGTACGCCGGGGCCGGAGGGGGCGCGCATGACGGTCAGCGTGCCGGGGGCGGGCAGGAAGTTCAGGCCCGGGTCTTCGGCGTTGATGCGGAACTCGATCGAGTGGCCGCGCAGGGCGGGGTCGTCGTAGCCGATGGCCTCGCCGGCGGCGATGCGGAACATCTCGCGCACCAGGTCGACGCCCGCGACCTCCTCGGTCACCGGGTGCTCGACCTGGAGGCGGGTGTTGACCTCGAGGAAGGAGATCGTGCCGTCCTGACCGACGAGGAACTCGCAGGTGCCGGCCCCGACGTAGCCCGCCTCGCGCAGGATCGCCTTGGAGCTGGTGTAGAGCAGGTCGACCTGCTCCTGGGAGAGGAACGGCGCGGGCGCCTCCTCCACGAGCTTCTGGTGGCGGCGCTGGAGCGAGCAGTCGCGGGTGCTGACCACGACGACGTTGCCGTGGGTGTCGGCCAGGCACTGGGTCTCGACGTGGCGGGGACGGTCGAGGTAGCGCTCGACGAAGCACTCGCCGCGGCCGAACGCCGTGACGGCCTCGCGGACCGCCGAGTCGTACAGGTCGGGAATCTCCTCGATCGTCCTGGCGACCTTCAGGCCACGGCCGCCGCCGCCGTACGCCGCCTTGATCGCGACGGGCAGGCCGTGCTCGCGCGCGAACGCCACGACCTCCTCGACCCCCGACACGGGGTCCTTGGTGCCCGCGACCAGGGGCGCGCCCACCTTCTGCGCGATGTGCCTGGCCTGCACCTTGTCGCCGAGCGCCGCGATGGCGGCGGGGGGCGGGCCGATCCAGGTCAGCCCGGCGTCGATGACGGCCTGGGCGAAGCCGGCGTTCTCGGCGAGGAAGCCGTAGCCGGGGTGGACGGCGTCGGCGCCCGTCTCAGCGGCCACGCGCAGCAGCTTGTCGACGTTGAGGTAGGTCTCGGCGGGCGACTGGCCGCCCAGCGCGTGGGCCTCGCCGGCCACCTTGACGTGGAGCGCGTCAAGATCCTGCTCGGCGTAGACGGCGACGCTGGCCAGGCCGGCGTCCTCGCACGCCCTGGCGATCCGGACGGCGATCTCGCCCCGGTTGGCGATCAGAACTTTCCGCACCGACGTCTTTCCTTTCTCCACCACTGCAAAGGAGTCTAGGGGCGGTCACCTGCCCAGGTATGCGCCGCCGTTCACGTGAAGGACCTGTCCGGTGAAGTGGCCGGCGCCGGGAGAGGCGAGGAACAGGACGGTTTCCGCGATGTCGTCGGGGGTTCCGGCGCGGCCGTTGCGGGTGCTGTCGACCCGGTGCTTGACGCCCTCGGGGGTCAGGCGGCCCCTGAAGAACTCCGTGTCGAGGATGAGTCCGGGCGACACGACGTTGGCGGTGCCCCTGGAACCCAGTTCGGCGGCCAGGTCGGCGGTCCACGACTCGAGGGCGGCCTTGGCCGCGCCGTACGAGCCGGAGCCGGTGCCGCGGGCCGCGATGGAGCCGATGGAGATGATCCTGCCGCCCTTGGCCAGGCGGGGCAGCAGCGCGGTGGTGACGAGGACCGCCGACAGGAGGTTGGCGTTGAGGTTGGCCCACCACGCCTCCGCCAGGTCCATCAGGTCGTCCTCGCGCTTCTGCCGGTCGAGGTTGGTGTTGCCGCCCGCGTTGTTGACCAGCACGTCGACGCTCCTGGGCAGGTGGGCGAGCGCCTCCTGCACGGCGACGGGGCTGGCGGCGTTGAAGGCGACGAAGGAGGCGCCCAGCTTCTCGGCGGCCTCGCGCAGCACCTGCTCGCGGCGGCCGGTGATCGTGACCTTGTCGCCCTGTGCGGCGAACGCGGCCGCTACGGCGTAGCCGATGCCGGTCCCGCCGCCGGTGACCACGACCTCGCGCATGGTTGACCCCCTATGTCCGAACAATCCTCCGGAGGGACCATAGCCGCTCGGCATAACCGGGGGCGATGGCGGGGTTGCCTGCCTATCGTGAGGGCGCCCGTCGGTCGACCCTGGAGGAGCGCATGACGCACAACTTGCTCGGTGGCAACCCCGCGGAGATGCAGCAGATGGCCACCCAGTTCACCCAGCAGGCCGAGGCGGTGCGCAGCACGATGGCGGCGCTGGATCGGGAGGCGGCCAAGGTCGGCACCGCCTGGACGGGGCCGGGAGCCGAGCGGTTCGGCGGGGCCTGGCAGAACTACCGGGCCTCGTTCCAGCGGATGGCTGAGGAGCTGCAGGAGGCGGCTCGGGTGATCAACACCTACCGCGGCAACATCGAGTCGGCGACCCGCTGACCTCTGAAGCCCCGGCCCGGCATCAGGTGGGTGCCGGGCCGGGGCCTTCCAGGCCGGGGCCGGGTGGTGGGTGCGGGTCCCTCAGCCGGTACGGCGAGGCCGGGGTTTCGCGGCGATTCCGGTTCATCCGGATATATGGGGCGGGCTAGGCTCTGGCTCCATGGTCGGAAGGGTTCTTCTCGCCGTCAGCCTGGCGATGACGGTCACGCTCGTGCCGCTCGCCGCCGAGGCCGCCCCCGCCAAGTGCGATCCTCAGCCCGAGCCGGGCCTGACCGAGCTCTCTCCCACGCTGTGGGCGCAGACCCGCATGGACACGCGGCGGGTGTGGCCGCTCACCAGGGGCGAAGGCGTCACCGTGGCGGTGATCGACAGCGGCGTCGACTCCAAGCATCCGCTGGTCCCGCTCCGCACGGAGGAAGACCTCACCTCCACCGGCAACGGCGACTGCGTGGGCCACGGCACCGCGGTGGCGGGCATCATCGCGGGCAGGTACCGCAGCGACCTCCCCTTCTACGGTGTCGCCCCCGCCGTCACGCTCGTGTCGCTCAAGCAGACGAACAAAGAGAGGGGCGACCCCGCCATCCTCGTGGCGGCCATCACCAGGGCGGCCGATATGAACGTCGACGTGATCAACATCTCCACCCAGACCGGCGACATGCCCGCCCTGAGGGCGGCCGTGCAGTACGCGCTGGCCAAGGACATCGTGATCGTCGCGGCCGCGGGCAACTCCGACCCCAAGGACAAGGAGCAGCTGGAGTACCCAGCCGCCTACGACGGCGTGCTTTCGGTGGGCTCGGTGGGACCGGAGGGTCAGCGTTCGGTCTTCTCCAACACCAAGTCCAACGTGGCCGTCATGGCACCGGGACAGGCCGTTACGAGCACGTGGCCGGGCGGGCTGTTCATGGAGGGGCTGAACGGGACGAGCTACGCGGCGCCGTACGTGGCGGGCGTGGCCGCGCTGGTGCGCTCCCGCTACCCCAAGCTCACCCAGGAGCAGGTACGGCGGCGCATCGAGGTGACCGCCGACGGCGCGCTCGGCGCCGGCACGGGAGCGGGTGTGGTCAACCCGCTGCTCGCGGTGACCTCGGTGCTGCCGAACGAGCAGGTGGAGTTGGCCCCTCCGCTGCCGCCGCCGCTGCCGGACAGCGCGATCGCCAAGGCGCCGGCCGTCAACTGGCGGGCGATCACCATCGCGGCGATCGTGGCGGCGTCGGCGCTGGTTCTCGCGGGTGTGATCCTGGTCACGCGGCTGGTCGCACCGATGGGCAAGCGCAGGGGATGGCGGGCTGGACGCCCCAAATGATTACGACTTAACGGTGAACTGTCAGGATCTGCCGCGAAACGCTCGTTACGGGTGGGGCAGATTTGGTTCAATGTGCTCTGATCATGATTTGTCGTCGAAAGGTGGGTCATGGACGCCTTGTCGTCAGGAGACCCTGAGCGCTTTGGTGACTACGCCATCGTCGGACGCCTGGGCGAGGGCCCGCGCGGCGTGGTCTATCTGGGGCGTGACTCCGATGACGGAGAAACACGCGCCATCAAGCCGCTGACGGGCGAGTCCGCGGAAGACAGCGAGACCCTGGACCGGCTGCGCAGTGTCAAGCGCGTCTCCAGCTCCTATGTGGCCCGCGTGTTCGATGTCGGCGTCGCGGACGGCATGCCGTACGTCGTGCGTGAGCACGTCGAGGGCCGCAGCCTGGCGGAGACCGTCGAGGCCGACGGGCCGCTCGACGGCGACGCGCTCGAGCGCGTCGCCGTCGGCGTGCTGACCGCGCTGACCTCCGCGCACCTGGCGGGCGTCACCCACAGGGGCCTCACCCCGCACAACGTGATCCTCGGCGCGGACGGCCCGAGGGTGACCGACGCGGCGATCGGCGAGCCCGTGGGCGAGCTCGGCTACCGCTCGCCCGAGCAGCTGAAGGAATTGCGGTACGGCCCGCCCTCCGACGTCTTCTCGTGGGCGGCGATCGTGGTGTACGCCGCCACGGGACGCGCTCCCTTCGAGCACGAGGCGCGGGCCGTACTCGACGAGAAGCCCGATGTCGGCCCGCTGCCCCAGCCGTTGCGCAGGGTCGTGGTGGCGGCGCTGTCGAAGGAGGTCGCGAAGCGGCCGACCACCTACACCGCGCTGCTGCAGCTGCTCGGCGACAAGAACGCCGACAAGCTCGTCGCCGGCGCGCCCGCGGTGATCGTCCCCGACCCCGCGCCGCCGCTGGAGGGCACGCTCAGGCTGCCGATGTACCGGACGCCCGAGCCCGAGCTCGACCCCGTCCAGACAGCGCCCGTGCCGGCCGCTCCCCAGGCGTGGGGCCCGCCGCCGGCCGAGCCGCCGCAGGAGCCGCAGCCTGGCCCTCACCCTCACCCTCACCCGATCGTCTCGGTGCCCGCGCAGGCGCCGCCGCCCGCCCGCAGGCCGTTCCCCGTGGGGCTGGTCGCGGCGATGGCGGCGGTCGTGGCGATCTCCGCCGTCGGCCTGTGGGGCGCCAACCAGTACGCGGGCACGGCGACCCTGAACGCGAACACCGTGGCCGCCGAGGGCAAGCGGGTCTCCGACGCCGTGCCGAGCCCCAACGGCGAGACCTCGACCACCGGCACGGGCAACGGCGTCACGCAGGCGCAGCCCCAGCCGCAGGGCACGCAGCAGGGCCAGGGCAAGGTGGCGGTGCCGTGGGCCCAGACGCCGGTGCCCGAGTCGACCGACGTCATGCCGTTCGAGCTGCCGACCGACGACCCGAGCAGCCCGCTGCCCGAGCCCGAGCTGACCTCGGTCAGCTCGCCGCAGCCGGTGCCGACGCAGAACATCGCGGTGCCGCCGACGACGGCCCCGCCGGTGCCCTCGCCTGCCCCCACCGTGACGGTGACGGCCGAGCCGACGAACAAGCCGGACCCGAAGCCCACCAAGACGAAGGAGGGCGAGCCCGAGGCTCCGCCGAAGGAGAAGCCGACGCAGGAGCCGGAGCCCACGCCCACCAAGCAGAAGCCGACCGAGCCCGCCGAGCCGACGCCGACCCCGACGCAGACGAAGCCGACAGACCCGGTCGAGCCGACACCGACCAAGTCCGCCGAGCCGACCCCCACGCAGCCGAAGCCGACCCCGACGCAGCCGAAGCCGACTCCCACGGAGCCGAAGCCGACCCCGACGCAGCCCAGACCGACCCCCACGGAGCCGAAGCCGACCCCGACCAAGCCCGCGGAACCCAAGCCGACTCCGACGAAGCCTTCGGAGCCGCCCGCCGAGACGACCAACCCGTACACGCCGGCCCAGGCCTGCGGCGGCGGGTTCTACGTTCAGCGTCAGGCGAGCTTCGCCGGTGGCACGACCTACCAGCTGTACAACAGCAGCAGCGGCTACAACTGCGTGGTCACGATGAAGACCGCCAAGATCGGCCAGCTGAGCAGTGTCACTGCCACCCTGGAGATCCAGGGCAAGTCTCCCGTCACCGACAGCGGCTCGTACAAGTACTACGCGGTCGCCAAGGCGTACGGGAAGGGCAGCTGTGTGAAGTTCTCCGGCAGCACGGACCAGGGCAGCACCAGCTCCGGTTTCGCCAACTGCGGGTGAACCGCTCGATACATGTAAGTAATCAGAGCTCGACTTCCGCGAAATGAACCGGGCGGATCATGACCGAAAGGCGTGATCCGCCCGATTCATTTCCTGGGAGACCCTATGAGCGAGCCGCCGCAGCTGAACGCGCACTTATCCCAGCACACCGTCGCCGCAACCGCCTTCCGTGACATCGGCGCCGACCTCGACGCGGCCGTGAAGCACGCCGTCAGGGAGCTGGAGGAGCTCGGCAACTGGCCGATCGAGGAGGAGTCGGACCGGAAGTTCGCCGAGTGGTACGCGCCCAAGCGCGTGGAGATGATGAAGCTGCTCGGCCAGTTCGGCCTCGCCTACGGCGACGTCGGCGACAAGCTGACCATCATGCGGGACAACGTGGCGGTGGCCGACTGGGCCAGCGCCGACGACATGACGGTCAAGGACATCCCCGTCTACGAGCTGCCGGACCTGCGAGACTTCATGCCGAAGGGTCCGCTGCCGTGATCGCCGCCGCCTTCCCCGTCAACCGCCTGATGATGACGTTCATGGCGGGCACCGCCGGCACGCTGGTGGGCCTGCGCGTGTGGGCGGGAGTCGTCGCCCCCGAGGCCTCGCCGGACAAGCTGCGCCGCGCCGCGCAGATCTTCGACAAGCTAGCCGACGCGATCGACGGAGGCGACGACCCGAAGAGCGGGCTCGCCTACCGGGCCGACCAGGCCTACGCCTCCGTGGTCAAGGACAACACGGGCGCGGGGATCGACTCCTTCTCCACCGTCTACAACACCAACATCAGGCCGCTGCCCGCCGCCTTCGTGGCCGATCTGCGGGTCGTGTCCATCGTCTGTACGGCCTACGCCAAGATCGTCGACGACGTGCGCCGCCGCTTCGCCGAGATCGAGAACGAGCTGCTGCAGCTGGTGTGGATGGTCATGTTCCAGCCGATGACCACCTGGCTGTACGCCGTGGCCACCGTCAGGATCGTCAAGCTGATCAAGACGGCCCGGCTGCTCAAGGCCCTCTTCGGGGCGAACGCGGCCAAGATCTTCAGCGCCGGGTTCCCCTCGTACGCGCTGACCACGCTCGTCTACGCGACGGTGGACGGCATCGCCTACGCGAGCGGCTCCGTCGGCATCAAGGCCATGGTCAACCTCGCCCACGGGCAGCCGGTCGGTTCGGCGAAGGAGAACGGCGCCGAGTTCGCGCGGATCTGGGCGGGCAACACCGGCTACGTCCTGGGATACGACGCCGCCAAGTTCCCCCTGCGGAACCTGCCGTCCAGCCGTCTCACCGAGCTGTACGCCAGGCTGGCCGGCTCCGGCCTGGGCTACACGCCCGCCTACAACCTGTCCGACGGCGTGGACGGCCCGATCGCCACCACACCCGAGGAATGGGCGGGCAAGCTCGAAGGGCACGGCCTGCGCGCGCTGATCTTCCCGCCGGGCTGGCTGCCCGGTCGCTAGTACGGCCGGTAGCCGCCGCCGCGTTCCAGGGACGCGATGCCGGGGTGCTGGCCCAGGTCCCCGTAGCGCTTGTAGGTGTAGAGCACGCCGGCGATGATGTTGTCGACCGGCTCGAGGATCTGCTTGTGCCCCGGCAGGCTGTGGGTGTTGAAGGTGGGCGGGATCGTCTGCATGAGGCCCTGCGACGGCACGCCGTTCTTGGCGTTGATGTCCCAGTTGTTGATCGCGCTCGGGTTACCGCCCGACTCGTGATGGATGATCGTCCAGATCCGCTCGATGTCCTTGGGGTCGTTGGGGTCGAGGTCGCTCACGTCGATGCCGCGCGAGCGCATGATCCCGGCCATCTCCGGCGATCTGATGATCTTCAGCGCCTCCTTGATCCACTCGACCACCTGGGCGCGGGGGGCCGGCACGTCGCCCGCCGAGGAGACCCCGCCGCCGCCGTACCCACCGCCACCGCCGCCGCCCGCGCCCCCGCCCATCGTGGTCGTTCCCGCCAGCTCGGTGGTCTTGGTGAGATCGGTAGGCGTCCACTGGGTCTTGGCGTGCTTGTCGTCAGGGACGAAGTCACGCGGGAGCGGGTCAGGGATGCTCTTGTACGTGACCGTCCTCAGCTTCAGAGCGTCCGCGATGGCCGTTTTGGCGTCGCTGAGGGCGGTGTTGGCCTTGGAGACCTCGCGTTCGGCATCGGCGACGGCCTTGTCGCCCATCTCCTTCAGCCCCTTGTTGACTCCCTGCGGGTCGTCGGGGTTCAGCTTGGCCCAGTCCCTCTGATACTGCCCGGCGCGCGTGATGAGATCCTCACGGATCCACCTGACCTTGCTCTCCGAGGTTTCCAGGGTGGTCGCCAGCGTGTCCACCGCGTTCGCGCACCCCGCCAGCGCGTCGTGCAGGCCGTCGCCCGCCCTGCCGTAATTCTGCATGTAGCTCTGGAAGGACTCCGCCGACTCGCCGTGCCAGGTCCTGCCCACCTCGATGACGGCCTTGCCGAGCTTGCCGGTCTCGTCGAGGACCCCGCTCGCGACCGCCCGCCACTGCTTGGCCATCGTGCGGATGGCGCCGGGATCGCTGTTGACCTGATGGATCAGCACGTCGAGCCGGTCGACACCCGGCGTCGGGTTCTGGCCGCTCATGGCTTGTCCGCCGCGCGGACGTTCGCCTCGACCTTGTCGAGCGCGCGCTCGACGCCTGCCAGCTTGTCCCTGGCCAGCCCGAGATCTGTTTCGAGGATGTCGTGCCAGATCGTGTCGATGTCCTTCGCCAGGCTCTGGGAGTTGCCGAGCCTGCCGAAGGCGGTGGAGTCGGTCGGCGTGCCCGGCTTCGGAGGTGCCGGCAGCTTCTCGGCCGACATCATGGCGCCGGGAACGAGCGCCTTGCTCGCGTTGTTCGCCGCTCTGGCGCACTCGTCCAGTGCTTGGAAGTGGACATCAAGACCAGCCACCGGCCGCGCCTCCCGGAGATGCTCAAAAAGGACAAGATCGAGCATAGCGGCCAGGTAGTTTCGGAGGCATGAGCTCAGAGAACCCGCTGTTCGAGGTCGTCCCCGCCGAGCACGCCGAGCCGATCGTCCTGCACACCTCGCAGGGCGAGCTCACCGTCGCCGCGGACCTCACCGCGGAGGAGTTCGCGATCCTGGACGAGCTTCGCCGGGAATCTGGCAATATTTCGCGTTAATGGAAGTTCTGGGGCCAGAAAGGCGCATGTGACAGGCTTCACCGTTCGCTGGAAGGGTGTCGGGCGACGCGGCTCCGACGCACGCGAGGAAGCCAGGTTCGTCAGGGGCGTCAGGGAGAGAGTGGTCGCCGCCTTCACCGACGCCGGTCGGCCGATGGGCAGCGACATGTACGGGGCCGAACTGGAGAAGGCCTATCCCGCGATGCGTGACGGCATCCTCGACGCGCTCCAGAAGTACGCCGACGAGCTGGACCGGGTGGGCGACGGCCTGAAGGGCACCGCGAACACCTACGAAACGGTCGAACGGCCAGACGCTTGATCGGTGGTCTGCTCGACGGCGTGCCCATCCCCGCGTTCGCCCGACCGTGGATCGGCTGGGTCGTCGGCATGGACTGGCCGCAGGGCGACGAGAAGGCCCTGTTCCGGCTCGCCGACACGCTCGTGACCGCGTTGCGCGAGGTGGTCGGCGGCCCTGACGGCGATCCGTCGAGGGGCCTGCTCGGATCCCCGCCACCCGACCAGGACGAGTGGGACGGCGAGGCGCTGAAAGCCTTCGTCAGGCACGTCCTGACCACGACCACCGGGCACCAGGCCGACGCCGTCAACCGCCTGGCCGCCATGGCCCTCGCCCTGAACGACCTCGGGGTCCAGGTCGAGTACACCAAGCGGATGATCAAGCTGACGGTGGCGCTGCTCGTCGTGCAGATCGGGGGAGTGCTCCTGCTGCGCGGCACCCTCCTGGCCGGACCCGCTCTCACCTGGATCGGCTTCCGCGCCCTGTTCAGCCGCGCCATGATCGCGCAACTGGCCAAGCGGCTGCTGCTCTACTGCGGGCTCTTCGGCACGATCATGGGCGCGATGGACTACGCCGTCCAGGCGAGCCAGTCACGCAGGGACAACGTCGACTTCGGCCAGGTCTTCATGTCGGCGGGCACGGGCGCGCTGTCCGGGGCGCTCCTGGGTCTGGGAACCGGGCTGCTGCCGAGCAAGTCGATGCTGGTCTTCATGGCCCAGTCGGGGGTGGTCGGCGGCATCACCGCCCTGGTGTCCGAGGTGTGGGCGGCGGCCTCCACCGGGCGGCCCATCAACTGGAAGCTGGTGGCGGAGGGGATCACCTCCGGCTTCGTGGGCGGCATCGACCGTAACGGCCTTGGCGGCGGCGCACTGCCCGTTCCCGGCAGGCCGGACGTCCACCTCGTTCCCGCGGATGGTACGGCGACGCCGACCAAGAGCCCGTTCGACGGGGCGGGCAAGGGTCTTCCCGGCGATTTCTCGACCACCCCGACGTCCGCCTCCGGCCTCCTGCCGGACGGGATCCACACGGGCACCCGCCACGACATGACCGGCGTAGGGCACCACGACGTGACCAGCCTGGCGAGGGCCTCGGCCGACCAGATGGCCGACCAGACGGCCCACCAGGTGGCGGACGTGGCGCGGGCCGTACCGGACGAGGTCAGGACCGGCGGGACTCGCGCGGACGACAGCACACAGGCGGGGGCCGCGGCGGTGCCCCAGCGGGGCGTCAGGGGCGAGGTGACCCACGAGCGGGCCCATCGTCCGGACTCCGAGCCCGACCCCGGTGGCAGGCCGGGCACCCGCCCCGAACGGACAGGCAGGCCGGAGGCCCACCCCGAGTGGACGGGCAGGGCGGAGCGGGCGTTCGCGCACCACGGGTCGTTGGATCGCAGCGGCTCGCCGAGGGAGCTCGCGGAAGCGGGCGGCGACCGGACCCGCGGCACCGCGCCAGAGTCGGCAACGGGCGGAAGGCCCGGGGACGGCGGAAAGGCCGGGGACACGGTGGCCCCGCATGCCGACGCCTCCACCGCGCGCACAGACGCCCCGGCCCCGCGCGCCGACGACGCGGCCCCGCGCGCCGACGACGCGGGCACGCGCGCCCTCGCCCCAGGTTCGCGGGCCGACACCTCCGCGGCCCGCACCGACGACGCGGGCTCGCGTGCCGAGGTCCCGGGCCCGCGCGTGGACGCCCCGGCCTCGCGTGCCGAGGGTCCGGCGTCGCGTGCCGGTGAGCCGCCCCCCACGAGCCTGGCGGGCGAGCGCACGCCCGAGCCGGGCAACAGGATCGAGGGCCTGATCAACTGGGGCACGACCCGCTCCGAGCCGCCGTCACGGCAGGGCATGACACACGACGAGTTCGCCGCGCTGTCCGCCAAGGGGACGGTCGGCGAGCCCGTCCGGCTGTCCAACGGCACCGAGTCGGTCAAGGTCGAACGCGTCACGCTGACCGACGGGGGATCGGCGGTCGTCAAGGAGACCGCCACCACGGAGATGCGCGACGCCGAACACCTGGCTTCGGTTCGAGGCACACGTGCGGGGCGTCCTCGCCGCGCTGGACAGCTTGGCCGAGCACCAGGCGCCGTTCGCGGGGCAGGCACACGTCAGCGCGATGGTGTCCGAGGCACGTCGAGCGGCCTTCGTGCCGGGCGCGACGTTCTCCAGTCCCAGGTTCACCGTCGCATTCCGCGAACCGGGCCAGGCCGTCGCGAAGCCCGGCGCGGTCAACTTCGTCGTCACGTCGCGGACGGCGCAGGACATCAGTGTCGCGACCGGATATCCCGGTGAAGGACGGCTGATCTTCCGGCCGGACACCGAGTTCCGCGTGGACCGGGTCGACGGCGACACGGTCTACGTGAGCGAGGTGACCAGATCGGGCGATGGCTGGGTCTTCTGCGCGTGCGAGGCAGGACGCCACCGGGGCACCAACGGGGCCGCGGGTCTGCTGCTGCTGAGCAAGGACGCGGACGGCGAGGTCTACGTCCTCATGCGGCACGTCGCCTCGGACGGCGGGGACACGTGGTCACTGCCCGGCGGTGTCAGGGACCTGAAGGAGGGCGGTGTGGCCGCCGCTCTGCGGGAGGCGGCCGAACAGAGCACGCTGGACCCGTCCGCCGTCCAGATCCACGGTCGCCATGTCGACGACCACGGACGCTGGTCCTACGAGACGGTCATCGCCACCGTCGGCGAGCCCGTGGAGATCAGGCCTGTCTCCCGGGATGCGCAGAACATCCAGTGGGTACGGCTGGACGACCTGGCCAACCGGAACCTGCACCCCGGTTTCGCGGCGAGCTGGGCCGACGTCCACGCCCAGAGCCTTCGGGTCGTCGACTGGGACGCGGCGGCCTCGCGGAACGTGTCACGCACGGTCTACCGCCACGACGAGCTGCCTGACGGCGACGTCGACGCCCTCGTCGCCAGGTTCGCCGCGGAGGGCGTCTCCGGCCGGTCCACGCGCCAGGACAGCCTCCCGGCCGGTGACGGTGTGCCGGTGGAGACCGTGATCCGTACCCGCTCGGGTGACACGCTGCCGCCGGGCGCCGAGATCAGGGTCGTCGCCGTGGAGCGCGACGCCTTCCGCACGCCCGACGGCAGGCAGGGCATCAGGCTCTACCTGGCCGAGACTCCCGCCGGGGCGCGGGTTCCCGACCTGAGCCGGCGCGTGCTGAGCGTCGGGCACGAGCGCCTGGCCGCTGAGCTCGGCGCGTCGGACGCCGCCGTGTCCACGCGGGTGGAGGGCGCGGTCACGGTCAGCGTCGGCACCACCTTCAACGAGTTTCGGCTGGAGGAGCGGTCCGCCAAGCCCATGGACCTGGCGGCGGTCCTCGCCATGGATCCGCGGCTGGTGGCCGATCCCGACGCGGCGATCCTGCTCAGGGGGCCGCACGCCGTCCGCCACAGCCTGATCATCCAGCAGGTGGCCGACCTGACGGGCCGTCCCGTGATCGCCTTCGACCACCGCGCCCCGGCAGGGTCGACGGACGGCGCCGCGAAGATCTTCCTGCCGGAGAGCGAGCCACCCGCCGCCACGGCGGGTGAGCCGTCCGCTCTCGCCCGGCCGGACGTCCGGCCGCCGGAGGGCGCGCTCCAGGTGCGGGCGGTCCCCGATCCCCGGCTGGTCGCCGAGTACGTCCCGCTGCGGGAACTGACGATCGCCGTGGAGAACATGGAGTTCTTGGGCGACACCTACAGCGCCGCATACGCCAGTGCTGTCGCCGAACGCGACGTGCTGAAGGCGCGGCTGGAGGAGCGCACGCCCGACCTCGCGGAGGCCGACTATCTGTACACCCACGCCGGCATCGCCGAGCAGATCCTGGCGCTGGCCGACGACCTGGGGGTGGAGGGCGGGCGGCTGCGCGCGCACCTGCGCGACGAGCTGGTGGACCTGCTCGACGACCGGCCCGTGGCGTTGCGGATCGACCCCGAGCACCTGCTCGCCGTGCTGACCGAGGGCCGGTTCAAGACGCAGTTCGAGGTCGCCTGGTCCGGAGGCGCGCTCGACACCCTCCGGAGGTCCGCCTTGGAGGAGGGCTGGTTCGGCTATCCGGCGGACCTGCCGCCTGAGCAGCGGCCGATCTACGGCTACGTGAACCTCTTCGAGCAGGCCTCCGACCCCACCAGGATCGGGATCGACACGGCGGGCCGCGTCGCCCAGTACGGAGAGGCGCAGATCACCCTCCGCCCGGAGATCAGGGACAGGACCACCTTCTGTGTGGGCGACTCCTACGAAGGCTCAAGGGCCGTCGTGCCCAGCCCGATCAACGACCCCCGCCCCGAGTCCTACAATGTGCCGGGGCCGGGCGCATTCGGCCAGGACGACCCGTTGGGCGGCCCGTTGCGCGACTACACCGACGAGAGGTTTCTGCGCGCGGTGTACGTCGAGGCGCAGATCCACGGCGGAGTCCGGGCCGGCGACATCGACCATGTGGTGTTCACCCACGAGCCGGGGCCCGACCTGGTCGCCGCGCTGGAGACGGCCGGAATTCCCTGGTACTACGTCTATCCCAGGAGTCAGCAATGATCAGGACAGTGGGCCGCAGGTCCGACGGCGCCGTCCTGGTGGCGCTGGGTGAGGCGGCGGTCATCCTGCCGTACGCGCGGGTGCTGCCGCTGGCCAGCGCGCTGGCCCATGCGAGGTGGGAGCCGGTCGACGAGGAGCCCCCCGCCCTTCCCGAGCACCTGGTCGAGGCGCTCAGGAGGAAGGACGGGGAGCTGCGCGAGGCCATCAGCCCCTTCCTCAGGGAGCTGATGGAACGGCGCGCTCAGGGCAGGTAGGCGGTCTGCGACAGCCGCGCGCCCGACCTCCTGTCGACGAAGTAGCCACGGCCGACCGGCAGCGGCTGCGGACGGATGTTGCCGAAGACGAACCCCTCGTCCTTGTTGCCCGACATGACCAGCGCGGGGCTGGCCATGTCCTTGATCTTGGTGATGACCGGGTCGAACATCGCCCTGCCGACGCCGCCCATCTGTCGCGACATGATCAGGTGCAGGCCGATGTCGCGGGCCTGCGGGAGCAGCTCGGCCAGCGGCTGCAGCGGGTTGTTGGAGGTGGCGACCAGGTCGTAGTCGTCGACCACGATGTAGAGGTCGGACCCCTTCCACCAGCTGCGCGAGCGCAGCTGGTCGGGGGTCAGGTCGGCCGGCGGCAGGCGCTTCAGCAGCGCCTGCCGGGCGTCGTTGATCAGGTCGGCGGCGGCGGCGCTCGACGCCGCGTAGCCGATCCGGTGCTCGGTGGCCGCCGAGTCGAGCAGCGACCTGCGGTAGTCGATCACGATTATCATCGCCTCGCGCGGCGTCTGCCTGGCCACCACGCTCTCGGCGATGAGGCGCAGCAGGTTCGACTTGCCGCTCTCGGTGTCGCCGATGACGATGAAGTGCGGGTCGGCCTCCAGGTCGAGCATCACCGGCGAGAGCGTCGCCTCGTCGATGCCGATCGGGATGACCTTCCGTCCGGTCTCGTCGGGGCCGGGCAGCAGCTCGGCGGGCAGCACCGAGGGCAGCAGCCGTACGCCCGGCGCCGGGGGGCCCTGCCACGCGTCCCTGACCGTCTGCACCAGCGCGCGCAGACCCACCGAGACGTCCTCGGCGCTCTGCACGCCGTCGATCCTCGGCAGCGCGGACAGGAAGTGCATGCCTTCCTTGGTGAGCCCGCGTCCTGGCGTTCCCTCGGGTACGGCCAGCGCCGTCTTGCGGTTGACCTCCGACTCGTAGGCGTCACCGAGCTTGAGCTCGATCCTGGTGCCGAACAGGTCGCGGATGGCGGGCCTGAACTCCGACCACTTGTTGGTGGCGGCCACGATGTGGATGCCGTAGCCGAGGCCGCGCGCCGCCAGGTCGGTGATCGTCGGCTCCAGCGAGTCGTACTCCTGCCTGATGGTCAGCCAGCCGTCCACGACGAGGAACACGTCGCCCCAGCCGTCGCCCTCGATCTCGCCCTCGGCCACCATCCTGCGGTAGGAGCCGATCGAGTCGATGCCGCTCTCGCTGAACATGCGCTCGCGCTGCTGGAGGAGGGTGGCGACCTCGGCGACCGTACGGCGGACCCTGTCGGTGTCGAGGCGGCTGGCCACGCCGCCGACGTGCGGCAGCCCGTCGAGGCCGGCGAGCGCGCCACCACCGAAGTCGAGGCAGTAGAACTGCACCTCGCGCGGCGTGTGGGTGAGCGCCATGCTGGTGATCATCGTACGGAGCACCGTGCTCTTGCCGCTCTGCGTGCCGCCCGCTACGGCGACGTGTCCTGACGCGCCCGACAGGTCCAGCCAGAACGGGTCACGCCGCTGCTCGAACGGCTTGTCGATGATGCCGATGACGGCGTGCAGCCTGCCGCGTCCGGCCCAGCCGGTGGTCGTCAGGCCGAGCTCGGGCGTGACCGTCAGCGGCGGCAGCAGTTGCGCCAGCGTCGGCGGCTGGCCGAGTGGCGGCAGCCAGATGCGGTGGGCGGCGGGGCCGCGGTCGCGCAGCCGGCCCACCATGATGTCGAGCAGGCTGGTCTGCGGCGTCTTGTCCTCTGCCGGTTCCAGCTCCTTGGCCGGCTTCTCGACCACGGGGATGGGGGCGAAGGCGGGGCCGTACTCCACGACCTCGCGGACGGGGCCGCCGCCTGAGGAGGCGGCCGCCTGGTACGGGTCGGCCACGTAGGGGCCGGAGACGTAGGCGGCCTTGAACCGCGTCATGCCGGTGGTGTCGAACTTGAGGTAGCCGTTTCCGGGCGCGGACGGCAGCTCGTAGGCGTCGGCGACGCCCAGCACGACCCGGCTCTCCATCGCGGAGAAGGTGCGCAGGCCGATCCGGTACGACAGGTGGGTGTCCAGGCCGCGCAGCCGTCCCTCCTCCAGCCGCTGCGAGGCCAGCAGCAGGTGGACGCCGAGCGACCGGCCGAGCCGTCCGATCATCACGAACAGGTCGATGAACTCGGGCTTGGCCGACAGCAGCTCGCTGAACTCGTCGAGCACGACGAACAGCGTGGGCATCGGCGCCAGGTCCGCGCCCTGCTCCCTGGCCCGCTCGTAGTCGCGCAGCGAGGCGTAGTTGCCCGCCGAGCGCAGCAGCTCCTGGCGGCGGACCATCTCGCCGTGCAGCGCGTCGTGCATACGGTCGACCAGCGGCAGCTCGTCCTCGAGGTTGGTGATGACCGCGGAGACGTGCGAGAGCGACTCCAGGCCGAGGAAGGTCGCGCCACCCTTGAAGTCGACCAGGACGAAATTGAGGATCTCAGAGGAGTGGGTGACGGCCAGGCCGAGCACCAGTGTGCGCAGCAGCTCGCTCTTGCCCGAACCCGTGGCGCCGATGACCAGGCCGTGCGGGCCCATGCCGCCCTGCGCCGACTCCTTGATGTCGAGCTCGACCATGCGGCCGTCGGCGCCCAGCCCGATCGGCACCCGCAGCCGGTTGCGGCCCGCGCGGGGACGCCACGTCTGCTCGGTGTCGAGCCTGGTCGGGTCGCCCACGCCGAGCAGGTCGGTGAGCGTGGTGTTGAGCGAGAGCACGTCCTGCGCCTCGCCGCCGCCTGCGCCGGACGACAGCCTGAGCGGGGCCAGTTGCCTGGCCAGGCCCTCGCTCATCAGGTAGTCGAGCCCGTCGGCGTCGCCGAGGCGGGTGCTGCTGGTCTTTCCTGCGTGGTCGAGCTTGATCATGTGGAAGCCGTCGGGCTGGATGTCCAGCCGCAGCATCGCCTTCTCCTCCACCAGCCCCGCGGCGTCGGACAGGTCGATCACGGTCACGCCCTGGATGGCGTCCATGCCGAGCTGGGAGTCGTGCGGGACGTACCCGCCGTCGACGACCACCACGTGGTACGGCAGCGCGTCCGCGGGCGCGCCGGGCTTGAACCTGGCCCGCTCCTTCAGCTCGCCGCCGACCAGCCGGTCGAGCTCGGAGAGGTTCTCCGCCATCAGCCGCACCTGGCCCGCCAGGTCGGACTGCTCGGGGTGCAGGGCGTGGGGGAGCCACTTGACCCAGTCCCAGTGCGGCATGGACTCCTTGCCCGCGCAGATCATGATCCGCAGGTCGTCGGGCGAGTGGAAGACGACCATCTGCGCGATCATCGCCCTGACCAGCTCGCGGACCGCCTGGCGGTCGCCCGACAGCTTGATGCGGGCGAAGGAGCCGAGCGCCACGGAGACGGGCAGTTCGGAGACCGTCGCGTGCGCCCGCACGAACCTGCGCAGCGCGCCCGCCGTCAGCGCGTCGAGGTCCTCGACGGGCTTGGTGTCCGGCGGGATGAGCTGGATGGCCAGCTTCTGCACGCCGGTGCCGAGCCGTACGGTGCCGAAGTCGGGGTCGCGCGGCCTGCGCTCCCACAGGCGGGGGCTCATCGCGATCCACCACAGCGAGACCGGCGCGGGGCCGCTCCACTCCAGGGCCTCCCGCTGCTGCTTGGCGGCCCTGCGGGCCTTCCTGCGCACCTGCGACAGGTAGCGGAAGTAGTCGCGGCGCAGGCCGTTGAGCCGTTGCTTGCGCTCGCCCGACTGCCTGCCGAGCTGGCCGATGGTCATGCCCATCATGGAGAAGGCGAACAGGCCGCTGGCGACGTACATGAGCGGGTTGGAGTTGCCGCCCGCGGTGAACATCAGGCCCATGGCCGCGCCGCCGGCGACCATGGGCAGGTAGGTCAGGATCATCATGAAGCCCTGGCCCTGGACTTCGGGGATTTCGGGTGGCGATTCGAGCAGGACCTCGCCACGCGGTGGCTTGGGGCTGGCGCGGCGTTCGGGCCGCCGCACGATCACGATGCTCACCGAACACCTACAGCGTGGAGGCCCCGTCCTTGGCGGGGAGGAAACGCGGAATGGTGGGTCACTGTGATCTCCTGATTTCGTCGGTGGCGGTCGGTAGGTTGATCGGCGTGTCCCGCTACCGGCTCCAGCCGACGCCCGCCCAGGAGGCGGCGTTGGCCGAGCATTGCGGGCATGCCCGGTTCGTGTGGAATCTGGCCGTCGAGCAGCACGCGCATTGGGCTCCGGGCCGCAAGAGCGCACCGGGGTTTGCCGAGCAGTGCCGTCAGTTGACCGACCCATCGTCGCCCGACGTGGCGCAAGCGGGGCCAAGGCGAGGGGTTCCGGATCGTCGCCGTCAAGCCCGCAGATGTGCGTCGCGTCTCCCGGCATGTGGGCGAGGTGAAGATCCCCAAGGTGGGGTGGGTGCGGTTCCGCTGGTCGCGTGCCGTGCCCGAAGGGGTGAAGTCCTACCGGGTCACCCGCGATCGGGCGGGCCGATGGCATGTCGCCTTCGCCGCCATCCCCGAGCCGATCGCCGGACCGGGCACGGGCGCAGCGGTGGGCGTCGACCGTGGCGTGACCGTGAGCGCGGCGCTGTCCACGGGCGAACTGCTGAACGCGCCCGGCCTGCGCGAGAACGAAGCCGCCCGGCTGCGACGTCTGGAGCGCAAGCTCGCCCGCGCCAGACGCGGCTCCAACCGGCGCGGCAAGATCAAGGCCGCGATCGCGAAGCTGAAGGCGCGCGAGAGCGACCGGCGCAAGGACTGGGTGGAGAAGACCAGCACCGATCTGGCGCGACGGTTCGACGTGATCGCCGTCGAAGACCTCAACATCGGCAACATGACCCGTTCGGCGAAGGGCAGCATCGAGGCGCCGGGGAGGAACGTCCGGCAGAAGGCGGGCCTGAACCGAGGCATCCTCGCCGCCGGCTGGGGCCACCTCGGCGAGCGGCTGGAGCACAAGGCTCCCGACCGCGTCCAGAAGATCAATCCGCGTTACACGTCGCAGACCTGCAACGCCTGCAAGCACATCGCCGGGGAGAGCCGCGAGAGCCAAGCCCTCTTCCTGTGCGTGGCCTGCGGGTGGCTGGACCATGCCGACGTGAACGCGGCCAAGAACATGCGTGATACCGCCGCAGGGCATGCGGTGGCTGCGCGGGGACGCTCCGGGTTGCCGGGGCGGATGAACCGCGAACCTCAACCTGTCCTCCTGCCTGCGTAGGAACGGGTTGGAATCCCCCTCGTTCACGAGGGGGAGGATGTCAAACGGCAATTTCTTACCATCAACCCCGGTGGTTCCGCTCGCCCGATATGTTTCCTTTGTGAAGTCGCTGGCTCATGGACCATCCCCTCAAGGCCCGATGCAGCAGGGCGCCCTCGCGCAGATCCCCGCTCCGATTCCCGCCCTGTGCCACGTCACCATCGTGGGACCGCGCAAAAGAGCCGATCTCGCGCTGCCCGCCGACATCCCGCTGCCGCACGTCCTGCCCGGGCTGCTGCGCGCGATGGACGAAGTGGGCGGTGAGGCCACGTCGGCCTCGGGCTGGATGCTGCAGCGTCTCGGCGGACCCCCGCTCGACATCGGCCAGAGCCTCGGCACGCTGGGCGTGCTGGACGGCGAGGTGCTCTACCTGCGGCCGCGCGAGGCGATCCTGCCGCCCGCACTCTACGACGACGTGGCCGACGTGGTGGCCGGCGGCGTCAAGGACGGCTCGGGCAAATGGACGCCCGACCACACCCGCCTGGCGGGCACCGCGTCCGCGTGCGGGCTGCTGGTCATGGGCGCGCTCGCGCTGTACTTCGCGGGGCCGCCATGGACGATCAGGGCGATCGTCGCGGGCGTGCTCGCGCTGCTGCTGTTGGTGACCGGCGCGGTCATGTCGAGGGCGATCGGTGACTCGTCGGTGGGCGCGCCGATCGGGTGGGCCGCGCTGCCGTACGGGTTCCTGGCGGGCCTGCTCGCCCCGGGAGGCGCGGGCTTCGCGGCGCCGAACCTGCTCGCGGCCTTCGCCTGCACGGCGCTGGTGGCCGCCTTCGGCGGCACGCTGACCTCCGACGGGCTACCGGGATTCCTCGGTACGGCCATCGCCTCGGTCACCGGGTCGATTGCGGCGGCGGTCGTCATGATCTGGGACGCCGCGCCCGCCGGTGTGGCGGCGGTGGCGGCCACCGTGCTGCTGGCCTTCACGCCGCTGGTCCCCACGCTGGCGTTCAGGATGGCCAAGCTGCCGCTGCCCACCATGCCGACCAGCGCCGACGAACTGCGCAGCGACGACCAGCGCGTCGACGCCGCGCAGGTCAAGGAACGCACCGTCAAGGCGCAGTCCTACCTGACCAGCCTGATCGCCGGAGTGTGCCTGGTGGCGGCCGGCGCGCAGTTCCTCCTGGTCCTGCATGGCGGCTGGGCCGCCCGGATCATGGTCGCGGTCCTCGCGATCACGCTGATCATGCGGGCCAGGGTCTTCCACGGGCTGGGTCAGCGGATCTGGCTGCTCGTGGCCGGCCTGGGCGGCCTGGCCGCCCTGGGGCTGTCGCTGAGCGCCGGCAGGGGCGACATCGCCGCCGTCGCCGTCGGCGTGGGCCTGCTGTGGGTGGCGCTGATCGCGGCCGGCCTCGGGACGTGGCTGCCCACGGGCAAGCCCTCGCCGTTCTGGGGGCGCGCGGGAGACATCGTGGACCTCATGCTGATCGCGGCGCTGTTCCCGCTCGCGCTCGGCGTCCTCGACGTCTATACGTGGGTGCGCGGCCTCTCGGGCTGAGCGTTTCCATGATTGCGGAGTAAACCGGCAACCGATACGTTGCTGGACGTTTCCCCCTCCAGGATGGAGTAGCCAGTGCAGGACTTCGGGGACTTCGCGAACCTCGACATCGACAAGCTCCTCAAGACCGCCGACGAGCAGTTCGCGCGCGTCGAGGAGCTGCAGAAGACCATGGGCGAGCTCGTCGGCCGGGCGCAGGACGAGGACGGCCTGGTCAGCGCGGAGTACACCAGCGCCGGCCTGACCGGGCTCGAATTCCACCCGAAGGCGATGCGGCTGAGCTCGGGCGAGCTGGCGGAGAAGGTCAAGGCCGTCGTCCAGGACGCGACGGCCGACCTGCAGCGTCAGGTCAACGAGACGATGGGGGAGGTGTTCGGCGAGGACGAGAACCCGATGAAGTTCATCAACAACCCGGACGCCGCCTTGGAGCAGGTCAAGAACGCGGAGGCCGCCTACAACAGGACGTTCGAGGACGTGATGGGCGAACTCGACAAGATCCGCCGCCGCCTCGACCTCTAGAGCCGTGCGGGGTGGGGAACGACCTGGGGTGTTGACGATCAGCTCGCGAAGGCGGATCTCAACACCCTTCTCGCTGCGTCTCGGGGGCTGGCGGGGTGTTACGCCTGCGCCTGCGCCTGCGTCGTCGCCTTCTCGTTCAGCTTCTTCTCCCAGTTCGTCTCAGGCTGCTTGAACGTGGCCGTGCCGCCGCCGTGGGGATCGCTGACCTTGGTGTCGAGCAGTAGGGCATTGATGTCATGCCAACCCTGACCGACGACGAAGATCGCCAGGGCTGCGGTTATAAGAATCGCCCTTCTTTCGAGCATCGTCTTGGACGTTTGGGCGAGGGTCATTGTGGCGAGGAAGTTACTGAGCCTGCCCGCCGCCGCGCCTCCGGGCAACATGGTGAAGACCAGCATAGCCACGGCGATGGCAAGGCTGGCGGTCGCGATGGCAAGTGATAAACCGGCCACGACATTGCCCTCGATCTTGCACTGATCGACAGTTTTAGACCTGCTGTCGACGATCTCGCAATCCTTATCGATATCCTTGATAAACGTCGCGACGTTCTTTTTGAATTCTTCCTTGTCCTCGTTGCTCCAGTCTGTCGGCAGTGTTTTGTCCGCGGCATTCGTCAATGCCTCCCTGACCTGCTTTAGCTCGTCCCGGGCCTTTTCCCATTTCTTGACCAGTGCATCCTGGTCGTCGGTGTCGCAAGTCACTGCCATGATGCTGGCCGGAATGATGTACGCGAGCTTTCCGCCCCCCAATTTCGTGCTGATGGCGGCGGCAGCAACTGCCATGGTGCCTGCCGTGAGATACACGTTGAGACTCATCCGCTCAGCCCTTCTTGTACTTGCTGGCGTCGTCGGCGTTCTCCCAGACCAGGCCCGACTTCTTCAATACGCTGTTCCAGCGGCCGAGGAGCTCGACGCCCGAATTCGTGTAGCGAGCCGCCGCGTCGCGCGAGCGGTCGTGCTCCCACCGCATGGGTGCGCCCGCGGGCCCGAACGTCCAGAAGCCGACATCATTGCCGGTGAGCGTTTCATGGACCTTCTTCATCTTGGGAGTGATGTCGTTGATCACGAAGTTGGCCACATTGTTGTAGGCCTCCTTGGAAGCGACTTTGGTCTTGCCGTCCGAGCTCCCGTTGTTCTTGCCGTCGTCCTTGTTCTGCTTGCCGTTCTTCTGGTTGTCGTTCTTTCCGTCGGGATTTCCCGTCCCTGAGGGGATGCCGCTGGGCCCTCCGCCACCGCTGGGCCCGCCACCTCCACTCGGGCTGCCGCCGCCACCGGTGGGGATGGTGGGCGAATCCGGCGTCGGGATGTCACCGGCCCCGTCGCCCTCGCCGGGCTTCTCTTCGCCAGGCTTTTCGTCACCGGGCTTTTCCTCGCCGGGTTTCTCTTCACCGGGCTTCTCTTCGCCTGGCTTTTCCTCGCCCGGTTTCTCTTCACCCGGTTTCTCTTCACCCGGTTTCTCTTCACCCGGTTTCTCTTCACCCGGCTTCTCTTCGCCTGGCTTTTCCTCGCCCGGCTTTTCGCCGCCGTCGCCCTGGTCGCCGCCCGGCGGCGTCGGGTTCCCGCTGCCGTCCTGGCCGGGCACCTCGCCCGGATCCTGGTTCGAGCCGTCGCCACCTGAGCCGCCCGGGTCCGACCCGTTCTGGCCGTTGTCGCCCGAGTCGTTGCCGTTCTGGTTGCCCTGGCCGTCGCCGTCGTTCTGGTTGCCGTCGCTGCCGGTGTTGGGGTCGTCGATGTCGTTCAGGCCGCCCTCGAGGTCGGCCATGTCGGCGTCGCCGCTGCCCTCGACCTGCTCGGCGACCAGCCCCTCCTCGGCCTCCGCGTCCGCCGCCTCGTCGGCGGAGGGATCGGCGCCGACGTCGCTGCCGGACGGGTCCCAGTCGGGGTCGCCCTCGGCGGCCTCGGGCTCCACGAGCCCGGGCTCGGTGTCGACGGGCTCATCGGACTCGCCGGGATCGACGGTGACCAGCTCCGTGTCGGCGGCATCCGACGCCTGCGGGTCGCTCCCCTCGGGGGGCCCCGTGACGGGCGTGTCAACGGGTTGGTCGCGCATATCACCGATCGGCGCGACCGAGGAGTCGCCGGAGGTGGTGAACGGCACGACACCGTCACCTCCGCCTCGCGGCGCGTCGTCGATGTCGCGTAAGCGATCGGACTCGGCGGTCAGCCCCCAGTTGAGAAGGCTGTCCATGCTGCTCTGCTCGCTCACCAGGCCTCCGTCCCCCGGCACATAGTGATCCGCAACAGTAGCCCAACTCAGGGCACTCCGGGCAGACGCTGACGGCGCTCCTGGTTGTCGTTGACTCCGAATCGACAGCCGGGGTCAACGGTGCTCAATTCAACTACCTGCGAGTTTGCCTTCCGGCCACGCTGATGTTATTGATCTGTGATCTACATGCTTGTTAGTTATGTTGCGGCAAGGGACCTATGTGCCCTTTGATGTTGGATGCGGTGATCGCTCCCCGTCTTCTGACGGCTGAGGCCGTACGGGGGAGGCGCTGCGCTTCGACAGGGCCACACGGCACAGGAGGTACTGGTGGCGGAGTTCTACAACGCGAGCAAATCCCAGCTGGACCGGGCCGCGCTGAAGGTGGTGGAAGCGCATGAGGAGATCGAAGGCATGCGCCAGGCCGTCATCATGACGGGTGAGACGCTCGCCAGGACCTGGAGAGGTGGGGCGGCGGCCTCCTTCGGCCAGGCCATGATCGGCTGGGACGACAACATGAAGATCGTCCTCAACGACCTCTTCAGGGTCTCCGAGACGCTCGGCGCGAACGCTCAGGTCTACCAGCGGGTCGACGACGAGCAAAAGGGCGCGAACTTCATCCAGTCCCAGATCAACGACCACTAGGAGAGATCAGCATGGCTGTTGCTCCGCAGCACTACAGCGACCGTGTATCGGTCAACTTCCAGCAGATGGACCTCACGGTCGGCGACCTGGACGCGATCGTCAGGAGGTTCGAGACCAGAATCGGCGACCTCCTGAAGGACCTCCAGCTGATCCTGGGGACCGGGGACGGCCAGGACCAGGCCGGCGACGAGGACGCCTGGGGCGGTGGCGCGAAGACCTTCTTCGAGGAGAAGAAGGTCAAGTGGATGGGCCAGGCCGCGCAGATGAGGGCGGAGCTGGAGGCTGCCAAGCAGCATGTCCGCGTCGCCAACGAGAACTACCAGATCGCCGAGCGGGCCAACGTGAACGCGTGGCAGTCCTGAGGGTAGGTCGGCTTACCGGTCACCGCTTCGCGTGGTGGCCGGATTTGTCGTCGTCATGAGGACGGAAGGGCATCATGGCAGGACCTGACGGTGGGTGGCCGGGGCTCCACGGTGACGAGAACACCGTGGACTTCAGCGTCAGCAAGATGCGCGCGGTCGCCAAGGAGATGCGCGGCGTTCTCACCGCCATGAACGGCGGGGGCACGACCGGCCCGGCGTACCCCGGTGAAAGGGTCACGACCGGTGCGCTCTCGAGCGTCAACCAGCACACCAGGATCAGCCACAACGAGATCGGCAGCTGGCCCGCGGCGGCCACGTTCGCCCACGCGGCCGGCTCGACCGACCCCGACCCCGGTGGCGTGATCAGCCTCGAAGGCAATTCCCGTGGCTTCGAGATCGTCTACGCGAAGTTCGTCTCGACGTTCGAGAAGGTCGTGCAGGCTCTCGAGGATCACGCGACAGAGTACGAGAAGACCAACATCTTCAACGGCGGCTGACGCCCGCGCGCATTTGGAAGGTCAGTGTGGCCAGCGAGTCGAACACCTATCAGATCAAATCAGCCGACAAGTGCGAAACTCTCGCCATCAGCGCGGGGGGCGCGTCCGCCGAGCAGATCAAGAGGTGGCTGAACGACACCGACGCCGCCGCCGTCGTGAACGCCGCCGCCTCCTACGCCAACGCGGCCTCGTTGGTCGGCCAGGCAAGGGATTCGCTGCTCTCGGCGGCCAAGGCGCTGAGCGAGTTCTGGGGCGGTCCCACCGCCGCGCTCTTCCAGGCGGGGTTGCAGAAGCTCGACAGCACGGGCGACGAGCTGGCCACCAAGATGAAGCAGGTGTCGACCCAGCTGAACGCCTACGGCGCGACGCACCTTCCTGACGCCGTCAAGAAGGCGGAGGCCATCAACACGGGCTCCTTGCTCTCGCCGTACCAGATCCCTACGACCGACACCACGCCGACGACCTCGTCCAGCACCACGCCCGCCCGGCCACCCCTCACCCTCGGCGAGGACTCCAACACGGCAGTCTTCAAGGAACTGCAGAACCAGCGAGCGCGGAAGGTCCTCGAGGATCTCAACCTGCAGATCGCCGGTCTCTACAGCCTGCTGCCGACCGACGTCTCCTACGATCTGGAAATCCCGTCCCCGCCCAGTGACGGCGACTACCAGCAGACCAGCCACTCAGCCTCGGCGCGTCGCCAGTCCTCCTTCAGGGGCGGTTCGCCCGGCATGCCCACCTTCTACACCGGCGACGACGCGCCTGGCGGGGGTGCCGGTGGGCCGGGCGGCGGCGGGGCGGGACAGAGCCCGGGGTCGGACCCCGGCTCGCGACCCGGCTCGGGCGGTACGGACCCGACGCGCCCCGGCGGCGACGGGCCCTCTCCTTCTCCTCAGCCTCCGGGGACGAATCCGGGTACGGACACCCCACCAGGAACCGACCCGAACCCGCCGGGCGGCAACGGGAGCGGGACCGGGAGCCCTGGCGCGAGTCCCGGCAACGGCACGGGCGACGGCAGAGGTGACGGCACCGCGCCACCGGTGATCGGACAGGACGGTTCCCGTCAGACTGAGACGGCGTCGTACCAGCCGACCCAGACCACCACCACGCCCACCACGATGCCGACGACCTCGACGCCGTCATGGCAGATCCCGACGACCACGACGCCGACGATCACCACGCCGGGGCTGCCCAACACGTTCGTCGGGCCGTCGAACGGTTCGCCGGGCGTTCCCTCGGTGATCGGCGGCGGCACCCTCGGCGGCCCCGGCGGGCTGACCTCGGCGGCCGCCCGTGGCGGGTTCGGCGCGGGCGCGCCGTACCTGCCGATGGGCACCCTCGGCGGCCCCATCGGCGGCGCTGAGAACGAGGAGAACACGTGCTCGACGAACCTGCGAGAGGACCGCGGCCCGTGGAGTTCGGTGCACGAGGTGACCACGGATTGCATCGGCAGGAGGGCTGAGGAGTGACAGATCCCTCCAACACGGGTCCCTCCAACACGGGGGCCCAGACCGACGGAGTGACCACCCCCCAGTCCGGGGCGCAGACGCAGACCGACGGGACGACCAACGCCCTTTACGGGGGTTCGACCAATCCCTTGGCCGGCATTCCGAACATGTCGACCGCGAACCTCCCGCCCTCCTCAGGCTTCCGATTCGTCAATGACCAGCTCAATCCGACGACGAGCAGCCTTGAGACCGACGCGGAGACCACGGAAAAGCTCGCCAGTCGGACGGGCGGCATCAGCGTCTACTACCCCCTGGCCATCAGGGACGTGGGCAAGGCCCACGACCAGACCCGCGACCAGGACGTCGAGACCGGCAAGGTGGCCGGAGAGGTGCTCAAGTCATTCCGGTCCGCGGCGATCGCGGCACATGACAACTATCGCAAGGCAGAGGAAGGCAGCGAGTACAAGCCGCCCGGTGGGATCGTTCCCACGGGGCTCAGCAACCTGGGCGGTCTGGGCGGCCTGGGCAATCTGGGCGGTCTGGGCGGCGGCCCGTCCTTGCCCAACACCGATCTGACCGGCTCCGGCCTCAACACGTCTGGGCTCGATCGGCAGGATCTCCAGGGGCCGAAGATGCCGGAATTCGACGATTCGCACCTCAAGAATCCCAATCGGCCCAACCCTGATCTCAAGTACCCCGATCTCAAGTACCCGGATCCGAACAACCCCGACTACCGGCCTCCTGACTTCAAGAATCCAAACCTCAACAGCCCGAGCCTCGACAATCCCAGCCTGAGGACCCCCAACCTCAACACCGCGGATCTCAAGACTCCCGAGCTGAACACCCCCGACCCCGGATCGACGGGCCTGGCGAACTACGACCCCTCGAACCTGCAGACACCGAACCTGCAGACGCCGAACGTGCGCACCCCGGAGATACCAACCACCTACACGGGCGACCCCAGCACGTACGGCAGGGCGGGCACCGGCACGGGTACCGGCACCGGCATGGGAACAGGGCCGGGGCTCGGTGGCGCGACAGCCGCGGGTCTGAGCGCGCGCGGCGTCAACGGCGCGAACGGCATGCCGATGATGCCGATGATGCCGCCGATGGGCGGCGGCGGTCAGACGGAGGACAAGGAGCGGGACAAGGACACCTACGAGCTGCGCGAGGACGAGAGCGTCTGGATGGATCCTGACGGCATCGCTCCGCCGACACTGACCCACGAGGCGTGACCATGGGACCTACGCTGGAGCGGTACGTCGGAGCGATCATTGTCCAGACCCTCTGCGCCATCTGGATCAGGCGCTTGTGGGCAGGTGCGGTCCCGCTGGCATTCGCGGCATGCGCCGGCGACACGGAGGACATGGACGCGTGCAAGCAGTCCTGGCAGACGGACGACAAGGGCGGTCTGACAACGGAGATCGCCGCCCTGCGCGAGTCGCTGACCGAGCTCAAGCGAAACCTGAACGAACGTGTTGAGTACGAGGGGGAGAACAAGGACCTCTTCGAGGAGCATCTCAACAAGTTCGTCGCGGAGTGCGAGAAGATGGGCGAGCACCGCAACGCCATGGGCGATGCGGCCGGCGCACCCAAGGGGTTGGTCGAAGCCGGGTCCTACCTGGCCGTGGCCGTCAGTCAGGCGATGCTCGCTCTCGCCATTCTCATGAAGAGCGCGTGGTTGGCCGGACCGGCGGGCGGGGCGACCGGAGAAATCGCCGCGAGCACCGTCGGCCCGCAGATCGGCCGAGCCTCCACCATGTCGCTCAAGAAGCTGATGATCGCCGGCTTCGCGATCAGCGGCATCTACATGGGCGTCACGATGCTCAGCCAGCAGCAGGCGGCCAAGTTCCAGGACATGAAGGCGATGCCGGCCTTCGACGGCCTCGGCCTCCAGTACGACAAGAACTCGGGCCGCTTCACGCCGAAGATGCCGGACACCAAGGGCATGCCCGGTGGGATGGATCTTCCCGATTCCTTCCCCGGTGTGGCGACCTAGCCGGGGATGGTGAGGACCTGGCCGACCCTGAGGACCTTGGGGTCGGGGCCGATCAGGTCGCGGTTGGCGTCGTAGATCTCCCGCCACCTCGACCCGTCGCCCCACACCTTGTCGGCGACCTCCCACAGCGAGCCCTCGTTCACCGACCACTGCTCCACGGCCGGACGGTCCCACGCCGGCAGCTGCTCGGGCACCTCGGACGTCTGCAGCGGGCGCCACACCCTGAACGCGGCCGTCGGCGCGAAGCCGAGCGCCTGCTTCTGCGCGTCAGGCCCGAGCTTGGCCAGCCACGGCAGCTTCGAGGTGACGAAGTTGCGGGCCGCGACGAAGCCGCCGAAGGCCATGCCCGACTCGGCGACCGCCGTACCGCTCTTGGTGAGGGTGGCCGCCCACGAGGCGGCGGAGCCGCCCTGGAGCAGGCCCTTGCTGAACGGCCCCGCGAGGGGCAGGAAGACGCCCGCCAGCGTGGCGGCGGTGGTGATCCGGCCCGCCTGCGCGAACGTCATGGGGTTGAGGTTGAAGATGCTCTCGCCCTTCATCCCCTGCGCGGCCATCTGGGTGCCGATGACGCCTCCGTAGACCCAGGCGGAGGTCTTGGCATAGGACTTGAAGCTCGCCGAGGCCAGCTTGGTCATGGTCGTGATGTCGAAGGGCCGCAGGGCGGCCGTCTTGAGCACGTTGCCGATCTTCGGCACGACCGTGAGGCGGCCGGCGAGCGGCAGCCTCGCCAGGAGCGTCCCTGCCGTCCTGAACAGGGCCGCGAGCCGCTGGAGCAACGCCAGCGCGGCCATGACGAGCCTGGTGGTCTTGAGGTAGGCGAGATAGGCGGCCCAGATGGAGGCGGCGAACCGTAACGCGAAGAACAGCGCGGCCCACAGCACGGCCGTCCTGACCAGTTCGATGATGGCCTGCTTGGTCATGTTCGTGGCGTTGAGGACGGCCTCGAGGACCTCGGCGACACCGACGCAGCTCTGCCGGAGGGCGGCGCGGGCCTTCGGGTCGACCACCTTGCCCCACGCGATTCTGAACTGTTCGGCGGCCCCGCCCTGCCACCCCTCGACGATCTTGAGCACGGCCGGGTCGATCGCCTGGTGCAGCTTGTCCAGGTCGCTGTCGAGCTTGCGGTGCGCGGCGGCGGCGCCCATGAGACGGAGTTCGATGCTGTCGCTGAACATCAGCGGCAGCGCGTGCCACATGGAGGAGAGCGTGCTGAACAGCGGGCCGGGGTTGAGCACCGTGCCGGGGTCGAAGTCCCAGCCCCACGAGGCGGGATTCCAGTTCCACGTCGCCGGGTTGATGCTGGCTTCTCTCGTCACCTGGGCTCCGCCTTCGCGTAGACGGTCTCGGACGTGTCGAGCGCGACGGCGATGTAGTTCAGCGCCTGCTGGAGGTCGTTGAGGTAGGTGACGACGCTCTCGTAGCGTCCGGGGTCGCCGCAGTAGGCGTTCGCCACCTCCTCGGCGCCCGGGGCGAGCCCGAAGTCGCGGCGGGTCAGCGCCGCGGGGGCGAAGGCGTGCCGCATGGTGGCCACGTCGTCCACCTGGTCGGCGCAGGCCCGCATGGCCTTGCGGAGCGAGTCCGGGACGTAGCCGAACCCTTGCGAATCCTGCCCCACCATCACTCCTTATCCGCTTTAGGGGGGAGGATAGGAACTCGGGTTAACAGTGGTGAAATATTTGCTGTCAAATTTGAGGAGTTGTTGAGCATGCGGATCCTGCTCGTCGAGGACGACGACAGGTTCGCCGACGCCTTGGCGACCGCGTTACGGCGGCACGGACACCACGTCGAGCGCGCCAGGTCGGCGGCCGAGGCGCAGGCCGTACCCGACTGCGCGGCGCGGGCCGAGCTCGTCCTGCTCGACCTCGGCCTGCCCGACCTGGACGGCGTCGACCTCCTGCGCCGCCTGCGCGCCGACTCCCAGATCGGGATCATCGTGGTGACCGCGAGAGGCGAGGAGGCGCAGCGGGTACGCGGCCTGCGCGCGGGAGCCGACGACTACCTCGTCAAGCCGTTCGGCGTCGCCGAACTGGAGGCGCGCATGGAGGCCGTCATGCGCAGGGTGCGCAGCCACCGCCACTCCGCGCGAGGCACCCGCTCGTACGGCCCGCTCGACGTGGACGAGGTCGGCCGCTCGGTCAGGCTGGACGGCGCCGAGGTCCGTCTCACGCGCAAGGAGTTCGACCTGCTGAACGCCCTGGTCAGGGCCGAGGGAGCGGTGATCGGCCGAGACGGCCTGCTGGCCGAGGTCTGGCAGACCACCTGGCAGGGCGGGGCGCGCACGCTGGAGGTGCACGTCGCCAGCCTGCGCGCCAAGCTCGGCGACCCCGGCCTGATCGAGACCGTCCGCGGCATGGGCTACCGCATGCGAACGCCCTGACATGCGCCGCCGCCTGCTGATCAGCTACATGTCGCTGCTCGCGCTGTCTTTACTCACGCTCATGGTGCCGCTGTCGGTCAACCTCGCCGTGCGCGAGACGCACGAGTCGTTCATCGCGCAGCAGGGCGACACCCAGCGCTTCGCCTCGCAGGCGGACCCGGCGCTCGGCCCGGCCAAGAACCTGCGGTTGCGCGCCGAACTGGTCCGCTACCACGAGCTGTTCGGCATCGGCGCCGCCGTAATCGACGGAGAGGGGAAGATCGTCGCGGTCGCCCCGCCCACGCTGTCGCTGCGCGCCGCGAGCCGGCCGATCGAGCGGGCGCTGTCGGCCGACCAGTCGCAGCCCGAGACGATCTGGCCGTGGCAGTCCGCCGACCTGATCGTCGCGGTGCCGGTGATCCAGGAGGGCGAGGTAGTGGGCGCCGCCCTGACGATCGCGCCGACGGGCCCGCTGCGCATGAGGATCGCGCGCAACTGGGCGGTGCTGTTCGCCGGCTATCTGCTCGCCATGGTGCTGACCTGGCTGGCGGCCAGATGGCTGGCCCGGTGGACGCTCCGCCCGGTGCTCGAACTCGACGCCGTCACCCACGACATCACCAGCGGCAGGCTCGACGCCAGGGCCGCGACGAGGGAGGGTCCGCCCGAGCTCAGACGGCTGGCCCGCTCGTTCAACCACATGGCCGACACCGTCACCGACCTGCTCGAACGCCAGCGGGCCTTCGTCTCCGACGCCAGCCACCAGCTGCGCACCCCGCTGGGCGTGCTGCGGCTGCGGGTGGAGAACCTGGCCGACCACCTGGACGAGAGCGGGCGGCGCGAGCACGCGCTCACCGTGGAGGAGACCGACAGACTCGCCCGCATCCTGGAGGGCCTGCTGGCGCTGGCCACGGCCGAGCGGCACGACGACCCCGGACGCGTCGAGGTCGACGCCGAGGACGTCGTGGACGGGCGGGTGGCGGCCTGGCAGGGGCAGGGCGCGGCGCTGCGCCGTACGGGCGGGCTGGACGCGCCGGTGCTGGCGCTGCCCGATGCGATGGACCAGATCCTCGACGCGCTGATCGACAACGCGCTGAAGTTCGGCGCCGGTACGGTCACCGTCCACCTGGAGCAGGTCGAGGAGCTGGGCGTGATCCACGTGATGGACGACGGGCCGGGCCTGCCGGAGGAGGAGCTCGCGCGGGCCACGGAACGCTTCTGGCGCTCGCCCAGGCACCAGAACGTCGACGGCACCGGCCTCGGCCTGTCGATCGTGGCCGTGCTGGTGGCCGCCTCGGGCGGCACCATCGACCTGCTGGGCCGCGAGCCCACGGGCCTCGACGTCAGGATCGGCTTTCCCTGTAGTACCGGATCGCCCCCTGGTGCAGCGGCACGGGATGGGTGGCGAAGGCGGACCTGACGTTGAGCCTGCGCGCCTCGGGGTGCGCGCGCTCCAGCGCGTCCCTGTCGCTGAACAGCAGGCCGGTCAGCTCGTAGGCGAGGTCCTCGGCCATGTCCTGCCGTACGACGAGGTAGTCGGGCACGCCGATCGAACCGCACGCGGGCAGGCCGTACGCGGAGGCGGGGATGGTGCGCGGGCTGTAGAACTCGCCGTGCCTGCGCCGCATCGGCTCGGCGTGGTCGCGTAGGTCGACCAGGCGGATCAGGCGTCGCGCGGCCAGCTCGCTGATCGTCTGCGTGGGCAGCCCGCCGGAGAAGAAGAAGGCGTCGATCGACCCCGCCGACAGCGCCGCCGCCGACCCGGCCAGGTCGAGCCGTTCGACGGCGGCGGGTCCGCGCCTGGCCAAGGCCAGCAACCGCCTGGCGATGATCTCGGTGCCCGACCCCGCGGCCCCGCAGGAGACCCGCTTGCCCCGCAGGTCGTCGAGCATGACGATGCCGGAGCCGGCGCGTACGACCAGGTGGACGTAGTTGTCGTAGAGCCTGGCCAGCGCCCGCACCGGTTGCGGTTCGAGGAAGGGCGCCTGACCCGCGACGGCCAGGGCGGCCGAGTCGGCCAGCGTGAACGCCACATCGGCCCCGCCGTCCGCGACGAGCCTGAGGTTGTCCAGCGACGCGCCCGTGGCGATCACCCTCGGGCGCAGGCCGGGATCCTCCGCGGAGACCGCCGCGGCCAGGCCCTCGCCGTAATCGAAGTAGACGCCGCCGCGCTGGCCCGTGGCGATCACCAGCGGAGCCGTCCTGCGCGCCCGTCCGCAGCCGGTCGCGGCCATGAGCAGGGCGGCCAGCACCGCCCTGCGGCTACTGGCCGACGGCAAGAGGGTTCCGCGCCTTGACCGGATCGAGCGTGGGCCCCGGCTGGATGGCGTGGAGCAGATGGGTGGGCACCGGCGTCACGTCGGCGGCGTCGAAGCCCAGCTTGCCGATCTGCTCGCCCGACTGCAGCGGGAACCTGCGGCCCTGGTCGGTGATGAGCTCGTAGGTGTTGATGGACTTCAGCTGGCCCTCGCCCGGCAGCAGGCCCGCCAGCGCGGCCCCGCCCGCCGGCAGGATCACCTGGTCGAAGTACTGGTCGCTGCCCGTCGCCGAAGGCGGCTGGATGGTGATCGTGCTGCCGACCGTCAGCGTCGCCTTGGCCGACCCCTTGGCGGTGTCCGAGTAGACCGCGCACAGCGGCGTCGATCCCGGCACCGTGATGACCTTGGGCAGCGTGTTGGGCAGGCCGCCGCCGTACGGCCTGGGCTGCATGTCCGACTGGTTGGCGGCGGCCGTGGCGGCGTCGATCGTGAGCGGCTTGGACGTGCCGTTGCCATAGGCCGTTTTGATCCGCGGGTCGCCGAGCGACAGGATCGCCTGGGTCGGGGTGATGGGCGCCAGGCCGTCGGGGTACAGGACGTACCAGCTGTCAGGGGTGCCGGCGATGCCAGGGGTGGTGAAGATCTGGCCCACCCGCGCTTTCCTGCCGTCCGGCCCCTTCACCCGCTTGCCCAGGTCGGGGACGTCCCGCATGCGGAAGTCGGGGCCGTCGGGGATGGCGTTCAGCCACGAGGCCGGCACCTTCCTGGGCCTGCCCGCCCGCAGCGCCTGGACGCCCTCGCGGTACACCCGCATCTTCGTGTTGTTCATGATCACATAGGCGCTGTTCGGGTCGCTCATGACTACCATCGCGTCCCCGCCGACCGGCCTGCCCCCGACGTCGATGCCGCCCAGCAGCGACACGAACTGCTTGCGCTCGCTCGACAGGCTCGGGTTGTCCATGACGCAGGCCGACCACGGCCCCTTGACCAGCTTCTCCTTGGGCGGCAGGGAGGAGGGCAGGCCGGGGATCCCGACCATCGCGCCGCGGTCGTAGCGCGCCAGCGAGGCGGCGGTCACGTTGCGGACCTTGACGTCGGTGCTGTCGAGCAGCAGCCGCGCCGACACGTAGTTGGCGACGGGCAGCAGCTTGCTCTGCTCCTGGCTGTAGACGAAGACGGCGCCGGTGTCCTCCTCGACCAGCAGCTGTCCCGCGTCGGTGAGGTTGGTGGCGTTGCCCGGCTTGATCAGACCCCAGATCCCGAACCCCGCGACGACCAGCACCGCGATGAGCAGCCCGCAGAACATCGCGACGTTCTGCCGGCGCATCGGCGACTCGGGAACGTCCGGCTCTGCCTGGAGCAGGGCCATGCTCATGCGCTGCATCATCAGCCGGTGAGCCTGGTAGAGATCCTTCCGGGTCTGCATGGAGGCCAGCATAGGAGGCTTATGTCCAACTTCCACACGGCTTGGTCACGTTCGACTAAGGTCGAGATCACGATACGGAGGTGGGCATATGCCAGAGCCAAGAGAACCGGTGGCCGTTGAGGACAAGTGGCCTGGTCTCGACCCGAAGCCCGGTGAGATCGATCTGAAGTCCAAGGACCAGCTCGTTGGCATCCTGAAGGATCTGGCCTACGGGCTGGAGCGCCTGGAAGGCATGGAGATCGGCTCGCAACCCGACCTGTACCGGCGTGCCAAGCTCATGAAGCCGGTCATCATGGGGGACTGGCCGGCGGGTGACGACTTCTTCGAGGCGACCGACCAGGCCCATCTCTACGTCAACGGCATATACGAGAGGATCAACTACAAGTATCGCGCGGCACTTGAGAAGATCATTAATGGGGAGGGCCTCCTCATGAGCATCGACGATGCGAACAAGGGGGGGACGGCGATCTGATGGTGGAAATCAGGTCGAAGGAATACCCCGTCAGGGTGCCGGGCGCCGACTTCGACGTTCACGGCGACCAGCCGGTGGAGAAGGTCAAGAACATCATCGAGGGGCTCGACGCGCGGGGCATCGAGAAGGCGGGGGCGGCCTACCTCAACGCCGGTTCCATGCTGGTTCAGGTCATGAAGACGATCGAGGACGCCGCCTTCGCGATGGCCAAGATCTGGGGGGACAAGTCGTCCGCCGAGGCCCAGCAGTCCCTGCGCGCGATCTACATCACGATGAAGAACCTCGCGGGCTCCTGCAACCAGATAGGACGCCAGCTCGAATCGCTCGGCAAGACCGTGATTCCTGCGTTTCGTGACTACGGCGGGGACTACTCCTGGTCCGAGGGTCCTTCGTGGACGCATGGCATCCCGGACCTCTGGGTCAACACCAAGGGTGACGGGGGGATGTGGTTCGCCTCCGACAACACCGCGGCCAAGGAGCACCTCAAGAACTTCCAGAAAGAGCTCAAGATCATTCACGATCTGCTGCCGGCGACGGTGCGGGAAGACCTGCCCGACATCACGCAGCAGCACGTGCCGCCTCCCGAGATCAAGATCCCCACCGGCGGGCCCAAGACCCCGCCCTTCAACCCCCCTACCTACGACCCGTACACCGGCAACGCCGGGCCAGGGAACGGCGGACCCTCTGGAGGGGGGAACTGGCCGGATGGCAAGTACCCGGACGGCAAATACCCAGACGACAAGTACCCGGAAGACAAGTACCCGGACGGCAAGTACCCGGACGGCAAATACCCGGACGGCAAATACCCGGACGGGACCTTCCCCGATGGCACCCGCCCGAAGTTCCCCGACTTCCCCGGCTCGGGCGACGGCTCCCAGAATCCGAACGTTCCGCCGGGTGGGGCGGGCGTCAACGGCCCGAGGGTCACGACCGCCGGTCTGGACACCCCCGAAAAGCCCCAGACGGACCTGGCCAGCTTCCAGAACCCGAACTACGACAACCTGCCGAACAACCAGTCCATCGACCCCAGGACCGGGCTGCCGACCACCACCGGCCCGAACTCCGGCACGAGCACGAGCCCAAGCACGAGCCCAAGCACGGGCACAAGCACGGGCACGAGCGCGGGCGGGGCCGGCGGCTACGGGTCGGTCACCCAGGCCAGTGCGAAGGGCCTGAACGGCTCCGGCATGGGCATGCCGATGATGCCGATGGGCGCGAGCCCCGCCGCCGGTCAGGAAGAGCAGAAGAAGGAGGGCTCCACCTGGCTGCTCGAGGAGGACAGCGTGTGGGGCGGCGCCGACGACAACGCCATCAACCCCACGCTCGGCCAGGCCTAGTCGGGCAGGCCTAGTCGGGCAGGTCTAGTCAGGCAGAGCGGCCTGGACGGGGGTCACGGTGCCGAGCGTCACCAGCAACCCCCGCCCGGGCGGCCCGCCGACCGCGCCACGCGGCAGCCGTACGGTGAACAGGTCGCCGTCGGCGGGGCTCTGCACCGACAGCAGCAGCCCCGTGCGTGACTTGCGGGTCTCGGCGACGAAGCCGCGGTAGGCGGTCGCCAGGTCGCCGGTCGCGCCCGCGATGATCAGCCCGCGTTCGCCGTCCCTGCCGGTTCGGAGCGTCTCCTCCAAGAGCCGGCCGAGCGGCGAGTCGGGGTCGATCAGCTCGGCGTCGTCGACGACCAGGACGTAGCGTTCGCGGCCGTCGAGCAGTTCGCGCAGGTCCGTGGCGGTGCCGTCGACGACCGCCAGCGCGCCCTCCAGGTCGCGCAGCGGGCTGCGGCGGGGGACGACGGCGACCACCGGCGTGCCGTACGCGATCAGAGATCTGGCGGCGGTCAGCAACGCCGAGGAGCGGCCGGAGCGGGGCGGCCCTGCCACGACGGCGCCGGGTCCGTGGGCCAGCAGGTCGACGCCGACGGGGGCCAGCGCGTCGCCGCCCACCCCGAGCAGCGCCCACAGCGGCCCCTTCGGCACGGGAGCGAGCTCGACGGCCTGGCTGGCGGTGACGCGCATCGGGAGCGCGTCCACGCGCAGCGGCGGCTCCCCTTCGGGCTCGCGGGTGCGGGCCAGCGCCTGGAGCGCGGCCACCTGGGCGGGACCCGAGGGGTCCGGGTCGAGCAGCGCGATCTGGCTCTCCACGACGCCCTGCTCCTTCATCGCGAGCGTACGGCCAGGCGGCATCGAGGCGGGCAGGTCCTTCACCGGCAGCCCCGCTAGGCCGTAGTCGGCGGGATCGGCCAGACGCAGGATCAGCCGCTCGTCGAACACCGTCGACACCTGGCCGAGCAGCGCCGAACGGTCGCCGGTCACCACCGCGCGCAGCCCCACTGCGGGGCCCTCCCTCAGCAGTTGGAGCAGCGCCTCGGTGAGCCTGCCGTAGTCGTAGCCCTCGAACGCGGCGACGTAGCCCTCCCACCTGTCGAGCATCAGCACCAGCCACGGCAGCCGGTGGCCCGCCGCGCGGTACTCCGCCAGTGAGGCGTGCCCCGCCTCGGCCAGCAGCTGCTGCCTGCGGCCGACCTCCTCCCGCAGCCTGGTGAGCAGTCGTTCGACCCGGTCGAGCTGGTCGCGCGTGACGACCGCGCCGCAGTGCGGCATCGCCACCAGCGGCAGCAGCGCGCCCGAACCGCAGTCGATGGCGTGCAGGTGCACGTCGGCGGGAGAGCACGCGGCGGCGATGGCGCCGGCGATCGTGCGCAGCGCCGTGGACCTGCCGCTGCGCGCCGCGCCCGCGATCAGCAGGTGACCGCCCCGCTCGAGGTCGAGCGTCAGCGGCCGCCGCGCCTGCGCCCACGGCAGGTCGCTCACCCCGAACGCCAGGTCTTCGGGCGGGTCGAGCACCACCTGCGCAGGCAGTGGCGGCAGCCACGGGCTCGGCTGCTCGGGCACCTCGGCCCTCAACGCCGCCACCGCGATCGTGTCGGCCAGGATCGCCAGATCGGTGACCGCCTGCCCGTCGAGGGACTCGGGCGGCGACGGCAGCGGCCTGGCCAGCGCGGACCAGCCCACCTCCACCGCCCGCAGCCGCGCCCGCGTGTCACCGGGGGCCCGCCCGCCCACCCTCGCCGTCTGTACGGCGACCGCCGCCCCCGCCCCCGATCTGACGTAGCACCGGCCAGGAGTCGCCTTGGACAGGTGCGCGGCGTCGGGAACGCCGATCACGTCGGCCGACTCGGCCGCCTCGGTCACCCTGAGCGCGATCCGCAGCGAGGTGTTCGCCTGGATGTCGGCCGTCACCACACCCGCCGGGCGCTGCGTTGCCAGGACCAGGTGGATGCCGAGCGAGCGCCCCCTGCGGGCGATGTCGACGAGCCCCGCCACGAAGTCGGGCAGCTCGGCGACCAGCGCGGCGAACTCGTCGATGATCAGCACCAGCCGGGGGAGCGTGCCCTCGTACTCGTCGATGTCCTTGGCCCCCGCCTCCAGCAGCAGCCGTTCCCTGCGCCTGATCTCGGCGGCCAGCGAGGTGAGCGCGCGCTGGGTGAGATGGCCGTCGAGGTCGCTGACCATGCCGACCGTGTGCGGGAGCGTGGCGCAGTCCTTGAACGCCGCCCCGCCCTTGTAGTCGATCAGCACGAACGTCAGCTGGTCCGGCCGGTTGCGCGCGGCCAGCGCGCAGATGAGGGTCTGGAGCAGCTCCGACTTGCCCGCTCCCGTGGTGCCGGCGATCAGCGTGTGGGGGCCGTCCTCGGCCAGGTCGACGGTGAACGGTCCTTCGGGGCCGACGCCGAGCAGCGCCCGCGTGCTCGGACCGTTCCACTGGACGGGCGGGTGCAGCAGGTCGAGCAGGCGCGCGGACTCCGGCAGGCTGCCCGAGGGATCGTCGCGGGAGACGTCGAGGAGCGGCGCCAGCGCCCTGGCCAGGCGCTCGCACCACGATGGCGGCACCCGGTCGGCCAGGGCGGCGCCGAGCGCGTCGAGGCCGCCGCCGCGCAGCCGTACCAGACCGTCGAGGCCGCAGGCGGCCACGGTCTCGCACTCCTCGGGCAGCAGCCGCTGCTCCTCGTCGACGGCCAGCGTGTAGACGCCCGCGCGCGGGCCCTGCCGCAGCACCTGCGGCATGCCGGGCAGCCCGCGCAGCGCCTGCGCGCCGTCGAGCAGCACCAGTACGTCGTAGGGGCGCTCGTCGTAGGAGGGAGGCCCGTCGGCCGCCTGCGGGCCGCCCAGGTCGTCCCAGCCGGTCGGCACCTTCCCGAACTCGGGGATCGAGGTGCTCAGCCGTTCGTCGATCAGCGCGGTCAGCTCCGCCACCCGCCTGGCCGCCGACTCGGGGTCGGCGCCGACCAGTGCCACGCAGTCCTCGCCGCGGCGCGGCGCGCAGTGCGGCAGCCAGCGCACCCAGCCCCACCGCTCCCGCGCGTCGCCGCTCGCCGAGAGCACCACGATCGCCAGGTCGCGCGGGCTGTGGAGGGTGGCCGCCTGGGCCAGCAGCCACGCCACCAGGCCCGCGGCGTCCTCGCGCGGGCCCGTCACGCCCGCGACGCCGAGCCTGCGCATCGGCAGCGCCACCGGCACCCGCTCGCAGACCGGAGCTTCGTAGGGGCCGTCGAACTCCAGCTCGGCCGGCAGGTCGGCGAGCCCGACGCGGAGCCTGAGCGCGTCGGCGTCGTGGATCCTGCGCTCCCACAGCCGCCTGCGCGGGCCCGTCGCGGTCAGCAGCACCTCGGCCGGGTCGGGGGCCGCGGCCCTCCTGGCCAGCTGGTCGTTCCTGCGCGCCCGCTCGACCTCCTCGTGGAACAGCGCGAGGTCCTCCCTGTACTGCCTGGTCGAGCGCTTGTGCTGCTTGCGGCCGTGGCGGCGGTCGCTCCACCACTGGCCGACCATGATGAGCGGGGTCATGAGCGCGATGAGCAGGTAGTACCACTGGCCGGTGACCAGCATCATCGTCACGCCGAGCACAGCGGGCAGGAACGCGGCCAGCAGGTGCAGCCGCATGGCCTCCGCGCGCTTGGGCTCCTGCGGCACCTCGAACCTGCGCGCCGTGCCTGGACGCTTCAGCCGCGGCGGACGGTTGTAGGCCAGTCCGCCGCCTGGTTGCGGCGCCAGGTGCGCGTCGGCGGGCTCGATCGCGGTCAGCGTGAAGATCGAGCAGCCCGCGGTGAGGAAGGCGTGCTCGGGCCAGTCGGCGGGAGCGGTGACGGGCTCGCCGTCCATGAGGATCTCGGACGGCTCGCCCATCGGGGGCGTGTCCCGCAGCGCCAGCTCGTCGAGCTCCTCGGCGTACCTGCCCTTCGCCTTCCTCCTCGGCGGCTCCTTGTGCCTGGCGGGCGGGGGTTCGACGGTGATCGCCCCGGGCGTGACCCTGACGATCGCGGCCTCCGGCGCCAGAGCGGGATCCCGTACGGCTATCGCGCACGTCAGGTCGCCGCCGATCACGTGGACGCCCAGGCCCAGGCGGTGGACGGAGCCCGCGTCGGGGCCGCCCACGACCCTGACCTCGGCCACCCCGCCAGGCTCCTCGACCACGGTGAGGCCGGCCAGCCGGGGGTGCAGGGTGATCGTGTCGCCGTCACGCAGGACGGCTCGCGCGGGCGCCCGCGGGTCGACGGGCCTGCCGTCCCGCCACACCGTCGGCCCCTCGAACCCCAGCCCCGACCCCGCCGCCCAGCCGTTCTCGCTCATCGGGGGCGTCGGCGGGCGGGGCTCGGCGCGCTGCAGGGGGGCGCGGGGCGGGCCGCCGAGGCCGTACGGCGCGCGGCTCCTGGGCAGACGGACCACCGTGGCCAGCGGCTCCTCGGACGGCTCGGCGAGGAGCACGGCCACCTGGGCGACCGTGGTGGCATCGTCGCCCTCGATCACGACGTCACGGTCGCCGCGCTCGTCGAGCACGGTGAGCATGATCCGCATGTGCCGTCTCCTCGGGGTCGGACCGGCCGCCACGCTAACGCCTGCCTCCCGTCCCCGCCGCCCAGATGACCACACCGGCATCGATCACACACGAAACCCGCACCCCCTCTGCAGAGCCCGCCCGAGACAACGGGGGGCGTGAAAGGGGGGTTGTTGCGTGTGAATTCTGAGACGAATGTGGTCGCTATCACCGAATAAGCAGATATTTCAAGCGGCTTTAATCAACAGGTCTGGTTGACAGCCTCCTACCTGCGAAACGAGCATTAGTCCTCGCATTCGGGCCCCGCGCCAGGCCAGCAGATGCACATAATGGCCTGAATTCCCGCAAATTCATCATGGGAGCCCCCCACCTATGAGGACCAGCGAAAAGCCTGCCGTCAACGCGGCGGGGCCCGCAGGCGTGCTCTCCAGCAGCGCATCCCGCAAGCTCCCCGTGCCGCCCCGCGAGCGGAAACCCGCGCTCGCCGCGCTCGCCGTCCTCCTCATTCTCGGTGGCGCGCTGGCCACCACCCTGCTCGTCATGCGCAGCGGCGACCGCATTTCCGCGATCAGAGTCGTCGAACAGATCGGGGCGGGGCAGAAGATCTCCCCGAATGCATTGGAAGAAGTGCAGATAGCCGATACCGGCATCGGATATGTGGCATGGTCGCGCCGGTTGGCGGTGGTCGAGACGTACGCGAGCGTGACCCTCCTGCCCGGCACCCTCCTCACCGAGGAGATGACCGTCACCGCCAGCCAGGAGCTCGGCCCCGGCAAGGCCAAGGTCGGGCTCGCGCTCAAGCCGGGCCAGGCGCCCGCGGGCCTGAGGGAGGGCGACCGCGTGCAGGTCATCCACGTGCCAGGACGGTCGGCGACCGCGCAGAGCAGGGTGCTGGCGCCCAACGCCCTCGTCCATATCGTCGGCGAGCCCACCAGGTCGGGATCGGCCGGCCTGATCACGGTGATCGTCGACGCGACCGTGTCGCCGCAGATCGCCGCCTACGCCTCCAGCGGCGAGATCGCCGTCGCCGAGCTACCGGGAGCGCGCTGACGTGGCGCTGATCGTGCTGGCCGCCGACAAGGGCGCGCCGGGTGTCACCACCGCGGCGACCGCGCTCGGCGCCGTCTGGCCCCGCGCCGTCCTGCTGGCCGAATGCGATCCCGCGGGCGGCGACCTCGCCTACCGGCTGCCCGCCGCCGACGGCGGGATGCTCAACCCGGGCAGGGGCCTGCTCACGCTCGGAGCCACCGCCAGGCGCGGCCTCGAACCGGGCCAGCTCCACGAGCACACCCAGAAGATCATCGGCGGGCTCGACGTCCTGGCGGGCCTGACCCACGGCGAGCAGGCGGCGGGGCTCACCTGGATGTGGGGGCCGCTCGGCCGCGCGCTGTCCGGGCTGCCGCATGCCGACGTGCTGGCCGACTGCGGCAGGCTCGGCGCACATCCGCAGGTGAGCGAGCTGATCGCGGAGGCCGAGCTGCTCGTGCTGTTCACCAGGGCCAGCCTCGACCACGTCGCCCACCTGCGCGAACGCCTCTCGATCCTGCCTCGGGAGCCGCGGGTCGGGGTGGTCGTGATCGCCGATCCGCGCGCCTACCGCGCCTCCGTCGACGAGGTCCGCAGGATCGTGGGCGACCGGGCGGCGTTCGTGGCGGGGCTCGCGCACGACCCCAAGGGCGCCGAGCTGCTGCGCGGCCAATGGGGCGGGCGGCTCGACCGCTCCCTGCTCATCCGTACGGCCCGCGAGCTCGCCGGACGCCTGTCGGCCCAGGTGAGGGTGCCATGACACTCGACCACTCGCTGGTGAAGCGCTTCCGGCAGGACGTCGGCGACCGCCTGGCCCACCAGCGCCGCCTCGACCAGGCCAACGGCATGCCCGCGATGACCGGCGAGGACGAGCGGCAGTTCGCCAGGGCGTTGATCTCCCAGGTGCTGGAGGAGTTCGCGCGCGGCGAGATCGGCTCCGGCCGTACTCCTCCGACGCTGGAAGAGGAGGAGGCGCTCGCGGCCGGGATCCACGCCGCGCTGTTCGGGGTCGGCCGCCTCCAGCCGCTGCTCGACGACGCCGACGTCGAGAACATCGACATCAACGGCTGCGACCGCGTCTTCGTGGGCTACGCCGACGGGCAGGAGCTCGCCCACGAGCCCGTCGCCGAGTCCGACGAGGAGCTGATCGAGCTGATCCAGATCCTGGCCGCCTACTCGGGCCTGTCCAGCAGGCCGTTCGACACCGCCAACCCGCAGCTCGACCTGCGCCTGCCCGACGGCTCCCGGCTGTCGGCCGTCATGGACGTGACGGTCAGGCCCGCCGTGTCGATCCGCCGCGCCAGGCTCGGCAAGGTCTTCCTGTCCGACCTGGTGGGCAACGGCACTGCCAGCCCGAACCTGGCCCGCTTCCTGACCGCCGCCGTCGTCGCCCGCAAGAACATCATGATCGCCGGGTCGACCAACGCGGGCAAGACGACGCTGCTGCGGGCGCTGGCCAACGAGATCCCCGCCGACGAGCGCCTGATCACCGTCGAACGGGCGCTGGAGCTCGGCCTCGACCAGTTCCCCGAGCTGCACCCGAACGTCGTCGCCTTCGAGCAGCGCCTGCCCAACTCCGAGGGCCGGGGCGAGATCACCATGGCCGAGCTGGTGCGCAGGTCGCTGCGGATGAACCCGTCCCGCGTGATCGTCGGCGAGGTCCTCGGCGACGAGATCGTCACCATGCTCAACGCCATGACGCAGGGCAACGACGGCTCCCTGTCGACCATCCATGCCAACTCCAGCATGGAGGTCTTCAACCGCATCGCCACCTACGCGCTGCAGGCCGCCGAGCGGCTGCCGGTCGATGCCACCCACATGCTCATCGCCGGTGCCATCGACTTCGTCGTCTTCGTCGAGAAGCGCAACGACTACGCCTCGGGCGGCACGCTGCGGCGCTTCGTCTCCAGCGTCAGGGAGGTGAACGGCGTCGACGGGCGCGTCCTGTCCAGCGAGATCTTCGCGCCGGGGCCCGACGGCTGCGCCGTACCGCACGCGCCCGTCTCCTGCCTCGACGAGCTCACCCCGCACGGCTACCTCCCTGGAGCCTGGTGATGACCGGCCTCGACCCGCTGGCCCTGCTGACGGGCGCCGCCGTCGGCGGCGGCCTCTTCCTGCTCTTCCTTTCCTGGTACGGCATGCGCCCCCGCCCCGCCGCCGCGCCTCGCCGCCTGCTGCGCACCCTGTCCACGCGCACGGCGGTGGCGGCGATCCTGTCCACGCTGATCCTCGTCGTGACCCAGTGGCCGGTGATGGCGGTCGGGGCCGCGCTGCTCGTCTTCGCCTGGCGCGGGCTGTCAGGCGGGGCGGCCGCCGAACGGGCGGCCATGGCGCGGCTCGAAGCGCTCGCCGCGTGGACCGAGTCGTTGCGCGACACGATCGCCGGTGCGGCGGGCCTGGAGCAGGCCATCCCCTCGTCGATCCGCGCCGCCGCGCCGACGCTGCGCCCGCACCTGCGGGCCATGGTCGACCGGCTCCACACGAGGATGGCGCTGCCCGACGCGCTGCGGCTGTTCGCCGACGAGCTCGCCGACCCGTCCGCGGACCTGGTCGTCGCGGCCCTCATCCTCAACGCCAAGCTGCGCGGGCCTGGGCTGCGCGACGTGCTGGGCGCGCTGGCGGTCTCGGCCAGGGAAGAGCTGGACATGCGCCGCCGCGTCGAGGCGGAGCGCCGCTCCACCCGCAGATCGGTGCAGATCGTCGTGCTCACCGCGCTCGGCTTCGCGGCGGCGCTGGTGGTCTTCAACCCGTCCTACGTGGCCGAGTACCGGCCGTGGCTGGGCCAGGCCGTCCTGGTGGTGGTGGCCGGGCTGTTCGGGGCCGGGTTCGCCTGGATGCGGCGGCTGGCCCGCTTCGACCAGCCGACCCGCCTACTCGCGCCCGACCCGCCCGCGGGAGGTGCCCATGGTTGAGAGCGTGCTGGCGGGAGCGCTCCTGGGGCTCGGGGTCTTCCTCCTGACGCGGGCGCTCTTCCCCGCCAGGCCCGGGCTCGTCGCCCGGCTCATGGCGCTCGACGCCGCCAGGCAGGACACCGACGCCCCCCGCCTCCAGCTGGTCCTGCCGGACGAGGAGGTCGGCGCGCTCAGACGCGGTCTCGGGGTACGGCTGGCCAGGCTCTACGCCGCCAGAGGCTGGCAGGCCCGCTCGATCAGGGCCGACCTCGCGCTGGCCGGACGCTCGTTCGAGGGGTTCCTGGCCACCAAGGCGCTGCTGGCCGCCTCGGGGCTGCTCGCCTTCCCCGTGTTCGCCGGCTGGCTGGTCCTGATGGAGTGGGGCGTCTCGCTGACCATCCCGTTCTGGGCGGCGCTGGCCGTGTCACTGGTGTTCTTCCTGCTGCCCGACCTGCAGATCAGGCGCGACGCGGCGGCCAAGCGGCGCGACTTCCGGCACGTCGTCGGCGCCTTCCTCGACCTGGTCGCGATGAACCTGGCAGGCGGGCGCGGCGTGCCAGAGGCGCTCATGATGGCCGTCTCGGTCAGCGGCGACGCCCCGAACTGGGCCATGTCCCGCATCAGGGAGGCGCTGAGCGGGGCGAGGATCGTCGGCATCACCCCGTGGCAGGCGCTCGGCCAGCTCGGCGAGGAGATCGACGTCGACGAGCTGCGCGACCTGTCGGCGGCGCTCGGGCTCGTGGCCGACGACGGCGCGAAGGTGCGCGCCTCGCTGACCGCCCGCGCCGCGACCCTGCGCCGCCGCGAACTGGCCGAGATCGAGGGTCGGGCGGGGGAGCGGTCGCAGTCGATGCTCGTCGCCCAGCTCCTGCTGTGCGCCGGGTTCGTGATCTTTCTCAGTTTTCCCGCCGCTATGAAGATGTTGGGGTCCTGATGAACCATCCGTGGATCGTGTACCTGACGGCGTACCTCGGAGTCCGCCTCCACCGCGCCCGCACCGCCCCGTCGCGCGGGGCCTCCGCCGTCGAGTGGGTGATCATCACCGCGATCATCGCGGGGGTGGCACTCGGGCTCGCGACGCTCATCAAGACGCTGGTCGAGCAGAAGCAGACAGACCTCCAGAACAGCTTCGGCGGAGGCGGCGGCTCCGGCGGCGGGAACGAGTGAACCCGGCCCGGCAGCGCGGGGCGACGGTCGTCGAGCTGGCGCTCATCATGCCGGTCGTCCTGGCCGTGGTCCTGCTCATCGTGCAGGTCGCGCTGTGGTTCCACGGGCGGCAGGTGGCCGACGCGGCGGCCAGGGAAGGGGCGAGGGTCGCCAGGTCGGCCCCGTTCGACTCGGCGAACTGGCAGGACGAGGCCGTCTCCAGGGCCGAGGACGTCGCCCGCGCCATCGGCCCCCGCATCCTCGGCGGCGCGGTCGCGTCAGCCGTATCCAGGGGAAGCGACGAGCGCTGGGTGACGGTGACGGGCAGCGCCGTACAGGTGATCCCGCTGCTGCCCGACCTGACGTTCATGATCACGGCGACGTCGGGAGGGCCGGTGGAGTGCTTCCGCCCCGACAACGGAGGCGACGACTGTCAATGAACGCCGACCGAGGCTCGATGGCCGTCGAGACCGTGATGCTGGCCCCGGTCTTCCTGCTCTTCCTGCTGTTCCTGGCGGGGGCTGGGCGGCTGGTCGAGGCCCAGGGCGAGGTGAACGGCGCGGCCATGGACGCGGCGCGGGCCGCCTCCGTGCAGCGCACGCTCGACGCCGCGCAGGCCGCCGCCGGGGACGGCGCGCGGTCGGCGCTGGACGGGCAGTGCGCCGCGCCGCGGGTCTCGCTGTCGGGCACCAGGTGGGAGGAGGGCGGCCAGGTCAGGGCGGCGGTCACCTGCGAGCTCGACCTGGGGTTCCTGGGCTTCGGCGCGACCAGGCTGATGACGGGCACCGCGGTCGTCCCGCTGGAGCAGTTCAGGAGGGTCGATTGACCGAGCGCGGGTCGATGTCGGTGTTCACCGTGCTGTTCTCGGTGGTGGTGTTCCTGCTGGCCGGGCTGCTCGTGGACGGCGGCGCGGCGATCAACGCCAGGCTGCGGGCGGCCGACGTCGCCGAGCAGGCGGCCAGGGCGGGCGCGGACCGGATCGACGTGGAACACCTGCGCCAGACCGGGCTGGCCCGCCTGCTCGGTCAGGACGAGGTGTGCGCGCGGGCCACGGAGGTGATCGACGCCTACTCCTCCGGCTCCTCTGATGACGTACGGCCCGCCGACTGCCGGGTCGCCGACGCGCAGACGCAGGTGACGGTCTCGGTCCGGGTGCGCTGGACGGCGTACTTCCTCGGCGCGCTCGGATTCCCCGGCGCGGAGATGGAGGGGCAGGCCACCGCCGCGCCCGACGCCCGCTGAGCCGGGCGGAATCCAGACCGAATCACGTCACTCGCTGGCTCGGCCTGCGGCGGGTGACGACGCTTGAGGTGAAGGAGGGAGAGGCCATGCCGACGCGAGAACCCGCGCGCGCGGACGGTCCCGCACACCCCGCAGGCGGTACGGCCCGCCGCACTGGTGGACCGGCGAAGCAACCCGCTGGGCGGGCTCCGGGTGGGCCCGGGGGTCGGGCGCGGCCTGGTCCTGTGCGGATTGCCCCGCAGCGGACCGCCGGTGACATCCTCGCCGGGCTCGGCGCGCTCGTGGTGCTGGTCGCGCTCGTGGGCGGCGTGCCGTACGCGCTGCTCACGCTGGCCGGGCCACCGATCTCGGCCGAGCTTCTCGACCTGGACCTCGTCACCAGCCGGGTCGGCGCGAGCACCGTGGTCGCGCTGCTGGTGCTGCTGGTGTGGCTGGCCTGGCTCCAGCTGTTCGTGTGCGTGGTCGTCGAGGTCTACGGCGGGATCCGCCGGGTGGGGATGCCCGCCCGCGTGCCGCTGTCGGGGGCGACGCAGGCGCTGGCCAACCGGCTGGTGTCGGCGGTGTTGCTGCTGTTCACGGCGGGGGCGGTGGCCGTGCCGATCGCGGGGATGAGCGCGCCGCCCGCGCGGCCCGCGATGACGGCGGTGGCGTACGCGGCGCCGGTGTTCGAGGAGGAGGCGACCACCTACAAGGCCAGGAAGGTCTACACCGTGCAGCCTCCGCACGGCAGGCACCACGAGAGCCTGTGGGAGATCGCGGAGAAGTGCCTGGGCGATGGGCGGAGATATCCGGAGATCTTCCGGCTGAACCAGCACAAGGAGCAGCCCGACGGGTCCCGGCTGCGGATGGCCGACCTGATCAGACCGGGATGGGTGCTGGACATGCCGGACGACGCGGTCAACGTGCACATCGTGCCCGCGGGTCAGTCGAGGGAGAAAATCCTCAAAGAGCACCCAGGGCCGCCGCAGGCGTCGGAGCAGGCGAGCGAGAGGGAGACGGCCAAACCCACCGAGGAGGCCACACGAGGGCAGGAGGCGAAGCGCGCCGAGCAGGCCAAGCGGGCGGAGGAAGCCAAGCGGGCTGAGGAGAAGGCCGAGCGGGCGGAGGAAGCCAAGCGGGCTGAGGAGAAGGCCGAGCGGGCCGAGGAGGCGCAGCGGGCCGAGGAGACGAAGCGGGTCGAGGAGGCCAAGCGCGCCGAAGAGACCGAGCGGGCCGAGGCCGCCGAACAGGCCGAGAGCGCCCGGCAGGCCGAGGCAACCAAGCAGATCGAGAGCGCCGAGCAGCGCGAGGGCGGCGGGCAGGTCGAGGAGAACCCGGGGCTCGATCTTGTCGACTATCTCGCGGGCGCCTCCCTGGCCGCCGCGGGCCTGCTCGTCGCTCTCGGCGGCAGGCGGCGGCGTCAGCTCTGGCGGCGCGCCTTCGGCCACCGGATCGCCCGCCCCCGCGACGACGCCGCCAAGGCCGAGGTCGCGCTCAGGCTCGGCGCCGACGCCCCCGGCGCCCGCATGCTCGACATCGGCCTGCGCGTGCTGGGCGCCGAGCTGGCCGCCCAGCAGCGCGTCCCTCCCACCGTCTACGCCGCCCACCTGTCGGCCAGGACCCTCGACCTGTGGATCCATCCGCCCAGCCCCGACGCCCCCGCGCCGTGGCAGGCGCAGGACGGCGGGCAGGTCTGGCGGCTGGCCGCCCACGAGGGCAGGCTGCTGGAGGAGCAGGCGGGCGGCGCGCCGTACCCGGGGCTGGTCTCGCTGGGCACGGACGGCGGCGGCCGCGTCCTCGTCGACCTGGAGGCCGCCCACGGCCTGATCAACATCCGCGGCCCGCACACCACCGCCGCGCTCGCCGCCCTGGCGGTCGAGCTGGCCACCAACAGGTGGTCGGACGAGATGCGGATCACGCTGGTCGGGTTCGGCGAGGAGCTGACCGCGATCGCGCCGGGCCGGGTCAGGTCGGTGGGCAGCCTGTCGGAGGCGCTGCCCGAGCTGGAGAGGCTCGCCGCGCCCCGCCAGGAGGTGCTGACCGGGCGGGTCAACGGCCGCTCCCACCTGGCCCACTACCTGCTCAGCGCCGTCGCGCCCACCCAGGAGGAGGCCCGCCGCCTGGCGCTGCTGGCCAGGAGGGACACGGCGGGGTTCGTCGTCGCAGGGGAGGTGCCGCACGCCACCTGGACCCTGGAGGTCACCGAGGACGGTCGCGCGCGCGTCCCCGAGCTGGGCTTCGAGGTGACCGCGCAACTGCTGCCACGCCGCCACTACCAGGCGCTGCTTGACCTGTTCGAGACGGCGGAACGCCACGAGGGCGAGGCCATGCCCGACCCCGAACCGCTGGAGGAGCTCCACCCGCCCGCCGTCGAGATCAGACTGCTCGGCCCGATCGAGGTCAGCGGCCCCGAGGCGATGGAGGAGGGGCGGATGGAGCTGGCCACCGAACTGCTGGTCTACCTGGCCACGCATCCGGGCGGCGTCCATCCGGTCGTGCTCGGCGGCGTGCTGTGGCCGCGCGGCGTGCAGGCGCTGGTGCGCGACGCGACGATCGCGCGGGCGGCGCGCTGGCTCGGCGAGGAGCATCTGCGCACCGACGAGGCGGGACGGCTCAGGCTCGGCCCGGGGGTGCGGACCGACTGGGTGCTCTTCCGCGAGCTGGTCAGGCGTTCGCACGATGACCCGGCCGCGCGGGCTGTCCTGTTGGAGAGGGCGCTCGGCCTGGTCAGGGGGCCGCTGCTGGCGGGCAGGCCGGGCGGCAGGTACGCGTGGCTGGCCGCCGACGAGCTGGAGTACGACGTGGCGGCGGCCGTCGCCGACGCCGCCCACCGGTTGTGCGAGATCAGGCTGGCCCACGGCGAGGCGGACGCGGCGGTGTCGGCGGTCCGCGCGGGCCTGCTGCTGGCCACCGACGACGAGGGTCTGTGGCGTGACCTGCTGCGCGCCACCCACGCCACCGGCGACCAGGTACGGCTGCGCGCCGTCGTCGAGGGCCTGACCCGCAGGTCGGCCTCGCATCCGTACGGCGGCGGCATGGCCCCAGAGACCGAGGCGCTCATCGACGACCTGCTGCCGTCCTGGCGGATCCACGTGGTCAGGGAGTCCTCCGCATGATTCATACAAAAAGGACGCGAGGGCTGATCGCGGCGCTGGCCGTCGCCCTGCTCGGCGCCGGTTGCGCGAGCACCGCCGCCGACCGGCCCTTCACGCCGCGCCAGGCCGCCGCGCCCGCGTCCGCGACGTCAGGCACCACGCGCCCGCCCTCGACCGAGACGATCCTCGTCGGGCCGAGGACGAAGGTGCTCGTCGAACGGCCCGCCACCACCGATGCGCGGCAGGCCGCGCTGCTCAGGGCGTTCACCGACATCTACGCGGGCATGTGGAAGGCCGTCGTCACCGGCGACGACTCCTATCTCGCCATGTCGGTCGACCCGGGGGGCCGCGAGGCCGTCGACTGGGTGCTGGGCTTCAAGGGTCTCTCGGTGCGCGGCACCGCGCGGATCTACGCGATGAACGTCACCGCCGTCATGGACGGGGGCGCCGAGGTGGGCGCCTGCGTGGACGAGACGCGCATGCGGGTGCTGAAGAGCAGGGGCGGCACCGCCGTACCCACCCAACCGGCGTGGACGCGCGCCGCCTACCTGCAGGCCATGGTCCTCGCCGAGGGCGAGGACGGCGTCTGGCGGGTCAAGGACTTCAGACACGGCAAGGAAGGGTGTGCCCGATGAACCGCCTCCTCTCGGCCGCGGTCACCGGCCTGCTGCTGCTCGACCCCGGCGGCCCGCGCGGCGACGGCTTCCAGGACGGCCGTACGGCGGGCGTCCGCCTCGAGAACTCCAAGATCGTGATCACCGGCAACGGCGTGAAGGGCGGCAGAGGCGACGGCTACCAGCTCAACCGCCCCTGCTGGTACGAGCCGGGACCGGACGCCACGGAGATGCTCAGGACCCAGGAGGACGTCAGGGACTACTGGTTCAGGATGCACCCGGACGGCACGGAGGAGCAGTTCCAGGCCTTCCTCAAGCAGTTCAAGGACCGGATCGGCAAGCCGGGCCGCTGGTGGGTCCCCGCCTACAACGAGGCGGACCCGCGGGGCAGGGCCTGCTGGGGCGGGCTCGACCAGTTCGTGTGGGTGCCGCCGGGCACCACGCCGCCCGCGGGCATCACGCTGGCCGAGCTGGTGGAGATCGCCAGGGCCGCGCTGACCGTGCCAGAGCCGCAGGTGCGGCTGAACCCCGACGCGAAGAGCTACGTCAACCTGCCCACCTGGGTGTGGCTCGGCGGCGTCGGCGAGGCGAGGCGCTCGGTCACCGCGTCCATCCCGGGCGTCATGAGCGCGACCGTCACCGCCTCGCTCCAGGACATCAAGATCGACGCGGGCACGTCGCCGGACCGAGCGGAAGTGCGTGAGGACTGCGGGACGTCGGGCCGGCCGTACCAGAAGGGCGGGCAGTTCACCTGCGGGGTCAGGTACCTGCGGGCGAGCGTCGACCAGCCGCGCGAGGTGTACGTGCTGACGGTCACCACCGTCTGGCCGGTAGAGGTGGAGGACGATGTGGTGCCGTTCGCCTACGACCCCGTCGAGGTGGGCGCCACCCGTGACGTGCCGGTCGGCGAGGTGCAGAGCACGGTCAGGCGTCGCTGACCAGGTCGGCCACCATCCCCCGATGGTCGCCGAAGTGGATGCGGACCAGCCGGTCGGCGCCCGCTCGGTCGAGCACGCGCGCGCCCGCCGCGGGGTTCGGGTCGCCCGCGCGCACCTGGCCGAGCAGCGCGTGCCAGTGGCGGCGGTGCCGGGTGAAGGTCGTGGCCGCCACCACCCTGCCCCTGGCGTGCTGCCCGGCGATGGCGACCTCCGGCGGCGCGTCGAGCAGCAGCAGGTGCAGCTCCGCGCGGTGGCGCCGGGCCAGCCACGCGAACGCCCGCAGCACCCGGGGCCCGCAGCCCCTGTTGTGCGCGATCACGGGGCCGCCCACGCGCAGGCCGCGCCTGATCCGCCACACGTGCGTGACGAACACCACGCCGGTGCGCACCGGCTTGGGCGCCCAGCGCAGCCTGCCGGTCCATCGGACGCGGGACTGCTGGGAGTCGATCACCGTCACGTGTCCGGCGGTGAAGGGGACGCGTTCGGTGCCGTCCATGCCGTACAGGCGGCGTAGGAGGGTCGTCTTGCCCGCGCCGGGAAGGCCGGTGACGATCACCAGTGAGTTGTCGGGATAGCGCAGGGTCTCGATCGCCCCTCGGACGGACATGCGCGCCAGCATACGTCCGCTCAGGCTCTGGCGGACTCGTGCTCCAGCAGCCACTGCTTGACCGGCACGCCGTAGTAGTAGCCGCCGAACCCGCCGGCGGTCGGCAGCACCCTGTGGCAGGGCACGAACGGCGCGATCAGGTTCTGCGCGCAGGCCGAGCCCGCCGCCCGCGCCGCGGTCCTCGGCATGCCTGCCCGTTCGGCCAGCTCCGCGTACGACACCGTGGTCCCGGCCTTGACCTCGCGCAGCGCCTGATGCAGCCGCTTGCGGGTGGGGGTGCCCGGCTGCTCGACGGGCACGGTGTCGAGCGCGTCGAGGTCGCCCGCCAGGTAGGCGCGCACCGCCTCGGCGGGGGCGCCGAGATCCTCCACGACGTCGAGGCCGAGTGCCTGCAGCGCGGGCGAGAGCCGTACGAACATCTCGGTGGGGTCGGCGGTGAATCCCGCGGCCACGATCACGCCGTCGCGGGCCAGCAGCGCGAGGGGGCCCGCGGGGGTGGGCAGCAGCTGCGCTTCGATCATGATGAGCTCCAGAGGTGAAGGGCGGCGTAGGCCCGCCAGGGCCGCCACCGCTCCAGGTGGTCGTGGGGGATGCCGAGCGCGGCCATGCGCTTGACCAGGACGAGGTCGCCGGTGGGCCACGCGTCGGGGTCGCGCAGCGCGCGCAGCGAGATGTATCCGGCGGTCCACGGGCCGATGCCGGGCACCGCGAGCAGGGCGGCGACCGCCTCGGCCGGGTCCTGACCGCCGTCGAGGTCGATGTCGCCCGCGGCGACACGGCCCGCCAGGTCGCGCAGCGTGGCCACGCGCCTGGTCGTCATGCCGAGCCCGGTCAGGTCCAGCTCCGCCAGCCGCGCCGCCGTGGGGAAGCCGCCCGCCCTGTCCACGATCCGGCCGAGCAGTGTCCGGGCGCCCGCGACCGAGATCTGCTGGCCGACGACGGCCCGTACGGCCAGCTCGAACCCGTCGAACGCGCCGGGCACCCGCAGCCCCGGCCTGGCGGCCACCAGCGGGGCCAGCGACGTCGAGCCGAGCGCCTCGCTGATCGCGGCGGGGTCGGCGTCGAGGTCGAGCAGCCTGCGGCAGCGCGCCACGACCCTGGCCAGGTGCCTGGTGTCGTCGAGGGAGGCCTCCAGCAGGACGTGTCCCTGGCCGGGCGTCAACGTGATCGAGCCGCCGCGCACCACCCGGTGGTAGGAGCCGTTCTCGACGCGTTCGAGGCCGGGGATCGCGCGCGCGGCCAGGAAGGCGAACAACCCGTCCACGTCGTACGGCTCCCGCCAGTTCAGCCTGAGCCTGAGCGCGGCGGGGACCCCGGGCCGGTGCGCGGTGGCCCGCATCTCCGACGGCGTGAAGCCGTAGGTCTCCTGCATGGTGGCGTTGAACTGGCGCACGCTGCCGAACCCCGACGCGAACGCCACCTCCGTCACCGGCAGCGCGGTCTCGGTCAGCAGTTGCTTGGCTAGCAGCAGCCGCTTGGTGCGGGCCACCGCCAGCGGCCCGACGCCCAGCTCGCCGACGAACAGCCGGTGCAGGTGCCGTTCGGTGATGTGCAGCCTGGTGGCCAGCCCCGCGACGCCGTGGTCGTCGGCCGCGCCGTCGTCGATCAGCCGCAGCGCCCGCCCGACCAGGTCGCCGCGCACGTCCCAGCCGGGGTCGCCGGGGGACAGCTCGGGGCGGCACCGCTTGCACGGCCTGAACCCCGCTGCCTCCGCCGAGGCGGCGTGCCGGTAGAAGCGCACGTTGCGCGAGGCGGGGGTGCGCGCCGGGCAGATCGGCCTGCAGTAGATGCCGGTGGTCTTCACCGCCGTGTAGAAGCGCCCGTCGAACCTGGCGTCGCGGGCGGACACCGCCCGGTAGCAGGCGTCGAAGTCCAACGTTTCCATGGCCACGACGCTATCTCCTGCTGGGTACCCCCAACTGGCGGATTTCGGACCTCACCGTGATCAGCGGCGCCCACGACATCGCCATCAGGATCGCGCCCGCCCACAGCGTCGCGCGCACCCCCCACAGCTCGCCGATGCCCGCCGCCAGCAGCCCGCCGACGCCCACCGCGCCCATCAGGATCACCTGCATGATCGAGGTCATCCGGCCGAGCATGTGGTCGGGCGTGAGCTGCTGCCTGAAGCTCACCAGCAGCACGTTGTTCACGCCCGTCCGCACGGACTGGACGAAGAAGCCAGCGGCCGACAGCCAGATCCAGACGCCCTGGTCCAGCAGCGGCACCAGCAGGGAGAACGGCGCGGTCAGCACCCCGAGCAGCCACACCGCGCGGCCCTGCCCGAGCCACCTGGCGACCAGGTGCGCGCCCGCCGACCCCACCAGCGACCCGGCACCGCTGGCGGCGAGGAACGCGCCGAACACCCACTCGGGCAGGGCCAGCTCCCGCACCAGCAGCACCGGCAGCAGCACCGTGGCCAGCGGGAACCCCAGGTTCACCATCGCGCCCTGCGCCGCGATCGACACCAGCACCCTGTTGCCGAACAGGAACTGCACCCCTTCGCGCAACTGCCGTCCAACCGGCTCCCGTACGGCAGGCGGCGGCTCCACCGCCCTGATCCCGCGCAGCCACAGCGCCGACCACACGTACGTCACCGCGTCGAGCAGCAGCACCAGCGGAGCGCCGAACACCTGGGTGAGCACCCCCGAGACGCTGCGGCCCGAGATGTACATCGCCGAGTTCGTCCCGACGAGCAGCGAGTTGGCCGAGGTCAGCCGGTCGCGCCCGACCAGCGCGGGGACCATGCTGTGCGAGGCCACGTCGAAGAAGAGGGTGCCGACGCCCGAGACGACCGCGACCAGGTAGAGCTGCTCCATCGTCAGCGCGTCCAGCCACCATGCCGCCGTGACGGAGGCCAGCGCCGCCGCGCGCACCGCGTCCATCGTCACCATGACGGGGCGCCGCCGTACCCTGTCGACCCACACCCCCGCGGGCAGGCCCATGACCAGCACGACCAGCGTCGACAGCGAGCTGAGCAGGCCGACCTCGCCCGGGCTCGCCTCGAGCGCGGTCACGGCCAGCAGGGGCAGTGCCACCTGGGAGAGCTGCGTGCCGAACTGGCTGCCGAACGCGGCCACGTACAGCCGCCGGAAGTCGCGATCCATGCCTGGCACGATGCCGGTCGCGATGGTCTAATGGCGATGAATTAAGGAGAGAGCTAATCGAACTCACCTTTACCGTCCAGGACATCGCCAACACACGCTTCGCGATCTCGCCGCTGTGGGAGGTCGTCGCCAGTGTCAGGGTGGTGAAGGAGGCCTCGGGGATCAACCGCCCGTGGGCCGAGCAGGTGCGCCGCCGCCTGGCGGACGTCGACTGGCGGCTGCTGTCCGACCTCGTGCCGGTGCCCACGATCTCCCTCGTCGCCTTCATCGCCCCGCCGCCCACCACGTCGCTGCCCGACCTGGAGCTGGAGCTGGCGGGCATGCTCTCGCGCGCCGCGGACGTGCGCGCCGAGCTCGACGCGTGGGGGGTCACACCCACCGCGCGGTTGCGGGGCCTCCACGACGACCCTTCCGGGGGGCTCGAACGGCTGGCCGAAGAGATCAGGGCGTACTGGCAGGCCGCGATCGAGCCGTACTGGCCGCGCATCCGCACGCTCCTGGAAGGCGACCTGCTCTACCGGGCTCGCATGCTGGCCGAGGGCGGGGTCCACGGGATGCTGGCCGACCTCGACGCGAACGTGAGCTGGCAGGGGGAGCGACTGCACCTGGCCCACCGCCTCTGCCAGGGCGTCAGGCCGCTCGACGGACGCGGGCTGCTGCTGGTGCCCTCCGTCTTCGTGTGGCCGCGGATCTTCTCGATCACGGTGCCGCCGTTCCAGCCGACGCTGCGCTATCCGCCACGGGGGATCGCGACGCTGTGGGAGAGCGAGCGGAGGGACCCGCCCGCGGCGTTGGCCGCGGTGCTGGGGGCGACCAGGGCCCGCCTGCTGGCCGAGCTCGACCAGCCCGCCTCGACCCGGGATCTGGCGGTGCGGGTGGGGCTGTCGGAGCCGGGAGCCAACCAGCACCTGACGGCGTTGCGGAAGGCGGGGCTGTGCAGCGCGCACCGCACGGGCCGCTACGTCCTCTACGCCCGCACGGCCGTCGCCGAGACCCTCCTGAACCCGGCATGACCGGTCATCCGTCCCCTCGAAGAACCCCAGCCGAAGTCGCATGGGGAGGTCGGTCGAGTAGGCGAGGTGGGACTTCGGCGGGGGTTTTTGGGGAGAGCCGGGAGGGGCGGAGGGATGGGCGGGAGGGGCGGAGGGATGGGGAGGTCGGCCGGGTGACTCTCACACGGCGCCGTCATCCGTCCCCCCGAAGAACCCAAACCGAAGTCGCACGGGGAGGTCGGCTGAGCGGGTGAGGTGGGACTCCGGCTGGGGTTCTTTGGGAGGGGGAGGTCGGCCGGGGTTCTTCCGGAGAAAGGCGGAATCCCGGCCGGGGTCCGGTGTGTCCTCCGATCCCGGCCGGGAAGCTCGTCAGGCGTTCGTCAGTGCCTCCTCCCTCTGCGGAGCCTCAGGGGCCGCAGGAGCGGGAGTCCCCGACGCGGGCACCCGCCGCAGCAGCGTCACGGCCAGCAGTGCCGCCACCGCCGCCAGCACCGCCGCCGCCACCGACGCAACGTTCAGCCCGTCGGTGAAGGCCGACCGTGCCGCCGCCACCACGACCTCCGCCTGCGCCGCGGGCAGCTTCTCGGCGAGCGCCAGCTCCCCCGCGAGCGTGTCCGCCGATCCGGCGGGCATCGCGCCCCGGTAGACGACGGTCCCGATGGTGCCGAGCAGGGCGATGCCGAGCGAGACACCCAGGTCACTGGCCGTGGTGTTCACCGCGGACGCGGCGCCCGCCTTCTCCTGCGGCGTCGAGGCGAGCACCAGGTTCGTGGTGAGCGCCATCGTCGGGGCGATGCCCGGGTAGAGGATGTAGAAGCCGGTCAGCAGCAGCGGCAGCCCCGACACGCTGCCCACCTGGGTCAGCACCACGTAACCCACCACCGACAGCGTCGTTCCCGCCGCCACCACGTACGCGGGCCGTACCCTGCGGGCCAGAGCGGGTGAGAACGTGGAGACCGCGACCAGCATGAGCGCGGCGGGCAGGATCCACAGCCCCGACTCCAGCGGCGACAGCCCGGCCACGAGCTGGAGGTACTGCGTGAACAGCAGGTAGACGCCGCCGAGCGCGATCGCCGAGAGAAGGAAGACGCCGAGCGCGCCGCTGAAGGTGCGGTTGGCGAACAGCCTCACGTCGAGCAGCGGGTGCTCCAGGCGCAGCTGACGGCGGACGAACAGCGTGCCGAGCACCAGGCCGGCGACGATCGCCCCCACGGCGACCACCGACAGGCCGCTCTTGGCCAGCTCCTTGACGCCGTAGACGATGGGCAGCAGTGTCGCCATCGACAGCAGCACGCTCAGCACGTCCACGCCGCCTGCCTGGGGCGCCCGGTACTCAGGCACCAGCACGGGCGCAGCGATCAACACCAGCGCCATGACGGGCACGCCCGCCAGCAGAGCCGCTCCCCACCAGAACGACTCCAGCAGCAGCCCGCCGACCAGCGGGCCGATCGCCACGCCGACCGAGATGGAGGCCGCCCACATGCCGATCGCGCTGGCTCGCTGACGGTCGTCGCGGAACATGTTGCTGATCAGCGACAGCGTGGACGGCATGACCGCCGCCGCGCCGATGCCCATCACCGCGCGGGCGGCGATCAACAGGTCGGCGTTGGACGCGAACGCCGCCCCCACCGAGGCGATTCCGAAGGCGGCGGCGCCGAACAGCAGCACCCTGCGCCGCCCGATCCGGTCGCCGACGGTGCCCATGGCCACCAGCAGTCCGGCCATCATGAACCCGTAGATGTCGTTGATCCACAGCAGTTGGGCGCCGCTCGGCTGGAGATCGGCCGCGATGTGCGGGGTGGCGAGGAACAGCACGGTCATCGCCAGGAACAACAGCACGGTGGGCAGGAGCAGGACGGCCAGGCCGAGCCACTCTCTGGCTCCCGCGCGGGGGGTGGCCACAGACATGATCATTTCTCTTTCTTCAGAAGGGACAACACGCGATCGGCCGAGCCACGCCGGCCGTACCTGATGACCTCCGCGACGGTCGTCGCGAAGAAGGGCCGCAGCCGGGCGACGGCGTCATCGTCGTCACCGAGCCCGGCGAAGGCAGCGGGCCTGGTCCGCCACTGCGGCGCGTACCAGTCGGCCAGCGAGTCGGGGAAGCACGCGGGACGCACCACCACGAACGCGTCGGCCGCGGCCAGCCACGGCCGCAGGTCGTGGACGGCGGGCGGCGTCGGCACCTCGGACGAGCACACCTCCGGCAGCCCCGCCGCTTCGAGGTCGAGCAGGTCGACCTCCAAACCGTGGGGGCAGGCGATATGCCACAGCCAGTCGGCCACCTTCAGGCCGTCGGCCCCGCCGCCGATGATGAACGCGAGTCGCATGTCCCACACCTTGCGGGGGAGGACTCCAGAAACTCTTCGGACCGGCTTTGGGTACTCTGTGCCGCATGCGTTTCGGGGTGCTCGGTCCGCTGGCCGTATGGACGTCAGAGAGCAGGCCGGTCAGGATCCCCGAGGTGAAGGTCCGCGCCCTGCTGGCCGAGCTGATCGTGTCGGCGGGCCGGGTGGTGCCCGCCGACCGGCTGATCGACCACCTGTGGGGCGAGAGCCTGCCCGTCAACCCCTCGGCGTCGCTGCAGACCAGGGTCTCCCAGCTGCGCAGGGTGCTGGAGGACGCCGAGGAGGGGGCGCGGCGGCTGGTGGTCTCGCGCGCGCCCGGCTATCTGCTCGACGTCCCGTCCGACGCCGTCGACACCGGCCGGTTCCACGCGCTGCTCGACCAGTCCCGTACGGCAGGCACCCCGCGCGCCCGCGCCGACCTGCTGGGCGACGCGCTCGCGCTGTGGCGGGGCCCGGCGCTGATCGAGTTCGCCGACGAGGAGTTCGCCGCGCCGGAGATCGCCAGGCTGGACGAGCTGCGCCTGACGGCCATGGAGGAGCGGGCCGAGGCCAGGCTGGAGCTGGGCGAGCACGCCGTGCTGGCGGGCGAACTCGGCGACCTGGTGGCCCGCCATCCCTTGCGGGAGCGCCTGCGCGCCGCCCACCTGCGCGCCCTCTACCGGTCAGGACGGCAGAGCGAGGCGCTGGACGGCTTCCGCGACCTGCGCGAGCGCCTCGCCGACGAGCTGGGCGTCGACCCGAGCCGCGAGCTGGCCGCGCTCCACGAGGCGATGCTCAGGCAGGACCCGTCGCTGGACGCCGCGCCCGCCGCCCCACCGCCCACCAACCTGCCCGCCCCGATGAGCGATCTCGTCGGCCGCGACGAGGCACTCGCGGAGGTGACGGCCCTGCTCGACGCGAGCCGCCTGGTGACGCTGACGGGGCCGGGAGGCGTCGGCAAGACGAGCCTCGCGCTGGAGGTGGCACGGCGGCAGGCCGGGTCCTTCGCCGACGGCGCCTGGCTGATCGAGCTCGGCCCCCTGCCCGCACCCACGACAGCGAAGGCGTCAGGCTCGCCACCCGCGTCCCCGGCGGCGGAGGCGTCAGGCTCGCCGCCCGCGCTCACCGCGGCGGAGGCGTCAGGCTCGCCGCCCGCGCCCACCGCGGCGGAGGCATCCGGCTCCATGACTGCGCTCACCGCGGCGGAGGCGCCCAGTCCGCTGCCCGCGCCCACGACACCGGAGGGGCCAGGCTCGCTGCCCGAGCTCACCACTGCGGAGGCGTCCGGCTCGCGTCAGGTCGAGGAGGCGGTGGCCGCCGTGCTCGGCGTCCGCGACGAGAGCGGCACGCTCAGCCTGGCCGAGTCGCTGCGCGGCAAGCACGTGCTGCTCGTCCTCGACAACTGCGAGCACGTGCTCGGCCACGTCGCCGAGGTGGCGGCGGCCCTGCTGCGAGCCGTTCCCGAGCTGCGGATCGTGGCCACCAGCAGGCGGCCGCTCGGCGTCGCGGGGGAGCGGCTGTGGCAGGTACCGCCGCTGGCCACGCCCAGCGCGGTGCGGCTGTTCGAGGCGCGGGCGATGGCGCGGACGCCGGGCTTCGCCGTCGACGAGGGCAACGAGAAGGCGATCGCGGCCATCTGCGAGCGGCTGGACGGGATCCCGCTGGCGCTGGAGCTGGCGGCCACCAGGGTGCGCGCGCTCGGCGTCCACGAGCTGGCCGCCCGCCTGGGCGTGTCCGCGCCAGGGGAGGACGGCGCGGCCCCGACGACTCTCGACGGGTTCAAGGTGCTGGCCGAGGGCGGGAACGACGCGCCCGCCAGGCAGCGGACGTTGCGCGCGGTCATCGACTGGAGCTGGGAGCTGCTGGGCGAGGCCGAGCGGGCGGTGCTGCGCAGGCTGGCCGTCCACGCGGGCGGCTGCACGCTGCGCGCCGCCGAGGCCGTCGGCGGTGGCGAGGGGCTGGACGTCGTGGACCTGGTGGCAGGGCTGGTCGACCACTCGCTGGTCACCGTCTCGTCCGGGGCCGAACCGCGGTACCAGCTCCTGGAGTCGGTGGCCGCCTACTGCCGCGAACGGCTGGCCGAGGCGGGCGAGCTGGAGGAGATCGAGCGGCGGCATCTGCGCCACTACACCGACCTGGCCGTCTCCGCCGAGCCGTACCTGAGGGGGCCCGAGCAGCGGGAGTGGCTGGCCAGGCTGGACGCGGAGAGCGCCAACCTGCGCCTGGCCCTCGACGCCGCGGTACGGCACGGCGGCGCGCCCCGCCTGGCCACCGCCCTGGCCTGGTACTGGGTGCTGCGCGGCCGGCTGGGCGAGGGCCGCAGGCAGCTGACGGCGGCGGTGGCGGCGGGTGGGCCCGACGACGAGGTGGGCACGGCCCGGGTCTGGCTGAGCGCGTTCACGTTGCGCATGGGCGAGGTGCTGAACGGCGCGCCCGGCGAGCAGCCGGGCGACCTCCACGGGCAGGCGAGCGAACAGCCGGGCGACCTCGATGGGCTGGCCAGGCGGGCCAGGGCGGAGTGGTTCCTGGCGCTGAGCAGGCTCGGCGTGGGCGACGCCAAGCAGGCCGAGGACGAGCTCGAACGCATCCTGGAGCTGTTTCGCGCCATCGGCGACGAGTGGGGCGTGGCGGCGGCGCTCGGCACCCGCTCCAGGCAGGCGCTCGTGCGCGGTGACCTGCGGGCGATGGAGGCGGACGGCAGGCGGAGCATGGCCATGTTCACCGCGCTCGGCGACCGGTGGGGCCAGCTGCACAACACGCTGACGCTGGGCGCGCACGCCGAGTTCGTCGGCGACTACCCGCGCGCGGCGAGCACGCACAGGGACGGCCTGCGCATCGCCGAGGAGCTCGGCCTGTGGAGCGAGGTCGCCGACAAGCTGTCGGAGCTCGGCCGGATCGCGCTGCTGGAGGGCGAGCATGCCAGGGCCGACGAGCTGCACGAGCGGGCCGCGCGCCTGGCCAGGGAGCAGGGCTACACGCTCGGGGAGGAGTACGCCGGGATCGGCCTGGCCCTCAGCGCCCGCCGCCAGGGCAGGCTGGAGGCGGCGGAGGCGCACCTGCGCGTCTGGCTGGAGTGGAACCGCCAGTTGGGCGCGCCCATCGCCATGGCGCTGATCCTGGCCGAGCTCGGCTTCGTCGCCGAGCTGCGCGGCGACGCCGACTCGGCGCTCGACCTGCACCGGCAGGGGCTGGCCGCGGCGCGGGAGAGCGGCAGCTCGCGCAGCGTCGCCCTCGCCTACGAGGGGCTGGCGGGCGCGCACGCGGCGCAGGGTCGCGCCGCCGAGGCCGCGCGCCTGCTCGGCGCCGCCGCCGCGATCAGGGAGTCGGAGGGCGCGCCGCTCCCGCCCGCCGAGCGCGGCGACGTCGACCGGATCACCGCCGCCGCGGTGGCAGCACTCGGCCAGGAGCGCTTCCAGACCGAGTTCGACACCTCACACGCCAGGCTTCCCGAGGCGCTGACGGGCGAGCACGACCTCGTCGCCCGCGGCGCGAACGCCTGAGCGCGCCACCGAGCACGACCTCGTCACCCGGGGACGCGAAGGCCTGAGTGCGTCACCGAGCACGAGCTCGTCGCCCGGGGGCGCGAAGGCCTGAGCGCGTCACCCACGCCAGCGCGTCACCCGCGCTGCCCTCTCACAGGCCCCTACTTCGAGGAGACCCCCACGCCCAGGTCGAACTCGCGGTAGACGCGCGCCCAGAACCCGTCGCGCAGCCACACCCGCGCCTCGGGGTAGGGCCGCAGCGAGTGGCCGAGCTCCTTCTCCGCCTCGATGAGCAGCTCGGTGTCGATGACCGTCGGCAGGATCGGCCCAGGCAGCAGGTCTCTGATGTTGTCGCGGCCGCGGGTGAGTATCCACTTCTGCGCCACGTGCTCGCCGACGTCCTCCACCCTGGGCCTGGACGGCCCGAGCTTGGCCACCGGGCCCGGCTTGACGTGCGGCTTCGGCACCGCCGTACGGCCGGCGAAGACCTGCGCGGGCGACGGGGCCGTGACCGGCGGCACCACCGCCACGGGCTGCGGCGCACGGCTGAAAAACGGCCTCAGGAACTCAGCGGAGATCACTTCGACGGTGTCGGACTCCCACACCAGGCGCTCGGCCTGGTTGGTGCCGTACGGCGGCTCGACGCCCCACAGGTGGATCCGCACGCCGTAGGCCTGGGCGGCCTCGACCGCGGGCACCATGTCCTCATCGCCCGCCAGCAGGATCGTGTCGGTCACGGCGTGGTGCCTGGCCAGCGCCTCGAGGTCGCTCCTGATCTGGGCGTCCACGCCCTTCTGCTGGCCACGCGCGTTCAGGTTGCCAAGCCGTACCTTGACCCAGGGGAGCTGGGCGATGACCCGCTGGTCCACGGTGGGCACGCGGTCACGGGCGGCGTCATACCAATAGATCCGCAGGAGTTCGCCGGAAATGCGTTGCTCAGCATGCTTCTGCAAGGATTGGATGAGCTCATCGGCGGCAACCCGGTATTCCTTGCGCTCCTTGGCGCCGAGCAGTACTTCACCTGCCGCGGCATAGAGATAACCGACGTCCACAAGGACGGCGTACTTCGCCGCGACAGGGTGCGGCGTGAGGTCTGGGATGGCCATGTCGTCCTCCAGGCCGCGGTGCTCGTTGATCGGCTGACTATATACGCCTACTTTTCTAGATAGTCCCAACTCCCGGCGAACTTGACACCCGATTCTCAGGATCCTCTAGGGCAAGGCGCTGTTTTGCCACGCCGACTTCCCAGGTACGAGAGGTTTACGCATGGCTCTGGCCGGGTTTCGCCATGTTTCGCGTGTCGACTTCGCCGGACGATCAGGTTCGGCGTGTCGCGAGGCGAGAACCGCCACCAGAGCGGCGATCTCCTCGTCGGTCGCGTTACCGCGAATAATGCGCAGATGAGGGGTCATAGCGGGATGTTTCCATGCTTCTTCGGGGGCAGCGACGCCCGCTTGTTCCGCAGCGCGCGCAGCGCCCTGACGACCTGAACCCGGGTATCGGACGGCCGGATCACGGCGTCGACGTACCCGCGCTCGGCGGCGAGGAACGGATTGGCCAGAGTGTCCTCGTACTCGGTGACCAGCTTGGCCCGCTCGGCGTCGGGGTCGTCGGCCCCGGCCAGCTCGCGCCGGTAGAGGATGTTGACCGCGCCCTGGGCGCCCATGACCGCGATCTGCGCGGTCGGCCAGGCCAGGTTGATGTCCGCGCCGAGGTGCTTGGAGCCCATGACGTCGTAGGCGCCGCCGTAGGCCTTGCGGGTGATGACCGTGACCAGCGGAACGGTGGCCTCGGCGTAGGCGTACAGCAGCTTGGCGCCGCGCCTGATGATTCCGTTCCATTCCTGGTCGGTGCCGGGCAGGAATCCCGGGACATCCACAAATGTCAACACTGGGATATTGAAAGCATCACAAGTCCGTACGAATCTTGCGGCCTTTTCGGAGGCGGCAATATCGAGCGTCCCGGCGAAACTCATCGGCTGGTTGGCCACGATCCCCACCGAGTGTCCCTCGACCCTGCCGAAACCCACCACGATGTTCGGCGCGAACTTGGCGTGGACCTCGAGGAACTCGCCGTCGTCGAGCACGTGCTCGATCACGGTGTGCATGTCGTAGGGCTGGTTGGCCGAGTCGGGGATGAGCGTGTCGAGCTCGCGGTCCTCGTCGGTGACGGCCAGGTAGGCGTCGGCGTCGTAGACCGGCGCCTCGTCCAGGTTGTTGGACGGCAGGTAGGACAGCAGCGCCCTGGCCAGGTCGAGGCAGTCGGCCTCGTCGGCGGCCTCGAAGTGCGCGACACCCGACTTGGAGTTGTGCGTGTGGGCGCCGCCGAGCTCCTCGAAGCTCACCTCCTCACCGGTAACCGTCTTGATCACGTCGGGCCCGGTGATGAACATGTGCGACTTCTCCTGAACCATCAGGATGAAGTCGGTCAGGGCGGGGGAGTAGACGGCACCGCCCGCGCACGGCCCCATGACCAGCGAGATCTGCGGGACCACGCCCGAGGCGTGCACGTTGCGCTTGAAGATCTCGGCGAACAGGCCGAGCGCGACCACGCCCTCCTGGATCCTGGCCCCGCCGCCGTCGTTGATGCCGACGATCGGGCAGCCGACCTTGAGCGCGTGGTCCATGACCTTGACGATCTTCTCGCCGTAGACCTCGCCGAGCGAGCCGCCGAAGACGGTGAAGTCCTGGCTGTAGACGGCGACGGGACGGCCGTCCACGGTGCCGTGGCCGGTGACCACGCCGTCGCCGTAGGGCCGGTTGGCCTCGATCCCGAAGGCCGTGGCGCGGTGCCTGGCGAACTCGTCGAACTCGACGAACGACCCCTCATCGAGGAAGGCCGCCAGCCGCTCGCGCGCGGTCATCTTGCCCTTGGCGTGCTGCTTCTCCACGGCGCGGGCCGAGCCGGCGTGCACCGCCTCGTCCTGCCGCCGCTCGAAGTCGGCGAGCTTGCCCGCGGTGGTGTGGATGTCGATCTCTGGCGGCTCGGACGGCAGTGCTGCACTCATGTCCGCAAGACTAGTCGTGGGACGAAGGGGTCCCTAGCGGTCCCGGCCGCGCGCAAGATTGCCCAAAGGCACCAGACTGGTCCTCATGACGGAGGCAGTGCAAACAGAGGGCCTGTTCAAGCGGTTCGGCCAGCAGGTGGCGGTGGCGGGGGTGAACTTCACCGTGCCCGCCGGCAGCTTCGCGGGCCTGGTCGGCCCCAACGGCGCGGGCAAGACGACCACGCTCAGCATGATCACCGGCCTGCTGCGACCCGACGGCGGCCTCGCCCGGATCGGCGGCGTCGACGTGTGGCGCGACCCGGTCCAGGTCAAGGCCCGCATCGGGGTGCTGCCCGAGGGCCTGCGGCTGTTCGAGCGGCTGTCGGGCCGCGAACTGCTCCACTACAACGGCCGCCTGCGCGGCATCCCCAAGGCCGACGTCGAGCAGCGCGCCGAGGAACTGCTGCGCGTCATGGACCTGGTGGGCTCGGCCGACAAGCTCGTCGTCGACTACTCCACCGGCATGCGCAAGAAGATCGGCCTGGCCGCCGCGCTGCTCCACAACCCGTCCGTGCTCTTCCTCGACGAGCCCTTCGAGGGCGTCGACCCCGTCAGCGCCAACACCCTCACCGAGGTGCTGCGCCGCTACACCGCCTCCGGCTCCACCGTCATCTTCTCCAGCCACGTCATGGACCTGGTCGAGCGGCTGTGCGACTGGGTGTCGGTGATGAGCGGCGGCCACATCGTCGCCCAGGGCCCGACCGACGAGGTCCGCGCGGGGCGCAGCCTCAACCAGGCCTTCCTCGACCTCGTCGGCGTACGGCACGGCGGAGAGGGAGAGGAGGGGCTGTCGTGGTTGGGCTCTTCGTCAAACTGAAGATCAGGCTGATCGCCGGAGGCATGCGCGGCGACACCCAGCGCATCCTCGGCTTCGCCTTCTCCCTGATCGCCGCGCTCGCCGTGGCGTTGGGCGGCTTCCTGCTGCTGGCGCTGCTCAGGGCGGCGCCACCGCAGGTCGCCGCCGACGTCGGCGTGATCGCCTACACCGGCCTGCTGGTCTGCTGGGCGACCGTGCCGCTGCTGGCCTTCGGCCTCGACGACACGCTCGACCCGTCCAGGCTCTCCCTCTTCCCGCTGCGCACGAGACAGCTGGCGACCGGCATGTTCGCCGCCGCCGTCACCGGCGTGTGGCCGACCGTCTCGCTCATCGTGACGGCCGGCGTGCTGGTAGGCCTCGCGCGAGGCGCGGGCGGCTTCCTGCTCGGCGTCGTCGCGGTGGCCCTGCAGTTCGCGCTCTGCATCGTCACCTCCAGGCTGATCACCACCGCGCTGTCGGGGCTGCTGCGCTCGCGCAGGGGCCGCGACCTGCTGGCCGTGGCCGTCATCGTCTTCGTGCTGCTGGCCCAGCTGCCCAACCTGATCATCAATCGCGGTCTGACCGGCGACCCGCTCGCGATGCTCCACAGCCTCGCTTCCGTGCTGCGCTGGACGCCGTCCGGCTGGGCCGCCCACGCCATCGCCGACGGCGGGCTGACCGGCGCGCTCGAACTGGCCGCGCTCGCCCTGCTCGTCCTGGCGCTCGGCTGGCTGTGGATCAAGGCGCTCGGCCGTGCCCTCGTCACGCCCGACGCCTCCACCCAGGCCGCCTCGGTGCGCAGGTCGAGCGGTCTGCTCGACCGCCTCCTGCCCGACGGCCGGGTCGCCGCGGTGGTGTCGAAGGAGCTGAAGTACGCCAGGCGCGACCCGCGCGGTCGCATCGGCTGGTTCGCCTCCCTGGCGGTGACGGGCGTGCTGGCCTTCTCCATCAACGGGGACGGCTCGGCTGGCGGCGCCGCCGCCGCGATCGGCCCCGCCTGCGTCGGCGCGCTGATGATCGGCATGCAGCAGTGCAACACCTTCGGCATCGACGGCCGCTCCCTGTGGATGAACGCCGTCGTCTACGGCGACAGCCGTGACCTGCGCTCCGACCTGGCGGGGCGGCACCTGGCGGTGGCGATCATCGCGGTCCCGGTCCTGGTGGTGCTCGGCGTGATCGGCGGACTGTTCGCCGGCAGCCTCGCATGGGTGCTGCCCGCCGTGCTGACGGCGTGGGGCGTGCTCGGCGTCGGGCTCGGCGTCGGCGCGGTGACCAGCGTGCTGGTGCCGTACACGGTGCCGGACCGGCTCAACGCCTTCACCGGCGCGGCGCCTGGACAGGGCGGGGTGGCCTTCGTCGCCTCCTTCGGCGCGGTGATCGCCACCGCCGTGCTGGCGCTGCCCGTCGCACTGCCGGTCCTTCTCGGGGTCGGCTGGATGAGCGTGGTGGCGCTGCCGTACGGCCTCACGATGGCATGGGCGGGCAGGCTGCTGGCGGGCAGGGTGGGCGCCTCGCGCATGCCCGAGCTGGTCGCCGCCGTCTCCAGGCCCACGTAATGGTCTAGTCCATTTGGTGAGACCGGTCTCCAGTCATGCGAGACGAGTAGATATCGTGCGAGACATGATTGACCAGGCCATCCCGCGCCACAGTGCCGTCAGCGAGATGCCCGACGAGCTCCGCCGCGACGTGCGGCTGCTCGGCGAGCTGCTGGGCCAGGTGATCGCCGAACAGGGCGGTCCCGGGCTCCTGGAGGACGTCGAACGCCTGCGCAAAGCGGTCATCGGCGCGCGCCGCGGCGAGGTGTCGCACGAACAGGTCGAGGAGATGGTGGGGGAGTGGGAGATCGAGCGGGCGGTGCAGATCGCCCGGGCGTTCACCTGCTACTTCCACCTGGCCAACCTGGCCGAGGAGCACTACCGCATCCGCACCCTGCGCGAGCGCGACGCGGGCGACGCCGTCCAGCGCGAGTCGCTGGCCTCCGCCGTCGAGGAGCTCGGCAGGGAACGCGTCGCCGAACTGGTCGACGGGCTCGAACTGCACCCGGTGCTGACCGCGCACCCCACCGAGGCGCGCAGGCGCGCGATCGTCACCGCGATCCAGCGCGTCAGCGGCCAGCTGACCGAGTACAACCTGCCGGGCCGCGGCTCGTCCGAGCGGGCCGAGAGCAGGCGCAGGCTGCTGGAGGAGATCGACCTCCTCTGGCGTACGGCCCAGCTGCGCAACACCAAGCTCGACCCGCTCGACGAGGTCCGCACCGCGATGGCCGCCTTCGACGAGACGCTCTTCCGCGTGGTGCCGCAGGTCTACCGCTCGCTCGACGCCGCACTCGGCGAGGGCACCGGCACCCGCCCCCCGCTGGCCAGGCCGTTCATCCGCTACGGGTCTTGGATCGGCGGCGACCGCGACGGCAACCCCAACGTCACCGCCAAGGTCACCCGCGAGGCCGTCCTCATCCAGGCCGAGCACGTGCTGGCCGCGCTGGAGACCGCCACCACCCGCATCGCCCGCACGCTCACCGCGGCCGCCCAGATCACACCGCCGTCCGCAGACCTGCGCAAGGAGCTGGCCGCCGCCCAGGACGCCCACCCCGACCTGGTCTCCGAGCTGGCCACCCGCTCGCCGGGCGAGCCGCACCGGCAGTGGCTGCTGTTCGTCGCCGCCCGCATCGGCGCCACCCACCGGCGCGACCTCGACCTGGCCTACCGCGCGCCGTCCGACCTGCTGGCCGACCTGCGCCTGGCGCAGGAGTCGCTGGCCGGGGCGGGCGCCGCCCGGCAGGCCTACGGCGAGCTGCAGCACCTCATCTGGCAGGTGGAGACGTTCGGCTTCCACCTGGCCGAGCTGGAGGTGCGCCAGCACTCCCAGGTGCACGCCGCGGCGCTGGAGGAGCTGCGCGCGGGCCGGACACCGTCGGAGCGGACCGAGGAGGTCCTGGCCACGATCAGGGTGATCGCCTGGATCCAGGAGCGCTTCGGCGTCACCGCCTGCTCCCGCTACGTCGTGTCCTTCACCCGCAGCGCCGACGACATCGCCGCCGTCCACGAGCTGGCCTTCCACGCGCTCGGCGAGCGCGCGCCCGTCCTCGACGTGGTGCCGCTGTTCGAGTCGGGCCAGGACCTCGACAACTCGGCCGACGTGCTCGCCGGCATGCTCGAACTGCCCCAGGTGCGGCGCCGCCTGGCCGGCAACGACCGCCGCATGGAGGTCATGCTCGGCTACTCCGACTCCGCCAAGGAGCTCGGCCCCGCGGCGGCGACGATGAAGCTGTACGAGGCGCAGGAGCGGATGACCGCCTGGGCGCTGGCCAACGACGTCAAGCTCAGGCTCTTCCACGGCCGCGGCGGCGCGCTCGGCCGCGGCGGCGGGCCCGCCAACAGGGCGGTCCTCGCCCAGGCGCCCGGCTCGGTCGCCGGCCGGTTCAAGGTGACCGAGCAGGGCGAGGTCATCTTCGCCCGCTACGGCCACCAGGCCATCGCCCGCCGCCACATGGAGCAGGTGGCCAACGCGGTGCTGCTCGCCTCCTCCCCGGTCGTCGGCGAGCGCACGGCGGCCGCCGCCGCCCGCTTCCGCGGCCTGGCCTCGCAGGTGGCCGCCGCCTCCGAGCGGGCCTACCGCGGGCTCACCGAGGCACCCGGCTTCCCCGAGTGGTTCGCGCTGGTCAGCCCGCTGGAGGAGATCGGCTCGCTGCGTCTCGGCTCCAGGCCCGCGCGGCGCGGGCTCGGCGCCCCGCGCTCCCTCGACGACCTGCGCGCCATCCCGTGGGTGTTCGCGTGGGCGCAGACGCGGGTCAACCTGCCCGGCTGGTACGGCCTGGGCAGCGGCCTGGCCGCCGTCGAGGACCTCGACGAGCTGCAGGCGGCCTACAAGGAGTGGCCGCTGTTCGCCTCGCTGCTCGACAACGTCGAGATGTCGCTGGCCAAGACCGACAGGTCCATCGCCGCCCGCTACCTCGCCCTCGGCGGCCGGCCCGACTTCGAGGCGCAGGTGCTGGAGGAGTACGACAGGACCAGGCGGCTCGTGCTGACGGTGACCGGCCACTCCAGGCTGTTGGAGAACAGAAAGGTGCTCTCGCGGGCCGTCCAGCTCCGCGACCCCTACGTGGACGCCCTGTCCCACCTGCAGCTTCGGGCGCTCACCGCGCTGCGGACCACCGAGGACCTGACCGAGAACGAACGCGAACGCCTGTCGACGCTGCTGCTGCTGTCGGTGAACGGCGTCGCCGCGGGATTGCAGAACACCGGATGATCAGACCAGCTCACCCCGACGACCTGTCCACCGTCGAGAAGATCGTCGCTGACGCGTACCAGCCGTGGGCGGAGGTCATCGGCATCCGCCCCAAGCCGATGGACGACGACTACGCCGCACACCTGGCCGCCGGGCACATCTTCGTACTCGACGACCTGCGCGGGCTGATCGTGCTGGTGCCCGAGGACGGCGTTCTGTACGTGGACAACGTGGCGGTCCGGCCCGACCAGCACGGCCAGGGCCTGGGCAGGCGGCTGCTCGCCTTCGCCGAGGCGCGGGCGGCCGAGCTGGGCCTGCCCGCGCTGCGGCTCATCACCAACGCCAAGATGACCCCCAACATCGCGCTCTACCAGCGGCTCGGCTACACCGTCACCACGGTGGAGCCGATCGGCGGGCGCGAGGTGGTCTTCATGCGCAAGGAGCTGTAGCTCGGTCCGCGCGGCCTGGTCACCTCAGGTTCGTCAGGCCGCGCAGGGCGTACTCGACGGGGCCGTAACGGTGGCTCCTCAGCCACCACGCGCTCAACGCCGCCAGCACCGCGTAGATCGCCACGGCCACGCCCATCACCGCGATCGGCGCGAGCTTGCCGCCGAGCGCCAGGCCGTACCCGGTGAAGACCAGGCACATCAGCACCGACTGGCCGATGTAGTTGGACGCGGCCACCCGGCCGGGGCTGGACAGCACCGAGCCGACCGCGGGAAAACGCCTGACCAGCTGGAGCAGCGTGACGACGTAGGCGGCCGACAGCAGCAGCGAGGTGACGTCGTTGACCGCGAGGCCGACCAGCTGCCAGGCGCCCGAGGCGGTGTTCGACCAGGTGAAGAACACCGCGGCGGGCAGGCCGAGGCCGAAGCCGAGCACCTGGATGTGCGGCACGAGATGCGCCCAGCGCTCGCGCTCCTCGAACAGGCGCGACTTGCCCGCCGCCATCCCGAACAGGAACAGCGCCATCGCCATCGGACCCTGCCCGAGCCAGACGAACATGGCGAGCATCGGGTAGGTCTCGACCTGGTAGGTGAGGAAGTCCAGCGGGCTCCCGGTGACCAGCGCCTCCGCCCTGGCGACGGCCGCGTGGTCGACGGCGGCGGCCGTACCCGCGGCGGGGTCGAGCAGGGTCAGCCCGGCCAGCGCCAGCCAGACCACCGTCAGCACCCCGATGATCACCGAGCCGGTGATGACGGCGGTCCGCGGGCGGACGTTGCGCATCGCCAGCAGGATCAGGCCGAGGGCGGCGTAGAGGGTGAGGATGTCGCCGATCCACAGCAGGAAGCCCTGTGCCACGCCCAGCGCGAACAGCCCGAGACAGCGGCGCAGCATCCGCCCCTTGACCTTGTCGCCCCACGAGCGCATCTGCAGCGTGAAGGAGTAGCCGAACAGGAACGAGAAGATCACGTAGAACTTCGTGAGGACCAGGGTGCTGACGAGGAAGGCGACGGGGCCCTCGGTGATCGGCATCGCGCCGTTGCCCGCCGCGTAGCCGGGGTCGGCGAAGAAGCCGATGTTCGCCACCAGGATCCCGGCGAGGGCGAAGCCGCGGACGGCGTCTATCTCGTGGATGCGGCTGGTCGGGGGAGCCAGGGTCTGCGTCATGACCTCGACGCTAGAGATCGTCCACGCCCCGCACATCGAACCTCGGACGCTTACGCATCCGACCAAAGTCGCTTTCGCGCTCGTTCTCTGGACCGGTCTCGCAGGCCCAGGACCCCGGGAAGACGGAGGACCCCGGGCACCGTCGGCCGGTGCCCGGGGTCTCGAAGGACCGGTGCCCGGGGTCTCGAAGGAAAGGTCAGAGGGCGGCGAAGAACGCCCGCACGTCCTCGACGAACGCCTCGGGCTGCTCAAGCGGCAGGAAGTTCCCGCCCCGCTCCAGCTCGGTCCACCGCACCACAGGGGCGTCCCGCTCGGCGAACCTGCGGATCGTGATGTCGGTGCCCTTCGCCAGCGCCACCCCCGTCGGGACGGTGCTGCGCTCCTTCGGCCCCCACGCGGCAGGGTCGTGCGCGTTCTCGTAGTACAGGTTCGCCGACGAGCCCGCCGTTCCCGTGAACCAGTACACGCTGACGTTGGTCAGCAGGTTGTCCAGCCCGACCGCGTCCTCGGGCAGCTCAGCCGCCGGGTCCGTCCACTCCTTGAACTTCTCGACGATCCAGGCGAGCTGCCCCACCGGCGAGTCGTGCAGCCCGTAGGCCACGGTCTGCGGCCTGGTCGACTGCTGGACGTTGAAGCCCATCATGTCGTCGCGGAAGTGCTGCAGCCTGGCCAGCCGCTCCTCCTCATCCTTCGTCAGCCCCGCGAAGTCCTGCGCGTCGCCGCTGGGGAAGGTGACGTACCCGTTGACGTGGGCGCCGATCACGTGCTGGGGGGCCTGGCGCCCCATCTCGATCGCGTACCATGCACCGCCACCCTGGCCCTGCACGCCGTACCTGTCGTAGCCGAGCCGGTCCATCAGCTCGACGAACGCGGTCGCGATCTTGCCGGTGCTCCAGCCTGGGGCGCTCAGCGGTCCCGAGAAGCCGACACCCGGGGCGTTGGCCGCGACCACGTGGAAGTCGCGCGACAGCTCCTCGATCACCTCGGCGAACACCGTGAACGAGGCGGGCCAGTCGTGCAGGAGCAGCAGCGGCGTGGCGTCGGGGTTGGCCGAGCGGACGTGCGCGAAGTGGAAGCTCTGTCCATCGATCTCGGTGGTGAACTGCGGGAAGGCGTTCAGCCGCGCCTCCTGCGCCCGCCAGTCGAAGCCATCGGCCCAGTAGGCGGCCAGCTGCTTGAGATAGTCGACGGGTACTCCGCGGCTCCAGCCCTGGCCGGGGATCTCCCCGCTCCATCGGGTACGGCGCAGCCGCTCGCGCAGGTCGTCGACGTCGGCCTGGGGGATCTCGATGCGGAAGGGGTGAATCATCTCAAGTCCTTTCATCGCTATGCAGAAGCGGAACGGCTTGTTCTGTTCCAGACTATCAGAACGGAACACTTCATTCCATAATTAGTCAAAGAAAAACGGCCCGGCATCGCACGATGCCGGGCCGCCTCCTGCCTGCGTCAGTGAGCCTTGACCCGGAACTCCGGATCGGTGGTGCCGCACGACGGACCGTTCGGCCCGCCGATACGGACGGAGCTGAAGAAGTCCCGATAGGTGGAGAAGAAGTTGCCCTTGCCACCCGGGGTGGTCACGGCGGAACAACCGCCGAAGTCGGCTTCGGAGTAGAGGTGGATGTAGGAACTCGTCCGGTTCCAGTCGGACTTGGCCCGGTCGTCCATGTTCAGCGCGGCGAGGTCGCCCGTGCTGGCCTGGATCTCGACGATGTCGCCGGTGCCGTTGAGACCGGAGAACAGGCAGTAGTAGCCGGCGCGGCAACGGTCGTAGCCGTCGGCCGCCTGGGCGGGAGTGGTCGGCAGGATGGACAGTGCGACGGCCGCGACAGGTAACGCCAGCATGTGAAGCTTCTTGTCCACTACCTCTCCTTCGATGAAACTTTTCTTCGACGGACTTTACGAAGATACATGACTCGATCTTGCCGGTGAAGAGGTCGTGAACGGGTTACAGGGCGATGCGCTCCCTGCCCGCGTAGATGTTGCAGCGCTCCTCGCGCAGGAACCCGACCAGCGTCATCCCGAACTCCCTGGCCAGGTCCACCGCCAGCGACGACGGCGCCGACACCGCGCACACCATCGGGATGCCCGCCGCCAGGGCCTTCTGCATGATCTCGTAGCTGGCCCTGCCGCTCACCATGAGCACGTGCCCGGCGATCTCCGTCTCGGACAGCGACGCCCAGCCGACCAGCTTGTCGACCGCGTTGTGCCGGCCGACGTCCTCTCTGAGCGCCACCAGGGAGCCGTCGGCTCCGAACAGCCCCGCCGCGTGCAGGCCGCCGGTCTTGCCGAAGCCGCCCTGCGCCTCCCTCAGCCGGTACGGCATGCCGTACAGGATCTCGGGGGTGATCGACAGCTCGCCCTGCGGCAGGGGGTGGCAGCGGTCGCGCAGCGCGTCGAGGCTGGCCGAACCGCAGACCCCGCACGCGCTGGAGGTGACGAAGTGCCGGTCGAGAGCGGGCAGGTCGGGTAGCGGGCGGTTCAGCGCCACCGTGACCGTGTTGTAGCGGGCCTCGGGCGGGACGTCCTCGTCGGTGCAGTAGCCGATCGCCTTGATCTCGCCGCGCCTGGCCAGCCCCTCGCCGTGCAGGAACCCGGCCGCCAGCTCGAAGTCGTGGCCCGGCGTGCGCATGGTGATGGCCACGGTTCTGCGCTCGCCGCCCGGCGCGGTGAGGCGGATCTCCATGGGCTCTTCGGTGGCCAGGTAGTCCCGCCGATCTCTGGCGCTGCCGCCGGAGACTTCCATGATGTGGGCGCGGGTGGTAGGGGTTGTCACGTTCTGTACATTACGCAGAGGTCGTCACCTCCCCGCGGTCGAGCCTGCGCAGCGTGGCGACGGCGTTGAAGTCGGGGATGCGGGCATCGGGCGAGTGGCGCGACTCGTCGATCAGGACGTTGCCCTCCGGCCAGTGGATCTGCAGGTTGCCCGGCATGAGGGGAGCGCGCAGCACCTTCCCCCTGAAGGTCCGCTTCTTAGACGGGCCCGCGTTGACAAGCTCGACGGGCGTGCCGTCGGGCAGGCCGAGCCGGTCGGCGTCGTAGGGGCTCATCAGCACCGCCTCCCTCGTGGCGCCGTTGAACCTGTCGAGCCGCTCGTGGACCATGCTGTTGAACTGCTTGCCCCGCCGCGTCGCCACCATGAACGCCCCGTCGGGACGTTCGAGCGCGGGAAGCGCCACGACGGAGAACCTGCCGCGCCCGTCAGGCGTCCTGAAGCCGAGGTGGCGCCCGCCGTACTGCACGTTGTCGCCGAAGCGGCGCAGGCCCGCGATGCCCTCGTAGAACGGCACCGCCCGCTCGATGTCCGCCCTGATCTCGGGCGTCCCGGTGAACCCCAGCGGCAGGTCGGGCCGCACCAGCCGGGCCAGCGACGTGAAGATCTTCCACTCCGGCCACGCCTCGCCGACGCGCGGGCCCTCGACCTCGGGGGAGAAGATGATCCGCCGCTCGGTGGAGGTCTCGGTGACGCCGCCGACCATCTCGTAACGGGTCTGCGCGGGCAGCAGCAGCACGTCGCCGTCGCAGTCGGCCAGCATCTGCGACGACAGCACGATGTCGATGTGCGCCCGCAGCCGCAACCGCCGCAGCGCCCGGCGTGAGTAGGCGGGGTCGGGCAGCACCTCCAGGAAGTTGCCGCCCGAGGAGATCAGCACGTCGAGCTCGCCCGCGTGCGCGGCGTCGATCATGTCGGTCACGGTGAGGCCGGGCGCGCCCGGCACCTCGAAACCCCACAGCTCGGTGAAGCGCGCCGCGTTCTCCTCGGTGATCGGCAGGCCGCCGGGGAAGCCCGTGGCGTACGCGCCCATCTCGGCGCCGCCCTGGACGCCGCTGTGCCCCCTGATCGGCATCAGGCCGCAGTGGTCGCGCCCGACGAACCCGCGGGCCAGCGCCAGGTTGACGATCGCGCGCACGTTGTCCTCGCCGAAGCTGTGCTGGGTGATGCCCATCGACCACACCAGGACGGCCGAGCGGGCCCGGCCCAGCAGCTCGGCCAGGCGGTACATCTCCTGGCGGGTCGAGCCCGACAGCGCCTCCAGTGCCTCCCACGACTGTCCGGCCACCGCCTGCCGTACGTCGTCGAAGCCGTTCGTGCGCGCCTCGACGAACTCCCCGTCGATCCAGTCGTTCTCTATGAGGTGCTTGAGCACGCCGTTCAGGAAACCGATGTCGCCGCCCACGTTGACCCCGAAGAACTCATCGGTGATCTTCGTGCCGAACAGCGCGGACTCCACGTTGGACGGCACCCAGTAGCGCTCCATCCCCGGCTCGCGGTAGGCGTTGACCATCGCGATCCGGGTGCCCTCCTTCTTGGCGTGGTAGAGGTACTTCATCGCCACGGGCTGGTTGTTCGACGGGTTCGAGCCGACGAACACGATCAGGTCGGAGCCGATCCAGTCGGTGTAGGAGCAGGTGGTGGCGGCGGCGCCGATCGTCTGCTTGAGCGCGACCGTCGAGGGTGAGTGGCACACCCGCGCGGCGTTGTCGATGTTGTTGGAGCCGAGCGCCCGCACGGCCTTCTGCGCCGCGTAGTAGTTCTCGTTCGGCATGCCCCTGCTGGTCAGGTAGACGCCGAAGCGCGCGTCGCTGAGGGCCGTCGCCGCCGTACGCAGCGCCTGGTCCCACGAGATCCTGGTGAACCCCTTCTCACCCGCCCCCCTGATCATCGGGTACGGCAGGCGGCCCAGCTCGCGCAGCTCCGCGCTGGTCCTACCCGCCAGGGCGGAGACGTCCGACAGGACCCGCACGTCCAGCGCCGGCATGGTGTTCATCGGCAGCAGCCTGAGCCTGATGTTGCACAGATGGACCTCGTCCATCGTCCAGTCGCGCATGCCTTTCGTGCCGAGCGCGCACCCGTCGCACGTGCCCTGCCTGAGGATGCGCCAGGCGTAGCGCCTGTTGCCCTTGACGGACCTGAACGCCTTCCACAGCTCCAGGTAGTTGTTCGGCTTGCGCAGGCCGAGCCCGAACGGCCGCAGGCTGGCCCAGTTCCGCGGGTCGAGACGTCTGCTCATACCCCCATCCTCCTCCTGATGGAAGCCCTGCGACCCACCCGAACGCCACGACTCGCCGACAGCCCTCGCCCCCTCCGGGCACCGACTCTTCGCCTCTCCAAAGAGACGCCAGCCAGCCGCTGACCTTAAGCCTCCCCGGCTCCTTCCAAGAGACGCCAGCCCGGCGCTGACCTGAAGCTCTCCCAGAGACCTGACAGGGCGCCCTCCCGTGAGAGAGGGTTTTGGGTCGGCCGAATCGCGCACCAAGCGGTGTCAATCTGGGGGAAGATGGTCAGGTGTCCGATTCTCGCTTCGCCGACCTCGACCGCCCGCCCCTCAACCAGGCGGCGCTCACCCGCGCCCTGGTCAGGCCCGGCGGCCTGTGGACGGACCTCACCATCGTGGACCGTACCGGATCCACCAACGCCGACCTCGCCCAGCAGGCCAGAGCCGGTGCGAGGGAGGGGACGGTGCTGATCGCCGAGAGCCAGTTCGCGGGCCGCGGCAGGCTCGGCCGCATCTGGAACGCGCCACCCCGCTCGGGTCTCACCTTCTCCGTGCTGCTGCGCCCCCAGGTGCCGCCCGTCCGCCAGGGCTGGCTGCCGTTGCTGTTCGGCGTCGCCGCGGCCTCGGCCGTACGGCGGGTCGCCGAGCTGGACGTCCGGCTGAAGTGGCCGAACGACCTGCTGGTGGGAGAGAAGAAGCTGGCGGGCGTCCTCGCCGAGCGCGTCGAGAACGGCAGCGTCGTGGTCGGCGTGGGGCTGAACGTGTCGTTGCGCGCCGCCGAGCTGCCCGTAGACACCGCCACCTCGATCGCCATCGAGCTCGCCGACACCGGCACCGGCACCGACGCCGACACCGGCACCGACGCCGACCCCGACCGCGAGCGCGCGCATGGCACCGACAGGGACCCGCTGATCAGGGCCATCCTGCGGGAGATCGAGAGCCACTACCGTGAGTGGATCGCGGCCGACGGCGACGCCGACGCCTGCGGCCTGCGCGCCGCCTACCAGGCCGCCAGCGCCACGATCGGCCGCGAGGTCAGGGTGGAGCTGCCGGGCGAGCGGATCCTGACCGGCACCGCGACGGGCATCGACCCGTTGGGGCACCTCCAGGTCGCGGGGCAGACGCTCAGCGCGGGCGACGTGGTCCACGTTCGTCCTTCGTCGTAGCGTTCGACGAGGGTCCGTGCCACGATTTCTGCCATGACTCTCCCGGATCATCACCTGACGCAGGGCGAACGGCGCATCCGGTCGTTCCACCCGCACTGGAAGCGGCTCATCGGGCCCGCGGTCGCGCTCGTCCTCATCCTCGCCGCCACCGGCGCGGGGCTGTACCTGATCCCAGGTGACTGGGAGTTCGCCCTGTACGGCAGGGCCGCGGTCATCGTGATCGCGGTCATCCTGCTGACCATCTGGTCGTTCATCCCCTACCTGCAGTGGAAGAACACCGGCTACGTGCTCACCACGCACCGCTTCACGATCAGCACCGGCGTGCTGAACAAGTCCACCGACGAGATCCCCCTCACCAAGATCAACTCGGTCAGCTCCGACCAGTCGGTCACCGAGCGGATGCTCGGCTGCGGCACGCTGACCGTCGAGTCGGCCAGCGAGCAGGGGCAGCTCGCGCTGCGCGACATCCCCAAGATCCACGATGTGCGCGCCGACCTGTTCCGCGCCGTCGAGGACATCTCCGACGGCGCGGTCGACGGGAAGTAGCCGGAGCACGAGCATGAGACCCACGGCGGAGGAGATCGAACGGTTGCTGGTCGGCACCACGGCCCGCTACACCAGGGCGGAGGTCGCCGCGGGAGCGGGCGTGTCGCAGGAGCTCGCCGAGCGGATCTGGCGCGCTCTGGGGTTCGCCACGCACGCCGACGACGCGGTGGCCTTCTCCGACGCGGACGTGGCGGCGCTGCGTAGGGTACGCACGATGCTCGACAGCAGGCTGCTGGACGAGCCCACCGTCATCCGCCTGGCCAGGGCGCTCGGCCAGACCACCGCGCGGCTGGCCCAGTGGCAGGCCGAGATCATGATCGGGGCGATGCTGCCGGGCGAGGAGGCGTCCGACGACGATCTCGCCAGGATCCTGGAGACGTCACAGCAACTGCTTCCCGACTTCGAGCACGTGCTCGTCCACGTCTGGCGGGCCCAGCTCGCCGCCGCGGGCACCCGCCTGCTGGCGATGGCCGACATCAACGACGAGCGGGTGCCGGGCCGCGTGTCGATCGCGGTGGGCTTCGCCGACCTCGTCTCCTTCACCAGGCGGTCGAGGGAGCTGTCGGAGCGGGAGCTGGCCGAGCTCGTGGAGGGGTTCGAGTCGCGCGCCGCCGACGTGGTCGCCGCCCACGGCGCCAGGCTCGTCAAGACGCTGGGCGACGAGGTGCTGTTCACCGCGCCCACCCAGGCGCAGGCGGCCGAGATCGCGCTTGCTCTCGTCGAGACGGGCGAGCTGCGCATCGGCATGGCCTACGGCCCCGTGCTGCCGATCATGGGCGACGTGTTCGGCACGACCGTCAACCTGGCAGCCAGGCTGACGGCCATCGCCAGGCCGCGCACGATCGTCATCGACGCGGAGCTGGCCGAGGGGCTGACCGGCGAAGACTTCGAGCTGCGTAAAATTCGGCGCCGACCCGCCAGAGGTCTCGGCGTGGTGCAGCCGTATGTCTTGCGGAGATCATCGTCCTGAGCACATGATGAACGGCATGCCGTACGAAGTCCAGGGCGTCATCGCCCGAGGTAAGGGCCAGGAAGTCTCCGTCGAGACCATACTCGTGCCGGACCCGGGACCGGGCGAGGCGGTCGTGGCCGTGAAGGCGTGCGGCGTCTGCCACACCGACCTCCACTACCGGGAGGGCGGGATCAGCGACGACTTCCCGTTCCTGCTCGGCCATGAGGCGGCGGGCGTGGTCGAGGCGGTCGGCGACGGTGTCACCGACCTCGAGCCGGGCGACTACGTGATCCTCAACTGGCGCGCGGTCTGCGGCAACTGCCGCGCCTGCCTGCGCGGGCGGCCCTGGTACTGCTTCGCCACCCACAACGCCACGCAGAAGATGACGCTGAAGGACGGCACCGAGCTCAGCCCCGCGCTCGGCATCGGCGCGTTCGCCGAAAAGACGCTGGTCGCCGCCGGACAGTGCACCAAGGTCTCGGCCGACGCCCCGCCCGAGGTCGCGGGCCTGCTCGGCTGCGGCGTGATGGCCGGACTCGGCGCGGCGCTCAACACCGGCAACGTCTCGCGCGGCGACACCGTGGCCGTCATCGGCTGCGGCGGCGTCGGCGATGCGGCCATCCTCGGCGCCTCGCTCGCGGGCGCCGCGAAGATCATCGCGGTGGACGTCGACGACCGCAAGCTGACCTGGGCCCGCGAGTTCGGCGCCACCGACGTCGTGAACTCCGGCTCGGAGGATCCCGTCGCCGCCATCCAGGCGCTGACCGGCGGCTACGGCGCCGACGTCGTCATCGAGGCGGTCGGCCGCCCCGAGACCTACAAGCAGGCCTTCTACGCCCGCGACCTGGCCGGCGTCGTCGTCCTGGTCGGCGTGCCCACCCCCGACATGCGGCTGGAGCTGCCGCTGCTCGACGTCTTCGGCCGCGGCGGCGCGCTGAAGTCCTCCTGGTACGGCGACTGCCTGCCCTCCCGCGACTTCCCCCTGCTGATCGACCTGTTCCTGCAGGGCAGGCTCCCGCTCGACAGGTTCGTGTCGGAGACGATCCCGCTCGACGGGGTCGAGGAGGCCTTCGCCAGGATGCACAGGGGCGAGGTCCTGCGTTCGGTGGTGACGCTGTGATCGACAGGGTCGTCACCTCGGGCACGTTCTCCCTCGACGGCGGAACGTGGGAGGTCGACAACAACGTCTGGCTGGTCGGCGACGCGCGTTCGGTGATCGTCATCGACGCCGCCCACTCCGCCGAGAAGATCGCCGAGCGGGTCGGCGGCAGGTCCGTCACCGCGATCGTCTGCACCCACGCGCACAACGACCACATCAACGCGGCCGCCGAACTGTCGAAGCTGACCGGGGCGCCGATCCTGCTGCACCCCGCCGACCAGGTGCTGTGGGAAATGGAGTACGGCGACGCGGTGCCGTACTCACCGCTGGAGGACGGTCAGAAGCTGCAGACGGGCGGCGTGGAGCTCCAGGTCATCCACACGCCGGGCCACGCGCCTGGCGCGGTGTGCCTCTACGCGCCGGAGCTGGGCGCGGTGTTCACTGGCGACACCCTGTTCCAGGGCGGGCCCGGCGCGACGGGCCGGTCGTTCTCCTCCAGGGAGACGCTGGAGGAGTCGATCAGGACCAGGCTGCTGCCGCTGCCGCGCGAGACGGTCGTCCACACCGGTCATGGCGACTCCACCACGATCGGCGCGGAAAGCTCCGCCTTCTAGGGAGATCCTCGCGGGGACGGCCGTGGCCGGTCCACTACGCAACGAAACCTATTCTGGGGGAGGAATGTCCTCTCTGGGGGGTTTCGTGCCTGTGTCGCACTCCACATAGGCAAGCCTTACCAACGTGGGTTATCTTAGGTGTGCCTAACCTTAAGGTTCCGTTTCCCGCGAGAGGTTTGTCCCCCGATGTACGTATGCGTCTGCCGAGCCGTGACCGAGAACGAGGTCCACGACTGCATTGCCGCAGGCGCCAAGAGTGCGCGGCAAATCCGCGACACCACCGGCGCCGGGGGGGACTGTGCCTCTTGTGTCCGTAAGATCTGTGCGATGCTGAAGCGGTCCGAGGACCTGATTCCGACCGCATAGCACGAGGGGCCCGTTCAATGCAGGGCGACAAGCAGATCATCGAGTTGCTCAACGAGCAGCTGACCGCGGAGCTCACCGCTATCAACCAGTACTTCCTCCACGCGAAGATGCAGGAGAACTGGGGCTACACCCGACTGGCCAAGCACACGCGCGACGAGTCGATCGACGAGATGCGCCACGCCGAGCGGCTCACGGACCGTATCCTCTTTCTCGAAGGACTGCCCAACTACCAGCGGCTCGGCACCCTCCACATCGGCCAGACCGTCGAGGAGCAGCTCAGGGCCGACCTCGAGGTCGAGCTGAGCGTGGTGCAGCGGCTCAAGCCTGGCATCCAGCTGATGCGCGAGAAGGGCGACACGACCTCCGCGCGTCTCTTCGAGGACATCCTCGCCGACGAGGAGCACCACATCGACTACCTGGAGACGGAGCTGGGGCTCATCCAGAGCCTGGGCGAGCAGCTGTACCTCGCCCGCTACGCCGAGCCTCCCTCCGAATAACGACCCTGAAGACGCCCGCCGTGACCTCCGTCCGGCGGGCGTCTCGCTGCCCGGGGCGTGTCCTCGCTCCCTGTGACGGAACCGATACGCAAGCGGCAGACATGTCGGTGGTGGCGACATACGGTGTCGAGACACACGTCGACCTCGGGGGCGAGGCGTTCCAGTGAGCTATCCGCCTGCCCGCCCGCCGTGGCCGCCGCGCCGAGGCGAAGAAGCCGCAGGAGCCTGCCCAGGATGACCAGCCAAGGAAGGAACCGAAGAAGCCGCAGGAGCCTGCCCAGGATGACCAGCCAAGGAAGGAACCGAGGAAGTCGCAGCAGCCTGCCCAGGACGACGAGCAGCCCTCCCCGGAGCCGGTGAACGACACCGACCCGAGGTACAGGACGTGCGGTGAGGCCAACGCCCACGGTCTCGGCCCCTACCAGCGGGGCGTCGACGAGGAGTACGACTGGTATCAGGACCGCGACGGCGACGGGCGGGTCTGCTAGCGGCGCGAGACCCGGCGCACCTCTGCTTCCACGGGCGGTGATGGTGACGCTGAAATGGTCGACCGGTGTGCCTGGCCGGTCGGCGGCCGGCTCGTTACCGCTGGGACGGGGGCGCTGGTCATTCCCTGGAGTGGATCAGCGCGAGACTTACGACGGGCCGGAGCTCGGATGCCCACCGCCAGGCGCCGCCAGGCCGGTCTCGTAGGCGAGGATGACGAGGTGGACCCGGTCGCGGGCGTCCAGCTTGGCCAGCAGGCGGGTCACATACGTCTTGACGGTGGCGACACTGATCACCATGGCGGCGGCGATCTCGGCGTTGGACAGGCCGCGCCCGACGAGGGTCAGTACCTCGCGTTCCCGCTCGGTGATGCCGTTGAGTGGACGTGGTCGCGGAGTCGATGGAGGGCGGCCGGCGAATTCGCTGATCAGACGGCGGGTGACACTGGGTGCGATCAGGGCGTCGCCTGCGGCGACGACGCGGATCGCCGCGAGAATGTCGTCCAGGGCCATGTCCTTGACGAGGAATCCGGAGGCTCCGGCGCGCAGCGCGCCGTAGACGTAGTCGTCATCGTCGAACGTGGTCAAGATGATGACGTGTGCTCCGCTGGAGCCCTCGGAGATCAGCCGGGTGGCCTCGATGCCGTCCATGCCGGGCATGCGGATGTCCATGACCACGACATCGGGCAGGAGCTCCTCTGTCAAGGCGACCGCCTCGGCGCCCGTTCCGGCCTCTGCCACGACCTCGAGGTCGGGATCGTTGCTGATGACCATCTCCACTGCGGCACGGATCAAGGGCTGGTCGTCGGCCAGCACGATGCGGACGGTCATCGTGCTTCCGCCGGTACCGGCAAGAGCGCCGCGACGCGGAAACCGCCTTCAGGACGTGCTTCGGCGGAGAATGTGCCGCGCAGGAGGTTGACCCGCTCGCGCATCCCGGCCAGGCCGTATCCGCTGCCCTCAGCGCCGGCACCGCTGGAGCCGCCTGAGCCGCTGTCGAGGATCTCGATGGACAGTTCCCTTTCGCGGTAGTCGATGGACACCAGGCAGGAGCGGGAGCCGGCATGGCGGACCACGTTGGTGAGCGCCTCCTGAATGATGCGGTAGGCGGACATGTCGAGGTCCACGGGCAGCGGACGCCGCTCTCCCCGCCACTCCACGTCGACGCGGACGCCTGCCTGTGTTGTCGTTGCGGCGAGCTGGTCGACGTCGGCCAGCCCCAGTGTGGGATCGAGGGGCGCTTGCGGCTGGCGAAGCGCGCCGAGCATCCGGCGCAGCCCCGACAAGGTCTGCCGGCCGGCGTTCTCGATCTCGGCCAGCGCGCCCTGAGCCCTGGCCGGCTGGGTGTCGATGACCCGCCGTGCCGCGCCGGCCTGCAAGGCGATGATGCCGATGCTGTGGGCGACCATGTCGTGCAGCTCACGGGCGATCCGGAGGCGTTCGTCGGTGACCGCCTGGGTCGCCGCCTGGGCGTGCAGCCGCTCGGCGTGGTTGTGGGCCTGGTGTGCGACATAGCCGACCAGCCAGGCGATGATCACCGTCATCGCCACGGCCAGCTCTGCCGAGGTTCCGACGCACAAGCCGTACAGCATCCGCGTGCCCACGTATCCGGACAGGACGGCCAGGGCCGCGACGGCGGCGATGATTCCCGTGCGGCGCGGCTGGCCGGCCGCGACGACGTACAGTGCGACGTCAACCGCCAGGAACTGGGCCAGGGGAATCTCGCCCACGCCCAGTGGCAGGGTCGCGACGACAGAGGCACCGAGGAGCAAGGCCACGGCCGGCAGCGGTCGCCGGCGCAGCAGAACGCTGCCGGCTGTCGCCAGAGCCGTGGCCACCGCCAAATACGTTAAGCCGTCCCACCGGTACAGCAGGACTCCGGCCTTCACGGCGGGCTCCGTCTCGCCGGGCAGCCTGACGCGGATCAAGAGCGTGAACGCCAGGCCCCCACACCACGCCAGTGTCGTCCAGGCGCCGGGTGGCACCCGTTTCAACAGGGGCGGGGGTGGTGTGAGGTGCATGACGCGAGGTTAGCGAGCTGGCCAGAGCTCACCGGATCGGACCCCGGGTGTACACCCACAGTCGGCCGGCGTGGCAGCAAGTGTCAGCCTCGGTCTGATGCGGCGCCAATCGCCGGGATTCTAGGTTCATCTGCCATGACACCGGCAACATCACCGCGCCGCCGACGGTCGTGCGCCCGCCATCTCACCCCCACCCCGGGAGTAGACGCACCATGTCCCCCCTCGCCTGGGTCCTCCTGATCCAGGCCTGCACCCCGGCAGCGGACATGATCACGATTCTGGCGCACGACGGGTCGACGTCTGCCGCGATCGGCATCCACGGGGCCACCGCGGCGGTCGTGCTGGCTACCGGGTGCCTCGTCCTGAGAGAAACCAGCAAGCAGATCCGCTCCGCCGACGCCGACGTGATCGGCCAGGTCCCACCATCACGCGAGGAAGGGCGCCTCACGCCATGAAGAAGATTCTGTACACGGCCCACATCTACATGATTGTCGGCGTGCTCAGCGGCCTGTACTACCGCGAGATCACCAAGCTGAACGACTTCACCGGCGACACCCAGCTCGGGGTCGTGCATACGCATCTGCTCGCGCTCGGCATGTTGTTCTTCCTCATCGTGCTGATGCTGGAGAACGCGTTCACCCTGACTGCCAGCAGACTCTTCCCCTGGTTCTTCTGGATCTACAACACAGGGCTCGCGCTCACCGTGCTCATGCTGACCGTCCACGGCACTCAGACCGTGCTCGGCGCCACGACGAGTGCGGCGATCTCCGGTATCGCCGGACTTGGCCACATCCTGCTGACCGTCGGCCTGATTCTGCTGTTCACCAACCTCAGCAAGCGACTGGCCGCCAGAACCGGCTGACCGGCTCCACGCATCCAAGAACGGGCCACGGCATTGGCCGGAAGGCGCCGCGTGGACGTTGTCCCGCCGTGCCCGTGGATATCGTCTTCAACGCGAGCGCACGCCGTGAGGCGATGCCGGTGAAGCCGCGGTGGTGGGCGAGGCGTCCGCTTTGGGGGAGAATCCGCGACACGCCGGGCTGGACAGCCGCGCGGGAGGCCGCACTCGGATGACCATGGTGGCTGGCGGGGGCTTGCCGTACAAGAGGAAAGAGCGGACGCTGAGGGCCGGGTAATGTGTGGGGCATTAAATTCGCACTAGCCATCATTTATCAGCGTTTGCCCAGGTCAATAGATAGGTCAAACGCGAGTCAAACCGCGCGCTGTGACCGGGAAACGATCGCTTAAGGTCCTACGATCGCTTCATGACCTGCGTACTTCTCGCCGAGGATGACACCTCGATTTCCGAGCCACTCGCGCGCGCTCTGCGCCGCGAGGGCTACCAGGTTGAGGTGAGCCCCGACGGCCCGCAGGCCCTTGAGAGGGCTCTGTCGGGGGGCATCGACCTCATCGTTCTCGACCTAGGCCTGCCGGAGATGGATGGCCTCGAGGTCGCCCGCCGGATCCGTGCCGAAGGGCACGGAACCCCGGTTCTCATCCTCACCGCACGCGTCGACGAGGTCGACACCGTCGTCGGGCTCGACGCCGGCGCCGACGACTACGTCACCAAGCCGTTCCGCCTCGCCGAACTCCTCGCCCGCGTCCGGGCGCTGCTACGGCGCGGCACCTCAGAGACCCCCGTGGTCCAGGGTGTCCGCATCGACGCCGACTCCCGTCGCGCGTGGATGGGCGAGAAGGAGCTCCACCTCACGACCAAGGAGTTCGACCTGCTGCGCGTCCTCGTGCGCGACGCCGGCAAGGTCGTCACTCGCGAGCAGATCATGCGCGAGGTCTGGGACACCAACTGGTGGGGGTCGACCAAGACCCTCGACATGCACATCTCCTGGCTCAGGCGCAAGCTCGGCGACGATGCCGCCAAGCCGCGCTACATCACCACGGTCAGGGGAGTCGGCTTCCGATTCGAGCGAGAGTAGGCAGTGCGCCGCCGCCTGCTCTCCTCCACCCTGGTCGTCGCGGTCATCGCCGTCCTCCTGCTCGGGGTGCCCCTGGGCGTGGTGGTCAGCCGCCTGATCGTCGAGGATGCCACCAAGCAGCTGAGGTCGGACGCGACCCGCCTCGTGGGTGAGGTGGAGTACGCCCGCATCCAGGAGACACCACTCGATCCGCAACAGCTGAAACAGAAGTATCCGGACCGATACATCCAGATCTATGTGAACGGCAACCCGCCGACGGCGACCGTCGTCGGCGCCTCCCCGCCGTCCGGCCACTCCATGCACGAGGAGGCCAAGTCGGACAGCGGCATCTACGTCAGGGTGAGCCGCGACCGGGACCAGGTCGAGCGAGAGGTACGTGCTCGCCTGCTCCTCATCGTGGCACTGGCCGCCGCGGCTCTCGCGGTCGCGGTGGGTCTTGCCATCGTGCAGTCCCGCCGGCTCACCCTCCCCCTCCAGGACCTCGCCAAGATCGCGGATCGACTCGGCTCAGGGGACGCCAGACCCAGCAAACACCGCTACGGCATACCCGAGCTCGACCGCGTCGCCGAGGTGCTCGACCGCAGCGCCACCCGCATCTCCGACCTGATCACGCGCGAACGCGAGTTCGCCACCGACGCCTCCCACCAGCTGCGCACCCCGCTTACCGGGCTCACCATGCGCCTGGAGGAGATCGTCGCCGCTTCCGACGATCCCGATGTCGTCCGCGAGGAGGGCGAGGCCGCCATCGTCCAGGCCGAACGCCTCACCGCGGTCATCGACGAACTCCTCGCCGCCGCCCGCCGCCAGCGCGTCGCCCAGGCCGAGCCGATCTCCGTCGACGACGTCCTGGTCCAGCAGGTCACCGAATGGGAGCCCGCCTTCCGCCGCGCCGGCCGTTCCGTCTCCCTCGACGGCGCCCGCGGCCTCAAGGCCCTGGCCACCGGCGGCAGCCTCGGCCAGGTGATCGGCTCCCTCCTGGAGAACTCCATCCAGCACGGCGGCGGCGCCGTCTCGGTGTCGACCAGCAGCAGCGACAACTACATCGTCATCGAGGTGTCCGACGAAGGGCCCGGCATCTCCGACGACATCGCGCCGAAGGTGTTCGAACGCAACGTGAGCGGCGGCGGCGGCACCGGGCTCGGCCTCACGCTCTCCCGCGCGCTGACCGCGGCCGACGGCGGGCGGCTCGAACTCGTGCGCCGCAGGCCCGCGGTGTTCGCCATCTTCCTCCGCCCGGCCGACAGCCCGGGCCGCCGCGTGGTCACCGGCCCCGCCTGACCCTTCTCCTCGTACGGCGGGGCCGCCGCCTGGCGCCCCGGCCCGACCGACGTCCGCGCCGCCGTACGGCGGGCCGCCGCGTGATCACGGGCCCGCGTGCCGTTCGGGTAGATCCGCCGGGACACCCGGGCCCCGCCCGGGAGTAGTGTCGTCGACGCCCGCCATCGCGCGGCGGGGTCGACCAAGCTGGCGGAGGCTGGAATGGATCGCGATGAGGTGTGGCAGGCCATCGACCACGAACGCGCCAGCCTCGCGGACCTCTTCGACGACCTGTGCGACCAGGAGTGGGCGACCCCGAGCCTGTGCGAGGGCTGGCGGGTGCGCGAGGTCGCGGCCCACCTGACGCTCGCCCACTTCCGCCTGCTGCCCGCGCTGGTAGCGGTGCTGAGGGCGCGCGGCAACCTGAACCGCATGATCCACGACACCGCCGTCCGGCAGGCGGAGCTGCCCGTGCGGGAGTACGGCGTCCTGCTGCGGGCGATGGTCGGATCACGCGCGAAGGCGCCCATGATCAGCGACTTCGAGCCGCTCATCGACATCCTCGTTCACGGGCAGGACATCGCCATTCCCCTCCGCCGTGACCGGCCCATGCCCGCCCGGCCCGCTGCCGCCGCCGCGACCAGGGTCTGGACGATGGGAGCGCCCTTCCACGCGCGGCGGAAGCTGGACGGGCTCGAACTCGTCGCCACCGACTGCTCCTGGACGGCAGGGCAGGGAAAGCAGGTGGAGGGGCCGATCGCGGCCATGCTGCTGCTGTTGACCGGGCGACGGGCCGCCCTGGCTCAACTGTCCGGACCTGGTCTTGCCGACCTTCAGTCCCGTCTGTCCCCGGCCGACGGGAACCCCGCGACTTAGCGCCTGGGCGAGGAGACGGCCTCGGGCAGGCCGGTGGCGGGCTCGACGGGCGGGTCCTCGGGGGCCAGGAAGACCCACCGCTTGTACGACCAGTACCGGAACAGCGTGCCGAACCCCACACCGATGATCTTGGCGATGTTGTAGCTGAGCGGGTCCTGCAGGCCCAGTGTGTAGGTCGTGAGCCCGATGAAGATCAGCGAGATCAGCAGCCCGATCCCGTTGAGCAGGAAGAACAACGCGTACTCCCTGGCCAGCCCGCTCTGCTCCCGGTGGCGGAAGGTCCAGAAGCGGTTGCCCACGTACGCGAACGTCGCCGCGACGCAGGTGGCCAGCACCGCCGAGATCATCGCGCCCCAGCCGAACCCGAACCGGAAGAGGTTCGTCGCCCCCATGTCGATGAAGAAGGCGATGCCGCCGATCGTCCCGAACTTCGCCAGCTCGCGAATCAGGTGGACGAACCGGTGGTAGGCACCTTTGAGGAACTCCACGTCTCCTGCACGGTCCTTTCCGGGTTCGCCTGCCGCACCCCCTCGAGCAGGCCCGACGCCACCAGGCTACCGGCCACGGGGTACGGCCGGGCGCGACGACCCCGCGAAGCCGTACCCCACCCCCATCCGGCCGGACGGCGGGCGCGTGGCTGCCGGTATGCTTCGGGCATGTGAGCAGCACCTCTTCGCATGTCGGCCCCGTGGTGGGCGTTGTCGGAGCGGGCCAGTTGGCCCGCATGATGCAGCAGGCCGCCATCCCGCTCGGCATCGAGCTGCGAGTCCTGGCCAACGCGCCGGACGAGAGCGCCGCCAAGGTGATCGTCGACACCAGGCTGGGCGACTACCGCGACCTCACGGTCCTGCGCGAGTTCGCCTCCGGCTGTGACGCCGTCACCTTCGACCACGAGCACGTCCCGACCGAGCACATCAAGGCGCTGGCCGACGAGGGCATCGAGGTCCACCCCGGCGCCGACGCGCTGGTCCACGCCCAGGACAAGGCGGAGATGCGCAGGCGGCTGACCGAGTTCGGCGCGCCGTGCCCGGCCTGGCGGACGGTGGAGACGGTCGCCGACGTCGAGGCGTTCGCCGCGGACAACGGCTGGCCCGTCGTGCTGAAGGCGATCAGGGGCGGCTACGACGGCCGCGGCGTCTGGGTGTGCGACGACGCGGCCGAGGCCGCCGAGGTGGTCGCGACCGGCATCCCGCTGCTGGCCGAGGCGTTCGTGCCGTTCGAGCGTGAGCTGGCCGTGCTGGTCGTCCGCTCGCCCCACGGCCAGGGCGTCAGCTACCCGGTGGTGGAGACCGTCCAGGAGAACGGCATCTGTGTCGAGGTCCTGGCCCCCGCGCCGAACCTCGACCCCGAGCTCGCCGCCCAGGCCCAGCGCGTCGCCCTGAAGATCGCCGACGAGCTGGGCGTGACCGGGCTGCTGGCGGTGGAGATGTTCGAGACCAGCAGCGGTCTCGTGGTCAACGAGCTGGCCATGCGCCCGCACAACAGCGGCCACTGGACCATCGAGGGCGCCCGTACCTCCCAGTTCGAGCAGCACCTGCGCGCCGTGCTCGACCTGCCGCTCGGCTCGCCCTCGCTCGCCGCGCCGTACGTCGTCATGGCCAACCTCCTCGGCGGCGACGACCCCGCCATCTTCAAGCGCTACGAGCACGTGATGGCCCACGACCCGGGCGTCAAGGTGCACTTCTACGGCAAGGAAGTGCGCCCAGGCCGCAAGATCGGTCACGTGACCGTGCTCGGCGACGACCTCGACGACGCCAGGGCCCGTGCCAGGCACGCGGCCGTCTACCTCACCACAGGGGAGTACACGTGATCGGCATCGTGATGGGCAGCGACTCCGACTGGCCGGTCATGAAGCAGGCGGCGGAGGCGGTGGCCGAGTTCGGCGTGCCGTTCGAGGCCGACGTGGTCTCCGCGCACCGCATGCCGACCGAGATGATCGAGTACGGCAGGCAGGCCGCGTCCCGCGGCGTCAAGGTGATCATCGCGGGCGCCGGTGGCGCGGCGCACCTGCCCGGCATGCTGGCCTCGGTCACCCCGCTGCCGGTGATCGGCGTGCCCGTGCCGCTGAAGTACCTCGACGGCATGGACTCCCTGCTGTCCATCGTGCAGATGCCCGCCGGAGTGCCGGTGGCGACCGTCGCGGTCGGCGGGGCGCGCAACGCGGGGCTGCTGGCGATCCGCATCCTCGCCGCCTCCGACGAGGGGCTGCTGCGGCGCATGGAGGCCTTCCAGGAGACGCTGCGCGACCAGGCCCACGCCAAGGGCGAAAGGCTCCGCGCCGAGGCCGCCGACCTGGGCCGCTGACCCAGCCGCCGCCGAGCCGGACGACCTCAAGGGTGCTGGCTCAGCGGTCGTAGCCGAGCAGGTCACCGGGCTGGCAGCGCAACTCCCGGCAGATCGCGCTCAACGTCGAGAAGCGGATGGCCTTGGCCTTGCCGTTCTTCAGGATGGACAGGTTCACGATCGTCACGCCCACCCTGTCGGCGAGCTCCGTGAGCGTCATGCCCCTGTCGAGCAGGAGCTTGTCGAGCCGCACCGAGATGTGGTGCGCTTCCTCCGGCGGCATCAGACCAGACCCTCGGTGTCAGCGCGCAGCCTGGCGCCGTGCTTGAACACCTGGCCGAGCGTCAGTACGGCGATGCCCACGACCCCCGCCCATCTGAACTCGTCCATGCCGCTGAACGTCGTGCCGTCCAACGGGCTGCCGTCGACCAGCAGAGCCATGGCCACCTTCTCCACCAACGGCACGGCCACCATCGGCGCGATCAGCAGCGCTCCGATGATATTGAGCCTGCGGACGTTCGCCATCACGAACGGGTCGTCGGTGCGCACGGTCCTGACCACCCGCAGGAACACCACGGCCACGGCGCCGAGGATCAACGCGGTGAGCAGATCGGGGACGGCGAGCAGGAAGCGCTGGTAGAAGGTGGGGGAGGCGACGACGATCGTCCTGTTGAAGCTCGGCGTGACCATGCTGACCGTGCCGGGGGCGGCCGCTGCCGACGTTTGGAGTGGATCGTCGGCGGGGGTGGATGTGGAGTACGGGTTGAACCAGACCGCCCGTGTGTCGATGCCGTCGCTGCTGACGACCTGGACGACTCCCAGGACGAGGAATGCGACGGCGAAGAGGATGCCGCACCACAGGACGGCTTCGAGGGCCCAGGTTGATTGCTTCGCGCGGGGCATGACCGGCCTCCTCGGGGGAGATATCGTCTATCGATAACAACGATAAACGATAAGAGGGGCGATGTAACGGCGGGAAGCGAAGTTCCGCTGGAGTAGCGTGAAGGACAGGCGCCGGCCACGTGACCACGGGAGGGCCGGGGAGGCTTGCCGTACGGGATGGATTCGCATCGAACGCCCGCGCCCGGCTTCTGCGCGCGCCCGCCGCCTGTCGAGAGGCGTGCATGGGTCGTCCCCGCGCGGCGACGGACAGGGCGCCGGCGCGCGGGGGAAGGTGTGAGCTACGGGCGGCCGAGCGCCCGGTAGTGCCAGCCGGCCGACCGCCAGGCCTCGGAGTTCAGGGCGTTGCGCCCGTCGACGATCTTCCGGGTGGCGACCGCGGCGCCCAGCTCCTCCGGGTCCAGCTCCACGAACTCCTGCCACTCCGTCAGCAGCAGCACCACGTGCGCCCCGCGAACCGCGTCGAGCGCCGACGTGCCGTAGGCAAGCTCCGGATGCGCCTTGCGCGCGTTGTCCAGCGCGATCGGGTCGTAGACGGTGACCTGCCCGCCCTGCTGCCCGATCGTCACGGCGACGTCGAGCGCGGGGGAGTCGCGGATGTCGTCCGAGTTCGGCTTGAACGCCGCGCCGAGCACGCCGACCGTGCACCCGCGGAACGAGCCGCCCGCCAGCTCCCTGGCCAGGTCCACCATCCGCGCCCGCCGCCGCATGTTGATCGCGTCGACCTCGCGCAGGAACGTCAATGCCTGGTCGGCGCCCAGCTCGCCCGCCCGCGCCATGAACGCGCGGATGTCCTTGGGCAGGCACCCGCCGCCGAACCCGAGCCCCGGGTTGAGGAAACGCCCGCCGATCCTGTCGTCGAACGACAGCGCCCTGGACAGCTGCTGCACGTCCGCGTGGGAAGCCTCACACACCTCCGCCATCGCGTTGATGAAGGAGATCTTGGTCGCGAGGAAGGCGTTCGCCGCGCTCTTGACCAGCTCGGACGTCGGGTAGTCGGTCACCACCATCGGAATGTCGCCGAGCGGCTCGTAGACCTCGCGCAGGATCTTCTCCGCGTGCTCGGAGGCGACGCCGATCACGATGCGGTCGGGCTTGAGCGTATCCTGGACGGCGAAGCCCTCGCGCAGGAACTCGGGGTTCCACGCCAGCTCGGCCGCCGCGTTGACCGGCGCCAGTCGTGCCAGCTTGGCCGCCAGGCGGGCCGCGGTGCCGACGGGGACGGTCGACTTGCCGACGACCAGGCACTCTCTGTCGAGGTACGGCGCGAGCGACTCGACGGCCGCGTCGAGGTAGGAGACGTCCGCGGCGTACTCGCCCTGCTTCTGCGGTGTCCCCAGGCACAGGAAATGGACGTCGCCGAACGCGGCCGCCTCCTCGTAGGAGGTGGTGAAGCGCAGCCGTCCCGACGCGAGACCTCGCCTCAGGATCTCTTCCAGCCCGGGTTCGTGGATCGGCAGCTCACCGTTCTGCAAACGTCGGATCTTGTCGGCGTCGATGTCGAGGCCGAGAACGTCGAAGCCAAGGTCCGCCATACAGGCCGCGTGAGTGATGCCCAGATACCCGGTTCCGATCACCGTAAGGCGATATGGCACGAGTGAGCTCCTTTCGTCGCCAAGGCATGTTACCGGTCCCCGTAACTTCCACTGTGCCACCTGGGTAAACCGGCAAATCGTACCCGCTGGTAACAAGATGCTTGGACGTCCTAGTATCGGGGTATGACCTACGCCCTCACCGAGGAGCACGAGATGCTCCGGGAGACCGTCCGTGCCCTCGCCGACGAGAAGATCGCGCCCCGTGCCGCCGAGGCCGACGAGCGCGAGGAGTTCCCGTGGGATGTCTACAAGTCGCTGGTTGCCGCCGACCTGCACGCGATCCACGTCCCTGAGGAGTACGGCGGTGCGGGAGGCGACGCGCTCGCCGCGGTCATCGTCATCGAGGAGGTCGCCCGCGCCTGCGCCTCCTCCTCGCTCATCCCCGCCGTCAACAAGCTCGGCACCGTCCCGCTCCTGCTGTCGGCCTCGGAGGAGCTCAAGGCGAAGTACCTCGCCCCGGTCGCCACGGGCGAGGCGATGTTCTCCTACGCTCTCTCCGAGCCCGAGGCCGGATCCGACGCGGCCGCCATGAAGACCCGCGCGGTCCTCGACGGCGACCACTACGTCCTCAACGGCGTCAAGATGTGGATCACGAACGCCGGCGTGTCCGAGTACTACACGGTCATGGCCGTCACCGACCCGTCCGCGGGCGCGCGCGGCATCTCCGCCTTCGTCGTGGAGAAGTCCGACCAGGGCGTCTCCTTCGGTCCCAAGGAGAAGAAGCTCGGCATCAAGGCCTCGCCGACCCGCCAGGTCATCCTCGAGGACGTCCGCATCCCGGCCTCCCGCATGATCGGCGCCCCCGGGAGCGGCTTCAAGACCGCCCTGGCCACCCTCGACCACACCCGCGTCACGATCGCCGCCCAGGCGCTGGGCATCGCCCAGGGCGCCCTCGACTACGCGATCGGATACGTGAAGGAGCGCAAGCAGTTCGGCAAGCCGATCGCCGAGTTCCAGGGCCTGCAGTTCATGATCGCCGACATGGGGATGAAGCTGGAGGCGGCTCGGCAGCTGACCTACCACGCGGCGGCCAAGTCGGAGCTGGCGATGCACGGCCAGCCCCAGAAGGACCTCACGTTCCTGTCGAGCGCGGCCAAGTGCGCGGCCTCGGACGCCGCGATGGAGATCACGACGGACGCGGTGCAGCTGCTGGGCGGGTACGGCTACACGCGCGAGTTCCCGGTGGAGCGGATGATGCGCGACGCCAAGATCACCCAGATCTACGAGGGCACCAACCAGATCCAGCGCATGGTGATGGCTCGCCAGCTACTCAAGTAGGCGGTGAGCTGCGAGAACCCGGTTCCTGTCGGTGAGGAGCCGGGGCTTTCGCAGGTTGAACTTGCCCCGGCGCGGTCATGCGAGCCGGGCATCATGTGGGCGTGAACGCGGAGGGTGAACCCAGGGTCGGCATGGCCGAGCTGCCGCGCGTCGTTCTCCGGGGCTGCGATAACGCCCGTGGTAGCCCCGTCAGGAGAGCGCCCGCGCGTACCGCCGGACCACATCCCGCCACCGCTCGCTCGCCAGGACCTCATCCTCCAGGGCCAGCTCCGGGTGATCGCCCGGGGCGCAGACTCCATAGATCTGGCCGACCACCTCTATGACCTCGCCCTGGTTTGCGCCATCGGCTGCGACGAAGGCCATCACCCCAGCCACAGTTCGTCATGGGTGCGATTCGCTGTGTTGTCGTGAAGGACCGCTGGTCATTTGAAGGGGATGTTGAGCCAGGGGCTGTCCGGGTCGGTCGTCAGGATTCGGTGCGCGTTGAGCATCTCCCCGTACCAGTCACCGAACTCCTCCTCGTCGAAGTGGAGACAGCGTCCCAGGATGTAGGCGGCCGAGAACTCTTCCCACGAGCGGTAGTTGATCCGGCTGACCCGTCCGGCGCGCAGGACCGCCTGTTCGGCCTCCGCCAGGTCGCAGAAGCGGGCGCCGAGTCCCCAGCGGGCCATTTTCGACGCCCGCCCGTAGTCCCACGCCTCCACCGAGTGCACGAACCTGCCCTCGGGGAGCAGGCCGTCCGCCCGGAATCGTGCCTCGTACCGGGTGATTCGGCCGATGAGCCGCTGCGCTCCGGCGATCTCGGCGTCGGTCTCCGCGTGACTCAGGGAGGCGGTCCCGTTCTCCTTCTCCGCGGCCTGCTGCTGGATGACCCGCGTGGTCACGCGCCGCCAGTGGTCCACCTCGACCACGCCGCCGTAGTCGAGGGCGAGGGCGCTGCGGATTCCCAGCACGAAACTCCAGACCGGGCTGCTCATCCGGCCCCTGAGAAGCCCCTCCTCGACACGCAGCCAATCTTCTCGGCTGGTGATCTCCCACCACTCCTCCAGGCGTCTCCTCTCGCGAACGTAGCCGGTGCCGTGCCAGCCCATCGCATTCCAGAGTGAGGCGTTCTTCACGCACAGCAGCGCCCCGCAGGCGAGGCCGTGAGCGACGGGGCCGTTCAGCGGGCCTCCGGCCCACAGCGTGCGCAGTTGGTTGCGGGGAGGGTAGGGCATCCGGTCGGCGTGCCAGCGCCACGCCTGCCGATGGGCGGCCGTCGCGGGGAAGAACGCCTCGCAGGGCGTGCCGGGGTTGATGGCCAGCCACTCGTCGTCCTGGGGCCAGTCCTCGGCGAGCTTGCCCAGGTCGACCTCGAAGAAGACCGGGTCGGGTACGGGTGCCGGGAGCATCCCGGCGGTGAAGAAGGCAAGACACTTGGGGCCGGGGGGAGGGCCCCAGTAGGCGGCGTTGTAGTGGAGCCAACCGGGCTTGGCGTCGGCCTGGGCGCGCGACATCGCGTGGTAGAGGTCCGCCGTTGCCAGGACGTCGAAGTAGGCGGCCCAGTCGCCACGCATCTTGGCCTCGTACAGGCCGCGTTCGATGGCGGTGGGCGCGTGCCAGGAAGGGACGGGTGGCGTCGCTTCATCGTTGGGTGCGCCCTGATTCGCCGTGAGATCAGGGCTCATGCCGTTCCACGTCCCATGCCGCAATACATTACAACTGCCCCATAGCTCGCTTCAGGGAACTGATCAGGTGTCGTACATACCGTCCCAGGGTTCGTAGAAGCCGATGCCGTTCGGGTAGAACTCGGCGTGTTCTTCGCCCTCAAAGGTCTCCAGGACGAGACCGAACAGCACTCCGTCGAACAGGTGCCGGAACGGCCGGATGGCGATGTCGTCGAAGCGGAGGCCGGGGAGCGCGTCGAGCCAGAGCTTCAGCCGTTCCTGCGCGGTGTCGACGGCCGTCCGGTAGTCATCGTCGGATCCGGTGCGCTCGATGCGGGAGTGGAGGTGATGGCCCGCGGCGTCGAACGTGTGCAGGACGGCGTACCAGCGCTTGTGCGACCTCCAGTCGTCGGTACGGGTGTAGCCCTCACGGAAGGCGGCGATGACGGAGCCGAAGAACTGCCCGCCTTCCCAGTGGCCGATCGTGTCGGTGTGGTAGTCGGGTTCGTACACGATGGGAATGACCTCGGGGACTGTCATGTGCCGGAGCGTAGCCACCAGGTCCGACAATCGGTCTGTGCGCGAAGCCGTCAGTGACGGAAGCGGCATTCTGTCAAGATCACCGCATGCTGCGATTGGTCATGACGATGCTGATGTTGGTGCTGCTCCTCAGCGACGGCAGTGTTCTGATCGGGCCGCGCACGTTTGGAGACCATGCCGCACAAGCCATCTGGAACTGGCGGACCAGCGGTGCCGCGGAGATCTGGCGCGAGGGTTTCGTTCCGCTCGGGGACCTGAGCTCGATGCCGCCGGAGGTGCGCGAGCAGATCGGGCGTGACGAGGAGTACGGCTGGGTCGTGGCTGGTTCGCTCCCCGCTCCACCGGCGGAGGCGCAGGTCCGCTGGGACGACGGGTCCACGATGCGGGTCCCTGTGATCGAGCCGCGAGAGGCGCTGCCGGCGCTGTCCCCCTGGCCCGAAGAGTACACCTTGCCGTCGAGCACGATCCCTTCGCCGGGCCGTACGACGATCCCTTCAAGCTTTGAGTGACGGCCGCCACGGGCGGCCGTCAGAACTCAGGCCGGGTGGAAGCTTCCGCCCGGCCTGAGTCTTTTCCCGTGAGGACTTGACGAGAGCGCGCCCCCGATAAATAGTTAATTCCTACTCGCATAGTAGAGAAACTCGGGAAAGGGGATGTCGTGCGCGCGCTCATCCTGCTCGGCCTGGTCGGCTTCGCCGCCCAGCTCGTGGACGGCAGCCTGGGCATGGCCTATGGCGTCACATCGACCACGCTCCTTCTGGCTGTGGGCACCAACGCGGCCGCGGCATCGGCCACCGTGCACCTGGCTGAGATCGGCACCACGCTCGCCTCGGGTGTCGCGCACTGGCGGTTCAACAACATCGACTGGAAGGTCGTCGCCAAGATCGGTGTTCCGGGAGCGGTCGGGGCCTTCGCCGGGGCGACGTTCCTGTCCAGCCTGTCGACCGAGGTGGCGGCGCCGATCATGTCGCTGATCCTGCTGTCGCTCGGCGCCTACATCCTCATCCGGTTCACCGCCTTCGGGCTTCCCCGCGGGAACCTGGGCAAGCCGCTGCGCAAGCGGTTCCTGGCGCCGCTCGGCCTGCTGGCCGGGTTCGTCGACGCCACGGGCGGCGGCGGTTGGGGCCCGGTCGGCACCCCCGCCATCCTGGCCAGTGGACGGCTGCAGCCGCGCAAGGTGATCGGCTCGATCGACGCGAGCGAGTTCCTGGTGGCCCTGGCGGCGAGCATCGGCTTCCTCGTGGGAATCGGGTCGGAGAACATCGACTACGCCTGGGTCGGGGTGTTGCTGCTCGGCGGCGTCATCGCCGCGCCCATCGCGGCCTGGCTGGTACGGCACATTCCGCCCCGGATCCTCGGCTCGGCCGTGGGTGGCGTCATCATCCTCACGAACGTGCGCACCCTGCTGCGCAGCGACTGGATCGACGCCTCAGGCGGTGTCCAGGCGATCGCCTACCTCGCCATCGCGGCCCTCTGGGCCGCCGCGATCGCCTACTCCGTTCGCGAATACCGTCGCGACAAGGTCGCCGAGTCGGTCGAAGGGGTCGAGGTCGAGCTGGGACGGCGCGAGGGCGAGGGCGAGCGCACTCCGGTCTGACGCACAGCTGTTGGGGTCAGGCCCTGGGGCCTGACCCCAATTCGTCGTAACCGACGAAGGTGAACATGCGCCGCCCCGGGACCAGCGGGTACGGGCGGCCGGTGAAACGGTGTACGCCGACGCCGTACCCCGCCCCGGGCTCCGACACCCACTGCCGGTCGAATCCGCGTTCCTCGAACCACGCGCAGATCCGCGGCACCAGGTCGGGCGCGGAGCGGTGGCGGGTCCAGATCACGGTGGCGCCCGTCGCGGCCAGCATGGCGCAGTGGGCGACGGTGCGTTCGATGTCCTCGCCGGTGATGTTGCCGAAGATCCCGCACGCCAGCACCAGGTCGGCAGGCGTCATTCCCTCGTAGTGGTCGGTGCGCGACGCGTCACCGGTGACCACCTCGACCTGGTGCAGCCCGCCGGCCGAGATGACGTTCGCGGCGGTGGCGGTGTTGCGCGGGTCCAGTTCGACCAGGCGCGCTCGGACGTCGTCGCGGCGCGGATGGCCGGCCAGCACGGGCAGCAGGTCGCGGCCCTCCCCGGCACACAGGCTGATCACCTTCAACGGCCCAGGAGGGCAGCCGTCCAGCGCCTCCCTGATCCGCTCCTGGACGACCTGGAGCCGACGGGCGAGAGTCGAGCCGGGACGGTCGTACGCGTCGTGCCAGGCCTGCCAATCCATGATCACACCTTACGGGACACCCTCCAGATGGCCGCGTGTGCTAAATTCTGGCCAAGCGGTCAAAATTTGGTCCAGAGGGCCAGATATGAACAGGAGCCTGGATGCGACTCGAACTTCGGCCGCCCCGCCATCAGGTCGACCAAAGAGCGATCCGATGGTGGACGACGCAGGCGCTGATTCCCGTGGTCCCCGCGGTCCTCGTGCTGGGCCTGCTGGCCCTGCTGATCCCGCCCGCCCGGCTGTGGCTGCTGCTTTCGCTGGCCGTCGTGGCGCTGCCCGGCCTGGCGTACGCGCTGGTCATGCCGCGTCAGCGGTACCGGGTGCACCGATGGGAGACCACCGAGGACGCCGTCTACGCGGCGTCCGGATGGATGTGGCACAAGGCGCGGGTCGCGCCGATGTCGCGTATCCAGACCGTCGACACCGTGCGTGGCCCGCTCCAGCAGATCTTCAGGCTGTCCGGGGTGAAGGTCACCACGGCCTCGGCGGCGGGCTCGATCACGATCCAGGGGCTGGACCAGGCCCTGGCCGCCGACCTCGTCGAGCGACTGACGGCCAGGACGCAGGCCGTACCGGGAGATGCCACGTGAACCACGCAGACCAGGAATGGGGGCGGCTCGACGGGCGGACCGTCGTGACGGGCGTGAGCTACGTGACCGGGCCCGTGATCGCCGCCGGGGCCGTGGTCGCCGTCGCGGGGCCCACTCTCCGAACCGTCATCCCGCTGCTCGCCCTGCTGGCCGTCCTCGCCGGGACCGCGGTGCTCTTCTCGCTCCGGTACGCCACCACCCGCTACCGGATCACCGACGACCGGGTCGAGCTGCGGTCGGGGCTGCTGTTCAGGCGGCACCGGTCGATCCCCCGCGACCGCGTCAGGGCCGTCGACCTCACGGCGGGGCCCGCGCACCGGCTGCTCGGCCTGGCGGTGGTGCGGATCGACGCGGGCGAGCAGCAGGCGGGGCTCAGGCTCGACGCGATCTCCAGATCCAGGGCCGAGAGCGTGCGCGCGCTTCTCCTGGCCGGGAGTACGGCGGAGTCCACGCTGGCGGCGTTGCGGCCCGGCTGGATCGGCTTCGCGCTGCTGAGCAGTTGGACGCCGCTCATCGGCCTCGCCCCGTTCGGCGCCTTCTTCCGCGTGCTCGACATCTTCGGTGTCGAGCCGGCCGAGGTCGGGTTCCTGCGCGAGGCCTGGGGCGAGGTGAGCGCGGCCCCGCCGCTGCTGGTGGCCGTGCTCGCCGTCCTGATCGTCGCGGTGATCGGGCTGGTGGGGGCGCTGGCGCTGTATGTGGAGGTGTGGTGGCGCTTCAGCCTGTCGCGCGAACCTGGCGGCGCCTATCGGGTACGGCGCGGCCTGCTCGCCACGCGGTCGCTCTCTCTGGAGGCGGGACGGCTGCGCGGCGTCGAGCTGGCCGAGCCGATCCCGCTGCGGTGGGGCGGCGGAGCCAGGTTGCGCGCGCTCGTCGCGGGGGTCGACCCTGACGACGACGAAGAGCGGACCTCCACCGCGCTGCTGCCGCCCGCGCCGAGGGCGACGGCGCTGCGGGTGGCCACGCAGGTGCTCGGCGGGCCCGCGCTGGCGGTGCCGTTGCGCCCGCATCCCCGGCAGGCGCTGCGGCTGCGGCTGTTCAGGGCCGTGTGGCCGCTCGCGTTGGCGGTGCCTGCGCTGGCCGGGCTCGGGTGGTGGCTGAGCTGGGTCCCGGACGCGCTCTGGATGATCGCCGCCGCGGGCGTGCTAATCACGCTGCCGCTGGCCGTGGACGCCTACCGCAACCTCGGTCACGGGCTGGCCGGTCCTTACCTGGTGACCAGGTACGGCGCGGCGCGGCGCAGGACCGTGGCGTCGCGTAGGGACGGGGTCATCGGCTGGGTGATCGGCCGGTCGCCCGCGCAGCGGCGAAGGGGATTGATGACCCTGGCGGCGGCGACCGCCGCGGGGACGCATCGGATGAAGGACGTCGGGGTGGGGGAGGGCGTCGCGTTCGCGGAGGAGGCGGTTCCCGGGCTCCTCGCTCCCTTCCTCGTGCACGCGCCTTCACCGGCGCCGGTGCGCTCGTGAAAACCGGGAGGGGCGGGGGGAGCTGTGAGCGTCCGGCTCAGAAGATGCGATGGCAGCCGCTGCCGGTGATCCCCGCGGGCGTGTTGGCGTATCCGGACGTGCAGACGATGATGCGGGTCAGCTGGAACGGCGACCAGACGGCGAACGGCCCGGTGATCGGCCCCGTGGCGGGGGCGCTCTCGGCGGGCCGGCAGTGGAGGCCCTCCAGTGTGCCGTTGTCGGAGAGGTTCACAATGATGCAGGCGTAGGCAGGGGTAGAGGCGGCGTGGGCGGGGGTGACCAGACCGACCAGGGCGAAGAGGGCGATGCCGAGCGTGGCGACGACTGTCTTCACAGGAAGATTCCTTCCAGAGAGAGTGATCAAGTGCTGGGGCCACAAGGGCCCCACCTTGCACATTAGTGTCCGATCGATCACTCTACGTAGTCGCCACGAGAGTCAGCTCAGTTCCCGAGCACCGGGTAGTTGCTGCGGAACACGCCGTCGGGGTCGTGGCGGCGCTTGATGCCGCGCAGCCGCTCCAGGGTCTCGGCGGGGAAGGCGTCCGCGGCGCTCTCTCCGGGCGACAGGAAGGTGTACGGCTTGCGCCCGCCGTCGATGATCTCCCGCTGCCTGTCCTCGACGCCCGGCCGGCCGAACAGGTAGAGCAGGTAGGGCTCGTCGAGCCGTCCCGCCGCGCTGTCGGACGGCTTGGCCAGCGCCCCGCCCAGGTGTCTGATCTGGACGCTGATCAGCGGGTCGATGGGCATGAGCCGGTCGAGGATCCCGTCGAGGTCGTCGATGAGCCGGGCCTTGGACGCGCCGGCGGACGGGTCGGTCGGCTCGCCGGTGATGTCGCCGAGCGCGGTGATCGGCATGAGGCCGCGGGTGTCGGACAGCGCCCCGCCGATCCGGTCGAGCGGCGCGAGCAGCCGGCTCGCGTCCTGCCCGAGATAGGTGGAGTCGACGGCGACGAACGGCGGCGCGCCGGGGAACTGGAGGAGCTCGAACCAGAGCGTCAGCTCGTCCGGCGCGGTCGCGGTGATCTCCCTGAAGGCCTCCAGCACCTCGGGCGCGCGGTCGGCGGGCCACAGGACGCGCCCGCCGTACAGGTGGGGGGCGGGGTGGAGATCGAACTCGATGGACGTCACCAGCGCGAAGTCGCCGCCGCCACCGCGCAGGGCCCAGAACAGCTCGTCGTCGGGCGTCACCGTGGAGCGCCGCCCCTCGGCGTCGACGATGTCGAAGGAGCGGACGTCGGAGGAGGCCCAGCCGTACGCGCGGGAGAACCAGGACAGTCCGCCGCCCAGCGTGTAGCCGGTGACGGTGACGACGGGGGAGCTGCCGGGCAGGCCGGTCAGGCCGTGCGCGGCCGCCGCCGCCTGCACCTGCCCCCAGGCGACGCCCGCACCGACGCGCGCGATCCTGGCCGCGGGGTCGATCTCCAGTGAGGAGAGCCCACGGGTACGCAGCAGGATGGCGTCGTCGACGTCGCCGCTGGCGCCGTGCCCGCTGGGCTGGGCGGCGAGAGCCAGCCCTTCCTTGCGGGCCAGCTTGACCGCCTCGGCCACGTCGTCGGCGTCATACGCCTCGGCCACCGCTCGGACGGGCTGGTGGACGGCCAGGTTCCACGGCTTGGCCGCCTGCTCGAAGCTCTCGTCGCCGGGGAAATGGATGTTCAACATGGAAGGTCCTCGCTATCTTCGATGGGAAATATCCAGAATCTCGTCATGAGCCGATCAGGTTCGCAGGTTGGCGAACCACGACCGGGTGTTGTCGGGCGTCAAGGGGAAGCGCCCCTCGACGGTCTTCCTGATGTCGGCCAGCGTCTGACTCGCCAGCTCGTGCCGCCAGGCCAGCTCCGCCCTGCGCATCGCCTGCGCGATCACGCACGACTCCCGGTAGTCGACGTGCGGGCTGCCGCCGGGGCCCTCCCGCAGGATCTGCTCGCACCTGAACGCCTCCTCCGCGCCCTCGATCGCGGTGACCACGTCCATCAACGTGATCCGGTCGAGGGTGCGGGACAGTCTGAAGCCGCCTTTGGGGCCCGAGGTCGAGGTCAGGATCCCGGCCTTGGCCAGCGACTGGAGCTGCTTGTTGAGGTACGCCGTGGGCAGGCCGTAGAACGCGGCCAGCTTGGCGGCCGTCATCGCCTCGCCCGTCTCGATCCATGAGAGGTTGAGGCAGCTGTGAAGCGCCCACTCGACGCCCTCGCTCATCCGCATATTCTGGATACTACACGTCCAGAATACCTTTCGCCATAGTGGAGCCCCAGCTATCGGGCCGGATCACGCCGAAGCCCATGGCCTGGTAGAAGGCGAACGCTCCCGGGTTGCCCGCCCCCACGCCCAGGTGCACGCCCGGCACCCGCCGTACCCGCAACGCGTCGAGCAGCGTCTTCATCAGCTGCCGCCCCAACCCCGCGCCCTGCCCCCTCGGCAGGATGTCGATGTGCAGGTGGGCGGGGTAGCGGTCGTAGAGCTCGTCAGGTGTCGGGCCGGCATCGTGGATGCGCTGCACACACCACCAGTCCTGCGTGCCGTCGCCGGGGTCGGCGGCCATCGTGCGCGGATAGCGGGCCCGCAGCCCCGGCCACCAGTGCTCCTCCATCCAGTGCTCGAAGGCCAGGGTGTCGGCGGTGGCGATGATGTAGCCGAGCACGCCCCGCTGGTCGACGGCCACGAAACTCAGCGCGGGGTCGGCGATCGGGTACGGGCCCGCGTAGATGTGGGCGAGCAGGTCGGGGTCGTGGTAGAGCGAGGTGGCGTCCTTGCCCGAATCTCCCGTCTGGAGACAGACCCGGTACATGCCGGGCAGGTCGTAGGGCTGGAACGGTCGAATCTCCACCATGTGCTCCCCCTGGCGCGAAGTCGAGATTGCGCGAACGTATCAGGCGACGTGCCCGATACCGCTCACCCACCTCCCGGTTCAGGTTCTGGAGATCCTTACGTCCCCATCGAGGCTCCTTGCCACGATCGTCCTGACGCCGGCCTTGCCCGCGTCCTTCACCTCCGAGCGGGCGCGGCCGTTGCGGCTCTCCGCGGTGATCCCGTACTCACCCTCCGGTACGGTCACCACGACGCCTCCCGTCTTCGACTGGGTGTCGACCTTGCCGGGCGGGGCGGCGAACTGGACCCTGATGTCGCCATCGCGGGACTGGGCCTTCACATCGGCCGAGCGGGTGGCCCTCGACCTGATGAGCCCTTCGGCCGTACGCAGCCGCAGCACACCCGACAGGCCGTCGCCGAGAATGTCGCCGCCGGTGGTGGCCACCGAGACGTCCTGGGCCAGGCCCGACAGCGTCACCCGCTCGTCGCCGCCGTCGACGACGAGCTTCACCCCTGGCGGCAGGTGCACGGTGTAGCGCGCGCCGCAGACGGAGAAGAAGACCGTGCAGTCGGTGCGGAGCGACAGCGTGCCGTTCTCCAGCGACCAGGTGGCCTTGCCGGGCTCGCCGCTCTTGCCCAGCAGCCACCGTTCGACCTTCACCCCCGAGGCGTCGCCGGGGACCACCCGCAGGTCGCCCATGGCCTTGACGGTGAGCATGCCGCCCGCGTGGGGGAAGGTCGTGCTCTGGTGCCGTTCCTTCGCGTCGGCCTGGAACCCGCAGGCGGTCAGAGTGACGAGGCCTGCCGCTGCCAGTGCGATCATCCGCTTCATGCAAGCGATCGTGTCGCCGATCGACCGCGACGCCATCGGCCATGTGGCCGATCCCCCATCGGCCGATCGTCCCCGAAAGGCCGGTCGTCCCCGAAAGGTCGGTCGTTCCTAGAGGGCGGACAGGAGTTGTTCGACGTGGGAGAGCGGGTCGTCGCCGACGGGGCGGAGCACGACGGTGTTCACGCCCGCCGCCCACAGCGCCTTGACCGCCTCGGCGGCCTGCGCGGGAGAGCCCTCGGCGGCGAAGACCTCGGACGGTCCCACTCCAAGGAACTCGGCCGCTCCCGCCCGCATCCGCTCCAGTCCCGAGGGGTCGCCGACGCACAGGAGGGTGAAGACGATCAGCTCGTGCTCGCCGGACGCGGAGATCCGCTCCAGCGCCGGGCCGATCGCGTCGGGGCCGAAGCCCTCGGGCAGGATCGTGCCCTGCGCCACCCTGCCCGACATGGCCAGCGAACGCGGGCCTTTCACCCCCGCCACGACCGGGGGAGCCACGGCGGGCGGGTGCACCAGCCGTACCGCGTCGAGGTGAACGGCCCTGCCGTCCATGGTCACGCTCTCGCCGCGCAGCAACCCGCGGACCGAGGTGATCGTCTCCTCCAGCAGTGTCAGCGGCGAGGGGGCGGCGGCGCCCACCTGGCGCATCCACTCCTGTACGCCGTGGCCGATGCCGCCGACGAAGCGTCCGGGAAAGAGCCTGGCCAGGTTGGCGAACTCCATGGCGAGCAGCATCGGGTTGCGCAGCGGGGCGGGCGCGATGCCGAGGCCGACCCGCACCCGCGAGGTGGCGGCGAGCGCGGCGGCGGCCGAGCTGAGACCGCCGGTCCAGCCGAGATCCTCCACCACCCAGACGTCGTCGATCCTGGAGTCGAGCGCCTGCGCGAACGGGACGAGCCGCTCGGGCGGCAGATCGCGGTCGAACATCACACCAAGCCTCATCCGGGCATCCTCCGATGGTCATGGGCCGCGAGTCAACGGGGTCGCGGGCTAACGGAGTGATGGGGTCACGGGAACGTGGGGTGGCTCGTGGCTAACAGGGCCACGGAGTTCGTGGGATCACGGGTCACGGGGCCGTGGGATCACGGGTCACGGGGCCGTGGGATCACGGGTCACGGGGCCGTGGGATCACGGGTCACGGGGCCGTGGTGCCGGTGAACCCCGGCAAGGCTCAGGCCGCCAGCTCCTGACGTGCCTCGTCGACCGAGGTCGTCACCTCGAAGTGGCGGTCCAGGTTCGTGATCGCCAGCAGGTGGGGGATCATCCCGTCGCCCACGATCAGCATCATCCGCCCGCGCTGGTGCCGCACCCTGGTCAGCGTCGAGACCAGCAACCCCAGCCCGACCGAATCGCAGAACGGAACCTCGGTCAGGTCGATCGCCAGGTGCGGCTGCTCCATCCGCGTGAGCAACGCGTCGATCTCGGCCTTGAGCCGGGGAACCGTGGTCAGGTCCAGGTCACCGGCCGCCTGGAGGAGTGCGAACCTGTCGTCCGTCCAGGACCTGACGTGCATTCTCGGCCACCTCCGCTCGTGCGGAGTTCCTGCCCGGAAAGGGAGGAGTTATCCCTCTTTTTTGCAGATGTTCTGGCTTGCGGTGCGGGTGGTCGGGGTAGCCTGCGGCGACGCGGAGACGGACGGCGTGGTCGGCGACTTCGGCTTGCGGACCTTCGGCTGGTCCTGCCCGATCACGACCTCGATCCCCTTGACGTCGCCGCTCTCCTTCACCTGCGCGCCAGGGATCGCCGCGGCGACCACCTTCGCCTCGGCAGCCTTGCCGGGGGCGTGGCGCACCAGCGTCGTCCTGAAGTCCTTGCGCGTGGTGTTGCCGGGCTCGCCTGGCACCTTGAACCCGTAGTCGACCAGCCCCGTCCTGGTGCGCGCGCCGAGCCCGGTGATCAGCGTGCCGTTCAGCACCTTGACCGTGATCTGCTCGGGCGGTATCTCCCGCGTGCTCATGGTGGGAGCGGGCGACGGCTTCGGGGCGGGCTTGGCGAGGTCCTGGTCGGCGGCGATGCGCCGGAACAGGTCGGCGGCGCGGTCCTTGTCCCACAGCACGGCCGACTCGCCCGTCGGCGTCTTGAAGTCGACGTCGGCCAGCGGCACGCTGGCGAACTTCACGTCGTAGAGCGAGACGTCCTTGAGCTGCTCGACCAGCGGCACGAGGCCGTCGTCGGGGTCCACCTTGATCGTCGCGAGTGAGGCGTTGACGAAGGAGATCAGGTTGGCCGGGTTGGCCAGCGCCTCGCTCAGCATCGCCGAGATGACCTGCTGCTGGCGGTCGATCCGGTCGAGGTCGGAGCGGGCGGTCGCCCTGGTGCGGGCGTAGCCGAGCGCCTTCGCGCCGTCGAGCCGGTGGGTGCCCGCCTGCAGGTTGAGCCCCGTCTTCGGGTCGTTGATGGGGACCGGCGTGCAGACGGTCACGCCGCCCAGCCGGTCGACCACGTCCACGAACCCGAGGACGTTCACCTCGATATATCTGCTGATCGGCAGCCCCGTCAGCTGCTGCACGGTCTTGACCGCCAGCTTGGCGCCGCCGAACTGGTAGGCAGAATTGATCTTGTGCTGGCCCTTGCCGGGAATCGTGGTCCAGGTGTCGCGCGGCAGGCTCACCACCGTCGCCTTGCGGTGGTCCTCCGACAGGTGGATCACCATCATCGTGTCGGTGCGCTCGCCGACCTCGCGGCCCAGCTTGAGCCGGTTCTGCTCCTGGCGGGTCAGGTCGTCGCGCTTGTCGACGCCCACCAGCAGGATGTTCATCGCCCCCCGCGGGGCCTGCTCGACCGCGCCGAGGCCCGCGTCGACCGAGCCGATCTGCCGCGGCGTGGCCCACACCCACCCGGTGCCCGCCAGAATGGCGGCCGACAGGGAGCCCGCGACGATCAGGTTGCGCCTGCGCGCCCTCGCGCCACGACCCGGTTTGCGTGGAGTACGGCGGGCCGCGAGCTTGACCCCTCCCGGAGCGTCGCCGCCCACGTGCACACCCGCGTCATCCTCCTCCGGGTCGCGCATGCCGTGCCCCCTCCAAGCGCCGCCGGAATCGGGCTTTGGATTGCCCTCCTCCCCTGGTCGTACAGTAGCGTGAGGCCCGCCATGAAGCAGTTCCCCGACTCGCCCGCGCAGCCCGCGTTCCCACAGACGCGCGCCTGGCCGGCGATCTCCGTCGTGATGCCGATCCTCAACGAGGAACGGCACCTGCGCGAGGCCGTCGCCCAGATCCTCGCCCAGGCCTATCCAGGCCCCATCGAAGTCGTGCTCGCCGTCGGGCCCTCCCGCGACCGCACCCAGGAGGTGGCCGACGCGATCGCCGCGGCCGACCCCAGGGTGACCGTGGTGGCCAACCCGACAGGACGCACGCCCAACGCGCTCAACGCCGCCATCGGCGCCTCCCGCCACGAGATCATCGCCAGGGTCGACGGGCACGCCATGCTGCCCGACGACTACCTCAGGGTGGCGGTCGAGACGCTGGAGGAGACCGGAGCCGACAACGTCGGCGGCGTCATGGCGGCCGAAGGCATTACCGCCTTCGAGCAGGCCGTCGCCCGCGCGATGACCTCCAAGATCGGCGTCGGTGCCGCCGCCTTCCACGTGGGAGGTACGGCGGGGCCGGCCGACACCGTCTACCTCGGCGTGTTCAGACGCAGCGCCCTCCTCAGGGTCGGCGGCTACGACGAGCACTTCCAGCGGGCCCAGGACTGGGAGATGAACCACCGCATCCGCGAAACGGGCGGCCTGGTGTGGTTCCAGCCGCGGATGCGCGTCACCTACCGGCCCCGGCCCAACCTGAAGGCGCTGGCCAAGCAGTACTTCCACTACGGCCGCTGGCGGCGCGTGGTGGCGCGCACCCACGAGGGCACGATCAACCTCCGCTACCTGGCCCCGCCCGCCGCGGTGGTGGCGATGGCGCTGGGGCTGCTGGTCTCGCCGTTCTTCCCGCTGGGGCTGATCGTCCCCGGTGGGTACGCGCTGGCGATCCTCGGCGGGTCCGTGCTGACGGGCAGCGGCCTTCCCGGGCGCGCGAAGGCGGCCCTGCCGCTCGTGTACGCGGCGATGCACGTGTCGTGGGGCTGGGGCTTCCTCACCAGCCCCCGCAAACTGTCCCGCCCCCAGCGCTGACCGGGTCGCGGGTGGGGGCCCGGGGGCGCGCCGGGCCGCCCAACGCGGCCACCCATTCCCCCCCCCCGACCCCGTCACACGGGCCTGGCGGTGAGACCGTGGTTGCGGTCTTTCGAGATGAATGAGTGACGTCCGGGCGCTCCCAGGGCCGCTCTCCCGTTACTTCCGAAGACTCCCGCCGACGCCCCCGCGGGCGCGGCCGTGCCGGTGGTCACGGGGTGGCGGTCTTTTGGGAAGCGGGTGGACAGCGTCGCGGGCCAAGGCCTCGCGTGCGGCGGTCGTGCCGGTGGTCACAGGGGGTAGCGCCGTGTGCGGGGCCCGCGTGCGGTCGGGCCGGTGCTCACGGGGTGGCGGTTTCTCGGGAAGCCGAAGGTTGGTACGGCGTCGCGTGATGAAGCCCGCGTGGTCGGGCAGGCGGGCACACGTGGGTCAGGTGTCGATGGCCTGGCCGGTCAGGTCCGATGCGAGCACGTCGAGCGCGATCCGCGCGGCCTCGGGTCCCTCGGCGGCGACGCAGTTGACCGCGATCCCGTCGCGCTCCCATTCCTGCGCCAGAGCTCGCGACAGTTCCACGATCGCCGCCGCGCCGGACCGGGCGAGCGACCCGGCAGGCGGCGACTGAGCCGACCGTGACGGGGTGAGCAGCAACAGCCGTCCGCGCGACTCCCGCAGGTGCGGATGCGCGGCACGGGCCACGTTCACCGCCGCGAGGTAGGCCTCCCCGACCTCGGCCAGACCGTCGGCGGGCCGTACGGCAGCCGCGTTCACCACACAGTCCACCCGCCCCACCCCGGCCAGCCCCGCAGAAGCCCCGGCCAGCGCCGCAGAAGCCTCGGCCGGCGGCAGGAGGAGGACCCGGGCCGCGCCGCGCGACCGCGCCAGTTCGGCCACGTCGGCGCCGATCCCCTCATCGTCGCCGAAGAGCACCACCGTCTTCCCCTCCATCGACTGGCCGACGGCAGGGGGCACGACAGCGGGGCCCAGCCGGAACAGCGCGTCCGCGATGTGCAGGTCGACGGGGTGGGTCACCTTGATGTTGCGCTCGCTTCCCGGCACGACCACGATCGGCACCTCGGGCAGGTACCGCAGCACCACCCCGCAGTCGTCGGTCGGCGGACGCAGGCCGAGGTCAGGGTCGGCGAAGGCCAGCTCGTAGGCCCTCCTGATCACCGACAGCCTGAACCCCTGCGGCGTCTGGACCCTGCGCAACCGCGCCCTGTCGGGCACCTCACGGACGACGTCTCCGCGCGGCCCCGGCTCCACCACGACAATGGTGTCCGAGCTCGGGATCGCCACCTCCACCGCCGTCTCCGTCTTCAGCGCCTCGACACACTCCGTGATGATCCGGGGCTCCAGCAGCGGCCGTACCGCGTCATGGAGCAGCACGTTGCACTCCTGCGGACCCAGCGCGTCGAGCGCCCGCCACGTGGTCTCGGTGCGGGAGGCGCCGCCCTCCAGCACCCGGCTCACCTTCGTGAAGCCGCGCCCCGCCACGAGCTTCTCGACCTCGGCGGTGAAGCCCGGCGTCATCAGCACGATGATCTCGTCGATCTCGGGCGCTGCGTCGAACAGGGCGAGCGTGTGCTCGATGATCGACTTGCCGGCGATCGTGACGAGCTGTTTGGGGGTGTTCAGGCCGACTCGCTGGCCCACACCTCCCGCGAGGAGCACTCCCACGCAGCGCAGCCGAGATTCCATACGGCGAGCGTAACGGTCTCGCGCGTCGCGGCCGCGCACCCGTGATTTGCGGTCAACCTGTCGCTACGCTGGGCAACGCACTCCTCGTGTCCGAAGGAGAACTGCGCGTGCCAAAGTCCACCACCACCCGACAAAGCACCACGGCCGCTGCCGTGGTGCTCGCCACGACCCCTGCCGCCAAGCTGTCGTGCGCGGACGGCACCCTGCTCGACAGGATCAACGACCAGCTCGTGCTGCTGCCCGTCCGTGACGTGCACGTGGTGTCGCAGGGCGGGGGCCTGGGCGCCGACCTGCGGGGCGTGGCCAAGATCGCGCGCATCTGCACGGGGACGGTCGTGCTGCTGCCCGCCGACCTCGTCGCGCACACTGAGGCGCTGGCCGTCCTCATGGAGCATCCGGCCCGTGGCACGGGCGCGCTCGTCAGCTCCGACGCCACGGTCGGGCCGCTGCGCCCGCCGGCCAGGCTCCAGCACGGCAGGGTCGTCGCCGCGGGCAGTTCCTTCCACGTGGTTCCCGAGGCGAACGCCACGTTCAGGGGCGTGCTCCAGGTGGGCGAGGCCGATCTCGGCACCCTGGCCGACATCGCCGACGAGCTCGCCGAGCTCGCCGAAACGGGGCGGCTCGGCCCTGTCACCCCGATCGAGGCCATCGACCTGCTGCTGGTCGGGCTGGTGCGGTCGGGGGTGCCGGTGCGGGCGGCGCGGATCGGGCGGCTGCACGCCGACCGTGTCGCCGCCCAGTCCGCCGCCGACCTGGCCGTCACCAGGCTGGCCGACGTCGACGAGGTCAAGGTACGGCTCGACACCGCGGTCAAGAACAACGACGGCTTCTTCGCCACCTTCTTCGTCAGCTCGTGGTCCCCACATCTGGTCCGTCTGGCGGCGCACCTGGGGTTGACGCCCAACGCGGTGACCGGCATCTCGGTCGGCACGGCGGTGCTGGCGGCCGTGTGGTTCTCGGCGGGCACCAGACAGGCCCAGGTCGTCGGCGCCGTGCTGCTCCTGCTGTCGTTCGTGCTCGACTGCGTCGACGGGCAGTTGGCCCGCTTCACCCGGACGTTCACGCCGCTGGGCGCGTGGGCCGACGGCATGGCCGACCGGTTCAAGGAGTACATCGTCTACGTCGGCCTCGCGCTCGGCTACACGGCCGGGCTCGACGCGGGCGACGGCGGCCCCGAAGGGATCTGGCGGTTCGCCGTGGCGGCGATGATCCTGCAGACGCTGAGACACTCGATCGACTTCTCCTACAAGGGGGCGGTGGCCGACGCCAAGCGGATCGGCGCCGCGTGGGCCAGGCCGGCGAGGTCGCTGCTGGAGTCCGCGGACGGCGGGCGCGGTGCCGTACCCCATCAGGGGGTGATGGGGCTGGCGCAGCGCCTGGAGCGCGAGACGCTCACCAGGTGGGCGAAGAAGGTGATCACACTGCCGATCGGCGAGCGGATGGCGTTGATCGCGGTCACCGCCGCGCTGTACAACGCGAAGACCACGTTCACGGCGCTGCTGGTCTGTGGCGGCGTCGCCTGCCTCTACCAGCTCGGCGGAAAGATCGTGAGGTCGATCGGATGACGCGGCCATGATCTCGGTCCACATGATCCCCGTGCCCCGCAGCCGGGTCGTCTCCTACCGCGACGACGGCCCGCTGTCGCGCGGCATGGGCGCGCTGGTGGCGGGGCAGCTGCCGCCGTTGCCGCCCGCGATCGCCGGCGCCTTCGTCACCGCCATCCTGCTGCTGATCGGGCTGGGCGGCACCGACGGGCTGGCGGTCTTCGCCCCGGCCGTGACGCTCCTGCTTTCCGGGCCAGGCAGCTCCCACCCGCACGACGGCAGGCTCGACTGGCTGGTCCCGCCGATCCTGCGGCTGACGGAGTACGTCTTCATCGCGGCCGTCTGCTTCGGCCACGACATCCACCCGCTGATCATCTTCGCGTTGCTCGGCGCGATGGCCTTCCACCACTACGACCTGGTCTACCGGGTACGGCAGCGCGTCTACCCGCCGCCGTGGCTCTCGACCGCGGGCCTCGGCTGGGACGGCAGGATGCTCGTCGTGTCGGCAGGCGTGCTCATCGGCCAGGCGACGGCCGTGTGCGTCCTGCTGGCCCTCTACCTGTGGTGCCTGTTCGGCTGGGAATCGCTGACGTGCTGGCTGGCCGCGCCCCGCTCGGGGGTGGAAACGGCCGATGCGGGAACTCCAGACTAAGAAGGGATTACCCGAACAGGGCCTCAAGGCAACTAACCTTTGGGGTCTTACATAGTCATGCTCGACTGAGGAGTGCACGTTGCTGGGAATGGTGCTGGCCGCCGGGGCCGGACGACGCCTGCGGCCGTACACCGACACGCTGCCCAAGGCGCTCGTGCCGGTCGACGGAGAAACGACGATCATGGACATCTCGCTGCGCAACCTCGCCGCGGTGGACCTGCGTGACGTCGTCATCGTGGTCGGATACGCGGCGCAGGCCGTACACGAGCGCAAGGCCGAGCTGGAGAAGCGGCACGGCGTGCGGCTCACCCTCGTGCACAACGACAAGGCCGAGGAGTGGAACAACGCCTACTCCCTGTGGTGCGCGCGCGACTACTTCGCGCAGGGCGCGCTGCTGGTCAACGGCGACACCGTGCACCCGGTCTCGGTGGAGGAGACGCTGCTGTCGGCTCCGGTGACCAGCGACATCCTGCTCGCCGTCGACGACGTCAAGTCGCTGGCCGACGAGGAGATGAAGGTCACGCTTAACGACGGTTCGCTCAAGCGGATCACCAAGCTCATGGACCCGGCCGTCGCCTACGGCGAGTACATCGGCGCGACCCTGATCCGCCCCGGCGCCGCCGAGCGCCTGGCCGACGCGCTGCAGGCCACCTTCGAGCGCGACCCGCAGCTCTACTACGAGGACGGCTACCAGGAGATGGTCGAGCGCGGCGAGAAGATCCACGTCGCGCCGATCGGCAAGGTCGAGTGGGTCGAGGTCGACAACCACGACGACCTCGCCAAGGCCCGCGACATCGCCGTCCGCTACTAGAGGAGGCTCGATGCCGCTTCTAGCGAGGATGCTGCCCGCGCCCCTCACCATGGAGGTACGGCGGGGCGCGGTCGCGCAGCTCGGCGCGCTGCTGGCCGACAGCAGGGTGGCCACCTCGGGCAGGGTCGCCGTGGCGGTCGGCCCTGGTCAGGGCGACCACATCGAGGGTCTCATCGCGCCGACCCTCACCGAGGCAGAGGTGTTCCGTGTCAGCGACGGCTCGGTCGAGGCCGCCGTCGCGCTCGGCTCCGACCTGCGCAAGGGCGCCTACGAGGTGGTCGTCGGCGTGGGCGGCGGCCGCACCATCGACGCCACCAAGTACGCCGCCTCGCTGGCCGGGATCCCCATGGTGGCCGTGGCCACCAACCTGTCCCACGACGGCATCTGCTCGCCGACCGCGTCGCTGGTCTACGAGGGCGGCAAGGGCTCCTTCGGGGTGCCGATGCCGCTGGCCATCCTCGTCGACCTCGACTTCGTCCACGCCGCGCCCGACGCGCTGGTCAGGTCGGGCGTGGGCGACGTGGTGAGCAACCTGTCGGCGATCGAGGACTGGCAGCTGGGCAACGTGGAGCGGGGCGAGCCGATCGACGGCCTGGCCTGCTCGATGGCGCGCACGTCCGCCGAGGCGCTGATCGGGCGGACCGACTCGATCGAGTCCGACGCGTTCCTGACGGTGCTGGCGGAGTCGCTGATCCTGTCCGGGATGTCCATGGTCATCGCGGGATCGTCCCGTCCATCCAGTGGCGGAGATCATGAGATCCTTCATGCCGTGGATCAGCTCTTTCCCGGCACCTCCAACCACGGCGAGCTCGCCGGGATCGGTGCCGCCTTCTGCTTCTTCCTCAGGGAGGACCAGGCCAGGCTGACGCAGGTGGTCAACTGCCTCAGGCGGCACCGGCTGCCCGTCACGCCGGGCGACATCGGGCTCAGCGTGGGGCAGTTCACCGAGGCCGTCATGCTGGCGCCGTCCACCCGTCCAGGTCGCTACACGATCCTCGAGCACCTGCGGCTGTCCGAGACAGAGGTTCGCGATCGGGTGGAGAGCTATGTCCGGGCCTTCGGTAGCTGAGCTGCGGGCGGTCGCCCAGCCCGCCGGCCACCTGGAGCGCAGGAACGGCGAGCACTGGGCGGGCGTGCTCTACATGCGCGCGCTCTCCCTGCGCGTCACCTGGCTGTTGACCAGGACGTCGGTCACGCCCAACCAGCTGACCTGGGTGATGACGGTGGCCGGCGTCGCGGCGGGTGTGGTGCTGGCGCTGCCCGGGCTGTGGGCCGCCGTGGGTGCCGCGCTGCTCGTCCAGGTCTACCTGCTCCTCGACTGCTCGGACGGCGAACTGGCCCGCTGGACCGGCAAGACCTCGCTGACCGGCGTCTACCTCGACCGGGTCGGCGCCTACTTCACCGAGGCGGCGCTGCTGGCGGGCCTCGGCTGGCGGGCGTCGAGCGTCCTTCCCGACTGGTACACCGTGCTGGGGTTCGCCGCCGCGCTCGGCGCGATCCTCATCAAGGCCGAGACCGACCTCGTGGACGTGGCGCGGGCCAAGGGCGGTCTGACGGCCGCCACCGAGGCGTCCGCCGGGCAGCTCCGCTCGGGCCTGCTCGGGCTGGGCCGGCGGGTGCTGGGGGCGACGAAGTTCCACCGGATCGTGCAGCCGATCGAGCTGTCACTGCTCGCGCTGGTCGCGGCCGTGATCGATCTGGTCCGCGGCGATCTCACCGCCTCGAAGGTGCTCGTCGTGGCCTGCGTCGTGGCGGCCGGACTGCAAATGATCCTCCATCTGGTCAGCATCCTGGCCTCCAGGCGGCTAGCGTGACTCGGAACCGTCGGGGCGCCGCACCCGTCGAATTGATCAGACGCCCGCTGTTCGGTGGGGGTTCACTGACGGTTCCGATACTCTTGTCTCCATCAATCCGGATATTGGCAGACCCCAGCAGACTCGGTGATCATGAAAGAATGCTCCGCTCGTGTTCTCGACGCGTCAAGGCGATGACCCGTTGAAGATCTCGTGCGTCATCCTCACCATGGGCAACCGGGTCGCCGAGCTGAACCGGGCGGTCGAGTCCGCGCTCAACCAGATCGACGGCGACGTCGAGGTGGTCATCGTGGGCAACGGAGCCGACGTGCCCGCGCTGACGGCGACACCGCCCGAGGGCTCCGCCGCGACCGTCAAAACCGTCCGCCTGCCGCACAACACCGGCATTCCCGCAGGTCGTAACCGCGGGGTCGAGGAGTGCTCGGGCGACGTCGTGCTCTTCCTCGACGACGACGGCTGGTACGCCAACCAGAAGATCGTCGCCCACGTCCGCGACCGGTTCGCCACCGAGCCCGACCTCGCCGTCATCTCCTTCAGGGTGATGGACCCCGACGGCGGCACCGGACAGCGCCGCCACGTGCCGCGCCTGCGCGCGGGCGACCCCGAGCGTTCCTCACCCGTCACGACCTTCCTCGGCGGCGCCTCCGCCATCCGCAGGTCGGCGTTCCTCCAGGTCGGCGGGCTGCCCGAGCGGTTCTTCTACGCGCACGAGGAGACCGATCTGGCCTGGCGGCTGCTGGGCGAGGGCTACCGGATCGAGTACGACGCCGAGACCGTCATGTACCACCCGCAGGTGCCGCCGACCAGGCACGCCGACTTCTACCGGCTCAACGCCCGCAACAGGGTGTGGCTGGCGCGGCGCAACCTGCCGTGGCCGCTGGCCGTGTGGTACCTGCTCGACTGGGTGGTGCTCACGCTGTGGCGCGAGCGGCGCTCGGGCGTGGCGCTGCGGGCCTGGTTCCAGGGCTTCGTCGAGGGTGTACGGACCCCCGCGGGCGAGCGCAGGCCGATGGCGTGGCGCACCGCGTGGCGCATGGTGAAGCTGGGCCGTCCCCCGATCGTCTGACAAGCATGGCCCCTCGCCTGCCGGCGAGGGGCCGGCCCTCCCCGGGGCTCCCGCCCCCGTCCCGCCCCCGTTGACCACGCGTCTCGGTATCCCGGCCCGGGAGGAGACCGCGCCGCTGACAGCGATACGTAGGATTCTCGGGGAGAAGTCTGGCCCACGTATCCGCCGGCCGAGGGACCACCAGTCCGCATGGTGTCTTCCAGCGGCGTTCAGCCGTACCAGGTCACTTGGATGATCTCCACCAGACGGCGGTATTCGACGATCAGGTAGGTGACCATTCCGGACCCGCTGTCGCCGAAGGTCTGGGTCCGCATCGGGGCGTCAGGTCGTTCCCTCACGAAGGGAGTGCCGTTCCAAGGAGCGACTTGAAGGAACACCGTCACCTCATGGAATGCTGCGAGCGCCTCGGCGGGGAGGACCGTGATCTGCTCGTCTGCGTCCTTGGTTGTGCCGACTGTGTACATCTACAGGTCGAGCTTCACGCCAAGTTGGGCTGCCCGCTCGGCCATGACCTCGCGCAGCGGCCTCCCCGAGATGTACTCCCCACGCTCAAGCTGTTCTTGGACACGCCCGCCACGCTCCAGGACTTCTTCATACTCCCCGGTCGCCTTCATTCTGGCCATGTGCCACCAATGGGCGAGCAGGTCGTTGACCGGCTTGAGATCCAGCTCCTCGGTGGCCTTGGCCATGGCCTGCCGGTAGTCCCTGTCGAAGTAGCCGCGATCCGCGGGAGGGAGGCAAGCACGGATGTTACGAGGACTCCGATCGGCCATGAGAGACTCCACGATCTGCTCGGGAGCCCGAACGCTGGTCACCTCATGCGGCTCGGCGGTCATGACGCTAGCTCCTTGCGCTGATGGGCCCTCACTCGGCGGGGGCGATGCGTGCGCCTTCGAGCTTAGCTGCCCGGCGACCAACCACGGATGAAAACCGGCCTTCGCCGATCAGGCGCGAACGCCATCGGCGGCACCAACCGGGAGAATCAGAGGTATCCATGCTCGCGCGGCCGGGTGTCAGGTGAGAACCGCTCCCCGCCCGCCTGGGTCGGATGGGGAGCGGATTCAGGTGGTTGCGGGATTGGGCGTGCTATCCGCCGATGTGCGGTGCGCGTGCGGCGGCGGAGCCGTCCCGGATCACCTCACCGGTGAGGTTGCCGTTGGCTCCCGAACCCAGGAAGACGATGAGGTTGGCCACATCGTCGGCGCTGGAGAGCCTGCGAGTGGGCGTGGCGGCGGCGAGGGTGTCGGTGACGAACGCCGGAATGTCCGGGCGGCTGTCGGTCAGGGTGAAGCCCGGTACTCGCCCTCGCCCAGGCCGTATCGGTCGACAAGAGCAAACTGGTCTTCATCCTCGACGAGCTGGAAGGTGCCGGGCTGGTGCGCCGCCGGCCGGACCCCGCCGACCGCAGGGCCCGCATCGTCGAGGTCACCTCCGAAGGGAGCCGCGCCCTCAAAGCCGCCCGGGATGACATCGAGGCGATCGAGGACCAGCTCGTGGCCGACCTCGCCCCCTCGGCACGGACCGCCCTGAAGAGCGCGCTGCAACAGCTCGTCGCCGACCCCATCGCGAGAATCGAGGACGGACGACCGCCCGAAACCGCCTGACCCCCACAGCCTGACCCCGTATTCGAGGCCTACGGCACCCAGAGGTCGCCAACCGCTTGATGCCGCCGCGAATCAGGGCCGCCCAGCGGGCGCAGCGGTGCCGAAGGTCATCGATGCCCGCATGCTCGTCGTCAGTAGCGGCCGCTTCGGCAGCCCCAGCTCGCTCAGTTCCTTGGCGACGGGATGGTTGCCCAGCCGGACGAGCGCTCCTCCCGGACGCACACGTATCCCGCTTCCCCACATCTTGGCTGGGACACGGCGGGTGATGCCGTCCAGGTGGGTGTAGGCGGTCAGCGGCGTCGCCGCGCCCGGCACCGGCACTCCTGGTTTCACCAGCATGTCGATGACCAGCCGTCCGTCCTTGCGGACGATGCACCGCTTGTACGGCGACGACAGGCGCAGCTCGATGTCGGCCAACTCCTTGGGGAAGCCCCAGATCGTCCGCCCGGCCTCCAGCGTGAAGCCCTGGTCCACGGGCAGCCAGTGGACGAACGCGCCCGCCGACCTGAGCGTGGCGGGCCCCGCGGCGCGCGAGCGGGGGCTGCCGGGCGGACGCACCAGGAAGGCGACGCCGAACTCGTGGTAGGCGTCGAGGTCGCTGTCGCGGTACTCGACGAACACCAGCGTGCAGATGGCCTTGCCGGGCAGCACCTCGGCGACGTCGAGCCCCGAGTAGGCGATCACCGCGCGGGCCGCGTCGGCGCGGACCGGATACATGGCGCTGCAGACCGTGGCGTCGGTCACCCTCACGGGCATGGTGATCGTGCGGCCCTGGATCAGATGCGAAGCCATGACCCCAGTACATGTGACCATCCGGCCGCCGTCCATGTCTTGCCGCAACTCCGCCCAGGGAAAGGCGTCAGACGGCCAGCTCGTGGGCGACGCCCGCCGACCTCTCCAGACGCGCCACGAAGGCCGCGGCCTGGTCGGGCCAGTGGTGGTGCAGGCGGGCGGCGGCGTTGCCCGCCGCGCCAAGCCGTGCGCGCCGTACCGGATCCTCCTTGAGGTCCAGCACCGCCTCCACAGCCGCGTCCACGTTTCCGTACGGCACGACCGAGCCGCAGCCCGCCCGCTCCACCTCGGCGGCCGCCGCGGGCGTCGTGACGACCGGCACGCCGCGGCCCATGTAGTCGAGGACCTTTGTCGGCGGTCTGGTGGGCGGCCTGGTGAGCGGCTCGCGCCACAGGCAGACGCCCGCGAGCGCGCCCTCGGCCATGCGGAGGGCGTGGCGGTTGGGCACGTACCCGTACCAGTCGAGCAGCCCGCCCCGCTGGGCGTCCCGTAGGACGGGCCTGACCTCGTGCTCGGCGGCCCCGATGAGGTCGAGCCTGATCCCGTGGGGCGCCAGCCGCCGGGCCAGCTCGACGAGCTCGTGCGCGCCCCTGCTCGTGGTGAGCCTGCCGATGTGGACGACCCTGGTGTCGCCGGGCGGCGGCGGTTCGGCGGCGGCCAGGGTGGCCTCGGCCGCGGCGGGTTCGAGCACGTGGTGCAGCCGCCCGGCCCTGGCCACCAGCCTGCGGCCCAGCGGGCCCGCGGGCTCGTCACGCGTGTCGAGCACGACGGGCGGGTGCCGGAACGGCATCAGCAGCAGCAGCTCGGGCTCGTGCAGGATCAGCAGGTCGGCGTCCTTGGCCCCGCGCCTGAGCGCGGCGCGCGGCACGCCGCCCCGCCTGACGTCGATCGCGGTGATCGGCGGCACGGGGGTCACGTTGAAGTGGGTGAAAGGAGCGACGTAGGTCACCTCGTGGCCCGCGTCGAGCAGCGCCCTGATCTGCCGGTGCATGATCCGGGCGTCCTCGGGATGATGAAGGGTGGTGGCGACGCAAACGCGCATAAAGGTGATGGTGCGTGGCTATGCCATCACGGGCGTGAATGCGGGGGGAACTGCCGTTTAACTTCCTGACGGACGCCGGTAGAGCCACGTCAGGCGCGGCTCCAGCACCCACTTGAAGACCGTGCGGGTCTCGGGCAGGCACAGCACGATCGCCAGGGCGAACGCGCTGGTGCTGATCGCCAGCACGCCCAGCGGCCCGTGCAGCCAGGGGAAGTCGAGCCAGCCCATCTCCTTGGCGATCAGCACAGGGATGCCGTGGAGCAGGTAGCAGTAGAGCGTGCGGGTGCCGAGGTCGGTGTACCAGGTCTCGCCGCGCGGCACCAGCGCCAGGAAAGCGAAGCACATCGCCAGCGAGGCGAGCAGCAGGCCCGCCCGCAGCCCGAGGCCCATGTACCAGGACAGATCCATGTCCTGGAAGCTGTGCTTGAAGTAGAACGGCTTCAGCGACAACTTGCTGAGCCCGACGTAGATCGCCACTCCCGCGGCGCCCACGAGCGTCACGGCCGAGACGACCTTGACCCAGGTGCGGTTGAGCATCTCGAAGTGCTCGGGCTGCATCACCAGGCCGATCACGAAGAACGGCAGCAGGCCGAAGAAACGGTCCATGCTGAAGTCACCCGAGATCTGGGAGAACCCGGCGAACAGGTAGATGGCGATGGCCACCGGGATCGGCTGCTTCATCCGCTTCCACACCGGCGTGGACAGCCGCCAGAACAGCAGAGCCAGCAGGTACCAGTTGAGCCAGGCCGGGTCGATGATCGTCAGGCTCCACTTCTGCCCGAGGGAGAAGCGCAGCGCCGCGTAGCCGACCTCCACGATCACGTACGGCACGACGAAGGTGTCGACCAGCTTGTTCGTCTTGGCGTTGGAGTTCCAGAAGTTTCTGGACAGGTAGCCGCTGATGATGACGAACAGCGGCATGTGGAAGGTGTAGATGAAGACGTAGAGCGCCTTGGAGGAGTTGGCGTTGAGCGTGGGCACCAGCGAGTGGCCCACCACCACGAGCGCGATCAGCAGGAACTTGACGTTGTCGAGGTACGGCTCGCGCTTGCGCGGCGCGGGCTTCGGCTCCTCTTCCTCCCGCGCCTGCTCGCCCCGGTCTTCGGTGCGCTCCTCCGTGGCGACCGTGCCCCAGAAGGAGGCCTCCGCGGGCTGCTCGCCCCAGGCCGAGCCCTGCTGAGGCGCACCGTGCCGCGACGGGCTCTGCTGAGGTGTCTCCTGCTGCGGCCAGGTCTGCTGGTGTGGGCCCTGCTGTTGCGGGCGCTGCCGTGACGCGCCCGGCTGGAACGCGGGCCACGGGGCGTCCGCCCGCTCCGTCTCGGCAGGCGGCGCTTCGGAGGCGGCGGGGGTCGCGCCGTTGCTCCTGTGGGCCGGAACCGGGAAGGGCGATCGGGGGTCACTCACGGTGGGGACGCTCAGCTATCTGTCGGGGCCGGGGATCGCAAAGCCACGGTAGCCATGGCTCCTTGCAGACGCCTAGCAGGATGCCGACTCGCGTTGGCGGTCTGACAACAGTAACGGTCAGTGGGGCCGATGTCGCGGTGGAGACTGCAGAAACGAGCGGAATCCACAGGGAATCTGGAGGTTGACGAGGTCTGTCGAGCCGAGTCAAGTGGGCACTCTGGCGCGTCCTATGCGCAGATTTTCTTGGTGTCGGCGGAGATGCCCGTCTCCTTGATGGCGTCGGGGATCTCCGTGCGGACGCCAGAGAAGTCTTCGCCGATCAGCAGCTGGATGACGGGAGTCTTCTCGGCCTTGGTGTCGGAGACGGTCTGGGTCGTGCCGCCGCCATCGGTGAACGGCGCGGGGTTGGTCACCTTGACCTTGCCCTTGGTGGAGGGGCGTTTGGTGCCGGAGAGCTTGCGGGCGAGCACGTCGGCGTAGTCAGGGCCGGTGGTGTCGCGCTTGCCGTACAGGAGCTTGGTGGTGGGCTGGCTGGTGCCCTCGGCGGTGAGGGCGTTGCCGGTGCCGACGATCTGGAAGCCGAGCTCGGACAGCTCCTTGGCCACCTCGCCCGCCTTGCCAGGGGTGGTCGTGCCGTTGATCACCTGGATCTTGACCTGCTCGACCTTCGGGACGACCTTCTTGACCGTGGAGCTCGGGTCCGGCTGCGGGAGCTGGGTGTCGGTCACGAGAGCCTGCCAGAGCTTCGGCGCCCGGGCAGGGTCCCAGATGACCCGGTTGCTGTCTTCGGGGTCGGCCAGGACAGGGACCGTGTAGAACTGCACCTTGCTGGCGGTGAGCGCCCTGGCACTCTCCGCGATCTCCAGGAGCTTGTTCGTGCTGGTGGCCAGCTCCTTGTCCATGGTGACGGAGGAGGCCGCCGCGTTGATCAGGCTGAGCAGCTTGGCCGGGTTGGCCAGCACGCCGCCCGTGGTGACCTTCTTGACGACCTGGCTCGCGAAGAGCTGCTGCCGCTGGATCCGCTGGAGGTCGCTGCCGTTGCCGTACTTGCGCAGGCGGACGTAGCCGAGGGCCTGCTCGCCGTTCAGTGTCGACCTGCCCCTGGGCAGCTTGAGTTTGGAACTCTTGTCGTCGACCGCGGTGTTGAGGCACACCTCGATGCCGTCGAGGGCGTCGACGATGGCCTTGAAGCCGTTGAAGTCGATCTCGACGTGGTGGTCGACGCGGATGCCGGTCAGCGTCTCGATCGTGTTAACCGTGCAGGCGATGCCGCCGGTGTTGTAGGCGGAGTTGATCATGCCGCGGGTGCTCGGCAGGATCGCGCCGTTGGCCTCGCTCGTGCACGAGGGGATCTGGACCATCGAGTCGCGCGGCAGGCTGACGAGTTGTGCCTTGTCCCTGCCGGGGGAGATGTGCATCAAAATCATCGTGTCGGTGCGCTTGCCCGAGTCGCGCATCGAGTCGATCTTGCCGTACTTGGCGTTGCCGTCGCCCTTGCGGGTGTCGGAGCCGACGATCAGCACGTTGAGCGCGCCCGTGGCGTTCACCGGGCGAGCGTTGGGGATTTTGCCGGTAATGTCCGAAATGCCGATCTTTTCGAGCGCGCTGCGGTAGACCGTGTAGCCGGTCAGCGAGCCCGCGACCATCAGGCCGGTCACCGCGATGCCCGCCCAGGCCAGGCCGCTCAGCCGCTTGCCGCCGCCTCCGCCGCTCCTGCGGCTCCCGGGCTCGTCCGGCGGGCGCGGCGGCGGGGGTGGGGGAGCGGCGGCGGCCCTGCGAGAGGACCGGTAGCCGGGGGTGGCGGGCGCGACCAGGCGGTCCTGGACGTCGGCGCTCCTGTGGTTGCTCATACGACCCCCTCGCCCGACGGCGTGGAGCCCGTGTTCGGCATCCTGCTCATCACGGCCTCCTCGTCCGGAGATTCGGAGCCCGCGTCATGCCGGCTCGTATAGATCGCTCATCGCGCCGCGAGACCAAGCCTGCGGCCAAGTCCCACGAGACTAAGTCACTGTAGGCGTAGCCGGAGCCATGATCGACTTAATCGGTCGTGACCCGAGCGTGATGATCCAGCCCCAGAGCTTACTCAAAACCGGACATTTCATGGAATGAACTGTCGCAAAATTTTACGGAACCCGCCTGGCGCACAGCGCCGCCGCGAGGCACGCCGGCGGTACGGCCGGCAGCGTGTAGCGGTAGTCGAACTCGGCCACGGCAGGCGGCACGATCAGCAGCACCCATGCCGTTGACCAGGGCAGCAGCCATGCGCCCTGGTAGCTCCTGCGCCTGATCGCCACGACCAGCGGGACGAGCAGAATGACCAGGAGCGCGGCCCCGGGCAGGCGGGCGACGTCCTGGTAGGCGCGCATCCACCCGGCGAACGGCTCCACGATGTCCGTGCCAATAGCTCCATTTTCGTAAGCTTGTGCGAATTTCGCTCCGACTTGCGCGGGATAACGGCCCGGCGGCGGAGGGGGATTCACAGGAAACTCGTAGTAGCCGTAGATTTCCGCGTCCGGATAAACCGGCCTGCCCAGGGTGAACGTGCGGGCCAGCTCCGACAGGATCGAGGCCGCGTAGTCGAGCGGCTGGCTGCGGATGGCCAGCATCGCGAACCTGCCCGCCAGGTCGTCGTTGGCCTTGGAGAAGGTGATGTCCGGCAGCTTCACCAGCGGGGCGTCCTTGGCCCAGATGTACTCCTGCGACGGCGGACGGTCCTTCGCGGGACGCGGGTCGCACAGCACGGCCAGGTCGGCGGGCGGGTCCATGCGCGCGCAGTCGGCGAACGACATCGTGCGGGCGTAGAGGAAGACGCCGTTCGCCCCCACGATGCCGACCCGCTGGTAGGTGGCGTGGAACCAGGCGCCGTAGGCGAGCACGGGCAGGAGCGCGGCGGCGGCCATGACACCCGCGAGCCCGATCCTCCTGCGCAGCAGCAGCCACGCGCCGAGGACCACGATGAGCGGCTGGCCGATGGTCCTGGTGAGGGAGGCGCAGGCCAGCAGCAGGCCGATGGCCAGAGCCGTACGCCAGGTGAGGTTCCTGCGGATCGCCAGGACCACGGCCGCGACCACCAGGAAGGTGAACAGCGCGTCGGAGACCAGCAGGTGCTCCAGCTCGATCTGGTAGGCGTCGAGCAGCACCGGAACGGCGGCCAGCGTCGCCGCCCACCTCGGGATCCCGCGGGCCACCCTGAGGACGGCCACGTAGACCAGGACGCCGGTGGCCAGGCCGAGCAGATGCTGGACGGCGGTGACGGCGGCGAAGCTGTGGAAGGGGTGGAGGAGCTTGAGGAAGAGGGAGTAGCCCGCCGGACGCACCAGGTCGGGGCGCGGGCGGAAGACGGTGACGATGTAGGTGTAGGAATCGGGGAACCACAGCGCGGGCCGGTAGCCCAGCATGGTGATCGCCCTGAGCAGGACGCCGAGCCCGAACACGGCCAGAAACCAGCGATGCCGCCCCGCCGCGGGTCGCGCCCGCCTCCACGCCGCCGTCGTCGCGTCGCGCGCCTGCTCCCACAGTGCCGCCGCCGCGGGTCGCGCCTGCTTCCACAGTGCCGTCGCCGCGTCGCGCGTCGCCTGGGCCGGCTGTCGCGTCCAGGCCGTCCGCCCGGTCTCCACCCCGCGTGCCCTCCGTCCCCGACGCCGCTCCCACCGGCCGGGCGGCACCCAACGCCAGCCGTACGCTACCGGACCCCGGCCCCATGCTCCGGCCACGCGCCGCGCCCGTCCCACGGCCCCCGTTCAAGCCGGAGTGCCACGTGGCGCGTGGGGTCGGTCGGGTTGGATAGCCTCGCGATCACCGATGAGACTCGCCTGGCTCGATCAGACGCGCAGACCGTCGGCGGGCAGGGTGCTCGCCGTCGTCTCCGTGCTGCCCGTCCTCGCGGTCGCCAGTTGGCTGCTGGCCGGGCTCCCGCTCCTGCTCGCCGGCTGGTTCCACCCGCTACCCACCCTGGCGCTCGGCGCGCTGATCTTCGCCGTCCTGTGCAGGACCACGCTCACCGGCCGCGCCGACCTCGACGCCACCGCCTGGCAGGTGACCGGCATCGTCGGCGTCGCGCTCGGCTCGCTGGTCTTCAACGCCGTCCTGCACGGCGAACAGCTCATCGTCCGCCGCGACCCCGCCACCTACGCCCAGTACGCCATCTGGATCGCCAGGCACGGCTCCCTGCCCATCCCGCAGCAGGTGGAGGCGTTCGGCGGCGCAGACCCGGCGCTGCGCTTCGACAGCATGGGCTTCTACGACTCGGCAGGCGCCGTCGTGCCGCAGTTCCTGCCGGGCCCGCCGATGCTGTTCGCCGCGGGGGAGTGGCTGGGCGGCCTGCTGTTCGCGCCTCCCGTGCTCGGCGCGCTCGCCGTGCTCGTCCTGGCGGGAGTCGTCGCCAGGCTCGCGGGCGCCCGCTGGGCCGTGCTCGCCGCGCTGACGTTCGCGATCAGCATGCCGATCCTCTACACCTCGCGCACCACGTTCAGCGAGATCCCCTCGCTCATCCTGATCTTCGGCGGCCTCGCCCTCCTCCACGACGCCCGCGGCCGGTGGGAGACGGCCGTCGCGGGTCTGGTGTTCGGGCTGGCCGTGCTGGTGCGCATCGACGCGCTGCGCGACGTGCTGCCGGTGCTCGCCTTCGGCGGGCTGCTCATCGCGATGCGGCGCGGCTTCGCCCTGGTGGCGGGGCTGGCCGTGGGGTTGGGGCTGGGGTTCGGCGCGGCGTGGGTGTTCGCCGGGCCGTACCTGTCCTATCTGTCGCGTTCGGTCAAGCCGCTGCTGCTGATCTGCGTCGCGGTGCTGGTCCTGACCGTGGTGGGTACGGCGCTGGCGGGCCGCCTCGCGCGGATCCGGTTGCCGAGGTGGCTGCCCGAGATCGGCGCCGCCCTGGTCGCGCTGGTCATGGTCGGCCTGGCCGTACGCCCGTGGGTCCAGACGGTGCGCCGCGAGCCGGACACGGACGCCGACTGGCTCACCTACCAGTTCCTCAGGGTGACCGAGCGCGCCAACGGCCTGCCCGCCGACGGCACCCGCCTCTACTCCGAGGACTCCCTCTACTGGGTGATCTGGTACGTCGGCGTCCCCGTCGTCGTGTTCGCGACGCTGGCCGCGGCGGTGCTGGTCAGGCGGCTGCTGCGCGGCGGGGGGAGCGCCTTCGAGTGGCTGCTGCCGCTGGCCGTCATCGGCTGGACCACCGTCACCACGCTGCTGCGCCCCGAGATCACGCCCGACCACCCGTGGGCCGCCCGCCGCCTGGTGCCCGTCGTCATCCCCGGGCTGATCCTGCTGGCCGTCTGGGGGCTGGCGTGGTCGCGCGACAAGCTGCGCAGGCTCGGGTACGGCACGCGGTGGTTCGCCGCGGCGGCCACGGTGCTGGTGCTCGCGCCCGTCGCGATCACCTCCATCGGCACCGCCTTCACGCCCGTCGAACGCGGTGAGAGCGCCGCCGTCGCGGGACTGTGCGCGCGGATCCCCTCCGACGCCTCCGTGCTGATCGTCGAGCGCGTCACCGGCGCGCGCTTCACCCAGGTCGTGCGCGGCACCTGCGGCGTCCCCACGGCGCAGGTGCGCAGGAGGAAGGAGGGCGATACGGCCGCCGCGGCCGACGACGTCCGCCGCCTCGTCGACCGGATCCGCGCCGCGGGCCGTACGCCGGTGCTGCTGGCAGCCGAGTCCGGCCAGCTCACGCCGTACGGCACGCCACAGCAGGTGGTCGACCTCAGCACGCGGCAGGACGAGCGCTCGCTCGTCGAACCGCCGAACGGCACCTGGCGGCTGCAGGTGAACGTGTGGATGACGCAGCCGGTGTAAGAGCGACAGGGCAGGGCAGAATCTTCGCCCAGCCACGATCACATTCCAGGTAACGGTACCCTCGTCCCACGTGAGCACGCTTGAGCCCCCCGAGACTGGATCCGCTGTGGAAGCTACGCCGTACGTCACGATCGTCCTGCCCTGCTACAACGAGCAGGACCACGTCATTGACGAGGTCGAACGCATCACCGAGGCGATGGACTCCAGCGGCTACACCTACGAGCTGGTCGCGGTCGACGACTGCTCGACGGACGCGACGCTCGCCAGGCTGGAGGAGGCGGCCCCCCGCTTCCCGCACATGCGCATCCGCGCCTTCCACCGCAACGGCGGCTCGGGCACGGTCCGCAGGATCGGCACCCAGGAGGCGCGCGGCGAGATCGTCGTGTGGACCGACGCCGACATGACCTACCCGAACGAGCGGATCCCCGAGCTGGTCCAGATTCTGGAGAAGGACCAGACGGTCGACCAGGTCGTGGGCGCGCGGACCACCGAGGAGGGCTCGCACAAGCTGCTGCGGGTGCCCGCCAAGTGGGTGATCCGTAAGATCGCCGAAAAGCTCGCGGGGCAGAGGATCCCCGACCTCAACTCGGGGCTGCGCGCGTTCCGCAAGTCGGTGGCCAAGCCGTACCTCAGGCTGCTGCCCCCCGGGTTCTCCTGCGTCACGACGATCACGCTGTCGTTCCTGTCGAACCAGCACGACGTCTACTATCTGCCGATCGACTACGCCAAGCGGGCGGGCAAGTCGAAGTTCAGTTTCATCAGCGACGCCTACCGCTACATCCTGCAGGTGCTGCGGATGGTGATGTACTTCAACCCGCTCAAGGTGCTCATGCCGCCCGCGCTGTGGCTGGTGGGCATCGGGTTCGTCAAGTTCGTCTACGACATGGTGCGCCAGCCCTTCTACATCCCGACGAACACCATCATGATCGTGCTGTCCGGCATGCTGATCGGCTCAGTGGCGTTGCTGGCGGACCTGATCGTGAGGTCGCGCGGCGAATGAGGATCGCGATCGTCGGCCCGACCTACCCCTACAAGGGAGGCGGCGCCCAGCACACCACCGAGCTGGCGCACCGGCTCACGGCCGCCGGCCACGACGTGGTGATCGAGTCGTGGAAGGCGCAGTACCCGTCCTTCCTCTACCCGGGCCAGCAGACGATCGACGTTCCCGAGGGCGAGCCGTACCCGAAGACACGCAGGAGGCTCGACTGGCGCAGGCCCGACGGCTGGGTGGCGGCGGGACGCCGCCTCAGGAGCGCCGACCTGGTGGTCCTGGCCGTGCTCAGCCCGGTGCAGGTGCCCCCTTACTTGGGCATTCTGCTCGGTACGGCGCGCAAGGTCAGGGTGGTGGCGCTCTGCCACAACGTGCTGCCGCACGAGCGCAAGCCATGGGACGAGCCGCTGATGAAGGCGCTGCTCAACCGGGTCGACGGCGTGCTCACCCACTCGGGGCAGCAGGCCGAGCTGGCGCGGACGCTCACCCGCAAGCCGGTCACCACGGTCGCGCTGCCTCCCCACCTGCCCGCCAGGAGCCCGGCCAGGGGCGAGGGCATCCATCACAGACTGCTGTTCTTCGGCATCGTCCGCCCCTACAAGGGGCTCGACCTGCTGCTCAGGGCGCTGCCCGAAGGCGTCTCGCTGACCGTGGCGGGGGAGTTCTGGGGCGGCATCGAACAGACGCGGCAGCTGATCGCCGAGCTCGGCATCGCCGACCGTGTTGAGCTGAGGCCGGGCTACGTCGCCGCCGACGAGGTGCCCGCGCTGTTCGCGCGGGCCGACGCGCTCGTCCTGCCGTACCGCAACGCCACGGCCAGCCAGAACGTGTGGCTCGGCCACGAGCACGGCGTGCCGGTGATCGCGACGCGGGTCGGCGCGCTGGCCGACAACGTCCGCGACGGCGTCGACGGGCTGCTGGTCGAGCCGGGTGACGCCGAGGCGCTGCGCAAGGCGATCGAGCGCTTCTACGAGGATCCCGAGCGGCTGCGCGCGGGCGTGCGGGCCGTCGATCCCGAGCCCTTCTGGAGCGACTACACCGGCGCACTGCTCAGGGCCTGAGAGGATGCGGGTGTGGTGAGGGAAAAGCAGCTGGCCTACTCCGAGTTCCAGTCGGCGATGCTCGACGAGGCCAAACGCCGGCGCAAGGCCGCGAAGATCATCGCGGTGCTGGAGCACTTCAACGGGCCGCTCGACGGGCTCACCGTCGGCGACGTCGGCTGCTCGGCCGGGTTCATCGCCGACGAGCTGGCCGCCGCGGGTGCCGCGCACACGCTGGGCATCGACATCGACGTGCCAGGCCTGCGCAAGGCCGCCGACAGGTTCGGCAAGCGGGTGGCGTTCATCTGCGGCGACGGCACCGCGCTGCCGTTCCCCGACGGCTCGATCGACGTGCTGGTGTTCAACCACATCTACGAGCACGTCGTCGACCCCGACGCGGTCGTGGCCGAGATGCACCGGGTGCTGTCCGACGACGGCGTCCTCTACCTGGGCCTGGGCAACAAGCTCGGCATCGTGGAGCCGCACTACAAGCTGCCGTTCCTGTCCTACCTGCCGCCCGCGCTCGCCGACCGCTACGTGCGCGCCTTCGGCAGGGCCGACCACTACTACGAGCGCTTCCGCACCAGGCGGGGCCTGCGCCTGATGACCCGCGCCTTCCACGTCTGGGACTACACCTTCCCCGTGCTGGCCTCGCCGACGGCCTTCGCCGGCGGCGAGCTGTTCCCAGGCGCGCTCGGCAGGCTCGCCAAGACCGTGCTGGCCCGCACTCCCCGGTCGGTGCTCAAGCTGCTGCTCCCGCTGGTGCCCACCTACCTGTGGGTGGCGACCAAGCGGCCGCGCACCCCCGCGGGAGCCAGGCTCCCGCAGCCGCCGGAGCGCCTGTGAAGAAGGCCGTACGGCTCGGCTTCCTGCTGGTCGCGCTCGGGTTCGGCACCTGGGTCGTGGCCTCCCAGTGGGACGCCGTCGTCGCCGGGTTCGCCAGGCTGACCTGGCCGATGCTGGCGGGCTCGCTCGGCTCCGTCGTGGCCGCCCTGCTGGCCGCCATGCTCACCTGGCGCACGCTGCTGGCCGACCTGGGCTCCCCGCTCGGTCTCAGACCCGCCGCGAAGGTGTTCTTCGTCGGCCAGCTCGGCAAGTACATCCCCGGCGCGGTCTGGCCGGTGCTCGCCCAGATGGAGATGGGCAAGGATCTCGGCGTGCCGCGCCCGCGCAGCGCGGCGGCGTTCTTCCTGATGATGCCCATCCAGCTGGCGACCGGGTTGCTCGTCACGCTCGTCACGCTCGGCTGGGACCGGTTCGGCTGGGCGCTGCTGCTCATCCCGGTGCTCGCCGTGCTCCTGGAGCCCAAGGTGATCAACGCGTTGATCGGCTTCGGGCTGCGCAAGCTCAAGCGTGAGCCGCTCGAACGGCCGCTCACCCGCAGGGGCATGCTGACCGCGCTGGCGTGGGCGGTGCTCGGCTGGAGCGCCTACGGTCTCCACCTCTACCTGCTGGCCGCCGACATGGGCGCCTCCGGCGGGCTGCTGTTCTCCATCGGCGCGTTCGCGCTGACGTGGTGCCTGGGCATCATGACCTTCGTCGTGCCGGCCGGAGCGGGAGTGCGGGAGGCGGCCATGGTCGTGGTGATGTCGCCCGTCCTCGACCGCGGCTCGGCGATCGCGCTCGCGCTGTGCTCCCGCATGGTGATCATCATCGGTGACCTGATCTGCGCCGGAGTCGCGGGCGCCGCGGCGAGGACCGCCGTGGACCGCAATTCCGTGTGATCGGCCCCACACGGTCGTAGGGTTGGAGGCGGACGAGGGTCTTCAGGGAGGGATCGTTCGTGATACCTCGAGTGCTCATCGACGCGGCCGCCGTACCGGCCGACCGTGGCGCGCTGAACAGATACATCGATGGGCTGGTCGGTGGGCTCCACCGGGCGGGCGCCGACGTGAGCGTGGTGTGTCAACGCGCCGACGCCGACAGATACGCCAGGATCGCGCCCTCGGCGCGGGTGGTGCCTGGTCCTGTCGCCATCACCAACAGGGCGGCCAGGCTGGCGTGGGAGCAGACCGGCGTGCCGCTGATCGCCCAGCGGGTGGGCGCGCGGGTGATCCACGCGCCCTCCTACTCGATGCCGCTGCGCTCGGGCCTGCCGACCGTGGTGACCGTCCACGACGTCACCTGGTTCAGCGAGCGGGAGCAGGAGGCGTCCGTCTTCTTCAGGTCGGCCACCCGCACCGCCGTACGGCACGCCACGCGCATGATCGTGCCGTCCAAGGCGACACGTGACGAGCTGATCAAGGTGCTGGCCGCCGACCCGACCAGGATCGACGTCGCCTACCACGGCGTCGACCACGCGATGTTCCACACGCCGAACGAGGCGGAGGCCGGGCGGGTGGCCGACCGGCTGGCGCTGCACGGCCAGCCGTACGTCGCCTTCCTCGGCGCGCTGGAGCCGCGCAAGAACGTGCCGAACCTGATCAGGGGGTTCGCCAGGGCGGTCGACGGGCTGCAGGACCCGCCCGCGCTGGTGATCGGCGGCGGCATCCACGAGGACGACGTCGACGCGGCCGTCAGTGAGGTGCCGGCGACCGTGAAGGTGGTCAGGCCCGGCTACCTGTCCTACGCCGACCTGCCCGGCTTCCTCGGCGGCGCGCTCGTCGTGGCCTTCCCCTCGGTGGGGGAGGGATTCGGGCTGCCGGTCCTGGAGGCGATGGCGTGCGGCACCCCCGTGCTCACCACGCACCGCACCTCGCTGCCCGAGGTGGGCGGCGACGCGGTCGCCTACACCGAGCCCGATCCCGACAGCATCGCCGACGCTCTCGGCCGGCTGCTGGCCTCGGCCGAGCGGCGCGAGCAGCTGGCGGCGGCAGGCCTTGCCAGGGCGAAGGAATTCAGCTGGGACGCCTCCGCGCAGGCACATCTGTTGTCCTATCAACGCGCGATCGAATAGTTGGGTAACCTCACGGGGTGATGGAGAGCTCCTTGCCAGGTCTCGAGGCGATACTCCTGGTCGGAGGTCAGGGCACGCGCCTGCGTCCGCTGACCCTCGGCACGCCCAAGCCGCTGCTGCCGACGGCCGGGGTCCCGTTCCTGGCACACCAGCTCGCCCAGGCGCGCTCGTTCGGAGTACGCCGGATCGTCTTCGCCACCTCCTACAAGGCCTCGATGTTCGAGCCGGTCTTCGGCGACGGGTCCGCGATGGGCCTGGAGCTGGTCTACATGACCGAGGAGACGCCGCTCGGCACCGGTGGAGCGATCCGAAACGCGGCGCAGGCGCTGACCGCGGGCCCCGACGACCCGGTGCTGATCCTCAACGGCGACATCCTGTCCGGCCACGACGTCGGCGACCAGGTCAGGCAGCACGTCCGCCGCGGGGCGGCCGTGACGCTGCACCTGACCGAGGTCGACGACCCGTCGCGGTTCGGCTGCGTGCCGACCGACGCCGAGGGGCGGGTGACGGCGTTCCTGGAGAAGACCCCCCATCCGGTGACCAACTACATCAACGCCGGCTGCTACGTCTTCACCCGCTCGGTGATCGACTCGATCCCGCCGGATGAGGTCGTGTCGGTGGAGCGGCAGACCTTCCCCGGGCTCATCGAGTCGGGCGCGCTGGTGCTCGGCTACGCCGACAGCAGCTACTGGCTCGACGTCGGCACCCCCGCCGCCTTCGTGCAGGGCTCGCGCGACCTCGTGCTCGGCCGGCTCCGCTCGCCCGCGCTGCCGGGGCCGACGGGGCAGTCGCTGACGCTCGACGGGGCGGTCGTGTCCTGCGAGGCCGAGGTCACCGGCGGCTCGGTCGTCGGCGCGCGGGCCGTGGTCGAGGCGGGCGCCACGGTGAGCGGCAGCGTGCTCGGCGACGGGTGCGTGGTCGAGAAGGGGGCGACCGTGGTCGACTCCCTGATCGGGGAGGGCGCGCGGATCGCCAAGGGCGCCGTGGTGCGCGAGTCGGTGATCGGTGACGGCGCGACCGTGGGGCCAGGCAACGAGCTGCGGGCGGGCGCGCGGGTGTGGCCCGGTGTGGTGCTGCCGGAGTGCGCGGTCCGCTTCTCCAGCGACGCGTAGCGTGCTGTCATGGACGGCCGCTCTCCCGCGAAGGACCCGGTCTCGGGCGAGGCGATTCTGCCCGTCGAGCGGGTGACGCTCGGCACGGAGGTGGCGCGGTCCGGTGCGCGCACCGATGGGGCGGCGTCCTCCCTGGTACGGCCCGCCCGTTCGGCAGGCACGCGCGCCCCTGATGAGGGAGCCTCTTCGCTCGTGCGGCCCGTTCGTTCTCCGGGGGCGCCCGCCGATGGGGCGGCGGTCTCTCTCGGACGGCCCACACAGGCAGGTCTTGTACGGCCCGCGCAGGCCGGGCGGTCGGCTGGGGCGCGGGCGGCGTCGGCGGGGCCGATGGAGCGGCGGCTGGAGGTGATGGGCGATCCCGGGATGATCCTCGGGCCGCACCAGCACGGCGGCCACGACCCGACCTGGCAGCGGGCGGCCGACGGCACGATCTGGCGCACCTGCCGCACCCCCGACGGTCCCGGCACCCTGCGCGTCACCAGAAGGGGAGGGCAGGCCTGGGGTCCTGGCGCGGCCTGGCTGCTCGCCTCACTGCCCGCCCTGCTGGGCGCCGACGACGACGTCTCGGGCTTCGAGGTGCACCACGAGGTGCTCAGGGGCTACGGCGTGCCCAGGATCGGGCGCTCAGGCCGGGTGTTCGAGGCGCTGGTGCCGGCCGTACTGGAGCAGAAAGTGGTCGGGCGTGAGGCGTGGCGCGCGTGGCGGTATCTGCTGCGCATGTACGGCACGCCCGCGCCGGGGCCCGCGCCCGACGGCATGCGGGTGATGCCGGAGCCCGAGGTGTGGCGGCAGATCCCCGCCTGGCACTGGCACAGGGCGGGCGCGGAGGCCGTGCGCGCGCGGACGATCGCGACGGCGGCCTGGCACGCGGACAAACTCGAGGCAGCGGCCGACTCCGCCTCGCTCGATCGGCTCCTGAGGGCGTTGCCCGGCATCGGAGTGTGGACGTCGGCGGAGGTTCGGCAGCGCTGCATGGGCGATCCCGACGCGGTGAGCGTCGGCGACTTCCATCTCGCCAAGATCGTGGGCTGGGCGTTGACGGGGCGAAAGGCCGACGACGCCGAGATGATGCGGTTGCTGGAGCCGTACAGGGGGCATCGGCACCGGGCCTGCCTGCTGGTCGGGCTCACCGGGTTGCGGCCACCCGCGCGGGGGCCTAGGCAGTCCGTCCGTGACTACCGTTCGTTCTGAAAGGGAGCTTCCTCCAGTCTCTGCTGTCGCGGGTGTCCGTGCCGAGGAACGGGCCGGCGAGGGCGAGGACGGCGATCAGGCTGATGATGAAGATCCAGGACATTGCGTGCTCCTTTGCTTACCTCCAATTATGTGCCTGTGCATGTATTTACGTCCATCGAGACTTTCTACGGGGCACCCTTCAGTGTTGCTTAACGACTAATGTGCCGGTATGACCCAAGTCAGCGATTCCGCACTCCGTCGCGCGCTCGCCAGAGCCAGAGACGGCAAGGCCCTCGACCTCACCGAGGCCACCGTGCTGCTCCAGGCCCGTGACGAGCACCTGGACACCCTGCTGGAGCACGCCTCACGCGTGCGCGACGCCAACGGCCGCGACGGCGTCATCACCTACAGCAAGAAGGTGTTCATCCCGCTGACCAGGCTGTGCAGGGACAGGTGCGGCTACTGCACGTTCGCCACCGCGCCCGGCAAGCTCCCCGCCGCCTTCCTCGGCCCCGACGAGGTGCTGGAGATCGCCAGGCAGGGCGCGGCCATGGGGTGCAAGGAGGCGCTGTTCACGCTCGGCGACCGGCCCGAGGACCGCTGGCACCAGGCCCGCACGTGGCTGGACGCCCACGGCTACGACGACACGCTCTCCTACGTGCGGGCGATGGCGATCAGGGTGCTGGAGGAGACCGGCCTGCTGCCCCACCTCAACCCCGGCGTGCTCTCCTGGCGCGACTTCCAGCGGCTCAAGCCCGTCGCCCCCTCGATGGGCATGATGCTGGAGACCACCTCGCGCCGCCTGTTCGAGGAGAAGGGCCAGCCGCACTACGGCTCTCCCGACAAGGACCCCGCCGTACGGCTGCGCGTGCTGGAGGACGCGGGCCGCTCGAACGTCCCCTTCACCACGGGCATCCTGATCGGGATCGGCGAGACGATCGAGGACAGGGCCGAGTCGATCTTCGCGATGCGCCGCGTGGCCAGGGAGTACGGCGGCATCCAGGAGGTCATCGTCCAGAACTTCCGCGCCAAGCAGGACACCGCGATGCGCGGCCTGCCCGACGCCTCCCTGCAGGAGCTGGCCGCCACGATCGCGGTGACCAGGCTGGTGCTCGGCCCCAAGACGCACATCCAGGCGCCGCCGAACCTGGTCGACGACGAGTACGCGCTGATGATCAGAGCGGGCATCGACGACTGGGGCGGGGTGTCGCCGCTCACGCCCGACCACGTCAACCCCGAGCGTCCCTGGCCGAACATCGACGAACTGGCCGCCCGTACGGCCGCGGCCGGGTTCGAGCTGCGGGAGCGGCTGACCATCTACCCGGAGTACGTGCTGGCGGGCGAGCCGTGGCTGGACCCCAGGCTCTTCGCGCACGTGTCGGCGCTGGCCGACCCCGACACCGGCCTGGCCAGGCAGGACGCCCCGCTGGTCGGACGGCCATGGCAGGAGCCCGACGGCGGCTTCGACGCCTCAGGCCGTACGGACCTGCACGTCGAGGTGGACACCTCGGGGCGTACGAACGACCGGCGCGACGACTTCGACAACGTCTACGGCGACTGGGACGCCCTCCGCGACCGCCTCCCCACAGCCCCTTCGGGGCGGGACGCCGCTCCGGCCGTCGGGGTCATGGGCGACGTCGCCGAGGCGCTGCGCCAGGCCGAACGCGCCCCCGCGAGCCTCACCGACGCCCAGGCCGCCGCCCTCCTCGGCGCCGACGGCGACGCTCTGGAGGAGCTCGCCCGCCTGGCCGACCACCTCAGGCGGGAGGCCGTGGGCGACGACGTCACCTACGTCGTCAACCGCAACATCAACTTCACCAACGTCTGCTACACCGGCTGCAGGTTCTGCGCGTTCGCCCAGCGCAGGACCGACGCCGACGCCTACACCCTCTCCCTCGACCAGGTGGCCGACCGCGCCCAGGAGGGCTGGGAGGCCGGAGCGACCGAGGTGTGCATGCAGGGCGGCATCCACCCCGACCTGCCCGGCAGCGCCTACTTCGACATCGCCCGCGCGGTCAAGGCCAGGACGCCGGACATGCACGTCCACGCCTTCTCCCCGATGGAGGTCATCAACGGCGCCAGCCGTACGAACCTGTCCGTCGAGGACTGGCTGACCGCGGCCAGGGAGGCGGGCGTCGACTCCCTGCCCGGCACCGCGGCCGAGATCCTCGACGACGACGTGCGCTGGGTGCTGACCAAGGGCAAGCTGCCCGCCAAGGAATGGGTCGACGTCATCACCACCGCGCACCGCGTGGGCATCCCGACGACCTCGACCATGATGTACGGCCACGTCGACACGCACCTGCACTGGGTGCGGCACATCAAGCTCATCCGGAGCATCCAGGAGCGGACCGGCGGGTTCTCCGAGTTCGTGCTGCTGCCGTTCGTGCACCACAGCGCGCCCATCTACCTGGCCGGCATCGCCCGTCCCGGCCCCACCGCCCGCGAGAACCGCGCCGTCCACGCCCTGGCGCGGATCCTGCTGCACGGCGCGATCGACAACATCCAGTGCTCGTGGGTGAAGCTCCGCGACGACCTGTGCCGCCAGGTGCTGCAGGGCGGCGTCAACGACCTCGGCGGCACGCTGATGGAGGAGACGATCAGCCGCATGGCGGGCTCGGAGAACGGCTCCTACAAGACGATCACCGAGATCGGCGAGATGGTCGCCCCCACGGGCCGCCAGCTGCGCCAGCGCACCACCGAGTACGGCACGCCGTCGGCGGAACGGCTGGCGGCATCGGCGGCCAGCGACGGCGTCTGCCGCAGCGTCCGCCGCACCCTGCCAGTCGTCTGACCGGCGGGGCCGGATATCGCGGGTCGGGCCAGAGAGCGGTTCGTCGAGGTCGGCGCGACAGGAGCGTTCGTGGACCTGCTGGATCCGGCGGGTGAGGCGGAGGCCGGACGCGGGTGAGCTGGAATGTCCGCCGTCACGTGACGGCGGACATCCCACTCAGCGGGTGACGTAGAAGTCGGCCGCGTCGCGGGGCGCGCGGTCGCGCGGGGGCGCGGCGGCGTGGCCGACGGCGACGCAGCCCATCGGGTCCCACGACTCGGGCAGGTCGAGCACCTCTCGCACCACGGGACGGCAGAACATCGTGGACGACACCCACGCCGAGCCGAGCCCCTCGACCGCGAGCTGGACGAGGAAGTTCTCCACCCCCGCCCCCATCGCCACCACGAACATCTCCCGCTCGGCGGCGTTGCGCCGCTCGTCGCGGTAGGTGTGGGAGCCGTCCATCACCAGGCACGGAACGACGAGGTAGGGGGCGTTGCGCAGGACGTCGCCGCGCCTGATCCGCTTGGCGATCGACTGCTCGGTGAACTCGTCGCCGCGCAGGTCGGCGATCCACGCCTCGCGCATCGCGTCGACCAGCCGCAGCCGGGTCTCGGCCGACTCCACCAGGACGAACCGCCACGGCGTCGTGTGGTGCGGGGCGGGGGCCGCGATGCCGGCCGCCACCGCTCGCCGTACCGCCTCGGGGTCGACGGGGGCCGAGGAGAACTCCCTGATCGTACGGCGGGCGAAGACGACGTCGCGGGAGCCGTAACGGAACAGGTCCTCGTCGGCGGGACGGATGAGCGGGCGCACCCCCGGACCGTCGTCGGCCGTCACCAGATGGGCCAGCCCGCGCACGATCGCCACGGGCACGCCCGTGAGCTTGCCCTTGACCAGCTCGGCCGCCGCGGCGATCTCGTCGATCAGGGCGGTGACGGTGGCGACGAGCGGGTTGCCGTGGGTGTCGGTGCCGCCCCGGTAATCCTCCAGCGGACGCACGCCCGCCGCGCCGATGGCCACGTCGGTGAGGCCGTGCCGCCACGGGCGGCCGAAGGTGTCGGAGACGATCACGCCGACGCGGACGCCGAGCGCCGCCCTGATACGGCGGGCCGAGGCGTCGGAGTCTTCGGGCAGCAGCAGGACGGTGCCCGGCTCGGTGTTGGAGGCGTCGACGCCCGCCGCGGCCATGACGAAGCCGTGGCGGGTCTGGGAGATGACGGTGTCGCCGCGCCTGGCGACCACGCGGTCCGTCTCCTCCTCGATGGCCTCGGTGCGGTCGCTGCCCTGGCGGACGCGGCCCTCGGCCTTGCTGACGATCTTGGAGGTGATGACGACGATGTCGCCGTCGCGCAGGTCCGCCTCCTTCAGCAGCGCGGCGAGGTCGTCGCCCGGACGCACCTCGTCGATGCCCTCCACGCCGAAGATCTCGATGGTCATCGGGACAGCTCCTCGGCCAGGGCGAGCGCGGCGCGGGCGATGTCCGCGGCGGCGTCGGTGTCATGCATGATCAGCGGGCGGGCCTCGACGCGCACGCCGTCGAGGGCGACGGAGGCGTCCTCCTCGGCCACGAGCCAGCCGTCGATCAGGTCGGCCCCGTACAGCGACAGCACCGCCTGCGCGCTGGTCTCCACGCCGATGGCCGTCAGGCAGGCGTCGGCCATGCCGCGGACGGGCGCGCCGCCGATGATGGGGGAGACGCCGACGACCGTCTTGGCGACGAGGGCGTCGCGAATGCCGGGGATCTGCAGGATGGTGCCGATGCTCACCACCGGGTTCGACGGCGGCAGGATCACCACGTCGGCGTCGGCGATCGCCTCGAGGACCCCGGGGGCTGGCGTGGCAGTGTCGGCGCCGATCAGCGCGATCGACTCGGCGGGGACGGAGGCGCGCAGCCGTACCCACCACTCCTGGAAGTGGACGGCGCGGCGGCCCTGCTCGTCGGTGATGACGACGTGGGTCTCGCAGCGGTCGTCGCTCATCGGCAGCAGCCGCACCCCCGGCTGCCAGCGCGCGCACAGCGCCTCGGTGACCTGGGAGAGCGGGTATCCGGCCTCCAGCATCTGGGAGCGGACGATGTGGGTGGCGAAGTCGCGGTCGCCGAGCCCGAACCACTGCGGCTCGACGCCGTAGGCGGCCAGTTCCTCCTTGACGACGTGGCTCTCCTTCTCCCGCCCCCAGCCCTGCTCCTCGTTGATGCCGCCGCCGAGCGTGTACATCACGGTGTCGAGGTCGGGGCAGACCCGCAGGCCGAAGAGGGTGATGTCGTCGCCGGTGTTGCCGATGACCGTGATCTCGGCGTCGGGTACGGCGGCACGCAGGCCACGCAGGAAGCGGGCGCCGCCGATGCCGCCGGCTAGGGACACGATACGCATGCCGTCAGTCTCGCATCCTGTCTGAAGAGGCAGGCTTCCATGTCCACGTGTCAGGAAATTTCGGTGTATTGGAGCTGATCGGGGACTATCGGGATAGATGAGCTTGCTGGGACGCCCGCCACCAAAGTCAGCTATGTGGCAAACTCACCCCGGGTGGTAAGCCACCAGCTGGGGGTTAACAGTGAGCAAAATAGACGTCAGCCGGCTGAGAGAGCCGGCTGCATGGATCATGCTTGCCGTCGCGGCGGGGAACGTCCTCGTCGCGTTGTTGCAATTGCTGGTCGCGGAGTCGGGAGCGGTCACCTCGCTGCTGGTCAGGGCACGCCTGGCCCAGGGTGACCTGACGTCCCCCGTGGCGGCCGCGCTGGCTGTCGGGGCCGTGGTCCTGGTCACCAAGCTGGGCGATCCGACACCCAAGGCCAAGACGATCGCGTACGGCGCCGCGGGCACGCTCGCCGCCGGTACGTTCTTCGGCGCCATCGCGCTGCTCCTCGGGCTCTTCTCCGGCCTGGGCTTCATGAGCCTGCTGTCCTTCGTGCTGCTCGGCGTGCCCACGCTGGCGCTCACCGCGATCGGGCTGGCCTACCTGCTGCCGCAGGTGCTCGCCGTCGGCCCGGCCACCCCCGTCTTCAGCGGGTACGGCCAGCAGCCCGGCTTCGGTCAGCAGTCAGGCTTCGGCCAGCAGCCCGGCTTCGCGCAGCACGGGCACGCCCAGCAGGGGTACGGCCAGCAGCCCCCCAGCCAGGCCCCGAGCGGCCAGCACCCCGCACAGCCCGCCTCCTCTGGTTACGGTCAGCAGCCGCCGAGCCAGGCCCCGCAGTACGGCCAGGCCGCCAACGGTTACGCGCAGCAGCCCGCCTCCTCCGGCTACGGCCAGCAGCCCGCCTCCTCCGGCTACGGACAGCAGCCGCCGAGCTACGGCGGCCCACAGGGCCATGACCAGCAGGCCGCCGCCGCTCAGGCGGCCCCTCACACGGGGTCCGCTCAGCAGCAGCAGGCGCCGCAGGAGCCTTATCAGGCACAGCGCAGGGCGGAGCTGCCCGCGCTGCCGCCCGCGCCCACGCCGCAGCCCGAACCGCAGAACGCTTACGCGCCGCCCACCGACAGCCCTTACGCGTCGCAGACCGAGAACGTTTACGCGTCGCAGACCGAGGGTGCCTACGCGTCGGCGGCTGAGGGTGCCTACGCGTCGGCGGCCGGGACGCCGCAGAGCGCCTACGCGCCGCCCATGGAGAGCTCCTACGGGCAGGCGCAGGCGGCACCAATCGCCCACGACTCCCCGGCGAACGCGTACAACACGCCGCAGCCCACGTACGACGCTCCGCAGCCCACGTACGACGCGTCGCAGCCCGCGTACGTCGCACCGCAGAACGGGTACGACACGCCGCAGTCGGCGTACCAGACCCCGCAGAGCAACGTCTACGAGACTCCGCAGAACGCGTACGACACCCCGCAGGGCGCCTTCGCGACGGCCGTGGAGCCGCCGCAGGCCTCCTACGCGCCCGCCGAGACGCTCCAGAGCGCCTACGCGCCCGAACCCCAGTCGTTCCAGCAGGAGCCGAACCCCTACGCGCCGCAGGAGCCCAGCGGCTACACGCCGTCGGAGACGCTGCCGAGCAACGGTTTCGCGCAGCAGCAGGACTACCAGCCCGCGCCCTACGTGCCGGCCGACAGCCTGCCCAGCGCCTACACCCCGACGCACAGCGCGCCTGACCTCCACGCACCTGACCTCCACGCGCCCGACCTCCGCGAGCCGCAGCAGTACCAGCCGGCCGACACCGCGCCGGGCACGCCGTACCAGCAGCCGGAGCCCCAGCAGCCCTACTACGAGCAGGCGCCCGCCTTCGAGCAGCAGGGCGGCAGCCCGTTCACTGGCTACTCGGGCCAGGAGTACGCCCAGCAGCAGCCGCTCTACGCCGAGCCCGACCCGCCCGTGGACCCGCGCTCGCAGCAGATGCTGCACGCCTACCAGCAGGCGGAGACCTACCAGCAGTCCACCGCGGGCACCTACCCGCAACTGCACTTCGATCCCGCGCAGAACCCCGGGCAGGTCCCTGCGAACGGCCCCGCGCATAACCCCGGGCAGAACCCCGCGCAGCCGTACCAGCAGCCGCACGACGACCCGTTCGGCCATCCGCAGTCCCCGTCCGGCTACCCGTCGCAGGCGTCGCACGCCTCGCCCGCCGACTCGACGATCAGGTTCGACCAGAGCGCGTACCGGCCGGGCGACGACCCCATAGACCCCACGGCCATCTACACGCCGAACGATCCGCGCAGGTAGGAGCGCGGGTAAGAATCGACGGGTAAGAAATCGGTCATCGCCGGATAGAGAGAAGGTGGGCCCTGGGCGGGCGTCAATCCCGCCCTGGTACGGTTCCGACCGCTGACAGCGTTGAACAAGTCACGTCAAGGCCATGGATCCCGGTTTCACCCGGTCCTGAACAGCACATGGCAAGCACACCGGGGCGAGGTGGTCTTTCCCCGGATACCGGCATGCCGCTTGACGTCGCCTACGGCACGCGCGTGTAATTACAGCCATGTTGTTACGCCTCCAGGGTGGGTATGTAAGGAGGCGTTCATGGGGGGCTCCATTGCGGGCGGGCGGCAGGGAGGTGTGCAGTGACCGAGTTGGTGGTCATCGCACAGGAACAGCTTGACGCTGAAGAACTCGGCTGGCAGGAGCGTGCGTTGTGCGCGCAGACTGATCCCGAGGCGTTCTTCCCGGAGAAGGGTGGCTCCACCAGAGAAGCCAAGAAGGTGTGCCGCTCCTGCGAGGTGCGGGCCGAGTGCCTGGAATACGCACTCGAGCACGACGAGCGGTTCGGCATCTGGGGTGGGCTGTCCGAGCGGGAACGCCGAAGGATCAAGAAGCAGGCCGTTTAACTGGATATCGACAAGGGTCACGCGGCCGTTCGGTGTCTGCCGCGTGACCCTTCTTCATGAGTCAGCGCTCGTCGTAGCCAGGGTCGACGGTCTCGGGCGACACCCCGAGCAGTGAGGCCACCTGCTCCACCACCGTGTCGTGCACCAGCGCGCCCAGCATGTCGCGGTCGCGGGCGCGCGCCTCCAGCGGCCGCCGGTAGATCACCACCGAGGCGGGCTCGGTGCCCGACGCGGTGTCGGCCCGCCCGAACGGGATCGGATCGGACCCCAGCCGACCGGGCCCGTCGCCGAGTTCGCTGACCGGAGGCACCTCCTCCACCGCGAACTCCACAGCCGCGAGCTGCTTGCCCCACTTCGGCTTGAGCCGGTCGACCGCGTCGAGGACGAGGTCGTCGAAGCGCTCGCTGCGTGAGCGCGCGAGGGGAACGTAGGAAGGGGCGAGAGGACCGCGAAGGCCGCGCCCATGGCGGTCGCGCCGTCGAGGGCCGCGCGTCGGTGTCACCACCCCAGCTTAAGCTTTCGGACGTACCCAATCAGGGTCAGCTTCGGTACAGGTGGGTGGAAACAGTGGGACAGGTGTCCGAATTGTGGCGACACGCTCGTTAAGAGCGCTCAGGTAGTGGCGCCTCGCACGCATAGCAGATACGGTCCCTCCGTGAGCCCCGTCCGTCGCTGTTCCCGCACTGCTTGCAGTCAGCCTGCCGTTTTCACGCTCACGTACGTATACGCCGACTCGACCGCTGTTCTCGGCCCTTTGGCGACGTACGCGGAGCCGCATTGCTATGACCTGTGCGCCGAACACGCCGAACGCCTGACCGCCCCGCGCGGGTGGGAGGTCGTGCGCCTGCCGACCGACGGTGCCAGCCCCAGCACCGACGATCTCGAGGCGCTGGCCAACGCCGTCCGCGAGGCGGCCAGGCCCGCGCCGTCCGGTGGCACCGAGCCCGTCGGGCAGGGTGTCGAGGTCGGCCGTCGCGGTCATCTGCGTGTCCTGCGCTCCGCCCAACCCCACCGGGACCGCTAGTAGGCTCGTCCCAGTAGGCAGGCGACCAGGGGGCGGACGAGTGGGCGATCTCTCCAGGATCTTCAAGGCGTACGACGTGCGCGGCGTGGTGCCCGAGGAGCTCGACGAGGAGAGCGCCGAGGCGGTCGGGGCGGCGTTCGTCGACGTGCTCGGCGCGACGCAGGCCGTACTCGCCCATGACATGCGGGTCTCCTCCCGCGCGCTCGCCGACGCCTTCATCCGTGGCGCCACCGCCAGGGGCGCCGACGTGATCGACGCCGGGCTCGGCTCCACCGACCTGCTCTACTACGCCAGCGGCAGCCTGGGGCTGCCCGGCGTGATGTTCACCGCCAGCCACAACCCGGCCCGCTACAACGGCATGAAGATGTGCCGCGCGCAGGCGGTGCCCGTCGGCGCCGACACGGGGCTCACCGAGATCCGCGACACGGCCGCCGCCTACCTGGCGGGCGGCATCCCGGCGGGCAGGCCTGGCAGCCGGATCGAGAAAGACCTGCTCAGCGGATACGGCGAGCACCTGCGCTCACTCGTCGACCTGTCGGACATCCGGCCGCTCAAGGTGGTCGTCGACGCCGGAAACGCGATGGGCGGTCACACCGTTCCCGCCGTTTTCGCGGGGCTGCCGATCGAGGTGACGCCGCTCTACTTCGAGCTCGACGGCACCTTCCCCAACCACGAGGCCAACCCGATCGAGCCCGACAACCTGCGTGACCTGCAGCGGGCCGTGCTCGAGACCGGCGCCGACCTGGGGCTCGCCTTCGACGGCGACGCCGACAGGTGCTGGGTGATCGACGAGCGCGGCGAGTCGGTCTCGCCGTCCACGATCACCGGCCTGGTCGCGGCCCGCGAGCTGGCCAAGCATCCGGGCTCGACCGTCATCCACAACCTGATCACCTCGCGCGGGGTTCCCGAGATCATCGCCGAGCACGGGGGCGTGCCGGTCCGCACGCGAGTGGGCCACTCCTTCATCAAGGCCGAGATGGCCCGCACGGGCGCGGTCTTCGGCGGGGAGCACTCGGCCCACTACTACTTCCGTGACTTCTGGTACGCCGACTCCGGCATGCTCGCCGCGCTCCACGTGCTGGCCGCGCTGGGCGAGCAGGACCGGCCGTTGTCGCAGGTGCTGGAGCCGTTCGCCCGCTACAGTGCCAGCGGCGAGATCAACAGCACGGTCGCCGACCAGCAGGCCGCCCTGGGGCGGGTCCGCGAGCGGTTCGCGGGGCGCGGCGAGTTCGACGAGCTCGACGGGTTGACCGTGACGGGGTCCGGCTGGTGGTTCAATCTGCGTCCGTCCAACACCGAGCCGCTGCTCAGGCTGAACGCCGAGGCGGCCGACCCGAGCCAGATGGCGGCGATCAGGGACGAAGTCCTTGCCGTCGTAAGGAGCTGAAGAGTGAAGATCGACGACTGGCTGCTGGAGATCCTGGCCTGCCCGGCGTGCAAGTCACCGCTGCGCGCGCAGGACGACCCTGACATCGGGACCGACGAGCTGGCCTGCACGGGTTGCGGTCTCATCTACCCGGTCAGGGACGACATCCCCGTGCTGCTCGTGGACGAGGCACGGAAGCCGTGACCTGGGAGCCCGAGCGGCTCGACGACCAGGCCTCGCTCGCCGAGGGCGACCAGGGCGCGATGCTGCCCGCGATCGCCTCGGCGGCCGCCCAGGTGCGCACCGCCCACCGCGACGCGAGTGAGGCGGGCGTCGCGCGCCTGGCCCGCGACGGCAGGCCGAGGGCGATCGTGGTGGCGGGCATGGGCGGGGCCGCGCTCGCGGGCGACATCCTCGCCGCGATCTGCGGGTACGGCGCGCCGCTGCCGATCCTCACCGTGCGTTCCGGCCGGCTGCCTGGCTGGGTGGGCGCCACCGACCTGGTGATGGCGGTGTCGAGCTCGGGCCAGACCACCGAGACGCTCGCCGTCGCGGCCGAGGCCGTACGGCGGGGCGCGTCGCTGATGGCGGTCGGCGCTCCCGGCTCGCCGCTGCAGGCGATCGCCACGCAGGCGTCCGCGCTGTTCGTGCCGGTCACGGCGCAGGGCCCGGCCCGCGCGCACCTGTGGAGCCTTGCCGTACCGCTGCTCGCCGGGGCGGGGGCGCTGGGGCTGACCAGGGAGGGCCCCGAGCTGTTCGAGGGGGTGGCCAGGGCGCTGGAGGAGATGGCGCACCGCTGCCGCCCGTCGAGCGAGTCGTTCATCAACCCGGGCAAGTCGCTGGCCATGGAGCTGGCCGAGAGCGTGCCCGTGCTCTGGGGTGCGACGCCGGTCACCGCGGTCGCGGCCCACCGGCTGGCGCTCCAGCTCAACGAGAACGCGAAGTATCCGGCGATCTGGGGTGAGCTTCCCGAGGCCGGGCACAACCAGCTCGCGGTGCTCGACGGCCCGCTGGCCGAGCGTGACATCTTCGCCGAGACCACCGAGCGCACGCTGCGGCTGGTCGTGCTGCGTGAGGCCGAGGAGCGTCCGCAGGCCCTGTTCAGAGTGGCCGAGGACCGCGGTGTGCCGGTCAGCGAGCTGGTCGCGGAGGGCGTCGAACCACTCGAACGGCTGGCCACGCTGATCGAGCTGGGCGACTACGCCAGCGCCTACCTTGCCCTCGGCTACGGCATCGATCCGACCCCAGTGACGTCGATCACAGAGCTAAAGGCGAGAATTTCCCAATAAAATCCCGTGTCCGGGATTTTCAGTGGCATGAGCGGAGAAGTGCGTTGAGCGCCAGCGGCGGTACCAAAGCGATCATTGCAGCATTGGCGGCGAATCTCGCGATCGCCGTCGCCAAGTTCGTCGCGTTCCTCTTCACCAGCTCCTCCTCCATGCTGGCCGAGTCGATCCACTCGATGGCCGACTCGGGCAACCAGGCGCTGCTGCTCATCGGCGGCAAGCGGGCGCAGCGGGCCCGCACCCAGGAGCACCCGTTCGGCTACGGCCGGGAGCGCTACTTCTACGCCTTCGTCGTGGCGGTCGTGCTGTTCACGATCGGCGCGGTGTTCTCGATCTACGAGGGCATCCACAAGATCAGTGACCCGCACAAGATCGATTCTCCCGGGTGGGCGTTCGGCGTGCTGATCTTCGCGATCATCGCGGAGATCTTCTCCTTCAGGACGGCGATCAAGGAGTCGAACGTCCACCGCGGCAGTCAGAGCTGGTGGGCCTTCATCCGCCGCTCCAAGTCGCCCGAACTGCCCGTGGTGCTGCTGGAGGACCTCGGCGCGCTGCTCGGTCTGATCTTCGCGCTGTTCGGCGTCACCATGGCCGTGGTCACCGAAGACGGAGTCTGGGACGGCATCGGCACCCTGATGATCGGCGTGCTGCTGGCCGTCATCGCCATCATCCTGGCGATCGAGACCAAGTCGCTGCTGATGGGCGAGGGCGCCTCGCCGGAGGTCGAGACGCAGATCAGGACCGCCCTCGAGAACGCCCCCGAGGTGAGCCGCGTCATCCACATGCGCACGCTGCACCTCGGCCCCGAGGAACTGCTGGTCGCCGCGAAGATCGCCGTCGAGCACGACGACACGGCCGCCGACGTCGCGCGCGGCATCGACGAGGCCGAGCAGCGCATCCGCGCCGCCGTGCCGATCGCCCGCGTCATCTACCTCGAACCCGACCTGGACAAGGCCGCCGCCAGATAAGCCCCCTCGGCGGCCCGCGCTCACTCGTGTCCGGTGATGCAGGACGTGCCGTTGGTGGTCTGGTCGAACAGGCAGCGGCCGTCCTTGTCGAGGGTGATGACCTTCTTCACGGTGCCGAACTGGCGCAGCGTCCTGTCGATCGTGTGCAGGATGCGCGCGTCGCCGCCGACGCCGAGCCCGAACACCGTGCGGCAGAAGCGCAGCGTCGCGGTGCCCTTGCTGATGGAGAGCTTGAAGTCGGCGCCGCAGTCGGACTTGCCCCTGATCTGCGGGCCGAGCTCCGAGTGCAGGCCGCGCTTGCGCTCGGTCTTGGTCGGGCCCTTGATGAGCTGCTGGATGGCGAAGGTGCCCACCGCGCTGTTGGGGGCCTTCCTGGTGACGGCGACGACCTTGCCGGGGACGTCGAAGTCGGCGGAGAAGTAGACCTTCACCGTCTTTCCCGACGAGGTCTTGAACGCCTGTGCAGGCGTCGTGGCGAGAGCGGGTGCCGCCGAGGCGGTCGCAGAGGAGGTCGCCAACGCCTGTGCGGGCTTGGCGAGAGCGGTGGCCGTGGACGCCGGTGCGGGCGTCGTGGCGAGAGCGGGGGCCGCCGCGAGCGCGGTGGCGAGAACGAGAGCCTTCATATCCGGTTGGACGGCCGATTTCCCGCTCTGGTTTGCAGCAGTCGCAGCGCCTTCTCCTTCTCGAAGTCCAGCGCCCTCCTGGGGGCCTGGAGGCGGCCGATGCGCAGGCCCAGGTCTCTGACGGCCTGCGTCACCGCGGGGTCGGCCAGCGCCCGCAGCGCGAAGGCGAGCTCGGCAGGGGAGGCGTCGAAACGCCGCTCCAGCTCCACCGCCTGGGCCACCGCCGTCAGGTCCTCCTCGGTGAACCTCCGATGCGCCCCCTGCTCCCTGACCGGCGGCAACAGCCCCAGTGCCTCCCTGTAGCGGAGCATTCGAGGGGACATCCCCAACCGTCTCGCCGCCTCTGTGATGCGCATCCTTACATTCTTGTGGAAGATTCGGCCCCCGTGGGATGCGACGTGGAGAACCCGCGCTTAAACTCAACGGCGACAGCTTCGTGTATCGAGGGGTAAACAGATGGACTTCAAGGTCGCAGACCTTTCACTTGCCGACTTCGGCCGCAAGGAGATCCGGCTCGCCGAGCACGAGATGCCCGGCCTCATGGCGGTGCGTAAGGAGTACGCGGCCTCCCAGCCCCTCCGCGGCGCGAAGATCATGGGCTCGCTGCACATGACCATCCAGACCGCCGTCCTCATCGAGACGCTCGTCGCGCTCGGCGCCGAGGTCCGCTGGGTCAGCTGCAACATCTTCTCCACCCAGGACCACGCCGCCGCCGCGGTCGCGGTCGGCCCCAACGGCACCGTCGACAACCCGCAGGGCGTGCCCGTCTTCGCCTGGAAGGGCGAGACGCTGGAGGAATACTGGTGGTGCACCGAGCAGGCGCTCACCTGGCCGGGCGGCGAGGGCCCCAACATGATCCTCGACGACGGCGGCGACGCCACGCTGCTGGTCCACAAGGGCGCCGAGTACGAGAAGGCCGGGGCCGTCCCCGCCGCCACCGCCGACGACCCGGAGGAGTGGCACGTCATCATCGACCTGCTCACCCGCACGGTCGGCGAGGACCGCCAGTGGACGAAGATCGCTGAGCAGATCAAGGGCGTCACCGAGGAGACCACCACCGGTGTCCACCGCCTCTACGAGATGTTCAAGAGCGGCTCGCTGCTCTTCCCGGCGATCAACGTCAACGACTCGGTGACCAAGTCGAAGTTCGACAACAAGTACGGCTGCCGCCACTCCGTCATCGACGGCCTCAACCGCGCCACCGACGTCCTCATCGGCGGCAAGGTGGCCGTGGTCTGCGGCTACGGCGACGTCGGCAAGGGCTGCGCCGACGCGCTGCGCGGGCAGGGCGCCCGCGTCATCGTCACCGAGATCGACCCGATCTGCGCGCTCCAGGCCGCCATGGACGGCTTCCAGGTCACCACGCTGGAGGAGGTCGTCGGCATCGCCGACATCTTCGTGACCACCACCGGCAACTTCGACATCATCACGGCCGACCACATGGCCAAGATGAAGCACCAGGCGATCGTCTCCAACATCGGCCACTTCGACAACGAGATCGACATGGCCGGGCTCGCCAAGACCCCCGGCATCGTCAGGAACACCATCAAGCCGCAGGTCGACGAGTGGATCTTCGAGGACGGCCACTCCATCCTCGTGCTGGCCGAGGGCCGCCTGATGAACCTGGGCTGCGCGACCGGCCACCCGTCGTTCGTGATGTCCAACTCCTTCACCAACCAGGTCATCGCGCAGATCGAGCTCTTCACCAAGACCGAGGAGTACCCGATCGGCGTCTACACGCTGCCCAAGCACCTGGACGAGAAGGTCGCCCGCCTCCACCTCGACGCGCTGGGCGTCAAGCTCACCACGCTGACCAAGGCGCAGGCGGAGTACATCGGCGTCGACGTCGAGGGCCCGTACAAGCCGGAGCACTACCGCTACTGACCGGCACCCGACGGCGGGCGCCCGCGTTCGGGCTCCCGCCGTCGTTCCATATCCCGGGTCTGACACCCTTCAGTGGGTACGGCAAGCGGGCTTGGCGCCTCCGTGGTCACCGGGTCCCGTCCGTCGAAGGCGCGCCGCCCAGCAGGACTCCGGTCCCCGCCATCACGGCGCCCCCAAGACCCAGCCTCCGGAAGGGCGTGTGGCGGGTCAGCGGACCTTCGGTGGTGGCGAAGCGGGGAATCCGGTCGACGATACGACGTAGCGGCGGGTACCGAAGTCCTGCTGGAGTGCTGTGATGGACGGGCGGCCACCGGTGACCACGGTGGCCTTGAGCGGGCTTGCCGTACAAGATCATGGAGTTGTGGTGGGAGAGCGGCGGATTGCGTGGGCGGGCAGGGGGATGCCCGTGCTGACGGCCATCGGTGAGCGGTTCGCGCGCGAGCGCCCGTTCGACGGGCTCAGGATCGCCGCGTGCCTGCACGTCACCGCCGAGACGGCCGTCCTCATGGGCGCGCTCAAAGCCGGCGGGGCCGAGATCGCGCTCGCCGCCTCCAACCCGCTCTCCACCCAGGACGACGTCGCCGAGGCGCTGCGGGACTACGGCATCGCGGTCCACGCGCGCGCGGGCGTCGACAGGGCGACCTACTACCGCCACATCCACCAGGCGCTGGACCTGGCGCCCGACATCGTCCTCGACGACGGCTGCGACCTGGTCAACATCCTCCACACCGAGCGCACCGACCTGCTCGACGGCGTGAGCGGCGGCTGCGAGGAGACCACCACCGGCATCATCAGGCTGCGCCAGATGGCCGCCGAGGGGGCGCTGCGGTTCCCCGTGGTCGCCGTCAACGACACGCGGACGAAGCGGATGTTCGACAACAGGTACGGCACCGGCCAGTCCACGCTCGACGGCGTCATGCGTGCCACCAACGTCATGCTCGCCGGGCGCACGGTCGTGGTCGCCGGGTTCGGCTACTGCGGCCGCGGTGTCGCCGAGCGGGCCAAGGGTCTCGGCGCCCGCGTGATCGTCACCGAGATCGACCCGGTCAAGGCGCTGGACGCTTCACTCCAGGGCTACGAGGTCCGGACCATGGGGGCCGCCGCGCCGGTCGGCGACCTGTTCGTCACCGTCACGGGCAACCGCGACGTCATCACGGCCGAGCACCTGGCGGCGATGAAGGATGGCGCGATCCTGGCCAACGCGGGGCATTTCGACGTCGAGATCGACGTGCGGGCGCTGGAAGGGCTGGCCGTCGCGCTGAACCCGGGCGTGCGGCCCAACACCGACGAGTACGTGCTCGCCGACGGCCGCCGCCTGCTGCTGCTGGCCGAGGGCCGCCTGGTCAACCTCACCGCGGCCGAGGGCCATCCCGCGGCCGTCATGGACATGTCCTTCTCCGCCCAGGCCCTGGCCGTCGCCTGGCTGACCACCGAGCGTGTACGGCTGGCGCCGGGCGTCTACGACGTGCCCGAGGACATCGACGTCGAGGTGGCGCGGCTGAAGCTGGCCGCGACGGGCATCGAGATCGACCGCCTGACGGCCGATCAGGAGGACTACCTCCACTCCTGGCGAACCGGCTCCTGACCGGTCCCGGCAACCTGCCCTCGTGCGTGTGGCGGTCAGAGGGCTGAGCGCATTTCGCGCATGCGGCGGATCTCGGCGGTCTGCTCGACGCCGATGTCGGTGGCGAGCTCGGAGATCCGCTGGTGGGAGCCCTCGCCGAGCACCTTCGTCGCCATCGTGATCGCCCCCGTGTGATGCGCGATCATCAGGTCGAGGAACAGCCTGTCGAAGCTCGCCCCCGACGCCGCCTTCAGCGCCGCCATCTGCTCGGGCGTCGCCATGCCCGGCATGTTCGCGTGGCCCGCGTGATGGTCGGTCACCTTCTGGCCCTGCTCCTGGAGCCACGTGGTCATGTACTGGATCTCCGGGCCCTGCGCGTCCTTGATCCGGGAGGCGAGCCCCTTCAGCTTCTCCGACTCGGCCCTGGCAGGCGCGAGGATCGACATGTCGAGCGCCTGCCGGTGGTGAACGATCATGTCCTGCACGAACGTCACGTCCACCGCGTTCGCCGTGGGCGAGGGGACCGCGGTCGCCGCCTCGGCGGGGGACAGCGTCCTGGCCGCCTCGCCTGGTTTGCCCGGTGCGAGCACCGGTGCCGTCGAACCGTCCGTGGCGGCGACGGGGCGGCTGGCGCCGCCGCTGCAGCCCGTGAGGGCGATCACCGTGCCTGTGATGACGATGAGCGCGGCGCGCACCTGACCTCCCCTTGTCGAGAGAGCGAACTTTAGAGCACAACCGTGATCGTTAAAAAGACGGCAAAGCGCAATAAAAATTGACATTTTGGGCGCTAGCCCGCTTGTCAGGACACAGGTGAGGATTCTTTACATTTATCTTTCCCTTATGGAGGCGGCTGAGTGATCACCCCCCGCAGAGCCCTCGTCCTGATCGGAGCGGCGGTCGGCTTAGCGCTGACCACGCTGCCGGCCCAGGCCGCTGACATCCCCGCCCCCGGTCAGATTGTCATGAGCCCGAACATGGAGCACGTCACCAACGTGCCCAAGCCGGCCGCGCTGACCGACATCCACACCGACATGGCCTTCCAGGGCGACTACGCCTATGTCGGCAACTACTCCGGCTTCTCCATCTACGACATCAAGCGTCCGAAGCGGACCTCCCTGGTCAGCAGCGTCGTCTGCCCCGGCGGCCAGATGGACATCTCCGTCTACGGCGACCTGCTCATCGGCTCCGTCGACTCCTCCCGCAGCAACGACTCCTGCCAGAGCCAGGGGCAGTCCGCGTCGATCAAGGAATCGTGGGAGGGCATCCGCATCTTCGACATCAAGGACAAGACCAACCCGGTCTACATCAAGTCCGTCGAGACGAACTGCGGCTCCCACACCCACACCCTCGTGCCCGGCAAGGGCCGCGACGCGCGCAAGAACCTCTACATCTACATCTCGTCGTACGGCCCGCGGCTGGAGTTCCCCGACTGCCAGACGCCGCACGACCTGATCTCGGTCATCAAGGTGCCGCTCGCCAACCCGACGGCCGCCACGGTGGTCAACACCCCGGTGCTGTTCGCGCCCGACCGCGACACCAACGGCGACGGCGTCCCCGACGACGGCGGCAACCCCGGCGTGCCGCTGCCGTACCCGGACGGCAAGTCCGCCACCGCCGGCTGCCACGACATCACCGCCTACCCCGAGAAGGACATCGCGGCCGGCGCCTGCATGGGCGAGGGCGTCCTGATGGACATCTCCGACCGCGAACACCCGCGCGTCACCCAGACCGTCCGGGACGACGTGAACTTCGCGTTCTGGCACTCGGCGACGTTCAACAACGCGGGCACCAAGGTCATCTTCACCGACGAGCTCGGCGGCGGCACCCGCGCCACCTGCAACGAGGCCATCGGTCCGAACCGCGGCGCCAACGCCTACTACGACCTCGCCGGCGGTCAGCTGCAGTTCCGCGGCTACTTCAAGATCGCTCGGCATCAGGCCGACACCGAGAACTGCGTCGCGCACAACGGCTCGCTGATCCCGGTCAAGGGACGCGACATCATGGTGCAGGCGTGGTACCAGGGCGGCATCTCGGTCGTCGACTTCACCGACTCTACGCGGCCCGAGGAGATCGCGTACTTCGAGCGCGGGCCTGACAACACCGCTCCGGCTCTGTCCGGCGGATTCTGGTCGGCGTACTACTACAACGGCTACATCTACGGGTCGGACTTCAACCTGGGGCTCGACGTGCTGCGGATCAACGACCCGCGCACGAACCAGGCGAAGCGCGTCAAGTTCGACATGCTGAACGCCCAGACGCAGACGTCCTACCGCGAGAGGGGCCACGACCACTAGCCACCCGCACGGCACCCTCATTCCGCAAGCCGCCAGGGCCGATGCCCTGGCGGCTTCGCCGTGCCCCCCGTCGTCTCACCGTGCGGTTGGTTGGGCGGCTTGGTCGCTCCTCGACCGGCAGCGCCGTATCCGAGCAGACCCCCTCCAGCGCCGCCAGGGTCGCCCCGCCAGGGAACACCGTCGGGCCGTTCCAGCTCGCCGCGCAGCAGGGCCAGACGTCCTTGCCGCAGTTATGCGCCGTGTCTCGTGGGGGGTGGTGTGCATCGGCCTCGCCGGGCCGCATGACCCAATCGGCGCCGACCTACCCACCGCGTCGGCGGTCGGGCGGGTGCCGGAGGGTCACCAGGCGGGGTCGCCGCCGTGGCGTTCCAAACGGGCGGATTTTGTCGGCGGTCGGTGCTCCAATGGTGGCAGCGAAGGGAGTAACCGATGCGGAAACCTCACCCCGTTCTACAGCGGCTGGACGCCTTCGTGGGCGAGTGGGAGATCTGGGCCTCCATCGCCGACCAGGACACCGCCGGAGCGCGGACGGTGTTCGAGTGGATGGAGGACGGCGCTTTCCTCGTCCAGCGTTCCGATGCCAAGGTCGTCGAGGGCACGTCGCCGGAATGGGTGGCCAACTCGCCGTTCCCCGTCACCTCGATCATGGGTCTCGACGACGCTTCCGAAGAGCTCTCCATGCTGTATGCGGACGCGCGGGGCGTTTTCCGTGTCTACCGGATGAGCTTCGACGGGGCCACCTGGCACATGTGGCGGGAGGCGCCGGGCTTCCATCAGCGCTTCACCGGTGTTCTCGGCGACGACGGCGCCACCATCACCGGCTACTGGGAGCTGTCGCGTGACGGTTCCGTCTGGGATCACGACTTCGACCTGACCTACAGAAAGGTCGCGTAGGCGGTGTATCGGCTCGGTATCGAGTCGGAATCCGGGTGATTTGTGGTGACATAGTGGGTCGGGTCTGATCGTTTTGTCTCGACGGGAGGTCCCGGTGGCGTCCAGACTCGGCCGCTTGCTCGTGATGGCCGGTGCGGCCCTGACTCTGGTGGCGGCCACGGCGCCGGCGCGGGCGGAGTCGGCTGACACGATCATCAAGAGCCGCAACGTCACGCATGTGGCGAATGTCCCCAAGATGGGATCCTTCGCAGGCTCCGACGCGTTCAACTCCGATCTGGCCTTCCAAGGAAACTATGCCTTCCAGGGCAATTACCACGGGTTCGCGATCTACGACATCAAGGACCCGGTGAAGCCGAAGATGGTCAGCCGCGTCACGTGCGCGGGCGCGCAGAACGACATCTCGGTGCAAGGTGACCTCCTCTTCCTGTCGGTGGACGACCCGCGCGACAGCGACTCCTGCAGGAGCGACCGCGGCGTGCCCACGAGCAAGGCGTCGTGGGAGGGCATCAGGATCTTCGACATCAGCGACAAGGCCAGGCCGAAGTACGTCAAGGCGGTCGAGACGGCCTGCGGCTCGCACACGCACACGCTGGTGCCCGGCAAGTCGGGTAAGTCCGTCTACCTGTACGTCTCGTCGTACATGCCGGCCGACATCTACGCCGAGTGCAAGCCACCGCACGACAAGATCTCGATCGTGAAGGTGCCGCTGGACAAGCCGACCGACGCGAAGGTCGTCTCCACGCCCGTGCTCTTCCCTGATGGTGGCAACGAGCAGCAGAACGGCCTGCTCCTGCCCACCAGCGGATGCCATGACATCACCGTCTTTCCGTCCAGAAACCTGGCCGCCGGCGCCTGCATGGGAGATGGCGTGCTCATGGACATCTCCGATCGCGAACACCCCAAGGTGACGGCGACCGTAACGGACGAGAACTTCGCTTTCTGGCACTCGGCGACCTTCAACAACACAGGGACCAAGGTGGTCTTCACCGACGAGCTCGGCGGCGGCATGTCGGCCACGTGCAACGAGCGGGTCGGCGGGCAGCGCGGCGCGAACGCGATCTTCGACATCGTGGACGGGCAACTGACGCATCAGGCGTACTTCAAGATTCCGAGGCGTCAGGAGGCGTCGGAGAACTGCGTGGCGCACAACGGCTCGCTGATCCCGGTCAAGGGCAAGGACATCATGGTGCAGGCGTGGTACCAGGGCGGGGTCTCGATCTGGGACTTCACCGACTCGACCGCGCCGAAGGAGATCGGATACTTCGACCGTGCGGCGCTGAAGCCGCGCCGGACGGGCGGGTCGTGGTCGGCGTACTACTACAACGGGTTCGTATACAGCAGTGACATTCAGCGGGGATTCGATGTGCTGCGGATCTCCGACAAGCGGACGGACGCGGCGGCCAAGGTGCGGCTGAAGGCGCTGAACACACAGACCCAACTGCCCTTCTAACCTCTTCTGATCCGAGTCGCGGATCAGGGTGACCAGCAGCGGGTGCGGGTAGTGGCGCTGGATCTTGTTCTTCTGGCCTCGCTGGTCGCCGTGGCTGGGGAAGGGTATCTTGCGGCCGTGGGCTGGGCTGCCCGTGGCAGGCTTCGTTGCTGTGTTCGGTCAAGATCCGGGCCGGTCTGCGATCGTGATCTGGCGCTGTGCTCTCCAGGCGTCCAGGGCCGGGGTCGAAGGGGCTGCCCCTGGGAAGAACAGTCCGAACGCGCGTAGCGCGCCACTGTGAAGGGGCCATGCCCTTGCTTGTGGCCCACGGGCGGGTGAGTTGGGTTACTGGGGTGGGGCGAAGCCACCCGGGGTGACGCCGGGCGGCGCGGGAGCGGGGTCGGTAGGTCCGGTAGGCCCGGGCGTGGGTCCGGACCACCCGGATCCGGGCGTGGAGACGGGCCCGGGTCCTGGCCAGGCGGGCGGGGTGGCTGGGGCATGCGGATGAGAGTACGGCCCGCCGTACGGCACAGACCCCGCTCCCGCCCTCGCCTGTGGATAACCGGCCGGAGCGGGAGCGCCCTGTGGATAACCCAGCCGAGCCTGGTCCCGCCTCCGCCGTTCGGCCAGCACCGCGCTGAGGTAGGCATGCGGAGGCACCCCGGGCGGCGGGGGTGGCGTGACGTAGGCGGCCACCTGCGTGGCGATCCGCACCCCCATCTCGTGCTGTACGGCAGGCGACAGGTCGCGCCACCGCACGAGGTACTGCCGAGCCGCCCCCGCCACCTCGCCCGGCAGCTGGGAAAGCTCCAGCGTCCGCGCCCATGCTTCCAGCGCGGGCGGCATCAGCACCGGCTCGGACGTCCCGCTCGGCCCCCGTTCGGAGATCACGATCGTGCCCGCGAACGCGTCACCGAGCCGCTTGCCCCGCTGGGAGACCAGGGAGGCGATGAGCGCGGGCGCCCCGAAGAACATCCAGAACTCCAGCACCCCCGCCAGCCCCCTGAACAGCGCCTGACGGAACCGCTCCGGCCCGCCGTCGTCGCTGACCACCCGCAGCCCGCAGACCAGTTTGCCGAGGCTGCGTCCCCGCGTCGCCGTCTCGAAGACGACCGGGTATCCCACTATCACCAGCACGCTGACCAGGATCGACACCGCGGCCGCGAGGGCGGGGTCGGACACGACGGCGGTGGCGAAGATCAGCATCACGGCCCCGACCATCAACACGATCTGCACGATCATGTCGATCACGAGCGCCACGGCTCTGATGGGCGGCTGAGCCACCCTGACCTCCACGACGACGGCGTCGCCGGTTACCACCTCGGACATAAGTGGAGCCTAGTGCCAGAATGTCCCGGTGGACATTGACGCCTTCGTCGCCGCGCACCGCCCCGCGTGGGACCGCCTGGAGCATCTGGTACGGCGGCGCAAGTCGCTGACCGGCGCGGAGGTGGACGAGCTGGTCGAGCTCTACCAGAGGGTGTCGACCCATCTGTCGATCGTGCGCTCGGGCACGCAGGACGCGGTGCTCGTCGGAAGGCTGTCCGCCCTGGTGGCCAGGGCGCGTTCGGCGGTGACGGGCGCGCATGTGCCGGTCTGGCGGGAGTTCGTCAGGTTCTTCACCGTGTCGTTCCCCGTGGTCGCCTACCGGGCCAGGTGGTGGTGGCTGGTCACGACGCTGGCCTTCCTGGCCGTCTCGTGGGTCATGGGCGCGTGGGTGGCGGGCAATCCGGACGTGCAGGCCGCGATCGGCACGCCCGAGGAGATCAAGCAGCTCGTCGAGCACGACTTCGCCGACTATTACTCGGAGAATCCCGCCGCCTCGTTCGCCAGCCGCGTGTGGATCAACAACGCGTGGGTGTCGATGCAGGTCATCGTGTTCGCCATCTTCCTCGGCCTGCCGATTCCCTGGGTGCTGTTCCAGAACGCCGCGAACGTGGCGGTCTCCGGCGGCCTGATGGCCTCGCGCGACAAGCTCGACGTCTTCTTCGGCCTGATCCTGCCGCACGGCCTGCTGGAGCTGACCGCGGTGTTCCTGGCCTCGGCGGTGGGCATGCGGCTCGGCTGGATGGTGGTCGCGCCGGGTCCGCGCCGCAGGATCGACGTGGTGGCCGAGCAGGGCAGGGCGGTGATCAGCGTGGCCGTCGGGCTGGTGGTGGTGCTGTTCGTGTCGGGGCTGATCGAGGCGCTGGTCACGCCGTCGGGCCTGCCGACGTGGGCGCGCGTGGGCATCGGGGTGCTGGCCCTGGTGGCTTTCCTCGCCTACATCGGTTATTTCGGGCGCAAGGCGGAGCTGCAGGGGGAGACCGGCGACCTGGAGCGGGCGCCGGATGTCGTCCCCACCAACTGATCAACTGATCAGAGCCGCCCAGCCGCCTTCAGCGCCAGGTAGGCGTCGGCCAGGGCGGGTGCGAAGTCCTCGGGCAGCGCGTCCACGACCTCGACGCCGTGCCCCCTCAGCCTGGCCGTGATCCGCTTGCGCTCGGCGATGGCACGTGAGGCCGCCGCGGCGTCGTAGACGAGCTCCGCCGTACCGCGGCCTGCGGCCATCTCGGCGACGCGCGGGTCGGAGACGCCCGCGACCAGCACCAGGTGCTTGGCCGACAGCTGCGGCAGCACCGGCATCAGGCCCTCGTCGAGAGCGGCGGAGTTGAGGTCGGTGAGCACGACCACCAGCGCGCGCCGCCTGGCCCTGGCCAGGATCGAGGCGACCATGCCGGGCGCGTCGGACTCCACCAGCGACGCCTCGATCGGCGCCATGACGTTCACCAGCGCCGACAGCAGCTCGGTCCTGGAGGCTCCGGCCACCCACGCGCGTACGGCCCTGTCGTAGGCGAGGAAGTCGACCTGGTCGCCCGCCTTGGCGGCCAGCGCGGACAGCAGCAGCGCCGCGTCCATCGACCAGTCGAGGCGCGGCCAGCCCGCGCCGAGGCGGCCCGCCGAGGTGCGTCCGGTGTCGAGCACGATCAGCACGCGCCTGTCGCGTTCGGGCCGCCAGGTGCGCACGACGACGTCGTTGCGCCTGGCGGTGGCCCGCCAGTCGATGGAGCGCACGTCGTCGCCGACCACGTACTCCCGCAGCGAGTCGAACTCCGTGCCCTGCCCCCTGACCAGCGCCAGATGGCTGCCCTCCAGCTCGCGCAGCCGCGCCAGCCGCGAGGGCAGGTGCTTGCGGGACAGGAACGGCGGCAGCACCCGCAGCGTCCACGGGACGCTGTGGTCGCCTTGGCGCGCGGCGAGCCCGAGCGGTCCGAGCGCGCGTACGGTCACCGCGACCGAAGAGCGGTCGCCGCGGCGGGTGGGCGTCAGCTGGAGGTCGATCCGCCGCTTCTCGCCCGGCGGCACGTCGATCGGCACCGACCGGACCGCGAGCCCGGCCGAGGGCTGCCACGCGTCGCGCAGCACGCCACGGACCCGGCGCGGCCCTGGGTTCTCCACGACGAGCGTCACGGCGGCCGACTGGCCGAGCCGTACCGTCGTGTCGCCCGAGCGGGTGAACCTGAGCGGCCGCACCGAGCCCGCCAACAGCAGGTCCACCACGACGGCCGCGGCCAGCAGCAGGCAGCAGGCCGCCAGCGCGTAGCCGGGGCCGGGCGCGAGCACGACCACCACGACGCAGAGCGCCGCGACCAGCCCGGCGCGCCCCGTCAGCGCCATCAGCGTGGAACCGGCACGGCGGCCAGGATGCCGTCGAGCAGGCCGTCGGCGGTCGCGCCCTCCAGCTCGGCCTCCGGCCGCAGCTGGATCCTGTGCCGCAGCGCGGGCCTGGCCAGCGCCTTCACATCGTCAGGCGTCACATAAGTACGGCCGGACAGCCACGCCCACGCCCGCGAGGTGGCCAGCAGCGCGGTCGCGCCGCGCGGCGAGACGCCGAGCTGCAGGGAGGGCGACTGCCTGGTGGCCCTGGCCAGGTCGACGATGTAGCCGAGCACCTCGGGCGCCACGTGCACGGCGGCCAGCGCCTCCCGCCCCGCCGCCAGGTCGTCGGCGGAGGCGACCGGCTTGACCTGGCTCAGGTCGCGGGGGTCGAATCCGCGCGCGTGCCGTTCGAGCACCGAGATCTCCTGCTCGCGCGGCGGCAGCGGCACGGTCAGCTTCAGCAGGAACCGGTCGAGCTGCGCCTCGGGCAGCTGGTAGGTGCCCTCGTACTCGACGGGGTTCTGCGTCGCGCACACCACGAACGGGTCGGGCAGCAGCCGCGCGTCGCCCTCGACGCTGACCTGCCGCTCCTCCATCGCCTCCAGCAGCGAGGCCTGCGTCTTCGGCGGCGTGCGGTTGATCTCGTCGGCGAGCAGCAGGTTGGTGAAGACGGGCCCCTCGCGGAACTCGAACTCCGACGTCTTCGCGTCGTAGATCAGCGAGCCGGTCACGTCGCCCGGCATCAGGTCGGGCGTGAACTGCACGCGCTTGAAGTCGAGCGACATCGCCGCCGCCAGCGTGCGCACCATCAGCGTCTTGGCGACCCCGGGCACGCCCTCCAGCAGCACGTGGCCCCTGCACAGCAGCGCGATGACCAGCCCTGTCACCACCGCGTCCTGGCCGACGACAGCCTTGGCCACCTCGGCGCGCAGCGCGCCGAGCGCCTCGCGCGCGTCGTCGCCGCGCCCCGCCACGCGGGTGGTCTCCTCAGTGTTCACGAACCAGCCTTTCGATCTCGTCCAAGTATCCAGCCAGGGCCACGAGCTCCGTGTCAGCGGCGGGCGGTGGGCCGTACAGCACCGCTGCGAGCCAGCCGGGGTCCTGCCCCGTCCGTACGGCCAGCGCCGCGACGACCTCGTTCGTCCCCGCGCCCGAGCCGAGCCCGAGCCTGGGGACGAGCCGGTCGAGCGCGCCGACGCGCAGCGCCTCTGCCGCCTGGAGCCTGGCCCTGCGGGCGTTGTAGAGGCGGCCCCTGCCCTCCACGGTCTCGGCCGCCCTGACCACGACGGGCAGCCGTTCGGCCACCACCGGCCCCAGCCGCCTGCCCTGCCAGAGCGCGGTCACCCCGACCGCGACGGCCGCCATCAGCACCGCCCACGGGATGCTCGCGGGCAGCAGCTCCACGAAGCTCTTGCCGCCCGGGCCGGCCACCTGCTCCTCGCCGGGCGCGACGGGCGCGGGAACCAGCCAGGTCACCGCCCTGCGGGTGCCGAGCAGGTGCAGGGCCAGAGCGGCGTTGCCGTCCTCGGCCAGGCGCTGGTTGGTCATGAAGTCGCCGTTGCCGACCGCGGTGACCGTACCCGAGACCATGAGCGACCCGCCGTAGCAGGAGGTGCCGCCCGCCTCGAAGCCCATACCGCCGAGGTAGACGCTGCCCGCCGCACGGGCGGCGGGCAGGTCGCAGCCCGGCTCGCGGGAGCGCAGCCGCAGCCCGCGCTCGGCGACGATGTCGGGCGCGAGCACGTCGAAGTACGGCTGGTCGCCGACCACCACCCTGGCGCCGGGGATCGCGGCCAGCCGCTCGGCCTCGTCGTAGCCGCCGTCCCACGGCGCGCCGACCAGCAGCAGCCGGTCGCCCTCGCGGGCCAGGGACTCGGCGGCGGACACCGAGTCGACCCTGTCGACCCGCACGCCCTGCGCCCTCAGCAACTGCGCCAGCGCCTTGGAGCCGCGCAGCGAGGTGTCGTCGGGGTCGAGGTAGCGTCCGGGCCCCGCCCCGCCCGCGATCACCGCCGCGATCACGGCCGTCAGCACGACCAGCAGCCCGACGAGCACGCCCGCCCTGGCGCGCCGCCACAGCCCGGCCGCGGTGGGGGACGTCGAAACGCTCACAGCGCCACCACCGGCCTGGCCACGCGGAGCCGTTCGTCCAGCTCGCGCAGCATCGCGTAGGAGTCGGGGGTGCCAGGCACGCCGCCGTAGGCGACGTCGTCGAAGGCGCGCGCGGCGGCGGTCAGCTCGTCGGCGAAGGCGGGCAGCGACCGGCCCGCCTCGGCCGCCAGCTCGTCCGCGGTACGGCCGGGCAGGTTGTCGACCAGCGCCCTGTCCTGCAGATCGCGGGCGATGGCGCGCAGCCGCTCCTGGACGGCCTCGGCCCAGCGGCCCTCGGCGGCCAGGCGTTCGGCGGCCATACGGTGTTCGGCCGCGGTCATCGCCCTGCCGCCGAACAGGTCGCCGGAGTCGTCGGCGCGGGTGCGCGCCGACCTGCGTGACAGCCACACCGTCACCCAGACGGCCACCACGACCACCAGGATCAGCAGCAGCGCCGCGAGGACGGCCCCGACAGGGGGGCCGCCCGGCACGACGTCGGTGAGGTCGCCGAGCCACTGCTGGAACATGCGCCAGAGCCTGTCGGGCAGCGGTTCGTCGGCGTACTCGGCCCTGGCCAGCTCTTCGGCGGCCCTGCGCTGGGCCTCCTCACGACCAGGTGGGGTCACGGCCTGCGGGCGTTCGACGGGTGCCAGAGCTCGTCGGCGGAGGCGTGGACCCAGCCCTGACGCTGCTGTTCGAGCGCGGCGGTCTGCAGGACGAGGTCGAAGGCCTCGCTGCGCATCCGCCTGTCGGTGTAGAGCAGGCCCGTCACGCCCGCCTGCAGCGGATAGGTGATCATCGCGCCGAGCGTGGTGCCGATGGCGAACACGACGGCGACCAGGATGGTGGCGCCCGTGGAGCCGCCGCCCATTACGCTCACGACGCCCGCGATCAGCCCGAACGGGAAGCTGAGGACCATGCTGACCACATAGACGATGATCATCGTGAGGAGCAGGATGCCGAGCACCCGCCAGAAGTCACCGCTCACCAGCCGCCATGAGCGGCGCAGCGCCTGCACCGGGCCGAGGCCCTCCAGCACCACGGCGGGCGCGGCGAAGGAGAGGCGGGTGTTGATGAACAGCATGTAGCCGATGTACAGGATCAGGAACAGGGCACCCAGGCCGACCGCCGCTCCGGCCGATCCGTTCGCGGCGACGGCGACGATGATCAGGGCGATCGGTACGGCGGGCACGAGCATGATCGCGATGATCAGCAGGATCACCCCGAACAGCGCGGGCACCCTTGAGGCGACCAGCCGCCATGCCTCGCCTGCGGTGATCTTCCCGCCGAAGACCGCGCGGCCGAGGATCCTGATGATGACGCCCGTCAGGATCGTGACCGCGACGAGGCTGACGACCGAGGAGATGATCGTGGGCAGCGTCTGCGACAGGAAACCGCCGCTTTCCAGCGCGTCGGCGTTGGCTGCCGTCGGGTCGGACATGATGGCGCCGAACGAGCTGAACGCCAGCGCCTGACCGATCGACACCGGAATGGCGGCGATGGCCGCCACGATCGCCGACAGGCCCAGCACCGACTTGGGGTTGGACCTGATCAGCTTGATCGTGCCGTCGTAGATGTCGCCGAGGCCGAGCGGGCGAAGCGGGATGATTCCCGGACGCAGCGCGGGCGGCGGCGCGTAACCGTACCCTTGGGGTCCGTACCCTTGGGGGCCGTAACCTGGCTGACCGTAGGGCGGCTGACCGTGCGGCGGCTGACTGTGGGGCTGCTGACCGGGGGGCGGCGGCGGGGGAGCCGGTTGCTGCCAGGCGGACGGGCCCTGGCCGCTGTAGGGGGAACCGGGGGCCTGGTAGGGCGGAGGCTGCTCAGCCGACCAGCCGGGCGGCGTCTCGTGACCGTCTGACATACACCAATCCTGGCATGATGGGCGACTCATTGGTGTAGTCGGTCTTCGGGGATGGCCGAAACACGCCCTTGTCTTGCAGACTGAGATTACGGGGGTTACCAGGGAGTCTAAAATTCGGCTTTCAATGGTCTGATGGTTATGCCATGAGCCAGGCAAGGGTAACCTTCAGCAACCATGCGGGTATGTCCCACAATGCGTAGAACGAATGAGGGGCCATGAAAGGTCGCGTGCTGGTCGTCGACGACGACGCCGCTCTTGCCGAGATGCTCGGCATCGTACTGCGGGGCGAAGGTTTTGAACCGTCCTTCGTATCCGACGGCGACAAGGCCCTCGACGCGTTCCGGGACACGCGCCCGGACCTGGTCCTGCTCGATCTGATGCTGCCGGGGGCCGACGGCATCGACGTGGCGCGCAGGATCAGGGCTGAGTCGGGGGTCCCGATCGTCATGCTCACCGCCAAGAGCGACACCATCGACGTCGTGCTCGGCCTGGAGTCGGGCGCCGACGACTACATCGTCAAGCCGTTCAAGCCGAAGGAGCTCGTGGCCAGGGTGCGCGCGCGGCTGCGCCGTACCGACGAGCCGACGCCCGAGATCCTGCAGATCGGCGACATCACCATCGACGTGGCGGGCCACTCGGTCAAGCGCGGCGAGGAGACCATCAACCTCACCCCGCTGGAGTTCGACCTGCTCGTCGCGCTGGCCCGCAAGCCGCGCCAGGTCTTCACCCGCGAGGTGCTGCTCGAGCAGGTGTGGGGCTACCGGCACGCGGCCGACACCCGCCTGGTCAACGTGCACGTCCAGCGGCTCCGCGCCAAGATCGAGAAGGACCCCGAGCACCCCGAGATCGTGGTGACGGTCCGCGGCGTGGGCTACAAAGCCGGTCCTGCCTGACCCCCGCTTCTCTCATGCCTCCGTCGAAGAGCAGGATTCGCCGCAGGACGCTTCGCCAGATTCTGGGCGGCGTCCGGCGGCGGGCACGGCGCGCGGCAGGCATGGTCAGGCGCACCTGGCGGCGATCGCTCCAGCTCCAGGTCATCACCAGCACGCTGGTGATCTCGGTGACCGTGGTGGCGGTGCTCGGCGTCTTCCTGGTCCAGGAGATCAACACCTCCGTCGTCAACGGCCGCAAGCTGTCGGCCGCCAACGAGGCCACCGCCGACCGGGTGGCCATCATGGCCGCCCTCAACGCCGAGCCCATCGAGCCCGCCAAGCAGGGCGAAGGCGGTCCGCCCGCCGCCGAGGACCCGCTCGACACCGCGGTCAACAGCATCATCGGCACCGGCGAGAACGGCTGGCGCAAGCGCTACCAGCTGCTCGTGCTCAACCCCACCAAGCCGGGACAGTCACGCGCCACCGGCAGCGTCCTGCCCAGCGACATCCCCGAGGACCTGCGCGGCCGGCTGCAGATCAAACGCGACAGGCACAGCCTCAACGACCCGCTGCAGGGCGTCTACCGGATCACGTTCGCCGCCGGCAGCGAACCGCAGCTCACGCTGGTCGTGGGCGCCTTCATCGAAGACGGCTACGAGATCTACCACTTCTTCCCGCTCACCGACGAGGAGTCGCTGCTCTCCGTCGTCAGCCAGGTGGTCCTGGTCGTGGGCATCGGCCTGGTGCTGCTGCTCGGCGCCATCGCCTCCCTGGTCACCCGCCAGGTCGTGACTCCCGTACGGCTGGCCCGCCAGGCCGCCGAGCGCCTCGCCTCCGGCCGCCTCGACGAGCGGCTCAAGGTGCGCGGCGAGGACGACCTTGCCCGCCTGGCCACCTCCTTCAACGAGATGGCCGCCAACCTGGCGCTCAAGATCCACCAGTTGGAGGAGCTGTCGCAGGTGCAGCGGCAGTTCGTCTCCGACGTCTCGCACGAGCTGCGCACCCCGCTGACCACCGTGCGCATGGCCGCCGACCTGCTCTACGACGCCCGCGACGACTTCGAGCCGATGGCCGCGCGCTCGGCCGAGCTCATGCAGGCGCAGCTCGAACGGTTCGAGTCGATGCTGGCCGACCTGCTGGAGATCAGCCGTTACGACGCGGGCGCGGCCACGCTCGACCTCGACCCCACCGACCTGCGCGACGTGGTGCTGCGCGCCGTCGCCGACTCCGAGGCGCTGGCCGAACGGCACGGCACCCGCTTCGAGCTGCGGCTGCCCAGCGAGCCGTGCATGGCCGAGATCGACAGCCGCAGGGTCGAGCGAATCCTGCGCAACCTGCTGTTCAACGCGATCGAGCACGGCGAGGGGCGCGAGATCGTGGTCACGGTGGGCGTCGACCGCGACTCGGCGGCCGTGGCCGTACGGGATCACGGGGTGGGTCTGAAGCCTGGTGAGGAGCAGATGGTCTTCGACCGCTTCTGGCGGGCCGACCCCTCGCGGGCCCGCACCATCGGCGGCACCGGGCTCGGACTGGCCATTTCACGCGAGGACGCCATGCTGCACGGAGGATGGCTGCAGGCGTGGGGCGCACCGGGAGAGGGGTCGCAGTTCAGGCTCACGCTGCCCCGCACGGCGGGGGCTGAGCTGAAGGGGTCACCGCTTTCGCTCGTGCCGCCGGAGGTGGAAATGCGACGGACATGGCGCGGGCACATCACACCGGTCCTTTCGCCGGTGGCGGGGGAAGGGGTTTTCCATGCGGAGTAGGAGGATCCTCCTGTCCGTCATGGCGGCGGGCGTGGTGTGCGGCAGCTCCGCCTGCTCGGTGATCTCGGTGGGCGGCCCGCCCGAGCAGGTCAAGCAGGGCAACGCCGCCGACTCCCTGAGCAAGCCGTTCCAGCGCATGGTCGCCACCGAACCCCAGCCCGACTGGGACCCCGTCAGGACCGTCAAGGGCATGCAGGCCGCCATGGCCAGCTTCGACGACGTCGAGCAGAAGATCCTGCGCAGCTATCTCACACCCGAGGCCAAGCGCGCGTGGCAGCCGGGCAACTCGGTGATCGTCGTCGAGGACAACCCCAGCTACGTGCCGGTGGGCGACGACATCGTGCAGCTCGAGGCCAACCAGATCGCCGTCATCCACGACGACGGCTGGTACGAGCCCAAACGGGAGAAGCTGACCCTCCAGTTCATGGTGGCCAAGACCCCGCAGGGCTACCGCGTCTCCAGCCTGCGCAACGGGCTGATGCTGCTCACCGCGGCCGACGTGCGCAGGGCCTACGCGCCCGCCGACATCTACTTCCTGGGCGGCTCGGGCTCGCAGGACAACCTGGCCGCGCTGCCCGTCGTCGACCACGTGTGGCTGCCGATCAACCCCACCAGGTCGCTGGCCGAGACGATCGTCGACCGGCTGCTCGAAGGGCCGAGCGAGTCGCTGCGCGGGGCCGTGTCCACCGCGTTCGATGGCCTCAGCCTCGACCGGATCGCGACCGACGAGGAGACCGTCGTGGTCTACCTCGAAGGCAAGAAGAGCGACCCCATGTCGGTCGAGGCGCTGAAGAGGCAGCTGCAGTGGAGCCTGCGCGAGGTCACCAAGGGCAGGAACATCGAGGTACGGCTCAACGGCGAGACCTTCTTCGACTCGGCGCCGCTGACCATCGGCTCCAAGGACAGCGACACCTGGCTGCGCTCGCCGGCGAGCAAGGTCTACTTCGTCCAGAACGGCCAGCTCATGTGGCTCGGCGCCAACGGCGCGGGCATCGCGTTCCCCGGCCCGGTCGGCCAGCTCGGCGACACCTACAAGGAGCCGGCGATCACCGGCATCCCCGGGCCCGCCAAGGGCGACCCCGCCGAGTACGTGGCCGCGCTCAAGAGCGACGGGCGCAGCATCTGGACCAACAGGCTCTCGCCCGACAGCCAGTGGCAGGAGGCGATCAAGGGCACCAACCTGACCCCGCCTGCCTGGAACTGGAACGGCACGCTGTGGACCGTCGACCGGATCGACGACCACACCTCCTACGTGCTGCGCTACGACATGTCGAACCTCGAACAGGAGGTGACGCGCATCGCGGCGCCCGACCTGAACGGCAAGCACGTCATGGCGTTCAAGGTGGCGCGCGACGGCACCCGGGTGGCGGCGATCGTCGCCGACGGCGGTGCGGTGTCGGTCATGGTGGGGGTGATCGCGGGCGACCGGCTCGACCACTTCCAGACGTTGTACACGGCTGAGAAGAGCGAGGAGATCAAGGACCTGGCCTGGAAGGACTCCGAGCACCTGATCGCCTTGGTGGGGAGCAGTTCGGGAAACACGCCCAGGGAGATCGACATCAGCAACGGGCAGCTCAGGGAGCTGGCCGCGCACAAGCACATCACGTCCATCTCGGCGCTGAACGAGCGGCTGGTGGCCGGCACCGGGGCGGACGACGAGGGCGGCGGCAAGGTGCTGGAGCTGGTGCAGGACAAGTGGGCCGACACCAAGGTCCAGGACGGCACCTCGTCGCCCACCTTCCCCCTCGACTGACTTGCGCGCGGAGCGCTCCCTGGCCGTCGCCTGACGACCCGGCCCGCGCACCTCGCCCCCGCCCGTCCACCACCCCGGCCCGCGCCGCCTGACCCCTTGAAGAACCCAGCTCGTGCCCGACAGGGCGTCGCCCTGGGGCGGATTTCCCGGAGCCCCTCAAGGACCCCAGCCCACGCCCCCACCAGGCGTCGTCCCTGGGGTCGTTGTTCCCAGAGCCCTTCAGAACCCCAGCCCGCGCGCCACCCGCCTGCCCCCCTTTGAAACCCCAGCCCCCGCCTCACCTGAGGTCCATCGGGAACGCCCAGCCGCGGGGACCTTCAGGGCCGGGTTTTGTCGGTGCCGTCCGGCAACCTGGTTCACGTGCTCGACCTCCTCCTGCCCACCCGCTGCGTCGGCTGCGCCGCCCCGGGCAGCCTCCTGTGCGACGCGTGCCTGGTCGTCACCCCCGCCCCCCGCACGCCCCACCCCGCCCCCGAGGGCCTGCCGGTCTGCTGGTCGGCGACCCTCTACGAGGGCGCGGCCCGTCAGGCGGTCCTTCACTACAAGGAGCGCGGCCGTACGGCGCTCGCGGCCCCCTTAGCCCAGGCCGTCGCGTTCACCATCGCCATGGCCGTCCCCGAGGGCGGGCTGGCCGTCGTCCCCGTGCCCAGCGCCGGCCGTGCCGTACGCGCCAGAGGTCACGACCCGGTGCCGCGCATGGCCGCGCTCGCCGTACGCCATCTGATGCGGCTGGGCCGGCAGGTCACTCTCCGCACAGACCTGCGCCAGAGCAGGAGGGTGGCCGACCAGGCGGGCCTCAGCGCCGCGCAGAGGGCCGCCAACCTCGCCTCGTCCCTGCAAGTCACCCAGGCAGGTAAAGCGGGTCTGAGTGGCCGCTCAGGCCCGCCCGTGGTCATCGTGGACGATGTGGTCACCACGGGCGCGACCCTTGCGGAGGCGGCCAGAGCGGTGCGTGAGACGGGGGTGACGGTGGTCGCGGCGGTGACCTTCGCCGCGACACGCCGACACGCTCGAACGGCTAGCGATCACGGAGGGTAAAGAGAATGCCAAGTCGGGAGGCTCGCCGGTTCGCTACATGTGTCTTCCCCGTTCCCAGCTCATCGCTCTGGAGAGGCAGGTCCAAAGGTGTATTCAGCTACCAAAGGCGGCATCTCGCACCCCCTGTGGACCCGAAGAAAATCACAGAAAGTGATCTTTTGGGCGATCCCCAGGCTGACATTCGGTCAGGATGCAGATAGCGTTCTGACATGGCACCCGTTCGGGTCCGTGGTTGCGCAGAGCCGGGGGTCCCGGCTCCGCTAGCCGATGCCAGCCGCAGGCGAAACGGTCCACGTAAGGCGACTCTTTGTCGACTGATCACGGTGCGGCTTAGAGGTAAGTCCTGCCTTCCCGAGGGTCCAGATGTCCCTCGTCAAGAAGAGAAGGGCAGTAGTGGCACTGAGCTGCGAACCCCTCAGCAGGCGGATGTGGGGTCGAAGACCAGGTCGGCCGAGCGGGTGCCACTGGAGTAGCTGGTGACGATGTGGCGAAAGAGGGTAACGGTGAATCATGACCTCGTCCGACGGGCACATCGTCGGGCGCTCTGTCTCAGTCGTTAGGCGAAGGGGGGCTGTTGCATGGACATCATCGTCAAGGGCCGGCACACAGGAGTGAGTGATCGGTTCCGAGACCACGTGACGACCAAGCTGGCCAGGATCGAACGTCTGGACAACAAGCTCATCCGAGTCGATGTGGAGGTGTCGAAGGAACGCAACCCCCGCCTCGCCGACCAGCGCGAGCGTGTCGAGCTGACCATCCACTCCCGAGGACCGGCCATCCGCGCCGAGGCCTCGGCCGACGACCGATTCGCCGCCCTCGATCTCGCCCTCGACAAACTCGAAGGCCGTCTGCGGCGCATCGCAGACCGGCGCAAGGTGCATCACGGCAACCACGCGACCCCTTCCGTGGCGGAGCTGACAGCCGCACTCGCCGACGTGTACGACACGATGCCGGAGGCCACCGTCGTCCCCGCGCAGGAGGAGTCGGAAGAAGACTTCCTGCCCGACGACAAGGCCTACGACGACATCGTCCCCATCGCGATGGACGGCGACGGACCCTGCGTCGTCCGGGAGAAGTTCCACAAAGCCGAGCCCATGACCATCGACCAGGCCCTCCTCGAGATGGAACTGGTCGGCCACGACTTCTACCTTTTCCGTGACAAGGAGAGCGGTCAGCCGAGCGTCGTCTACAGCAGGCGCGGTTACAACTACGGCGTGTTGCGGCTCGTCGAGCCCTGATTTACGCCAACGAAGATCCTCTCGACCACCCTAGGACCGCAAAAGCCTGGCATCATGGCGGTTCAACGGCTCTGGCCCCCCACGAGGAGGAGACGTGAGCGAGCGCAGCGAGCGAGTCGAGGCGGCGCGCCTCGGCCACGTGAGCGAGCGAGCCATCAGGCAGATGCGGTCCGCCGAGGAGGCCGCATGAGCGACCCGATCCGCGTGATGATCGTTGACGATCACGAGCTGATCAGGCGCAGTCTCGTGCTGGCTCTGGCCGCAGAGGACGACATCGAGGTGGTCGGCGAGGCCAGCGACGGTCAGGAGGCCGTCGAACTCGCCGACCGTCTCCTGCCCGACGTGGTGTTGATGGATGTCCGCATGCCCCGCCAGAGCGGCATCGAGGCGACGCGCGGCATCAAGGCGTCGGTCCCCAGCACGAGGATCATCATGCTGACGGTCAGCGACGAGGAGGAGGACCTCTTCGAGGCCATCAAGGCGGGCGCGACCGGATATCTGCTCAAGGACGTCCAGATCGACGAGGTGCCTGACGCGGTGCGCGGGGTTCACGAGGGCCAGTCCCTCATCAACCCCGCCATGGCGGCCAAGCTCATCACCGAGTTCGCCAACATGAGCCGCAAGGAGGCCGAGCGTCCGCCGCAACTGCCGGTGCCCCGGCTGACCGACCGGGAGATGGAGGTGCTGCGGCTGGTGGCCAAGGGGATGAACAACCGCGAGATCGCCAAGCAGCTGTTCATCTCGGAGAACACGGTGAAGAACCACGTGCGCAACATCCTGGACAAGCTGCAGCTGCACTCCAGGATGGAGGCGGTGGTCTACGCCGTTCGCGAACGCATGCTGGAGATCACCTGAGGCGCGCCCCCTTCCGGCGCTGAGGGGGACGCCTTTCGAGCCTGCCCCCGATCGCGTGTGCCCAGGGAAGGGCACCAGGACGTCGGGAACCGCCCCGGCCGTGGGTCGGCGGATGGCGGAGAGGCCCCGGGGAGGGCACCCAAGGGGGTCGAGGCCGCCCGCGGTCGTGGGTCAGCGGAGGTCGGACAGCGCCCAGGCGAGGGCGTCGACGCGCCCCCTGTCGTGCGTCGGCGGAGGGCGGACATGCGCCAGGGGGTCGAGGTCGCCCCTGGCGTGGGTCAGCGGAGGTCGGACAGGCCGAGGGGGAGGGCGTCGAGGAGCGGTCGGGTGTGGGCCTCAGAGGTGACGCGCTCCACCCGCACGTCGGTGCACCCCACCCAGTCGGCCGCCGACCACAGCGCCTCCCGCACCCCCGCCACGTCGGCGGGCCGCACTCTGGACGACTCGAACGACACCTGCCTGGCCACCAACGTCTGCCCCTCGCGTGCGGGATCGACCCGCGCGATCAGCTTGCCGCCCGACAGCACCGGCATCGTGAAGTAGCCGTGGACCCGCTTGGCCTTGGGGACGTAGATCTCCAGCGTGTAGTCGAACCCGAACACCCGCGACGTGCGCCCGCGATGCCAGATGAGCGAGTCGAACGGCGAGACCAGCGTGGTGCGGTGCCGCCCGCGCGGCTCTGACTCGAGCGCCTCGGGGGCGACCCAGGCGTTGGCGGCCTGCTTGCCCGACGGCCAGCCCGCCACCTTGACCGGCACCAGCCCGGCCGCGCCGCTGGCCAGGGCCTGGTCGAGCAGCGCGGCGGAGGGGCCGCTGACCCTGAGGAAGTCGACGAGGTCGCCGCGCGTGGCCACGCCGAGGGCGGAGCCGGCCACGCGGGCCAGCCGTACGACGCACTCCTCGTCGGTGAGCTCCTGGCCGAGCAGGTCGGCGGGGACGGCACGCTCGGCCAGGTCGTAGACCCTGCGCCAGCCGACACGCCGGGTGCAGACGAGCTCGCCGATGTCGAGCAGCCACTCGAGCGCGATCTTCGAGTCGGACCAGTCCCACCATTCGGCGCTCTTCTTGGCGCCGCCGATGTCGGAGGTGGTGACAGGGCCGCTGTCGCGCACCTGGTCGAGCACCTTCTCGTAGTCGGCGGGGACCTCGTGCCAGCGCTGCTTGCGCTCACGGTAGGCGCGGCGGCGGAAGCCGTACAGCGGCCAGTGCTCGATCGGCAGGATGCACGCCGCATGACACCAGTACTCGAAGCTGCGGGCGGGGTTGTGCCAGTAGGAGCGCTCGACGGCGGCTCTGCCGACGGCGCCCAGCCTGCCGTAGGCGACCAGCTCGTGGGAGCGGGCCAGGACGGAGACGGTGTCGAGCTGGACGGCGCCCAGCCTGCGCAGCATCCCGCGCACGCCGCCGCGCCTGCCGTCGGCGCCCATGAGCCCCTGGGCACGCAGGATCAGGCGGCGCGCCTCGTCGGCGCTCAGCTCGGTCATGTCGTCGATCCGGTGATGGCGGTACGGCACAGCATGCCGCGATCGTAACGGCGGGCACCGACAGAAAACGCGGCCCCGGAAACGACGACAGCGACGGGCACCCACGGAAAGTGCAGCCCCGGAACCCGACGACGGCAGGCGACGACCAGAAACGTGGCTCCGGAACCGACGACGGCGGGACCGACGGAAAACGCGGCCCCGGAAACGACGACGGCGGGCGACGGGGCGATGATTCGCCCTGGCGCCCGCCGTCGGCGGAGTAGGTCAGCGATGGTCCTCGGCGCGCATGCCGACACGGGGCGCGTCGATGACCACGTCGGAGAAGATGTCGAAGACCAGGGCGAGGATCCCGCCCAGGGCGAAGATTCCCACGCCGACCCAGACGATCATCCAGTTGGCCACCGTCAGACCGACGCCGCCCACAGTGAACCCGGCCAGCATGATGCTGACCGCCAGCCACGAGGACGCCCGCCCGCCGTGGTTGCCAAGGTTGTGACCATCTGCCATGGCCTATCCCTCCTGAAGATATTTCCCGCCGAGCCATGTCAATGGTGCGAGATCAAACCAGATCGGCATACGCTCTGCCGAAAGACCATTCTCCCAGACGGGTGTAGCGGCCTCCCAGCCGCGGTGGCTGTGTCTGGTGGCGAAACCGCCTACGATGGCAGCGGGGAAGTTTGTCTCAGCCTCTCCTCCTGGCGGCCGCCGGGGAAGACCTGCGAGGAGCTTTACACAAGTGCCAGCCATTCTCGACAAGATTCTGCGCGCCGGCGAGGGTAAGATCCTGCGCAAGCTCAGGCGGATCGCCGACCAGGTCAACTCCATCGAGGACGACTTCAAGAGCCTGTCCGACGCGGAGTTGCGCGCGCTCACGGATGAGTTCAAGCAGCGACACGCCGATGGCGAGTCGCTCGATGACCTGCTCCCCGAGGCGTTCGCGACGGTCCGCGAGGCTGCGCGCCGCGTGCTCGGCCAACGTCACTTCGATGTCCAGATCATGGGCGGCGCCAACCTCCACCTGGGCAACATCTCGGAGATGAAGACCGGTGAGGGCAAGACCCTGACCTGTACTCTCCCCGCCTACCTCAACGCCATCTCCGGCAAGGGCGTCCACGTCATCACGACCAACGACTATCTGGTCAAGGTCGGCGCCGAGAACATGGGCCGCGTGCACCGCTTCCTCGGTCTCGAGGTCGGGATGATCCTCGCGGGACAGGACCCGGCCGAGCGCCGCAAGATGTACAACGCCGACATCACCTACGGGACGAACAACGAGTTCGGCTTCGACTACCTCCGCGACAACATGGCGTGGTCGCTGGAGGAGTGCGTCCAGCGCGGCCACAACTTCGCGGTCGTGGACGAGGTCGACTCCATTCTCATCGACGAGGCCCGTACTCCGCTGATCATCTCGGGTCCCGGCGAGCAGTCGGGCAAGTGGTACACGGAGTTCGCCAAGATCGTCCCGCGTCTCCGCAAGGGCGTCGAGGCCAAGACCCCCGGCGAGCCCAGCACGGGCGACTACGTCGTCGACGAGAAGAAGCGCACGGTCGGCATCCTCGAGGCCGGCGTGGAGAAGGTCGAAGACTGGCTCGGCATCGACAACCTCTACAAGCCCGAGCACACCCACCTGGTCGGCTTCCTCAACAACGCGTTGAAGGCCAAGGAGCTCTACAAGAAGGACAAGGACTACATCGTCGCCGACGGCGAGGTCCTGATCGTCGACGAGTTCACCGGCCGAGTCCTCCACGGGCGCCGCTACAACGAGGGCATGCACCAGGCCATCGAGGCCAAGGAGGGGGTGAAGATCAAGGACGAGAACCAGACGCTCGCCACGATCACCCTCCAGAACTACTTCCGCCTCTACACCAAGCTCTCCGGCATGACCGGCACCGCGGTCACCGAGGCCAACGAGTTCCACCAGACCTACAAGCTCGGCGTCGTCCCGATCCCGACCAACAGGCCGATGATCCGCAAGGACCAGTCAGACCTGATCTACCGGACCGAGGACGCGAAGTTCTACGCGGTCGTCGATGACATCGCCGAGCGTTACGAGGCGGGCCAGCCCGTCCTCGTCGGCACCACCTCGGTCGAGAAGTCCGAGCGGCTGTCGAAGCTGCTGACCCGCAAGGGCGTCAAGCACGAGGTGCTCAACGCCAAGAACCATGCGCGTGAGGCGGCGATCGTCGCCGAGGCGGGCCGCAAGCACGCCGTGACGGTGGCCACCAACATGGCGGGGCGTGGCACCGACATCATGCTCGGCGGCAGCCCCGAGTTCCGCGCCGACATCGAGCTGCGCCAGCGCGGCCTCGACCCGATCGAGACGCCCGAAGAGTACGACAAGGCCTGGCCCGAGGCGCTGGAGAAGGCCAAGCAGGCGGTCAAGGCCGAGCACGAGGAGGTCACCGGCCTCGGTGGCCTGTACGTCCTCGGCACCGAGCGCCACGAGTCGCGCCGCATCGACAACCAGCTCCGCGGTCGTTCCGGCCGCCAGGGCGACCCCGGCGAGTCGCGCTTCTACCTCTCGCTCGGCGACGACCTCATGCGGCTGTTCAACTCGCCGCGCGTCGAAGCGATCATGGTCAGGATGAACATCCCCGACGACCAGCCGATCGAGTCGGGCATCGTCACCAAGGCGGTCGCCTCCGCCCAGCACCAGGTCGAGCAGCAGAACTTCGAGATCCGCAAGAACGTTCTGAAGTACGACGAGGTCATGAACCGGCAGCGCAAGGTGATCTACGCCGAGCGCCATCGCGTGCTGGAGGGCGCCGACCTGCACGAGCAGGTGCGCGGCTTCGTCGCCGACGTGATCGACGAGTACGTCGGCGCCGCCACGGCCGAGGGCTTCTCCGAGGAGTGGGACCTCGACAAGCTGTGGAAGGCGTTCGGCGAGCTCTACCCGGTCGCGCTCCCGCTCGACGACCTGGTGGAGGAGACGGGCGGCCGTGAGGAGCTGTCGGCCGACCTGCTCCGCGAGAAGATCAAGGCCGACGCCCTGGCCGCCTACGACCGGCGCGAGGAGGAGCTCGGCTCCGAGGCCACCCGTGAGCTGGAGCGGCGCGTCATCCTGTCGGTCCTCGACCGCAAGTGGCGCGAGCACCTCTACGAGATGGACTACCTCCAGGAGGGCATCGGGCTGCGCGCGATGGCGCAGCGCGACCCGCTGATCGAGTACCAGCGCGAGGGCTTCGAGATGTTCTCCGCGATGCTCGACGGCATCAAGGAGGAGTCGGTCGGCTACCTGTTCAACCTCGAGGTCGAGGTGCAGGAGAACCCGATCGTCGAGGAGTCGGCGGAGATCGCCGAGACCCGCAACATCATCGCGCGTGGCCTGCGTGGGCCCCAGCGTCCGACCGAGCTGGAGTACACCGCTCCGGGCGAGACCGGCGAGGTCGAGCACACCAAGGTCCGCACGACGGCGGCCGAGCGCGCCGCCTACGGCAACGTGGAGCGCAACGCGCCGTGCCCGTGCGGGTCGGGCAAGAAGTACAAGCGCTGCCACGGCGACCCGAAGCACGTCGAGGCGTAACCGAAGCGCCCGAAGGCCCCGCCCCCGGTTCGTCCGGGCGCGGGGCCTTCCGCGTGTCCGGGGGCTTTGAGGTCGCGGGACGTCCGCGGCCTCTGCGACCCCCGGCTCCTTCAGGGGTCTCTGGGGTCTTCAGGCCGGGGGTTTCCGGGGCCTTCAGGATCTTCAAGCCGGGGTTTCCGGGTCTCGGGGCCTGGGGTTTTCGGAGTGGCCCGGGGTCGTCGGGGTCTCTGGGGTCTTGGGTTTGGGATCGCAGGGGTCGCTGGCGTTTTCGGGCGGGTGGCGCGCCGTACCCGGGCTTGGCGGGTACGGCGCGCAGGGTCCGTCAGGCGGTCTCGAAGTCGGTGCAGAGCCACTGGACGCCGCGGCGTTCGAGCCGGAGCGCGAGCACGTGGCTGCGTTCGCCGCCGTGCACCAGCAGGCACATCTCGACCACGCCGTCCCCGGGCTGTGTCACGCGGGGGACGCCGACGAGGGGTCGGCTCCCCGTGGTGATCATCTGCCCGGCGCGGACCAGTTCGGCGTAGGCCCGGTCGGTGAGGCGGTCGCTGACCGTCTCGGGCGGCCGGCGGCCGGTGAGGATCTCGGCGAGCGCCTGGCCGAGGTGGCGCAGGTGGCGTTCGTCGGGGACGGACCCCGGCGGCCCCCAGACCAGGGGGCGCGGGTCCGCTGGAGCGAGGGCGAGCGACCCGTGGGTGGCGGCGGGGTCGGGACCGCGGTGCTCCCCGTCGTACGGCGGGTCGGGGATAGGGGTGAGGGTGACGCGGGGGAGCGGAGCGGGACGCAGCCGTGATGCCATGAAACCTCCAACCTCATGCGGGAGAACGTCGCTATAAGGAGTTTTCGGCCCCACGCTCAGATACATCGGCCGCCAGCTTTCCCGCGTCGTGCGGTCTTTTGCAGGCATCGGCGGAGAAGATCACGACGAGTTGGATCGGTTGGCGGCCAGCTTGTCCGGCATTCCGGCGGGCGCGGGTGGCCTGCCTGCCGTACCGAATCCGGGTGGGTCTGTCCGTATGTCAGCCGGAGGCCGGAGACGGGGGGCCCGAGGGAGGCGAGGGAGGCGAGGGGGCGGAGGGGATGGTGTCGTCGTCCTCGGGTTCGCGGCCCGGGGTGAGGATGTTGAGTTTGCGGATCAGGAAGCTGAACAGCGCGTAGTACAGCGCGAAGTACGCCAGCCCGATCACGATGATCAGCACCAGCCCGCGGGTGTTCGACTTGGTGGCGTTCAGCAGCATGTCGATGCTGCCCGCCGAGAAGCTGAACCCGAGACGGGTGTCCAGCGTCGCGAGCAGTGCCATCGAGACGCCGGTGAGCAGGGCGTGCACGACGAAGAGCAGCGGCGCCACGAAGATGAACGCGAACTCCACCGGCTCGGTGATCCCGGTGACGAACGCGGTCAGCGCGCCGCCGACCATGATGGAGCCCACCGCGGCCCGCTTGTGTCGCGGCGCCGCCCGCCAGATGGCCAGCGCCGCCCCGGGGATGCCGAACATCAGCACGGGGAAGAAGCCGGTCATGAAGATGCCGGCGCCCTGCTGGCCGATCGCGTAGCACTTGAGGTCGCCCGCGGCGTGCACGCCGTTCACCGTGCACTCGGGGATGACCGTCCAGACGATCGAGTTGATGAAGTGGTGCAGGCCGAGCGGGATGAGCAGCCGGTTGGCCACCCCGTAGACGCCCGCGCCGAGCGCGGCGTGGGTGGCCAGCCAGTCGCCGAAGCTGGTGAGCGCGGTCCCGATGGGCGGCCAGATGAGACCGAAGATCACGCCGAGGCCGAGGGCGGTCACGGCGGTGATGATTGGGACGAAGCGCCTGCCGCCGAAGAAGGCCAGCCAGGAGGGCAGCTTGATCCGGTAGTAGCGCTGCCAGAGCACGGCCGCCACCAGCCCGATCATGATGCCGCCGAGGACGCCCGTGGGCTGGGCGGAGGCGGCCTGGTTGATGACTGTGCTGTCGTCCTGGAGCGTGAGGGTGACCTTGGTCTTGACCGCCTCGCTGGTGGAGTCGAAGAACATGCGGCGGGTGACCTGGTCGAAGACCAGGTAGCCGACGAGGGCGGCCAGCGCGGTGGAGCCGTCGGACTTCTTGGCGAACCCGATGGCGACGCCGATCGCGAACAGCAGCGGCAGGTTGTCGAACAGCGCGCCGCCGGCGGCGGCGAAGATGGCGGCGACGTTGTCGAGGAAGGCGTTGTCGGTACGGCCGAGCAGGTCGTCCTGGCCGAAGCGGAGCAGCAGGCCGGCGGCGGGCAGGACGGCGATGGGCATCATCAGGGACCTGCCGACCCGCTGGAGCACGGCGAAGGCGGCAGACCAGAAGGACGTGCCGCCGTCGGCGGTCGTTGCGCTCATCCCGGCTCCCCCGGCAGGTCGTCACGGGGGATGCCAGGTATCTACCACGCTCTGGATTGAGGAAACGCTCAGGGGGAGCGGCTGGTGGCGCTTTCGCCGGAGTCCACGTCGACCTCAGGCTCGCGCCCCGGCGTCATGATGTTCAGCCGCCTGATCAGGAAGCTGAACACGACGTAGTAGACCGCCCCGTAGATCACCCCGATGACCAGGATGCCGATCAGGTTGTGGGTGTTGGACTTGCCGGCGTTCAGCAGCAGGTCGAGCAGCCCGGCCGAGAAGCCGAACCCGAGTTGCCCGCCGGCCAGCGTCGTCACCGCCATGGCGATGCCGGTCAGCGCCGCGTGGACCACCAGGAGCACCGGTGCGACGAAGATGAACGCGAACTCGATCGGCTCGGTGATGCCGGTGACGAACGAGGCGAGCGCCGCCGAGAGCATGATGCCGCCGACGGCCCTTCGCTTGGCGGGCAGCGCCGCCCGCCAGATGGCCAGCGCGGCGGCCGGCAGCGCGAACATCATGATGGGGAAGAACCCGGCCATGAACTCGCCCGCGCCTGGGTCGCCGCCGAAGTAGCAGTTCCAGTCGCCGGCCAGGGTCCGCCCGCCGACCTGGCATTCGGGCACGACGTACCACACGATCGAGTTGACGAAGTGGTGCAGGCCGAGCGGCACCAGCAGCCGGTTGAAGAACCCGTACAGGCCCGTGCCGATCGCGCCCGCGTCGGCCAGGGCCCGGCCGGCCTGGCCGATCCATTCGCCGAGCACCGGCCAGATCCAGCCGATGAGCACGCCGATCAGCAGCGCCGCGATCGAGGTGATGATCGGGACGAAGCGCCGCCCGCCGAAGAAGGCCAGCCAGGAGGGCAGCTTGATCCGGTAGAAGCGCTGCCAGAGCATGGCGGTGACCAGTCCGATCAGGATGCCGCCGAGCACCTTGGTCGGGTTCTGCACGCCGTAGTCGATGATCTCCTTGATGCCCTGGCCGTCCGCCTGGCGGAGCAGCACGGTGTCCCTGATGGCCGAGTCGAAGAACATGACCTTGGTGACGCGGTCGAAGACCAGGTAGCCGACCACGGCGGCCAGCGCGGTGGAGCCGTCGGCCTTGCGGGCGAACCCGATGGCCACGCCGACGGCGAACAGCAGCGGCAGGTTGTCGAGCAGGGCGGCGCCCGCGGCGGCGATCACCTCGGCCACGTGGGTCATCCACGCCAGACCGGCCACGTCGGCCAGGCCGCCGGGTTCGGCGCCGTTGGCGCCCAGCATGTCGGGCTGGCCGAAGCGCATCAGGAGCGCGGCGGCGGGCAGGGCCGCGATGGGCAGCATGAGCGAGCGGCCCAGGCGCTGGAGCACCGCCATGAAGCGGGAGAACGGCGAAGGGATCGCGGCGGACTCGTTCACCGAGAGTTCCTCCGGGGGGTGGGGGATGGACTCAAGCATGCCGTACCCCTGCGAACCGGGTCAGCCGCGACGGGTGGGAATCTCCAGGATGGTGCGCAACTGGTACCGGTCGGCGCGGTAGGTGGACACGCCCAGCTCGGCGCACACCCCGCCCGCGAACGAGCGGCGCTGCAGCAGCAGCACGGCCCCGCCGCGCGGCAGTTTCAGCAGGTCGGCGTCGCTCGGGTCGGCGATGCCGCCGTCGATGGTCAGCTCGCCGGCGTCCATCACGATGCCGTAGCGCGTCTCGAGGAGCTGGTAGAGCGACTTGCCCGTGAGGTCGTGCTCGGCCAGGTCGGGGGCCAGCGAGACGGGGATGTGGGCGCGCTCGATCGACAGTGGTTCGCCGTCGGCGGTGCGCAGCCGTTCGATGAAGTGGACCTCCTCGCCCGGCTGGATCCCGAGCTCCTTGGCCAGGTGGGCGCTGGCACGCACGATGCGCCGGTCGAGGTCGCGGGAGCCGGGTGCGAGGCCGCGGGCGCGCATGTCGTTGGTGAAGGAGGTGAGCTGGAGCGCCAGCTCGATCTTGGGCCTGGCGACGAAGGTGCCCTTGCCCGGCACCCGGTGCAGGCGTCCTTCGGAGACCAGGTGGTCGACGGCCTGGCGGACGGTCATCCTCGACAGGCCGAACCGCTGGCAGAGCTCGCGCTCGGACGGGATCGCCGCGCCGATGCTGAGCTCGTTGCTGTCGATGAGATCCAGCAGGATCTCGCGGAGCTGGAAGTACTTGGGCACCGGGCTGTCCGGATCGATGTGCGCCACGGATCCTCCCCTCGCTCTCGTTTTGGTGATGAGTTATGGTTCGTACTGGTCTAGTCCGGACTAGACCACATGCCGGAACAGCCAGTCAAGCGATGGGGAACACGATGACCACGAAGATGCGCAGCGAGATCGCCGAGCAACCGGCCGCGTTGCGGGCCACCCTGGATTCATTGCTTCCCCGCGTCGATGAGGTGAAGGCGCTCGGCGACCAGACCAGGCAGCTGCTGTTCATCGCGCGCGGCACCTCGGACAACGCCGCAGTCTACGGCCGCTACCTCATCGAGTCGCACGCCGGCCGCCTGGCCGCCCTCGCCGCGCCCTCGATCGCCACCACCTACCGGCGCAAGCTCGACCTCGACGGCGTGCTGGCCGTGGCGATCTCCCAGTCCGGCAGGACCGAGGAGATCGTCGAGACGCTCGCGTGGGCCAAGGACTGCGGCGCCAGGACCGTCGGCATCACCAACGGCGGCGAGGACAGCCCGCTGGCCCAGGCCGCCGACGTCGCCCTGGTCACGCTGGCCGGCGAGGAGAAGGCGGTGCCCGCCACCAAGACCTACACCACGCAGCTGGCGGCGCTGGCCGTACTCGCGCTGGGTCTCGGCGCGGACGTCGACGCCGCCGACCTGCAGCGGGTGCCGGAGGCGGTGGAGAAGCTGATCGCCGAGCCCGGCGACCTCGAGGCGGTCGTCGAGGGCCTGGCCGACAAGCCCGGCGTGGTCGTCTCCGGGCGCGGCCTGGCCTTCTCCACCGCGCTGGAGACCGCGCTGAAGCTCAAGGAGGCCTGCTACCTGCACGCCATGGGCCTGTCGTACGCCGACCTGCTGCACGGCCCGATCGCCGTGGTGGACGAGGACACCCCGGCGCTGCTGGTCGCCGCCGAGAACAGCCCGACGCTGGCGGGCACGGTCGCCCTGGCCGAGCGCGTGGTCGGCGCCGGCGCCGCGGCCTTCACGGTGGGCGGCGGCAAGGCCCTGGCCCAGGCGGGTACGGCCGCGCTCAACGGCCCCGACCTGCCCGAGTGGGTCGCCCCGATGGGCCTGATCGTGCCCGGCCAGCTCCTCACCGAGGCCCTGGCCCGTCGCCTCGGAATCGACCCCGACGCGCCGCGCGGGCTCAACAAAGTGACGCAGACCGACTGATTACTCGTGGTCGTTTAACCTGGTCAGACAGACGTATCCACGAGGGAGGACCAGATGGCGGCGGACGCGAACGCGATCATCGCCGGGCTCGGTGGTGCGGCCAACATCATCGAGATCGAGCCGTGCATCACGCGGCTGCGCACCGAGGTGCACGACGCCTCCAAGGTCGATCAGGCGGCGCTGAAGGCCGCAGGGGTCCACGGGGTGATGGCCGCGGGCAACGTCGTCCAGGTCGTGGTCGGTCCCGAGGCCGACACGATCGCCAGCGACATCGAGGACATCATCGGCTAGAGCGCCGGTGGCGGGCCTTCCGCCGCCGGCGTTCTGGTGCAGGGGGGACCAATGACCAGCGTTCTCGCCCCGGTCGACGGGGCCGCGATCGGCCTGGGGGCCGTGCCCGACCCGGTGTTCTCGGCGGGCATGGTGGGGCCGGGGGCGGCGATCGACCCGCCGCGCGAGCCGGGCAAAGCCGTCGCCCCGATAGCCGGAAGGATCTTGAAGCTGCATCCGCACGCCTACGTCATCGTGGGGGACGACGGCAGGGGCGTGCTGGTGCACCTGGGCATCGACACCGTGCAGCTCAAGGGGGAGGGCTTCGAGCTGCTGGCGGCCGAGGGCGACAGGGTGAACGCGGGCCAGCCCGTCGTGGCGTGGGACCCCGCCGTCGTCGAGGCGGGCGGCCGGTCCCCGGTATGTCCCGTCGTCGCGCTCGACGCCCGCGCGGAGGCGGTGACCGTGATCGCGGAGGGCCCTGTGCACGTGGGGGACGAGCTCTTCCAATGGGCGTGACACGTGGGCGTAGACGAGTGGGCGTAGACACGTGGGCGTAGACACGGCGCTGTTCGACCTCGACGGCACGCTGATCAACACCGAGGTGCGCAACAAGGCGATCTGGCAACTCCTGCTCGACAACCACGACCTCGACCACGACGTGGCCGTCTTCATGGGCCGCAGAGGCCGTGACGTGATCCCCGAGGTCTTCCCCGGCCACGACGTCGAAAAGCTCATCGCCGAGGTGTTCAGCTACGACGACCATCCCGGCCTGCCCGAGGTGGTGCCCGTGCCCGGGGCCGCCGAGCTGGTCCGCCAGGTCGCCGCCTACGGCTCGCGCATCGGCCTGGTCACCTCCGCGCACCGTTCGTGGGCCGAGGAGCGCCTGCACCAGATCGGGGTGCGGGAGCTGTTCGAGATCCTGGTGACGGCCGAGGACGTCGAGGTCGGCAAGCCCGACCCCGCGGGCTATCTGCTCGCCGCGACCCGGCTGAGGGCCGAGCCCGGCGATTGCGTAGTCTTCGAGGACTCGGTGGCGGGGATAACCGCGGCGAAGGCGGCGGGTATGCGGTGCGTGGCGGTGGCCACCACCCACGTCGGCGAGGACCTGGCCGACGCCGACCTCGTGGTCGCCGACCTGACCGGGGTCGACTGGCCGTTGTTTTCGTGAGTCCAGCTGGTCTGGACCGGCACACCTAGGAGGAGTCCCGATGGCCGAGCGCAAGGTGACCGTCGAGGCGGAGGTCGGCCTGCACGCCCGACCCGCGGCGACGTTCGTGCAGGCGGCGTCGAAGGCTGTCATCGACGTCACGGTGGCCAAGGTGAACGGCGAGCCCGTCAACGCCAAGAGCATCCTGATGATCCTGGGCCTCGACGTGCGTCAGGGCGAGACCATCGTGATCAGGGCCGACGGAGAGGGCGCGGAGGAGCTCGTGGACGAGCTCGCCGCGATCGCATCGGCGCCATGACCGTTTCGGGGGTGGGGGTCAGTCCCGGCATCGGGCACGGCCCCGTCTACGTGTTGACCGTCTCGGTGCCCGAACCCCCCGAGGGCGCCACCTACCAGGGCGAGGCGGATCAGGAGAAGGCGAAGGCGCGCGCGGCGCTCGAGCGGGTCGCGGGCGAGCTGGAGGCGCGCGGCGTCAAGGCGGGCGGCGAGGCCAAGGACGTGCTCGGCGCCCAGGCGCTCATGGCCCGCGACCCCGGCCTGGCCATCGGCGTCGACGCGCTGATCGAGCGCGGTACGGCGGCTGCCAGGGCCGTCTACGAGTCCTTCGCCACCTACCGTGAGCTGCTCGTCGCGGCGGGCGGCTACCTGGGTCAGCGGGTGGCCGACCTCGACGACGTCAGGGACAGGACGATCGCCGTGCTCACCGGGCAGCCGCTGCCCGGCGTGCCGACGGTGGCGGCCGAGCCGTACGTGCTGGTGGCCAGGGACCTGGCGCCCGCGGACACGGTGCTGCTGCGCAAGGACGTGGTCGCCGCCTTCGTGACCGAGGAGGGCGGCCCCACCAGCCACACCGCCATCCTGGCGCGCGCGATGGGCGTGCCCGCGGTGGTGGCCGCGCGCGGCGCGACCCGGCTGCGGCCCGGTGTCAGGGTGCTGGTCGACGGAGGAGCAGGTACGGTCACCGTCGAGCCCAGCGAGCAGCAGGTGGCCGAGGCCCTGCGCGTCTCCCGGATCAGGGAACGGGCGCTCGACGCGGCGGCGGGGCCAGGCAGGACGGCCGACGGGCACCCGGTGCCGCTGCTGGCCAACATCGGCGGCCCCGGCGATGTGAAGGCCGCGCTGGACAGCGGCGCCGAGGGCGTGGGCCTGTACCGGACGGAGTTCCTCTTCCTCGACAGGACCGGGGCGCCCACCCGCGAGGAGCAGCGCGACGCCTACCGGGCGGTGCTGGAGGCCTTCCCGCACGGCAAGGTCGTGGTCCGCACGCTCGACGCGGGCGCCGACAAGCCGCTGGCGTTCCTGCCGCCGCCTAGCCAGGAGCCCAACCCGGCGCTCGGTGAGCGGGGGCTGCGGATGTTCAGGGCGTTCCCCGACGTGATGGCCGCGCAGCTCCAGGCGCTCTCCGACGCGGCCGAGGGGATCTCCGGCCGCCTCCAGGTGATGGCGCCGATGGTGTCGACCGTCGAGGAGGCCGCCTGGTTCGCCCACGAGTGCGCGACCATGGGGATCGAGTCGTCGGGGGTGATGATCGAGGTTCCGGCCGCCGCGCTGCGCTCGAAGGACCTCGCGGCCGTCGTCGACTTCTTCTCGATCGGCACCAACGACCTGGCCCAGTACACCTTCGCCGCCGACCGGCAGGTGGGCGGGCTCAGCGCGCTGCAGGACCCGTGGCAGCCCGCGCTGCTCGACCTGATCGCCGCGGCCGTCGGCGAGCACGGGGTGCCGTGCGGGGTGTGTGGTGAGGCGGCGGCCGATCCGGCGCTGGCCTGCGTGCTGGTGGGGATGGGCGTGGCGACGCTGTCGATGGCAGCGCCCGCGCTGCCTGCCGTACGGGCGGGGCTGGCGGGGCATTCGCTGGCGCAGTGCCGTACCGCGGCGGCGGCGGCCAGGGGGCAGGTGACGGCGGTGGAGGCACGCAACGCGGCCCGCGCGCACCTGCCTGGCCTGGCCGAGCTGGGGCTCTGAGCACGGCCCGCGGGCGGCCGTTCGGTCGGCGTCACACCGGCGGGGCGGATAGCTTGGGTGCCATGGTTAGAGGCATCCGCACCGCAGGCGTCCTGGCGATCGCGACCTCGCTCGTGGCATGCGCGAGCTCGACAGGTCACGCGGGATCGGCGACGCGCGTGCCGCCACCTGTGGCCAAGCCGTCCGCCACGCCCCCGGCGAAGGCGGATGCCGTTCGGCAGAAGCTGGCGCGGATGAGCGTCGAGGAGAAGATCGGCCAGCTGTTCATGCCGGTCGTCCACGGCACCTCCGCCGACAGTGTCTCCGAGGGCAACCAGAACGCGTTCGGCGCGAGCACGCCCGCCAAGGTGATCGCCAAGTACCACCTGGGCGGCGTGATCCTCTTCCCCGAGAACATCAAGAGCGTCTCCCAGGTCGTCTCCTTCACCAACGGCCTGCAGCAGGCGTCGAACGGCGTGCCGCTGCTGATCGGCACCGACCAGGAGAACGGCCTGGTGTCGAGGATGTCCGCGCTGGTCACCGACCTGCCTGGCGCCTCGGTCATCGGCGCGACCCGCGACACGAAACTGGCCCGCAAGGCCGCCGAGGCGACCGGCGCCGAGCTGAAGGCGCTCGGCGTCAACCTCGACTTCGCGCCCGTGGCGGACGTCAACATCGACCCCAGGAACCCGGTCATCGGCAAGCGCGCCTTCGGCAGCGACCCCGCGCGCGTGGCCCAGATGGTGGCCGCGTCGGTGAAGGGCTTCCACGACGCGGGCGTCGCCGCGACCGCCAAGCACTTCCCCGGACACGGCGACACCCGCACCGACAGCCACACCGGCCTGCCGGTGATCAAGCACACCAAGAAGCAGTGGGCGACGCTGGACGCCCCGCCGTTCAAGGCCGCGATCGGCGCCGGAGTCGACGCGATCATGAGCGCCCACATCGTCATGCCCAAGCTCGACTCCTCGGGCGACCCCGCCACCCTGTCCAAGCCCATCCTGACCGGCCTGCTGCGCGAGAAGCTGGGCTTCGACGGCGTCATCTCCACCGACGCGCTCAACATGGCGGGCGTCAGGAAGAAGTACGACGACGGCGAGGTCGCCGTGCGCGCCGTCCTGGCCGGAGCCGACCTGCTGCTGATGCCGCCGAGCCTGCCCAAGGCCCACAGCGCGGTGCTGGCGGCGGTCAAGTCGGGCCGCATCTCCAAGCAGCGCCTCGACCAGTCGGTGACCAGGCTGCTGAAGCTGCGCGAGAAGCGCGGCTTCCTCGACGCGGCCCCCGTCGCCTCGGCCGCGCAGGCCGCCAAGGTGCTGCGCTCGCCCGAGCACCGCAGGCTGGCGGCCACGATCGTCCGCGAGAGCCGCTAGTCCTTCTCCCACCACTTCGGGCTGGGGGTGGGGGAGGGGGCGGGCCATGCCTCGGGGCCTGGGACGACGACGATGTCGAGCATGTCGCTGCTGTAGTCCTGGACGGTCTCGACCTTCCAGTTGTCCTCGACCTGGTCGGCCGTGGCCCGTTGCTGGATGTAGGCGTTCTTCTCCGTGTGCCAGCGGAGCTGGTAGCCGACCTTGAACCCGCGCCGCTCCACCTCGGCTCGCACCTCGGCGACCGGCCTGCCTTCCACCTTGACGTCCTTCATGGCAGGGCTCAGGTACCAGTGCGTGAAGGTGTACGGCTCGCCGGGGCGCGCCTCGCGGCCGACGCCGAAGATCATGCGGCCGGGGAAGTTCTTCGGCACGCTCATCTTGACGCACGTCGTGGCCGCGCACGGTTCGATCGGCTCCTGGGAGAACCAGCCCTCGAAGTGCCCCGTGTCCGGCGTGCCGGGCCCCATCAGCGCGCCGACCTGCTCCTTCACCACGGGTATTTGCTTCACTTCGGCGTTCAGCCCGATGGCGGCAAAGGCCTCCCTGAACTCCTCGGGCCGGGCGAGCGGGTCCTTGATCTCGATCGTGATTTGGCCCTCGTACCTGGAGACCGCGATCGCGGCGTTGGCGTACCTCGTGGTGGGCTCGCCGAACGGCAGACCGGTGGCGAGCACGATGGAGGCGGCCAGGCCGAGCGCCCCCGCACCCCACGCGACGCGCCGTCGTACCGCGGACTGTCGCTTGACCGGCTCGGCCGTGATGGCGGCCAGCAGCGCCTGCGCGCCTGCCCCTGACGGCCGGCCCGCGGGATCGGCCGCCAGGTCCTCGTCGCGTACCCGCGCGAGATCGGTGAGGTTCACAGCGCGCTTCCTTCGAGCTCGTGGTCGTTCATGATCGAGGCCAGTCGTCTGCGAGCGCGGTGCAGCCGCACCCGTACGGCGTTGCGGGAGATGCCGAGCGTGGTGGCCAGCTGGGCGTGGTCGAGGTTCTCCCACCCGACCAGCGTCAGCAGTTCCCTGTCCTCCTCCGACAGCGTCGCCAGCGCCTCGGCGAGCCGGCCGCCGGGGGGCGGGTCCTCCAGGAGAGGAGAGGCGGCCAGTTGGTCGCGCAGGGCGGCCGTGCGCCGCTCGTGCCTGCGTTCGCCTCGGCGGTGGTTGGCGAGGGCCTTCCGGGCCACGCCGTACAGCCAGAGTCTGGCCTCGTCGCCCTCGGGGACCTTCGCGATGCGCCGCCACGCCACGGCGAAGGTCTCGGCGACGATGTCGGCCGCGTCCTCCGGATCGTGGCAGCGGCGCAACGCGTAGCCGAGCAGGGCGGTGTAGGTCTCTTCGTAGAGTTCGGCGAACCGGTCAGCTTGGTTCATCGGACTCCTTCGGTATGCGCTCCACACCCACCCATGTCCGGAAATTTCAGAGCATTACCGGGGCTTAGTGGTTGCCCTCGATCGCGTCCCCGATGAACATCGCGGCCAGCAGCGTGAACAGGTAGGCCTGCAGGAACATGATGAACAGCTCGAAGGCGGTCACCAGGATCGTCATCACCACGCCGACGAGACCGACGATCGAGCCCAGCGGGCTGAGGTAGCCGGACCAGCCGTGGTGTTTGACCGCCTGGTAGATCTTGATGACGTAGACGGTGACCGCCAGCACCATGTGGAAGGCGACGTTGGCCGCGATCGGGTACTGCACCAGCGGGATCACGCCCATGACGTTCCACACCAGCGTGGTGAAGAAGACCGTCAGCAGCAACCCCATCCAGCGGTCGGTGTGCCTGCCGAGGAACGGCCGCGCCACCTGGTCGCGGACGAACACGTAGCCCAGCTCGCCGAGGTTCTGCATGCCTCTCGGCACGAGCCTGGGCTTGGCGAACGCCGCCCAGAAGAAGGCGATGAGCAGGAGAGCGGTGAGGACGGCGATCAGCACGGGCTTGGTCAGCCATGCCGGTCCGTCGCGGAACAGGGGCGGGAGCTCGAACAGTTCGGGGCCGGGCGGGTTGAACCTGTCTGACACCCGGGTCCCTTCGTCGCCTTGGACGGAAGGCCACGCTATCGAGGGAAATGACCGGCTCCATTCAGGGGATATAGGCTGCGCACCATGGTCAAGGGAGTCCTGATCGACTGGGGCGGCGTGCTCACCACGAGCATGACCGAGGCCGTCGCCGCCTGGGTCGCGGCCGATCGTCTCGACGGCGAGCACTACCGCGCGGTGATGCGCGAGCTGCTGCTGCAGGAGAGCGCCGTCCACGCCCTCGAACGCGGCGAGATCAGCGCCGCCGACTTCGAGCGCGACCTGGCCGCCAGGCTGCGCACCCTCGACGGCACCCCGCCCGTGGCCGAGGGCCTGCTCGCCCGGATGTTCCTCGGCTTCCAGCGGGCCGACGCGATGTACGACGCGCTGCTCCACATCCGCAGGTCGGGGATCAAGACCTGCCTGCTGTCCAACTCGTGGGCCAACGAGTACCCCCGCGAAGGCTGGGACGACGTCTTCGACGCCATCGTCATCTCCGGCGAGATCGGCATGCGCAAGCCCGAGCCGCGCATCTTCCTGCACGCCCTCGACCTCATCGGGCTGAGCGGCCCCGAATGCGTCTTCATCGACGACGTCGAGGTCAACATCGCCGCCGCCCGCGAGCTCGGCATCGGCGTCATCCACCACACCGCGCCCGACACGACGATCGCCGAGCTGGAGACGCTGCTGCGGCTGCCCCTGCGATGATGGTCCCCCTGACAGTCGTGAAAGGTTCCCGATGCGCGTTTACCTGCCGAGCACCCTCCCCGCGCTTGCCAGGGCGGCGGCCGAAGGGCAGCTGGGCCCCGCACCGCTGACCGGCTACGCCGTCACTCCGGCGCTGACCGAGTGGTACGCCTCGGGCGACACCGAAGAGCTGGAGTATGTGGCACTCACCGAGGCGGCCCGCGCCTCCCTGCGCATGCTCGCCGCCGACCGCGCCGACGGCGTCGCCGCCGCCCCCCGCAGGGTCGTCGTGGCGGCCGAGGTGCCCGACGACGTGCTGTCCATGGGCGCCGACCTGGAGGAGCGGGCCAGGGTACGGCTGGCGGCAGCCGTACCGATGGCCAAGGTGGCGGCCGTGCACATCGACGACACCTTCGCCGCCGCCGACATCGAGGCCGCCATCGCCGCCCTGCCCGCTGCCGACGGCGGAGACGACGACGCCAGGTTCACCGTCGACGGCGCGGAGGCGCACGAGCTCATGTGGTACGCCACCCAGGAGATCCCCGACCTGCTCGCCTGATGCCCGACAATGGGGACATGGCGCAGCACATCGTGTGGGACTGGAACGGCACGCTCTTTCATGACATCGACGCCGTCGTGGGCGCGACGAACGAGGTCTTCAAGCCGTACGGCCTGGCGACGATGACCGCCGACGGGTTTCGCGCCGTCTACACGCGGCCCATCTGGCTGGCCTACGAGCGGCTGCTCGGCCGCCCGCTGCGTGAAGGCGAATGGGAGGAGCTCGACAAGGGCTTCCACGACAACTACTACCGGCTGATGGCCGCCTGCGCGCTCGCCGCCGACGCGGAGACGTCGCTGCGCGGCTGGACCGGCACCCAGTCGTTGTGCTCGATGGCCCCCCACGACCACCTGGTGCCCACCGTCACCGCCTTCGGCATCTCCACGCACTTCACCAGGGTCGACGGGCTCACCGGCACCACCGGAGGGGAGAAGGCCGAGCACATGGCCACCCACATCGCCGCCATCGCGATCGACCCCGCCGAGATCCTCCTCATCGGCGACAGCGTCGACGACGGCGTCGCCGCCACCTACGTGGGGGCCAAGGCCGTGCTCTACACCGGCGGCATGACGCCGCGCACGGAGCTCGAATCGACCGGATGGCCCGTGGTCGACACCCTTACCGAAGCGCTCAAACACGCCTGAAACGGGCCGCTGAGCCGTACCCTGGCATGGACTTCAGGGAGGCCCGCCATCAACCGCCTTGTGCTGTGGAACGTCGATCTCACGCTCGTCGACGTCGCGATCGTCACCAGGGACGCGTACGCCGAGGCGTTCCGCCAAGTCACCGGGCGTCCCCTGGTCAAGCTGGCCCCCGCCATGGGCAGGCCCGACTCCGAGATCGTCTTCGAGACGCTCGCCGTCAACGGGATCGTCGCCCAGGACGACCACCTGCCCAGGTTCCTGGCCGCCCTGGCCGTCGCGTTCGCCGACCGGCGCAAGCGGCTGGCCAAGGAGGGCAGGATGATGCCGGGCGCCAAGGACGCGCTCAAAGCGGTCTCCAGGCTCGACGGCGTCGTCCAGTCGGTGCTGACGGGCACGATCAAGGGCAACGCGGTCCACAAGCTGAAGGCGTTCGGGCTCGACAAGCACATCGACTTCGACCTCGGCGGCTACGGCGAGGAGGTCTACCCCAAGGCGACGCTGCTGCAGGTCGCCCAGGGCAGGGCCAAGCAGCGGTACGGCACGCCGTTCACCCACGCCAACACCGTGCTGATCGGCGACTCCACCCGCGACGTGCAGGCGGCGCGGATCGGCGGCGCGGCGATAGTGGCGATCGCGTCGGGGCGGTCGACGGCGGCCGAACTGCGGGAGGCGGGGGCGGACATGGTGCTGCCCGACCTGTCGAACGCCTCGGAGGTCGTGGCGGCGGTGGCGGGACTGACCTCGCCAGTGGACCGCAAGGCAGGCTGACCGGTCTCGCGTATTCCGGGCCCGCGCTCAAAGGGCCTCGCAGTGACGCGCTTCGCGCTTTTCCAGCTCGGGCTGTTCTTCCAGTCGGGCCTGCGCCCGACCCCTTGAAGGGCCTCGCTCCGCTCGGACGCCTCCTTCAAGCTCGGGCTCCGCCCTCGCGCGGTCGGGCACTCGCGCACGGAAATGAGATGGGGGCGAAACGGTCATGCGTCGTACAGTCGATGCACTCCCCGGCGAGAGGTGGGGCGTCGAGGGGCCGCCACCCAGCAAGACACCTTGAAAAGGATGATGAGGCGGAAACTTCCGCCATGCTGATTGCCTCAGCCGACATAGTCACCACGTGAGTCATCGAGGTCAAATGTCTGATCTCGTCCCTTGGATTTTTCTATGCTTGCCGACGTGAGCGAAGAAGAGCCGTTTGCCGTGGATACCAGCCAAATGACGGTGAAGGTGTGGTACGGGCAGGTCTACCTTGCGGACGAACAACTCGATGGGGACGTGTCGGGCGATTCCGAAGACTCGCCAACCACTTCAGCGGGCGTCATCCGGGTGACGCCGGGCCTTGCCACTCTGAGTATCGGCGTCGACTGGGGGGAAGTGCCTATCACGGTGGCTGTGGCTGGTCGGGATCCGCGTGCTGACCTCGAAGGCTATGAAGACATCGTAGAGATCACTTTCGAGTCCCTGTCGGGCCGGATTGTCCTGCTGGAGTGGGACTGGGATGAGCCTAAGACCTACAGCCTCCCCCCACTGCCGGCTGGTCCTGGACCGTACCGCATGAGGTTCCACATCACAGGACTGGACGATCATGCGGGAGCACTGGATCACTACCTTCAGATCTGGCCTGAGCCCTCTTGTGATCCTGCCGTGCTCAAGACTACGAGTAGAAATTTCCAGTACTTCCTGAACCCTGAGGCTTTTAAGCCTGATGACCACGCTTCGGGTAGTGTTTGAGCAACCCGGCGATTGGGTGCTTTCCGGGTCGACTGCCTGTATCAACGGGGCTCGGTTGCCTTTGTTTCGCGATTGCTGAAGGTCCGCTGCCTAACCTCTTACGGGAACGCCGGGAACGTTAATACCTGGCCTTGGGGGAAAGGCCCGGCGACGATGATGTGCATGATGCCGTACATGCGGGGCAAGGCCAGGGTCATGGAGAAGATCATGCAGCCGATCCGGGAGGCGGCCAACGCCATCACCCTCAAGACCTATGCCGCAGCCCTGCGCTAAGCGAGGCGCGTCTATACACCTTCTGAGCGAGCTCGGATCCCACTGCGGCAGCGGATCGATTCAATCCAACTCGGCGGAGCGAATGGAGCCGCCTGTGATGAGACCGGTCGCTGCTTGGCCCACGATAGCGCGACAGATCCCCTGGTCAGGCGGCGCGTTAGGAGCGTTATCGCAGCCCAAGTCAGATGCGCTTCCGAGTGCTCCAGGAGCCGCTCATAGTCGATCATGTGGCGATCGCGTCAGGACGGTCGACGGCGGCCGAACTGCGGGAGGCGGGGGCGGACATGGTGCTGCCCGACCTGTCGAACGCCTCGGAGGTCGTGGCGGCGGTGGCGGGACTGACCTCGCCAGTGGACCGCAAGGCAGGCTGACCGGGACACCGCTTCGCGCTTCCTATGCAATGAGATCGGGCGACACGGTCACGCGTCGTACAGTCGATGCACTCCCGGGCAAGAGGGTGGGGCGTCAAGGGGGCTGGTCGCATGGACCGCCGCACGCCACAACGGCTCTCCAAGCTGGGGTAGGGGGTGCTTGAGCTGGGGTAACGCGAGCGTACGGATATCCTGTATGAAATCAACATACAAGATCATTCATTAGGGTCGGAGATCCACCCGAACCGAAGATCACAGACCAAGAAGCGAGCCCCCTCATGTCCGACGTCCCCCCGACGGACGAAGACTCCCGCAGCTTCACCTTCCCCGGCGACCACACCGACACCGTCCCGTCGCTTCACCTGCTCGCCCTGACGGGCACCACGTACGAGACGATCCGCCCGCAGCTGCGCGACACCGACACGCTGGCCTTCTGGCCGATGGTCGTGAACGGGGTCGACGTGGTCGCGGTCGGGATGAACGAGAAGGCATTCCCGCTCGACCGTGAGAACGTCACCCGGCTCGCCTACCTGCTGGGCCTCACGGACGACGCCCCGAACCAGTTCGTGGTGGCGATCGACCGCGACCCCGCCAACCCGGACTTCCTGAGCGTCGAGCACGGCCTCGGCTGGGTCGAGCTCCGGCTGTACCAGGAGCGCATGTACACCGGCGTCCGCGTGATCATCCCTGCTGACCGCTGCGACGAGGTGCGCGAGGCGCTGACGGCGCTGACCACGCTGCTCCCGCAGCCGGTGAGCACATGAGCGCCACGGTGTCGCGCTCGACGTCGTCGAGCGGCACGTCCCCGCACTTCTCCAGCAGTTCTTGACCCCCAGCGGGCACCGGTCAGCCACATGAAAGGGACTTTCAACCTCATATTGCTACAAAAGCCCTCGAACATCCGAAATCTGGTTCAACAGGGGGTTTCATCTCATGAAGGTACTCAAGAAGGCTGTCGGAGTCAGCGCCATCACAGTCTCCGCCTTTGTCGCCCCCTTGCTGTTGTCGGCTCAGCCAGCTGCCGCCACGGCCTCCATCCAGACGCCAACAGACGCCAGTCACTGTTCGAAGAAGAGTAAGAAGAAGCACTGCCACCCGAAGCCCCTTCCCCCGCAACTCGAGCCCCACGAGATCGGAAAAGTCGAACCGGACAGGGAAGGCGGCGGTCGGGTCCATCACGCCTAGCTAGCGGCCAGCGGGGTGGAAGTCGTACGGCTCGGAGTCGTAGACGTAGTAGACGCAGTCGGCTCCCGCGGCGCACCGGCCCGAGTGCACCGCCTTGGACGGGTAGAAGAGGAAGTCGCCGGCGCCGACCCGGTAGGTCTTGTGGCCCTTGACGTTCCACAACATCGTGCCTGAGACGCCGACGACGTGCTCGGGGCTGGTGTGCCAGTGCGGGGCGAACGGCGTGCCCGCCTTGAGGGTGAACATCGCCTCCGAAGGACCGGTCTTCGGGTCGCCCTTCAGCTGGACGAACGTGCAGCCGGGCAGGCCTTCGCACGGGGTGCCCCGCTTTCCCGCGTGCTTGTAGACGACTCGGTCCTCAGCCGGCGCCGGGTCCTGTGCCGCCGCCGCGGGTCCCGCCGCCATGACGGCGAGAGCTGCGACCGTGATGGACATTCTCCACATGACCGTTTCCTAACTGGACCATAGTCCGGTTGTTGATGGGCTCAAGCTACCGGACTATGGTCCGGTTCGGCAACCCCGGGGAGGCGCCGGCCCGTCCGCAGTCGATCGTGGACGGGCCGGCAGCGAACACCACCTGATCAACGATCGCCCTGGGCGCGTGGGGCTACCGGGAGAGGTTGGCGAGGAAGCGGGCCGCGACCGGGGCCGCGACTGCCGCTCCGGCCCCGCCTCCTTCGACGATCACCGCGAAGGCCAGGTCCCCGTGGTAGCCCACGAACCACGAGTGCGACGGCGGCTCCTTGCCCGAGCCGTACTCCGCCGTCCCCGTCTTGCCCGCCGACCCCGCGGGGAACCGTACCGCCTGGGCGGTGCCCTCGCTGATCACCGCGGGCATCAGGTCGCGCAGCGCGCTCACCACCTTGGGCTCCAGCTTGCGTGGCGCCGAGCCCCCTGAAGGGACCAGGTCGGCGGGGACAAGCCGGGGCGGCCGCCAGGTGCCGTTCGCGACGGCGGCGGCGACGGCGGCCATGTTGAGCGGGCTGGTCAGGATCCGTCCCTGGCCGATGGCGGCGGAGGCGAGGTCGGTGTCGTCCTTCGGGTCGGGGAACTCGGCCCGTACGGCGGGCACGCCCGGCGTGATCGGCGCGCCGAAGCCGAAGCTGGCCGCCACCTCGCCGAGCCGCCCGCCGTTCAGCGACGAGACCGCCATCGCGCCGAACGTGGTGTTGCAGGAGTGGGCGAAGGCGTCCCTGAACGACAGCGTGCCGTAGTCGTGGAAGCCCGCGTTGTGGAAGGGGAAGCCGCCGATGTTCTGCTCGGGCGGGCACTGGACGGTCTTGTCGGGTGCGACGCCGTCGGCGACGAGGGCGGAGGCGGTGACGATCTTGAACGTGGACCCCGGCGGGTACTTCCCGAGCAGCGCCCTGTTGAAGCCGCCCGGCTTGTTGACGGCGGCGAGGATCTCGCCGGTCGAGGGCCGCAGCGCCACGAGGGAGGCGGGCTTGGTGACGCCATCGAGCGCGTCGGCTCCGGCGCGGTGGACGCGCAGGTCGATGGTGGTCTTCAGCGGCTTGCCCTCGGTGGCGCCCTTCTCGGCCACCGTCTCGACGAGCTTGCCGTCCTGGTAGAGGTTGAGCTTGGTGGACGAGCTGCCGGTGAGCCGGTCCTTGTAGGTCTCCTTGAGCCCCTCGACGAGCTGCTGGACCGACCCGGGCGCGCCCGCGCCGTCGATGCGCGAGCCGTCGGCGGCAGTGATGGCGGCGGTCTCCGGCTTGGTGGTGACCAGTTTGAAGGTGTCCTGGTGGCCGAGCGCCGGGTGGATGGCGGTGGTCGACCAGGCGACCTTCCACGCGCCGTCCCATTCGCCGACGTGGAGTGCGCCCTCGTAGGTCCAGTCGACGGCGCCCTTGAGTGTGGCGGTGAACGGGACGACCCTGCCCTCCTCCAGCTCCCGTACGGGCCCGCCCACCGAGAAGGCGGCTGAGGTGATCTTCAGTTCCTTGGAGAAGCGCTGGTAGGCGCCGGTGAAGTCGGGAGGCGGCGCGTTGACGAGCGCCTTCATGGCCGGATAGTCCTGCCTGGACCAGGCGGACAGGAACGCCTCCGCCGTCTGTTCGGGAGAGCCGGTGGTGCGCGTCACCCAGATCACCCCTCCCCCGACCAGGAGCGGCACCAGGATCCCCGCGGTGACCAGCGGCCACTTCCTCCTGCGCCTGCGCTCCGCTCTGAGGTTGCCGAGTTCGTGCATGACGGCGAGCAGACCAGACGCCTGGAGATTTTGTCCAATATGGATATCAAGCTCCCATTAATACGGTTTCCGATATCATCCCTGTTCGTGGATCTCGTGCGGCACCTCTACTACTTCACGGTCGTCGCCGAAGAGCGTCACTTCGGCAACGCCGCGATCCGCCTCGGCATGGCCCAGCCACCGCTCAGCCAGCGCATCAAACGGCTGGAGGAGGAGCTGGGCGCGCGGCTGTTCGACCGCTCCTCCCGCCAGGTCAGCCTCACCGAGGCGGGGCGGCTGCTGCTGCCGGAGGCGCGCGAGGTGATCGCCCGCGTCGACCGCCTTCGCGAGCTCGTACGGCACGGCGAGGCCCGCACGCTCAAGGCGGCCCTGCCTCCCGACCTGGGCGCGACGGCCATCGCCGCCCTCGTGGCGCGCTTCCGCGAGGACAACCCCGGGCTCAGGCTGGCCCCCGCCGAGATGTGGACGGCCGACCAGGTGGCCGCGCTGGGCGAGGGCACGATCGACGTCGGCGTGGTCCGCCATCCCGTCACCGCTCCAGGACTGAGCTTCGGCGAGGTGCTCGTGCAGACGCCCGGCGTGCTGCTGGCCGAGGCCGACCCGCTGGCCGCCGCCCCCAGCGTGCACCTGCAGGACCTGGCCGAGCGGGAGCTGCTGCTGTTCCCGCAGGAAGGAGAGCCGGGCGCGCACGCCGAGACGCTGTCCGACTGCCGCAGGCACGGCTTCGTCCCGCTGGAGGTGCATCATGGGATCGGGCTCGGACTGGTGCTGGCGGGCTCGGCAGTGGCGTTCGGCCCGCGGGCGGCCGAGCACCTGGCGCCGCAGGGGGTGGTCTGGCGGCCGCTGCTCGGGTCTCCGCTGACGTGGCGGGTCTCGACGGCGTGGCGTGCGGAGACGCCCGAGGTGGCGGCTTTCGCGGCGGCGGCCGTACGAACGCTGAAGGAGAGTGCCGGGATGAGCGCGGAAGGCGTCACGCCCGCGAGGAAGGTCAGGAGCCGTCCTGCGATGGGTTTCCTGGCATGAACCTGGATGACGTCTTCAGGCGGGCGGGTGTGGCGGGGTGGCTGCATGCCGCCGACATCGACGGCGACGCCGAGGTGTCCTACCGCGCCGACCAGTTGGTGCCGCTCGCGTCGGTGTTCAAGGTGCCGGTGCTGGTGGAGCTGGCCCGGCAGGCGGACGCGGGCGTGCTCGACCCGCGCGAGCGCCTGACGCTCACCCGGCGCATCGGCGGCGACACGGGCGTGGGCGCCATGCTCGACGACGTCACGATGTCGCTGCGCGACCTGGCCTACCTGATGATCTCGGTGAGCGACAACACCTCGGCAGACGCGGTCGTCGACAGGATCGGGCTGGAGAGCGTCAACGCGATGCTCGACGGGTTCGGGCTCGGCCGGACGCGGGTGGTCGACAACTGCGAGGATCTGCTCGCCAAGATCAACGAGGACTCCGGCGGCGAATGGCCGGTGGTCGACCCCGACACACTCGCCGGGCTGCGGGCGCTCGACCCGCTCGCCTCCAGCAGGAGCACGCCGCGGGAGCTCACCAGCCTGCTTGGCCTGATCTGGCGCGACGAGGCGGCCTCGACCGAGCAGTGCGCGTGGATGCGGCGGCTGCTCGGGCTGCAGGTGTGGCCGCATCGGCTGTCGTCCGGCTTCCCGTACGACGACGTGGCGGTCAGCGGCAAGACGGGCACGCTGCCGACGCTGCGCGCCGAGATCGGCGTGGTCGAGTACCCCGACGGGGGCCGCTACGCGGTCGCCGTCTTCACCCGCGCTTTCAGCCCCGCGCTGAACCAGCCGCGCGCCGACGCGATCATCGGTACGGCGGCGCGTATGGCTGTGGACCACCTACGCGGGTAAGGGGATGTGTGGGCGGCGATGATGACTTTCGGTTCCCGCGGCGACAGGATGGGACACATGGTTGCTGAAGGTGCACTGCTGTGGGAGCCGACCCCGTCGGTGGTGGCGAACGCGAGGATCACCCGCTATCTCGACGACGTCGGCCACGCCGACTACCAGAGCGCATGGCAGTGGTCCGTCGAGAACCCCGCGGAGTTCTGGACGTCGATCTGGGACTACTTCGGCGTGATCGGTGAGCGTGGTGACGGGCCCGTCATGACTGGGACGATGCCGGGCGTCGATTGGTTCACCGGAAGCTCGCTGAACTATGCCGAAAACGCCCTCAGCCGCGAGAACGGCCCGGCCGTGGTCTTCCATTCGGAGGACGGCACGCGCCGCGTCATCACCATGGCGGAGCTGCGTGAGGAGGTCGCGCGGGTCAGGAAGGGCCTGGTCAGGCTGGGTGTCGGCAAGGGCGACAGGGTCGCGGGCTACCTGCCGAACATCCCCGAGGCGCTCATCGCCTTCCTGGCCACCGCCTCGCTCGGCGCGATCTGGTCGGCCGGATCTCCTGATTTCGGGGTGCCCAGCATCGTCGACCGTTTCACCCAGATCGAGCCCGTGGTGCTGATCGCCGTGGACGGCTACCGCTACGGCGGCAAGTCCTTCGACCGGTCGGCCGCCGTCGCCGAGATCGCCGCCGCGCTGCCGTCACTGCGCGCGACCGTGTGGATCCCCTACTTGGTTGCGGCCCAGGAGGGGCGGCCGCCGCAGCTGGCCGAGCCCACGCCCACGCACGCGGCCGCCCTCCCGCACGGCGAGGTGATCGGCTGGGAGGGGCTGCGCGCCGAGCAGGGGCCGCTGGAGTTCGAGCGCGTGCCGTTCGGCCACCCGCTGTGGATCCTCTACTCCAGCGGCACGACGGGGCTGCCCAAGCCGATCGTCCACGGGCACGGCGGCGTGGTCCTCGAACACCTGAAGTCGCTCTCCTTCCACCAGGACCTGGGGCAGGGCGATGTGTTCTTCTGGTACACCACCACCGGCTGGATGATGTGGAACTACCTCATCGGCGGGCTGCTGGTGGGATCGACCGTGGTGCTGTACGACGGGGCGCCGACCGATCTGTGGGCGATCGCCGAGGCCGAGAACGTCACCTACTTCGGCACCGGCGCGCCGTACATCGTCTCGTGCATGAAGAACGACAAGCGGCCGCCCGCGCTGCCCGCGTTGAAGGGCATGGGCTCGACCGGCTCGCCGCTGCCGCCCGAGGGGTTCGCGTGGCTGGCCGACGTGCTGCCCGGGATCCCGGTGGGCTCCTTCTCCGGCGGGACCGACGTGTGCACCGGATTCGTCGGCGCCACGCCGCTGCACCCGATCCGCGCGGGCGTCATCCCGTGCCGGTCGCTGGGGGCGCGGGTGGAGTCGTTCGACCCCGCGGGTAAGCCGGTGATCGGCGAGGTGGGCGAGCTGGTGCTGACCCAGCCGATGCCGTCCATGCCGGTCATGTTCTGGAACGACCCGTCGGGGGAGCGCTACCGCGACAGCTACTTCGACGTGTACCCGGGCGTGTGGAGGCACGGCGACTGGATCAAGATCGAGCAGGACGGCAGCTGCGTGATCTACGGGCGCTCCGACTCGACGCTGAACAGGGGCGGCGTGCGGATGGGCACCAGTGAGTTCTACCGGGTGGTGGAGCGCTTCCCCGAGATCGCCGACAGCCTGGTGATCGACACGGGGCAGCTCGGGCAGGAAGGGCGGCTGCTGCTGTACGTGACGATGGCCTCGGGGGAGGTGACGCCCGAGCTGGAGTCACGGCTGAAGGCGGCGCTGCGGGAGGAGCTGTCGCCCCGGCACGTGCCCAACGAGATCATCGCGGTGCCGGGGATCCCGCGGACGCTGTCGGGCAAGAAGCTGGAGGTGCCGGTCCGCAAGATCCTGCTGGGCACGCCGGTCGACCAGGCGGCCAACCCGGACGCGATGGCCAACCCCGAGGTTCTGGAGCACTTCAAGCCGTGACTCTGGGGGCCGCCCCCCAAAGTCAGGCGGGGGTGGCGCCGAAGAGGGGGAGGCAGGGCTCGAGGCCGTGGATCGAGATGTCCGCGGCCGGGCTCCAGTCGTCGCGCGACAGGCGGAACCTGCGCATGGTGACGGCCTTGCCCTGCCGGTTGTGGATCTCGACCCCGTCGTCCCGGTAGCCGAGCTTGCGCGTCACCCCCAGCGAGGCAGCGTTGTCCTCGAACGCCGCCGTCGCCGCGTGCCGCGCGCCCAGCCCCTCGAACGCGAAGTGCAGGGCCGCGCGCCGCATCTCGGTGCCGATGCCCTGGCCCTGGAAGCGCCGCCCGATCCACGAGCCCGTCAGCACCTCGCCGGTGACCGCGAAGTGCTTGGCCGTCATGCCCTGGAGGCCGATCGGCTCGCCATCGAAGAACACCGCGAACTCGCACGCCCACGACTCGGGCTTCCACTCGGCCCACTGGCGGAACTGGTACTGGATCGTGGAGAGGGCGCGCTCGGCGGGCGGGACGTCGGACCAGGGGAAGCTGAACGGCATGAACCCCGCCTCGTGGATGCCCTCGGCTGCCCGGTCTCCGAGCTCGTCGAGCTCCGCGATGGTCGGCAGGCGCAGCTCCAGCCTGGGCGTGCGGACGGACAGCTCGAAGATCGGCAAATGACGCATGCGCCCCATTGTGGCCGCCCGACGTGGTCGAACGCGACGCGTTATCCGCCGCCTCACACCCCCTGGGGCAGCGCGAACAGCCGACCTGGGTCGTAGGCCGCCTTCACCGCCGCCAGTCTGCCCGCGTTCGCCCCGTAGTAGGCCTGCCGCCACTGCGTGATGTCGGGGTCGAGGTAGTTCACGTAGGCGTGCTCGCCGAGATGGGGACCCATCGCCCGGCGGGTGCCGCGCAGCCAGGCCCGGTCCGACCCGTCGGCGTAGTACTGCACGCTGAACAGCGCCTGGCGGTGCGGGAAGGCGGTCGCGTCGGGCCGTACCCTGCCGATCGCGCCGCCCATCGCGTCGATCAGCACCGCGTGCCCGCCGGGGCGCGCGACGCGCGCCACCAGCTCCCTGGCCCCGGCCGTGGGCAGCTTCGCGTAGGCGAGGTGGGAGGAGGCGACGAAGGCCTCGCGCGGCATCCGGCGGCACTGCGCGACCGTACGGCCCGCGCACCCCGCCATGATCATGGTCGCCGCCAGGTGTGAGCGTTCGACCACGTACCGGGACGACGGCGCGCCCGTCGCCTTCAGCAGGCCGTCGAGCAGCTTCGCGCAGCCCGCCGTGCCGCCCAGGTACAGGCCGCCGACCTGCACGTCGAGGCCGCCGGCGCTGCGGGTGAGGTGGAGGTTGGACCACATCGCGTCGGGCGCGGCGGGCGCCCACGACTGCCACGCCTTCACCACCGCGGCCGCCCTCGACCACGGCCAGTGCAGGAAGAACACGGCGACGTCGCTGATCGGGTGGGTGCGGAAGGTGAAGGACACGGCCACGCCGAAGTTGCCGCCCCCGCCGCCCCTGCACGCCCAGAACAGGTCGCTGTGGGTGTTCTCATCGCAGGTCAGCACCCGGCCGTCGGCGGTCACGACGCGCACGGACTCCAGCACGTCGCAGGTCAGGCCGTGTTTCCTGGACACCACGCCGATCCCGCCGCCCAGCGTGAGCCCCGCGATGCCCACGGTCGGGCAGGTGCCCGCGGGGATGCTGACGCCTCTGGCGTTGAGCCGGTCGTAGACGTCGATCAGCTTGGCGCCCGCGCCGACGGTCGCCAGCCCCGACCGGTAGGTGACCGTATTCATTCGCGACACGTCGATCACCAGGCCGGGGCCGGTCGACCAGCCGGCGTAGGAGTGGCCGCCGGAGCGGGAGGTGAGCGGGACGCGCTCCTTGCGGGCGAAGGCCAGGCACTCGGCGACGTCCGACGGGGTGGCGCAGTAGGCGACGCCGCGTGGTCTGACCGTGTCGAAGGTGGGGTTGTAGAGGCGGCGGGCGGTGTCGTATCCGGCGTCGCCCGGCCGTACGAGCCGGCCGTCGAGGACCCTGCCGAGCGCCGCCCAGTCGGGCGCGCCCTGGCCGCCCACGGTGGCGGCGCTGCTCAGCGCGCCGAGGGCGGCGGTGCGGAGGAAGCCGCGGCGGTCCATGTGATCTCCCCGAAGTCCTGCTGTGAACCGAAGGGTGAGACGCGTGAAGGGAGCGACTGGTTGGTCACATTCGCATCACCGGCCCGAAACCAGACGGAGGGCGAGAGCGGGACACATCTCCACCGCCCTTCGTGCTTCCCTGCCCATCCAGCCTGGCACCTGCCTGAAGGACGGGTAGCCGTGCTCGTCCAGGTCCACGAACTCCGGCAGCAGGTGCGCGCACAGGCCGTGCCCCTGGCAGCGGGTCCAGTCGACGTCGAGCCGATAGCGGGGCTCCTCCTCGGCCTCCGGGAGCGGCAGCGCGCCACGGACGGGCCGCCCGCACGTGCCGCGCTCCTGGTGCCGCTCGACGTCGAAGGCGAAGGCCTCCAGCGCCGACAGCACGAACCTCGCCGTCCCGTCGGGGTGGAAGCAGGCACCCCGGCGCTCCACCGTCCGTACGGCACGCCGTACGTCGACGGCCGAGCCCGAGCCCTCGGTGAGCGCGCACAGCGTCCTGGCCACCTCGGGCAGGCCGAGCCGGCAGGGGCCGCACTGCCCCGACGACTGGGCGGACAGGTAGGCGGCCACCCGCGCCACCTCGCCCAGCGGACAGGTCGTCGTGGGCAGCGGCACCACGATCCCCGCCCCGAGCACGCCGCCCGCCAGCCGCATCCCCTCGCGGGAGACGACCGCCGCGGCGGCGGCCGCCGCGCTGAGCCACGCCCCGTGGTAGCCGCCGACCAGCACGCCTTCGCCCGGGTCGAGCCCGCACTCCTCCAGCACCGTGGCCAGCGGGACGCCCGTCATCACCTCGACGACCGCCTCGCCGCCCACCGTGAGCAGGACGGTGCCGGGCTCGCGCGGCGTGCCCACCTCGGCGTACCCGATCGGGCCAAGCCCGGCCAGGACGGCGAGCTGGGCGAACGTCTCGGCGTTCGCCAGGAGCGTGGGCAGGCCGCCGACGCCCTCCTCCGCCGCCCTGCGCCTGCGTCCTGCGGGGACGGCGTCGAGGCCGTTCACCCCGCGGACGAGCGCGCCGCCCTCACCGCTGATGAAGCGCTCGGGCAGGCCGACCACGCGCATCCGCCCGCCGTACCGCTCGGCGGCTCCTGACACGGTCGCCACGCGGCGCTCCTCCATGGCCGCGATCATGGACGCGTGCGCGACCTCCCCCTCCACGGTCGCGACGACGACCTCGCGCGCCCGCAGCGCCTCGGCGGCCAGGAGTGCGCCGTCCAGCACCAGATGCGGGGCGCGGACCAGCAGCATCGCGTCCTTGGCGCTGGCGGGCTCGCCCTCGACGGCGTTGACCAGCACCACCCGCTCGCCAGGCGCCACGGCGCGGAGCTTGCGCGCGAAGGGGAACGCGGCCCCTCCGCGGCCACGCAGGTCCACCTCCTCGGCCAGCGCGACCAGCGCGTCGAGGTCGCGCCGCGCGGGCTCGCCGTGCAGCGCCCGGTGCGCGGGCAGGTCGAGCCGCCTGCAGTGGTCGAGCCCAGCCGTGAGCCTCGCAGGGGCGAGCCTCAGCACGCGCGGCACCCGGTGCGGAATCATCCCGCCTTCCTTCTGCGCAGGTCGTCGAGGCTGATCAGCTCGCCGCGGGCGGGCTCGCCGACGACCACGGGCTCGGCCACGGCCACGGTCTCGGGAACGGCCGGCGGTCTGCGCAGCGTCGCGACCGCCCTGACCAGCAGCGCGGACACCACCGCCGCCAGACAGACGACGTAGGACCAGGCCACCCACCCGGCGGGCGTACGGCCCGCGGTCAGCCCGTGGAGGATGGCGACGGGCCAGGCCAGGTAGGCGGTGCCGTGCAGGGCCCGCCACAGCCACGGCCGGGACGTGAGCGCGAACCGGCCGCGCGCCACTCCCGTCGTCGTGGCCAGCGCGAACAGGGCCAACGCGGCCAGGCCGGTCGGCGAGGACGTCTTCAGCGCGGCGTGGACGAGCAGGAAGGCCATGCCTGCCGCCGCCGCGACCCTGTGGGCGAGCTGGGCGCGGATCCTGTCGGGGGCCGAGAGGAAGACGCGCTCGGTGGTGACCAGTCCGAGTGCGACGGTGGCGGTCAGCGTGACCAGGGCGAAGACGCCCACGTAGAACTCCAGGAAGCCCAGGCCGCCGTTCAGCAGCTGGACACCGCGCTCGGTGCGGGTCAGCGCGACGGCCGACAGGATCAGCGCGGTCACCGCGGCGGTGGCACCCAGGCGCAGCTGCCTGGTGTCCAGACCCGCGTGGCGCGGCTGCTTTCTGTGGAGCATCGATCGATTCCCTCCCAGGGAGATGGGTGAGGTGTGCCGCCCGGGAGGTCGTCGAGGAGCGCGTCCGCTAGCAGCGCCTGCCGCGGTTGACGCAGTTCACGACGAAGGACATCAGCCGGTCCGGCATGACGTTGGCGAAGTCGGCGTGGTCGGTGACCGGGTTGTGCAACTGCTCGGGGAAGGCGTCGAGCGCGTAGGACGGGCCCTGCGGCACGCTGTAGGCGAGGATCATCCGCAGCTGCGGCACCGCCCTCGTGCCCTGCGGGCAGCCGCCGCCCTGGCCGGGGAAGACCACGTGGGTGCGGTGGTTGGCGCTGTCGGTGTTCTGGCCGTCCCAGCAACTGGGGAAGTCGAGCACCCTGAGCACGAGGCTGCCGCGCGGGCACAGCGGGTACCTGGTGGTGACGCGGTTGGTGAAGCCGGCGCACGACCACGCGGCGCGGGCGTTGGCGCCGCCGTTCGTGGCCGCCTTGGCGTCGCCGGTGATCAGCCGGAGGAAGCGGGGCATGGGGCTGACCCTGCTCGCGGCGTTCCCGCGGAACAGCATGATCGCCTGACGGGGGCGCAGCACCTGGCCGACGTTGCCGTCGGGGTCGCCGAGGTTGGCGTCGACCCGCCTGTCCCTGAGGACGGGCCAGAAGTAGGTCGACCGGTCGCCGAACCTGCACGTGGTGCCCGCCGCGGCCAGCGACTGGTCGGTGGAGAAGGCGTCGGTGGAGAGGTTGCCGACGTAGTCGTGCAGGTGGTGGGCGCCGTTGGAGACGCCGGGGGCGACGATGAAGTTGTCGGGGTTGTTGTGGCGGTTGCCGTTCGTGCCGCACCGGGAGACGAACGTGCCCCGCGAACCCGACCGGAGGTTCGCCAGGAGGTTGCCGCCCGGAGGCACGTCGCGGATGTCGACGAAGTCGGCCACGAACGGGCCGAGGTCGGCGCAGTCGTTCTCCCCCTGAGACGGGGTGGGCGAGGGCTGGGGTTGAGGTCGCCGCCGCTGGTCGCCGGGGTCCCGCGGGTCCCGGCCCTCCTGGTTCCGGCCCTCCTGGTTTCGGCCCTCCTGGTTTCGGTCGGTACGGCTGTCGCCGTCCCCTGTGGGGCTCGGCGACGGGGTGGGCTCGACCGGGCTGAGCGCGCCGCCCCGCTGCCCCTGGTTCTGCTCGGGGTGTCCCGCGGGGTCGCAGTGGTCGGCGAGGGCCGGAAGGGCGGGGATGACGGCCGCGGACACCAGGCCGCCGGCCACCAGGGCCAGCGACGACATGGCCGCGGCCAACCGTCTGGATGCGATCACTGGTTCTCTCTCCTTGAATCGGCCGCCGCCAGGGCGACGGGGGCGGGCGAAGGCGTGGGCGGTTCGGGCAGCGCGTCGTAGTCGACCAGCCCCGTGCTCTCCAGCAGCGTCATGTGCTTGAGCACGAACGCGTTGGCCGTCGTGGCGAACTTCCTGATCTCGTCGTTCCTGGTACCGGCCCTGACCAGGGCGATCACGCTGAAGACCTTGCCGTGGGCGGCCCGCAGCAGGTTCGCGAAGTCCCTGTCGTAGGCGGCGCCGGTCTTGGTGGACAGCTGCGCCATCCAGCGCTGCTGGTCGGCCGTCGGCTGGCTGGGCAGCACCACGCCGAGGCGAGACGCGACGGCGATGACCGTCTTGTCGAGCTTCAGATGGTCCTCGACCAGGTGCTTGCCGACATCCTTGACCCGAGCGCTGAGCGCCCGTTGCTGGGCCTGCTGCCCGGTGGGAATCTCCCAGAGGCCCGCCTGCCGTACCTTGATCAGCAGGTCCTGGTCGGAGGTGGTCGGCGCCACCGGCGAGACCGACGTGAGCGCGGCGGGCCCCGGCATGACCAGCAGCACCGTGACCACGGCCGCCAGGGCGAACCCGCCCAGCAGGAGCAGCTCTCCCGCGGCGGGTTTGCGGCGTAGAAGCCTGTGCATGGTCGGAGGTACGCGCTTCCGACGGGACAGGTTCACGGCAAGTGACGAGATAGTCAGAAATGACTGGAGTTATCGGAGTGACTGCCGAGGCGATAACGAAGGTGTAAAGATGTGCCCCGTGCTAGGGCGTGTTTCAGAAGTGGATCACGTGAGTGATCTACTTCTGGGATGATCTTCGGGTGGGTCGTGGTGATTTGACCGCCGCTCAGTGGGCGG